>DATGGQ010000032.1:0-76371 GCA_035308445.1 Candidatus Limnocylindrales bacterium | reverse complement strand
GAGCTGCTGCCGCCCGGCGGGACGATGCCGCCCGGCCCGCGGACCCGCGGCGGCGTGCCCCTCGAGTCCCTCGATGGCGGTCGCGGCGATCCGGACATGGTCCCGGGCCCGGGGCTGTTCGCGCCACCCGAGCGGATCGATGCCCGGCCGTTCTCCGCGGTCGAGGCGGCCAAGTCGATCCAGGACACTGCCGTGGAGGTCCTCCGCGCCCGCGGCGAGCCGGCCCGCTACGAGCGGCTGCTCGGCGAGATCCTCGTGGGCCTCGATCGGTCCGGGCAGCTGCGCCGGCTCGTGGCCGCCGAGACGCGCTCCCAGGGCCGTGCCCTCGAGCGCCCGATCCCCGACCCCGAGCCGATGGACGATGCGGCCGACGGCGACGATCGCCACCCCGCGACGTTCGAGCTGCCACCGTCCCTGCGAGCGCCCGGCAGCCATGCTCGCTCGGCCGCCGCTCCCACTCCCACGCCGGCGCCGGGTCGCTCGTCAGCCGGCGGCTCGGTCCGCACCCGCACGACCCGCACGCGCACCGTCGCCGGCGCGGCCGCCGCGCCCGCCCAGGATCCCGTCGAGCGCGTCCTCGCCCTCGTCCGCGATGAGCTGAACCGGCCGAGCCAGCGCCGCGTCGTCGAGATCGAGCCCGGCCGCTGGTGGCTCCGCGAGAAGGCCGATCGCGACGGCGCCGCGGTGCCGCTCGCGGATCGCGTCGAGTGGGCGGTGTACTCGCTGCTCTCTACGGCCGGCCCGATCGCCGAGGCCGCGTTCTTCGAGCGGATCGCGGCCCTCTTCACCGGCCACGACCTGCCGGACGAGGCGCTCGTCCGGGCCTGCCTGGCCAGCTATCGCGGCCCGGCATCGAGCGCCGACCGGCTCGTCACGAACGAGGACATCCGGGACCGCACCGCGGAGCACACGGAGCTCCTTGCCCTGCTCGCCAATGGTGGCCACCGCCTGGGCATGCGCGTCGGGCTCGGGCGGCGCGAGCAGGGCCGGCGGATCGGCGACCGCGTCCTGGCCGACTATCTCGACGAGCGCGAGCGCAACCCCTGGCTGCCGTCGCTCGCCCGATCGTCCGCCGAGGACCTCGAGCAGATCGACTGCGTCTGGTCCCATCGCGGCCGGGCCGTGATGCTCTTCGAGGTCGAGTGGACCGCGATGCTCGGCGACGTCCTGCTGCGGCGCCACGCCCACATCCGGACCGAGGAGTCGGTCGCCCGGATCATGGCGATCCCGGCCGAGCGGGCCGAGCTGGCCCGCCACAAGCTGGACGCCTCGCCGGTGCTCCGGGCCGGGCTCGAGGAGGCGAACTGGCACCTGATGCTGTGGCCGCACCTGCGGGCCTGGCTCGAGCGCGAGCCGACCGACCTCGCCTCGATGGAGCCGTTCATCGGTCTCGATCCCCCGATCGCGCGACGGGCCGAGCAGATGGGGCTCTTCGAGACCCGGTAGCCCGAACGCGGGTACGCTAGCCCCCCGCCGCACGCCCGCCGGAGGAGACTCTCGTGACCAACGCCGATCAGACCGTCGACCAGATCGCCGACGGCTTCTGGGAGCGCTTTCTCGAGCTGAGCCCGCTGTCCGCCACCGTGTACGGCGACACGCGCTACGACGACCGGCTGCCGGACCCGGGCCCCGAGGGCCGGGCGAAGGCCCGCCAATGGGCCGAGGACATGATCGCCGCGGCGGATGCCATCGGGGACGAGGGCCTCGGCGTCGAGGACCGGATCACGCGCGACGTGCTGCGGGTCATCGGCGAGCTCACCGTCACCGAGGACGATCACCGCCTCGACACGCTCCAGGTCGTCGACCAGATGGGCGGTCCCCAGACCCTCCTGCCGCAGATGACGCAGTTCCAGGGCGCCGACACGCCGAAGGCGTTCGACGACTTCGTCTCGCGCCTGCACGGCTATCCGGCGTACATGGCCGCGAACCTCGAGCTCATGCGCGAGGCCGAGGCCAGCGGCCTGACGGCGCCGCGGATCGTCGCGGAGCGGACCATCGCCCAGCTCGAGCGGATGCTCGCCATCCCGATCGACCAGGCCATCGTGCCGTCGATGATCCGCGTCTCCGAAGAGGACGACCGCGAGGCCATCCGGCAGATCGTGAAGGACGAGGTCTACCCGGCCGATCAGGCCTTCCTCGACGAGCTGAAGGGCTCGTACTTCGAGAAGACCCGGACCGATCCGGGCATCTGGTCGGCGCCCGATGGCGATGAGATCTACCGGACCCAGATCCTGCGCTGGACGACGCTGCCCCTCGAGGCCCGCGACATCCACGAGAGCGGGCTCGAGGAGCTCGGCTCGATCGAGGCCGAGCGGCGCCTCATCTCGCGGGCCAACGGCTTCGGCGACGACACGAAGGCGTACCGCGCCTCGATCATGGCCGACCCGTCGAACCAGCCGGCCAGCCGCGACGCGCTCATCGAGCGCGCGGTGGCGGACATCGAGCGCGCCGGCGCCGCGATGTCCGCGGTCGTCCGGACGATCCCCGCGGCCAGATGCCGCGTGATCCCGGTCGAGGAGTACAAGGAGCAGGACGCGCCGTTCGCGTACTACTTCCCGCCGTCCGAGGACGGCAGCCGGCCCGGCACGTACTACGTGAACTGCTACGACCTCGCCACGCGGACGTTCTCGAAGCTCGCCTCGACGACGTTCCACGAAGCGATCCCGGGCCATCACTTCCAGATCGCCCTCGAGGGCGAGAACACGAGGCTCAATCGCTTCCGGCGGTTCGGCGCCCGGATCGCCGGTGGCGCGTACGTCGAGGGCTGGGGCCTCTACTCGGAGCGCCTGGCAGACGAGATGGGCCTGTACCAGAACGACGAGGAGCGCTTCGCGATGCTCGACGCGCAGGCGTGGCGAGCGGCCCGCCTCGTCGTCGACACCGGCCTGCACGCGCTCCGCTGGACCCGCCAGCAATCGATCGACCAGCTGCTCGACGCTGGCCTGACGGACACCGACGCGGTCATCGAGACCGACCGCTACATCGCGAACCCGGGCCAGGCGCTGGCCTACAAGATCGGCCAGCGCGAGATCGAGCGGCTGCGGCGCGAGATCGCCGCCCGCGACGGGTCGGCGTTCGACCTCCGCGAATTCCACGATCAGCTGCTCGGCCATGGCTCGCTGCCGCTGGCCACGCTGGCCCGCGAGCTGCCGAACTGGGTGGCGACGCCGGCCTGAGAGGCCCTAGGATGCCCGGCGATGGTCCCCGAGGGAGGAGAGCCGCCAGCACCCGTCGGCCCGGGGGAGGGCGTCCCTCCACCTGAGGCCGGATCGGACGCGGCCGCCCCGCCATCCGCTCCGGTGGCATGGGACGGGCCCGCGGCTCCGCCAGCCCCGCCGCGGCCCCTCGTGTCGTGGGCTCCGCCACCCGTGTCCGCCGGGATCGCCGGCGTCGGGTCGTACGCGAACGGACGGCCGCCGTTCACGGTGGGTCGTCTGCTCTCGGACACCTTCGCCCGCTATGCGGCCGATCCCGTCCGCCTCTATCTCGTGGCCGCGATCCCGGCGATGCTGACCGCGGCGATCCAGTACGTCGACAACCCATACCGAAACCCGGCGGCGGCCGTGACCTGGGCGCCCATCCTCGCGCTCCTCGCGTCCGTGATCGGCCTCATCGGGACCGCGACGACGTTCGCGCTCCTCGAGGGCGGGCCCTCGCTGGCGTTCGGGCGGGCGCTGGACCGCGGCGTCCATCGCTTCGGCTGGATGCTCCTGACGGCCATCGTCATCGGGCTGCTGTTCGTCGTCGTCGGGTTCGTCCTCGCGATCCTCCTGATCGGCTCGGTCTACTCCCAGAGCTTCACGCTGGTCGGCATCGTCCTCCTGATCGTCGTGCCGATACTGATCTGGGTCGGCGTCCGCCTCGGCCTGGCCCTGTCGGCCAACGTCGTCGACAACCTGAACACGGCCGATGCCCTGCGGGTGTCCTGGCGGGCGACGCGTGGCAGTGGGACGTGGGGTCGGATCGTCGGGGCCGGGTTCCTCACCGGGCTGTTCGCGGCGCCGACCGCGATCGGCGGCGTCATGCTCACCACGCCGGCCTCGTTCGGCCAGCTCGGGCTGCTGTCGATCCCGTCGGCTCTGCTCCTGTCGGCGTTCACGCCGCTCACGGCAAGCCTCGGCTTCTCGGCGTACCGGCGGCTGGTCCCGCCGTTCTGGCCACCCTGGGTCAACGCCCCGGCGCCGGTCACCGGGCCCGACGGCACCCAGACGATCCCGCCGCCCTCGTTCGAGGAGCCCGAGTTCGAGGGCACCGCCCGGGCCCTGATCGGGCTCTTCATCATCCTCGACGTCCTGGCCCTGGTCCTCGGCTCGTGGGCCTTCGGGCAGTTTGCGGCGAGCGGCTTCCCGAACCCGTTCGCGCCGGGCTCCACGTTCCCGCCGCTGTTCAGCTTCCCGCCCTTCCCGACGTTCGGGCCGTAGCGCGCTCGCGGGCCCCCGCCCGCGATTCGTGGCAAGTTCGGCCACTTCGTGCGAATATCGCGGGCACACAGCAGGGGAAAGACGAGGAGCGTTGATGCCCAGCAACCCGGCGCCTCGACTTCGACGCGACCGACAGATGGCCCTGTACCACCGCGCCCTGCAGGCGATGCCGGGCGGGACGGACTCGAACTTCCGCGCCTGGGGCGACGACACGATCTACGTCGATCGCGGCGAGGGCGGCCATGTCTGGGACATCGACGGCAACGGCTTCATCGACCTGCGGATGGGCTACGGCCCGGTGATCCTCGGCCACGGCGACCCGCGCGTCGACGACTACGTCAACGAGCGGATGCGCAAGGGCGTCAGCTTCTCCCTGACCTCCGAGGACGAGGTCGAGGCGATGGAGCTCATCAAGCAGATGACCGGCTGGGTGGGCAAGGCCCGGATGACCGTCTCCGGCACCGAGGCGACGATGCATGCGATGCGCGTCGCCCGGGCGTACACCGGCCGGAACAAGATCGTGAAGTTCGAGGGCCAGTACCACGGCGTCCACGACTACGCCCTGATCTCGGTCACCCCGAACGACATGGCCGAGCTCGGCGATGCGGACAACCCCGTCGGTCTGGCCTGGGGCCGCGGCATTCCGGAAGCCGTCGCCCGGACGATGATCCCGGCCCGCTACAACGCGATCGACGTCCTCCGCCGCATCTTCGAGCGCGAGGGCGACGACATCGCCGCGGTCATCGTCGAGCCGATCATGGGCAACGCCCAGGCGATCCTGCCGCGCGAGGGCTTCCACCGGGAGATGCGCGCGCTGACGCAGGAGTTCGGGTCGCTGCTGATCTTCGACGAGGTCAAGACCGGCTTCCGGATCGCCCGAGGCGGCGCGGCCGAGTACTTCGGCGTCACCCCGGACCTGGCGACGTACGCGAAAGCCATCGGCAACGGCTATCCGGCGGCCTGCTTCGCCGGCACCGACGAGGTCATGTCCGTCCTGCCGGACAAGGTCAGCCACGGCGGCACGTATGCCGGCAATCGCGTGGCCGCGTCCGCCGCGGTCGCGACGCTGAGGATCCTGCGCGACACCCCGGCGCTCGACACGATCAAGGCCGTCGGCACGGCGATCCAGGGCGAGATCCGCGAGGTCCTCAACGAGCGGAGCCTGCCGTTCGTGTTCACGGGCGTCCCGTCGATGTTCGGGATCATGTTCCGCGCGGAGGCCCCGACCGAGTACCGGGACTGGGCCTCGTCGGATCACGACCTGTACGACGCGGTGGCGCTCGGGATGCACGCTCGTGGCGCGATGCCCGAGCCGGACTCCCGCGAGCCGTGGTTCCTGTGCGAGGCTCACGCCCGCGAGGACATCGTCGACAAGGTCACCTCGATCTTCGCCGACTCGCTCGACGCGGCCCTCGACGAACGGGCGAAGGGCACGTTCGTCCACCAGGACCTCGGGATGGGCACCGGCGAGCACGTCGCGGCCCACGCGGGGGCCGACCCCGACTGATCCCGCGGGCGGTACGCTGCCCGCCATGGCGTCGCTCGACTCGATCCTGCAG
Source organism: Candidatus Limnocylindrales bacterium (assembly GCA_035308445.1). Classification (GTDB taxonomy): domain Bacteria; phylum Chloroflexota; class Limnocylindria; order Limnocylindrales; family CSP1-4; genus UBA5189. The sequence goes on along the minus strand of DATGGQ010000032.1, from coordinate 70,391 downwards.
GGCCAGGTCCTGCCGATCCTGCTGATCGTTGCCATCGCGCTCGTCCTGCTGCGCGCGGTCCACCTCTTCGTCCGGAGCGTCGTGAAAACGCTCATGGATCGCGAGGCGACCGAGGGCACGGCCCAGGAGCTGTCCGCGGTCGAGCTAAAGAAGCGGATCGACACGATCGACAACCTCGGGACCAACGTCCTCCAGTTCGTCGTGATCGTGATCGCGGGGCTGATGATCCTCCGGACGTTCAACCTCGACATCGGGCCGGCCATCGCCGGCCTCGGGATCGTTGGGGTGGCCCTCGGCTTCGGCGCCCAGAGCCTCGTGAAGGACTACCTGAACGGCTCGCTGATCCTCATCGAGAACCAGTTCAGCAAGGGCGACGTCGTCCGGGTCGCGGGCGTGTCCGGGACCGTCGAGGACTTCAGCCTGCGGCGGACGACGCTGCGCGACCTCGACGGCGTCGTCCACACCGTCCCGAACGGCGAGATCCAGGTCGCCAGCAACCTGACCCGGGTCTGGTCTCGCATCCACCAGGACGTCACGGTCGCCTACGGGACCAACATCGACAAGGCGATCGAGGTCGTCGACGCCGTCGGCCGGGACATGGCCAACGATCGGACATGGAAGCGCAAGATCCTCGAGACGCCGAAGGTCGACCGCGTGGCGGCCATCGGGGAGTACGGTGTGACCCTGAAGATCCTGGGGACCGTCCGCGCACCGGACCAGTGGGCCGCCGCCGGGGAGCTGCGCAAGCGGCTGCTCGCGGCATTCGACCAGCACGGCATCGAGATCCCGCGGCCCCAGCGCGTCGTGCTGGCCCAGGCGCCGAGCGTCGGAGCCGCCATCGACCAGCGCGTCGCCGCCGCGGCGGAGACCACCGGCTCCGACACCGCCGGCCCACCGCCCGATCCGAACTCGTGAGGAGCCGTCGCCGATGACCGTCGAGATCGAGAACCTGCTCGCCGAATCGCGGACCTTCCCGCCCGATCCGGCCTTCATGGCGCAGGCCAACGCCCAGCCGTCGCTCTACGACGAGTTCGCCCGCGATGCCGTCGGCACGTGGGAGAAGCTCGCCCGGGAGCGCCTCGCCTGGCACAAGCCGTTCGATCAGACGCTCGAGTGGGACCTGCCCTTCGCGAAGTGGTTCCTCGGCGGCGAGCTGAACGTCTCGTACAACTGCGTCGATCGCCATGTCGAGGCGGGCCTCGGCGACAAGGTCGCCTATCACTGGATCGGGGAGCCCGGGGATACCCGGACCATCACCTACGCGGATCTGCATCGCGAGGTCCAGCAGGCGGCCAACGCCCTGAAGGAGCTCGGGATCGGCAAGGGCGACCGGGTCGCGATCTACATGCCGATGATCCCGGAGCTGCCGATCGCGATGCTCGCCTGCGCCCGGCTCGGGGCGCCCCACACGGTCGTGTTCGGGGGCTTCTCGGCGGAGGCCCTGTCAGGCCGGATCAACGACGCCGAGGCGAAGCTCGTCATCACCGCCGACGGCGGCTGGCGGCGGGGCAAGCCGGCCGAGCTCAAGCCCGCGGTCGACGAGGCCCTGAAGGACACGCCCACGATCGAGCACGTGCTCGTCGTCCGGCGCCTCGGTGACGATGCGCCCGGCTGCGTCATGGAGCCCGGCCGGGACGTCTGGTGGGACGAAACCGTCGGCCGCCAGGCCGCGGATTGCCCACCGACCTGGGTCGACTCCGAGCACATGCTCTACCTGCTCTACACGTCCGGGACGACGGCCAAGCCCAAGGGGATCATCCACACGACGGCCGGCTATCTCCTCGGCACGTCCTACACGCACGAGCAGATCTTCGACGTCAAGCCCGACGACGTGTACTGGTGCGCGGCCGACGTCGGCTGGGTGACGGGCCACTCGTACATCGTGTATGGCCCGCTCGCGAACGCCACGACCGGGATCCTCTACGAGGGCACGCCCGACTCCCCCGACTGGGGCCGCTGGTGGCAGATCATCGAGGACTACCAGGTCTCGATCCTGTACTGCGCCCCGACCGCGATCCGGGCCCACATGAAGCAGGGCCCCCAGTTCGCCGAGGCCCACGACCTGTCGTCGCTGCGCGTCCTCGGGTCGGTGGGCGAGCCGATCAACCCCGAAGCCTGGCTCTGGTACCACGAGCACGTCGGTGGCGGGAAGGCACCGATCGTCGACACCTGGTGGCAGACCGAGACGGGGATGATCCTCATCACCCCGCTCCCGGGCGTCACGACGACGAAGCCTGGATCCGCGACCTTCCCGTTCCCGGGCATCGACGCGGATGTCGTCGATGCCGACGGCCGGAGCGTGCCGTTCGGGGGTGGGGGATACCTCGTCCTCAAGCGACCCTGGCCGGCGATGCTCCGCGGCATCTACGGCGATCCCGAGCGATACAAGGCCACGTACTGGAGCCGCTTCCCGGGGATGTACTTCGCCGGCGACGGCGCGAAGCGCGATGACGAGGGCTACTTCTGGCTCCTCGGCCGCGTCGACGACGTGATGAACGTCTCGGGCCATCGGATCTCGACGATCGAGGTCGAATCGGCCCTCGTCGACCACAAGTCGGTCGCTGAGGCGGCCGTGGTCGGCAAGAACGACCCGCTGACCGGCCAGGCGATCTTCGCGTTCGTGATCCTGAAGGCCGGCGTCTCGGCGGGTGACGGCCTCGCCGGCGAGCTCCGCGAGCACGTCGCCAAGGTCATCGGCCCGATCGCGAAGCCGAAGTTCCTGCTGTTCACGCCCGACCTGCCGAAGACCCGCTCCGGCAAGATCATGCGGCGCCTGCTCCGCGACATCGCCGAGGGCCGGCCGCTCGGCGACACGACGACGCTCGCCGATTCCGGGGTGGTCGAGACGATCCGCGAGAACTCGGGGAAGGCCGAGGAGTAGCCACCGGCGGCAGTCGGCGATCGCTCGGCCCGAGATCAGCCGGGGGCGGAGGCCTTCCTGAAGAGCGTGCCGAGGTTCAGGCGCTGGGCCGGCGCGAGCTCGCCGGCCTGCTCCGCGCCGGTGACCAGCAGGAGTCGCTCGGCGAGCGCGTCGAAGTCGCCGGTGACCTTCTCGCGCGGGTACTTGTCGATGAGCGTCTTGCCCGCGTTCGCCGCCCAGACGAGCAGCAGCCCGGCGGACCGGATCTCGGCGAAGGCCTTCAGCCCGGTCGTCCGCTCGATGTCGGCGACGGAGACGCCACTCTTCGCCCGGTTCACGACCATCGCCAGCCGCTCGCGGACGCCGAGCTCGTAGGCGACGTCGCGAAGCTGCATCGCCGCCCGGATGGCGGGCAGGTCGGGCGTGACCGGCACGAGGATCTTGTCGGCGATCGTGAAGACCGCCAGGTTGACGTCGCTGTAGGACGGGTGGAGGTCGACGACGATCGCGTCGACGCCGTCGCGGGCCTCGAGCAGGCTGTCGGCCACGCGTTCCGGATCCAGGTGCGGCGCGGTCAGCGGGTTCGAGGTCAGTGGCGCGACCCGGACACCGGACGCGTGCTCGACGGCCAGCTGCAGCAGCGACTCGCGCGGGCCGCCCGCGGCCTCGTCCTGCCAGCTGTCCGACACTGTCCGCTTGATCTGCATCCCGAGTGACAGCGCCACGTGCCCGGTGACCGTGTCGGCGTCGACGAGGAGGACCCGGCGATGCTTGCGGATCTGCAGCGCGGCGGCGAGGTTCGTGGCGATCGTGGTCTTGCCGACCCCGCCCTTCGGGTTGAAGAGGGCGAAGATCGGGGCCCGGGGTGCCCATGAGGCGTCGACCCGGCCGGATCGCAGGACCGTGTCGGAGGCCGCTTCCGTCGTCGGCTCGACCTGGGCCCGGATCGCCATCGCCTCGACGCGCCAGCGGAGCGCCTCGACATCGACCGGCTGGAGGAGGATCTCGTCGGTGTCGTCCACGCCGGCGCTCGAGATGGCATCGAGCCCGGCATCTGAGGTCACGTAGACGACGGGGAGCTCGAGCCCGCCGGCGCGGAGCCGGCGGACGATCTCGACGGTCGAGGCGGCGTCCTCGCCAACCTCGAGGATCGCTGCCGCGAATCGCGTGCCGACCGTCGCGAGCGACGGCAACGCGGCCGCGGAGTCGATGAGGGCGACGCCGTAGCCGGCGGCCTCGAACGTCGCCGCGATCGCGACCCGATCGGCGGAGGCCAGCCCGATGGCGACGGTCGCGCGAGCCGGCGCGGCAGCTCCGGCAGGCTCGCCGGAGAAGCTCATGTCGCGGGCTCGGTGACGCTGTAGTCGAGGACCGAGCCCTCGTCGTTCGTCATCGACGCGCCGAAGCCGGGAAAGCCCGGAACGGCGGCCCGGAGATCGGTCGCGATCGCGTGCACGACCGAGAACACGAATGCGCCGTCGTGGCCCGAGGTCACGCTGACGGACTCGACGCCGCCGACTCGCGCCAGGGCGGTCTTGAACGCGGAGATGCCGGCGACGCTTGTCAGGCCCGTGACCACGACCCGTGTCACGCCCGACGTCGCGGCGGGCGCGGCCTCCGGCGCGGGCTCGGGGTTCTCGTCCGGTGGGAGCTCGTCGAAGCCCAGCAGGGCGATCCGCTCCTCGGGCGTGAGGTCGTCGGGCGAGTTGATGCGCGGCGCGTCGGCCATCATCGCCATGAGGCTGCCGGCCGGGGCGCTGAAGTCGAGCTCGATCTCGTCCTCGGCGATGCCACGGAGCTCGCGCTCGGGCTCGGCCGCCACGGCAGGCGCGTCGGCGGCCGGTGCCGTCGGCGTCAGCGCGTCGACGGGCGCGCCGTCGAGCTCGGGTCGCGCGGTCCGCATCGCGGCAAGCGCGGCCGTCCAGGCCGCGAGGGCCTCGGTGTCGTCGCGGCTCTCGAAGGCGACGGCGGCGTGGCCGTCGGTGTCGGCGGGGTCGGTCGCGGCCTCGGACTCCGCCGCCGGCTCCGGAGCGGCATCGACGTGGTCGGGCTCGTCCGCGGCGGGGAGGTCGGGTGCAGCCAGGCGGCCGAGGGCGCTCGAGAACGCGGCGAGCTCCTCGTCGAGGCCGGCGATGGCCTCGGCCTCGGCGGCGGCGGCAGCAGCGGGCGCCAGCCTTGGCTCCGGCTCGACGGCAAGGTCGGGCGCGGCCTCTGGGGCCCGCGCGGAAGCGGCAGCTGGAACGACCTTGCGGCGCGGGGCCGGGGCGGCGGGCCGAGCTCCCCGAGGCTGGGCGGCTCGTGGGCGGGCGGCGTGTCGCGGCGTGGTTGTCGCCGAGCCGGCGTGGCGCGCGAACGATGGCGGTTCCGGAAGGCGCTCGGCGAGCGTGGCCAGCCGGGCCGGATCCTCCTCGGCGAGGAGCATGTCGAAGAACCGCTCCATCTCCGTCTCGAATGCGGCGATCGAGCTGCGGACCTCGTCCATGTACTGCATGGCGTCCGCCGCCTGGGCCTGGGTCTGCTTCACCAGGTCGGCCCGGCGGGCGGTGATCCGGGACTCGGTCTCGGCCTTGATCCGGGCCATCTCGCTCTTCGACCACTCGCGGATGCCGGCAACGTCCTCGTCCGCTTGCTTCTTCAGTGCCACGCCCGCGGCCACGGACTCGGCCCGGATCTGGTCGACCCGTGTCGTCGCGTCGGCGCGCATCCGGGCGGTCGTCTCGTCGCGGGCCGTCCGGGCGGCGTCGCGCATGGCCTTCACCAGGCCGGCGACGAGGGGGTTGGTGCGGCGCGCGGCGGCGCCGTCACCGATCACGCGGATCGGAGGGGGCGGCGCATCCGAGCTGACATGGGTGGGCGAGCCGCGTCGATCGACATCGGGCCAGGCCATCGCGGCGGATGCAGCCTGGGCCGTCGGCGCCGCAGGGCCGGCGGGCGCCTCGACGGCGGGCGCGCGAGGGCCGGCCGCCACGGCTTCGGCGGCAGGAGTCTCGGCTTCTGGCACGGTGTCGGTCGCCGCCGCCGTCGCGGCGGGCGCCGACTTGACGGGCGCGGGCCCTGGCAGGTCGACGACCGAATCGGCGCGGGACGACCGCGCCTGAGAATCGGTGGCCGGCGCCAGTCCGAAGGGACCTCTGCCGAGGTCGTCGGCGTGGCCGCGACGGAGGCTCGAACCGGGCCGCGCGGACGCGCCCGCGCCCGGCGCGGGCGCCAGGGCCGGTGGGAGGTCGGTGGCCGGCGCGATGGCTCCGGGCGGCGCGGCGGCCGGCGCGGTGGCGGTCATCGGCTCGTCGTCCGCCTTGCGGCTCTCGGCGCCCCACGGCAACCGGAATCCGCGCTTCTCCGTCGTCGTCATTCGCGCGCAACCTCGACAGGGCAGGGTCGAGCCGGCGGCAATGGGCCGGTCGAGCGGATCGTCACGGTGGGGTCGAGTGCGGGGAAGTCGCTAGTGGTACCCCGAGTCGCTCCCGGAGGTACCACGAGCCTTCGTCGGGGTCGGAATGCGGTCCTGGGGTACGCTCTGGCCGATGCTCCAGCCCCGCTCCGAGACGCGTCGCCCGGCCCCGTCCCCTCCGTCGGAGGCATCCTCCGCGTTCGATGGTCGACCGGCCCGACTCGACGTGTTCGGTCGGGCGCTCCGCGATCTCCGAATCTCCGTCACCGATCGGTGCAACTTCCGCTGCCCGTACTGCATGCCGAAGGAGGTCTTCGGCCGCGACTTCGAGTTCCTGCCGCACGACCAGGTCCTGAGCTACGAGGAGATCGACCGCCTCGCCCGGGTCTTCGTCGGGCTCGGCGTGACGAAGCTGCGGATCACGGGCGGCGAGCCCCTCGTGCGGCGCAACCTGCCCGATCTCATCGCCATGCTGGCCGCGATCCGGACGCCAGATGGCGAGCCGACGGACCTGACCCTCACGACGAATGGATCCGCGCTCAAGGCGCTCGCGAAGCCGCTGGCGGACGCGGGCCTCGGCCGGATCACGGTGTCGCTCGATTCGCTCGACGACGCGACGTTCCGCCGGATGAATGGCGTCGACTTCCCGGTCTCGCGGGTGCTCGCCGGGATCGATGCCGCGCACGCCGCCGGCCTCGCGCCGATCAAGGTCAACGTCGTCGTCCGGCGCGGCGAGAACGAGGCCAGCATCCTGCCGCTCGCCCGGTGGGCCCGAGCCGAGGGCCTCGTCCTGCGGTTCATCGAGTACATGGACGTCGGCAACGCCAACGGCTGGCGCCTCGACGACGTCGTGCCCGCCGAGGAGATCGTCGAGACGATCTCGGCCGAGCTGCCGCTGGTGGCTGCCGACTCGTCGTACCGGGGCGAGGTCGCCGAGCGTTGGGCCTACGCCGACGGCGACGGCGAGATCGGCGTCATCGCGTCGGTCACGCGGCCCTTCTGCGGCGACTGCACTCGGGCCCGCCTCTCCGCCGAGGGCAAGCTCTACACGTGCCTCTTCAGCGCGATCGGGCATGACCTCCGTGGCTCGCTCCGGGCCGGTGCCGCCGACGCCGACCTCGTCGATCTGATCGACGCTGCCTGGCGCGTTCGGGACGACCGCTACTCGGAGCTGCGTTCGGCGTCGACCAGCCACCTCCCGCACATCGAGATGTTCGCCCTCGGCGGCTGAGCGGCGCCAGCTGATCGCCGGTGAATCGGCCGCAGACCGTCGTGGATCCCGGTTTTCCACGGGATGTCCACAGTGGTGCGCAACTCGTGGAAACAAGGCGCTCACATCGGCCGCAGGTCGTGGATAACCGCGTTGACCGGGTCCCGGGCCGGCGGGCACCATTCGACTTGCCCGAAGGGGCCGCCAGGGAACCGAAGAACCGAGATCACATCAAGGGGAAGCGGGGCCAGGGCCGGTCGCTTCGGGCGCTTCTGTACCCGGTCGCGACGGCATCCCGATGCCGTCCTCGGGCGACCCGGCGGGACGTGACCGGCATCCCGGTGTCGGTACTCCCGTCGGGCCGCAGAAGCTGCGGGCCCCTCGGCCGTCGACCCCTGGACGAAGCAGCGGCGGCCCGCGCAGTCCCATCGATCGCACCACGGAGCCCCGTCGACCCCGCTACCGTGCGCGTGACGTGAACTCCGCCGACCCGATCCGCCCGATCGACCAGCCCGCCCGGCTCGATGCCCTCGAGGCCGCGGTCCGCCGGCGGTCTGATCTCGTCCCGGAGCTCGGGATCGTGCTCGGGTCAGGGCTCGGTGGCCTGGCCGACGAGCTCGAGGACGCCGTCGCGATCCCCTTCGACGAGCTGCCAGGCTGGCCGGCGGCCACGGCGCCGGGTCACCACGGGCGCCTCCTGCTCGGCCATCTCGGCGGCCGACCCGTGGCCATGCTGCAGGGTCGACTCCACCTCTACGAGGGCAACGCCGTCGGGCTCGTCGTCCAGCCGGTGCTGCTCTTCGCGCGACTGGGCGCGAAGGCCGTGGTCCTCACCAACGCCGCCGGCGGGCTCGACCCGACCTTCGGGCCGGGCACGCTCATGGTCATCCGCGATCACCTGAACCTGACCGGCGAGAACCCGCTGCTTGGTCCCAACGCCGACTCGATCGGCCCGCGCTTCCCCGACCTGACCGAGGCCTGGAGCCCGCGGCTTCGGCACCTCCTCCACGTCGCCGGCAAGGCAGAGGGCGTCGAGATGGCCGAGGGCGTCTACGTGGCCCTCACCGGCCCGAGCTACGAGACGCCGGCCGAGGTCCGGATGTACGCGGGACTCGGCGGCCACGCGATCGGCATGTCCACTGTCCTGGAATGCATCGCGGCCCGGTGGGCCGGCCTCGATGTCTGCGGCGTGTCGCTGGTCACGAATGCCGGCGCCGGATACACCGGCGAGCCACTCACCCACGCCGAGGTCCTCGCCGCGGGCGCCGCGGCCGGCCCGCGCCTCGGCCGCATCATCCGCCGCTTCGTCGAGGCCTACCGGCCCGCCTGATCGGCCGCGATCCGGACGTCGCTCGCGCCGCCGAGGATCTCGATCTCGTATCGGTCGGCGCTCCCGGCGAAGCCCGGCGACGCGAACCGCCGTTCGCCGGCGACCTGCTCGATCCGCTGGCCGTCGAGGCGCAGGTGGGCGATGCCGCCATCGACGCGCAGCGCGACGGGCACGCCGGCCGGCCGGCGGAAGCGGGCCGAGCTCGCCACGCCGTTCAGCCGCACGAGCGTGGTGCCGACGGGCGCCCCGAGCTCGAGATCGACGTGGTTCGCGCCACCGCCGACCTCGAGGCGCTCGACGGTGACGCCCGCCAGGGATCCCGTGAGATCCGTGATACCGCCGTCCAGCTCGATCGACCACGGGACGCCGGCCCGGAGGGCTACCTCCGCCCGCCGGGTGGAGAACGCCCCGGCGATCGATCGCTTGAACCGCATCGTCACGACGCCGGCGGCACTTCGCGCCTCCGGCCGGGGCCCGTCGAACGTCGCCCGGATCAGGTCGTCGCCCGTCGTCGCGCCCGTGAAGCGGAGGCGCGAGGCGCTCGTCTCGGCGATGACCCGCGCGCTCGCCCGCGGCCCGAGCGGCGCGATGTTCATCGCGAGACGCGGGGCTCCGGTCGAGTAGAGGAGTCGGGCCCGGGCCGCGTCGCTCGCCGGCGCGATGTACGTCGAGCCGACGAACCCGCCTCGGGTGCTCGCGCGGAGCTTGACCGTATCGTCGGTGACGGCTTCCGCCATCGCCGCGAGGAACTCGAGGATCGCCTGTCGCTCGGCCGGGGAGCGCTCGGCGAGCAGGCCGCCGATCGTCGAGTCGAGCCGCTCGACCATCTCCCGCACCTGGGCGGCCGGTCCCAGCGGCAGGACCGCGATCCGGCGCCGATCTGACGGGTCGGGCAGGCGCTGGACGTAGCCCGCCGCCTCGAGGCGGTCGAGGACGCCGGTGATCGCGCCGGTGGTGAGGACCGAGAGCTCGGCCAGCCGGCCCGGGCTCAGGCCCGGCTCGGCCAGGACCTGCTCGAGCGCCCGCAGGTCGGTCGGGTTCATGCCGAGGCGCTCGGCGATGGCCTCTTCGTAGGCGCTGCCGCGAACGGCTTGACGGATCGTCGGGAGATCGCTCATGATGCGATTATCTTAGCACCTAAGATACTTAGGAGTCGCCATGAACGACACGAAGCATACATGGCCGATCGAGGCCGAGGGCCTCGTGAAGACCTACCGCGCCGGCAAGTCCGTGATTCGGGCCATCGAGGGCATCGATCTCGCGGCGGCCCCCGGCCAGGTCCTCGGCCTCCTCGGACCGAACGGCGCCGGAAAGTCGACGACGGTCAAGGTCCTGACCACGCTGTCGCGCCCGGATGCCGGGCACGCGATCGTGGCCGGGCACGACGCCGTCCGGGAACCGGACCGGGTGCGCCGGGCGATCGGGGTCGTCGGGCAGCGAGCCGCCGTCGACCTCGAGGCGACCGGTCGCGAGAACCTCGGCCTGCAGGGTCGCCTGTACGGGCTCGACACGCGCGCGATCCGGGATCGGAGCAGCGAGCTCCTCGCCCGGTTCTCCCTCACCGACGCGGCGGATCGGATCGTCAAGACCTGGTCCGGCGGCATGCAGCGCAAGCTCGACGTCGCGGTCGGGCTCATCCATCGGCCGCAGGTCCTGTTCCTCGACGAGCCGACGACCGGGCTCGATCCCGAGGCACGGGCCGACCTGTGGGCCGAGATCGGTCGGCTCACGGCGGACGGCCGGACCGTCCTGCTCACGACCCACTACCTCGACGAGGCCGATCGGCTGGCGAACCAGGTCGCGATCATCGACCGTGGCCGGATCGTCGCACGCGGCACGCCCGAGGCCCTGAAGGCCGAGCTCCGCGGCGACGCGGTCGTCGTCGAGCTGCAGGAGCTGCCGACGGATGGGCACGCGGCCGCCGCGCTCGATGCCGCCGGCCTCGGGGTCGCGACGGTCACGGTCGCCCGTCCGTCGCTCGACGACGTCTATTTCCGCCACACGGGCCGGACGTACCGGCCGCAGGCCCAGGAGGCAGCGTGATGACCGCCATCGCTCGACCCGCGACGACCGTTCGAGGCTTGTCCCCTTCCCAGACCGCGCTCGCCCAGACGGCCTACGTGGCCGCGCGGCACCTTCGGTTCTTCCTGCGCCAGCCGTGGTTCGTCCTCATGGCGCTCATCCAGCCGGTCATCTGGCTGCTGCTCTTCGGGCAGCTCTTCAAGAGCGTGACGTCGATCCCGGGGTTCGCCGTCTCGGCGAGCTATCTCGACTACCTCGTCCCGGGCGTCCTCGTCATGACGGCCCTGTTCGGCTGCGGCTGGAGCGGGATGTCGATCATCGAGGACCTCGATCGTGGGATCGTCGACCGGCTCCTGACCACGCCGATCCACCGGACCGCGATCATCGCCGGCCTGAACCTGTACGAGCTCGTGTCGCTCGGGATCCAGGCCGCGATCATTGCCGGGCTGGCGCACCTGCTCGGCGCAAAGTTCGAGGGCGGGATCCTCGGCTACGGTGCCCTGACGATATGCGCGATGCTGGTCGGCGCCACGGTCGCCGCGTTCTCCGACGCGATGGCCCTGCTCCTCCGCCAGCGCGAGTCGGTCATCGGCATCAACACGATGCTGAAGCTGCCACTCACGTTCCTGTCGGCGGCGTTCATGCCGCTCAAGCTCGTGCCCGACTGGATCACCACGGTCGCGACGTACAACCCGGTGAACTGGGCGGTCGAGGCAGGCCGCGCGGCCCTCGCCGCGAACCCGGACTGGCCGTTCATCCTCCCCCGGATCGCGGCCCTGCTCGTGCTGGCCCTCGTGACGACGGCCTGGGCGACGCGGACCTTCCGGGCCTACCAGAAGGCGATCTGAGGGGCGACGCCCGGCCCGCCTGTTCGGCCAGCTCGCGGGCCGCTACGTGACCGGCAGCTCCCGGCCGGCGGCCCGCGCAGCCCGGGCCTTCTCGGCCCAGGCCTCGAGGACCACGTCCTTGTGGGGCCGGATCGGGCAGTGGCCGTCGCGGTTGTTCATCTCGTCGCAGTAGCCGAGCGGCACGCACTTCGGGGCGAGGAACGAGCCGAGGAACGGCGAGACCTGGAAGATCTCGTGGCGGATCAGCTGGAAGAGGCGCCGGATCTCCCATTGGGCCATCGTGCAGAGGCGCAGGCCCGACATGTGGATGAGGGCCCGGAGGTTCGTCGTCATCACGAGGTTCGTGCGGGTCGCGTTCGGAAAGACGAACCGGGCGTCCTCGCCCGGGATCCCGGCGGCCACGAGGTCGCCGTACAGCGACATCGAGGCTGCGACCTGCGCCTCGTAACGATCGCGCAGATCGGGATCGGCGTCGACGATCGTCTGCGGCTCCATCGTCGCGGCCTGCCTGTAGGTCACGTAGCGCTGCGACTGCTGGTCGAACGCGACACCGGCCCGGTGCCGGACGAGCTGGTGCGACAGCGTCCGGGACACGCCGCTGATGCCGAACGTGAAGACGACGTGCTCGATCGTCGAGCCGTGGCCGGACTCGATGACATTCGAGATGAGGCGCTGCATCTTCGCCTGGTCGATCTCGCCGGCGGTCGCCTTCCGGAAGATCTCCTGCGGCTCGAGCTCCGAGTAGCACGTCCGGCAGGCGGTGTAGATGAGCGGGACGTAGGACTCCTCGACGACCGCCTTGGACGGGAAGAGGAGGGTCGCCTTCAGGCCCAGCTCGGCCCGCCCCGGGTTCTTCGGGATGCCGGTCTTGGGCGCCTCCGCTGGGCCCGGTGGAACGGCCTGGGCGGTCATCGGCCGAGTCTAGTCGGTCTGCTCCCGCAGGTCCGCGACCGGGATCTCGAGGGCGTACGCGACGATCTCGTCGAGCGGCATGGCGGCCCCCTCCGCCGCGAGCCGGGCGAGCTCCTCCTGGTCGAGGGCTCGCCGCACGTTCGGCCTCGCCGCCAGCTCGACGGCCTCGTCCACGAACGCGGCGAGGTTGGCGCCGGTCGACGAGGTCAGGTTGCGGGCCGCGCCCCACAATCGAGCCGCCCGGTCGTTCTCACCCGTCGCGATCGCGAGCGACGACAGGTCGTCGAGGACGAGCGTGAGGCCGGTCGTGTCGCTCGCCTGGTAGAAGAATCGGAGCGCCTCGCGGATGAGGGTCGCGGCCTCGTCGAGCCGGTTCAGCCGGATGTACGCGGCGCCGAGCTGGTGCTGCGACCAGGCCTCCATCGTCCGGTCGCCGACGCGAGCGAACTTCTCGAGGGACTGCTCGAAGTAGGAGGCGCCGGTGTCCCCGGTGGCGCGGAAGTAGGCCATGTTGCCGATGCCCCAGAGGACGTTGGCCTCGCCCCGCTCGTCGCCGATCTCGCGGTAGATGCCCAGCGCCTCCTCGAGGGCCGCGGCGCCCTCGCCGGTCGGGTCCGTCTGGGCCGTGGCTGCCTGCCCGGGCTCGTCGGGCACGGTGAACGCGAACGAGTAGTTGTAGAGGGCGTTCGCCAGCTCGGCCCGGTCGCCGAGGGCGCGCCACAGGTCGGCGGCCTCGCCATAGGCGATGCGCATCGGCTTGATGTCACCCTGCCACCAGCAGACGCCGCCGAGCGCCTCGAGCAGGCGGGCTCGCAGGCGGGGATCGGTCCGCGACCAGTCGGCGGCGGCCATCGCGTCGAGCCGGCGGCGGGCCTCGTACAGGTGGCCGCGCTTCTGCCAGAAGCGCCACGTGTGGAACGCGATCCCGATCGCGATGGCGGCATCGCCACGGGCGGCCGCGCGATCCATCGCCACCCGCAGGTTGTCGTGCGTGTGCTCGAACCGCTCGAGCCACTCGCGCTGGTTGTCGCCGCTGAGCTCGGCCGACGCCCGCGTCGCGAAGTCGAGGCACCAGGCCCCATGGCGCCGTTCCAGGTCGGCCTGCTGGCCTCGCGCGGCGAGCATCTCGGCCGCGAACTCCCGGATCGTGTCGAGCATCTCGAAGCGCGGCTCGTCCGGGTTCTCGATCGTCCGGAGCAGGCTCTGCGTCGCCAGCGACAAGACGCCGTCGACGACCTCCTGGCCGATCTCGCTGGCGGGTCCGCAGACGGCCTCGGCTGCCTCGAGCTCGATGTCGCCCTCGAAGACCGAGAGGCGGTCGAGGAGCAGCCGGCACGGCTCGTCGAGGATGTCGTAGCTCCAGGCGATCGCGCCACGCAGCGTCTGCTGCCGCTCCGGCAGGTCGCGCGAGCCCGCGGCGAGAACGCCGAGCTGGTGCTCGAGTCGGGTGAGGATCGCGTCCGGCGACAGCAGCTTCACCCGGGCCGCCGCGAGCTCGATCGCCAGCGGCATGCCGTGGAGTCGGGCGCAGATCGCGGCGACCGCCGGGGCATTCTCGTCGGTCACGGCGAAGCCGGGCCGGACCGCCGATGCGCGGGCGATGAAGAGGCGGACCGCCTCGTACGTGGTGAGGGCGGCGAGGTCGATCCTGCCGCCGCCACCGAGCCTTGCCCGTTCCAGGGCGGTCAGCTGCTTCGGGTCGGGCGGCGTCGGCAGGCCCGGGACGGGGTACTCCTGCTCGCCCGAGACCTGCAGGGGCGCGCGGGAGGTCGCGAGGACCTTGAGGGTCGGGACCTTGCGCAGGAGGTCCGAGACGATCGGCCCCACCCCGAGCACCTGCTCGAGGTTGTCGAGGACGAAGAGGACGCGTTTGCCCGCGAGCCATTCCTCGACGACTTCCGCTGCGGTCCGCCGGGCCGACTCGGCGATCCCGATCGCGGCCGCCAGCCGCGACGGCACGAGCACGGGCTCGCGAACGGTCTCGAGGGCGACGAAGAAGATGCCGTCGGGGAACTCGTCGGCGGCGTTTGCCGCGACCTGCAGCGACAGCCGCGTCTTGCCCGTCCCGCCGGGACCGGTCAGCGTCACGAGACGGCTCGCCGCGAGCAGCCGGCCGGCCTCGGCGAGCTCCGTCTCGCGACCCACGAACGAGGTCAGCTGGGTCGGGAGGTTGTTCGGGCGCGCGTCCAGCGAGCGCAGCGGCGGGAACTCCGTGCCGAGGTCCGGCCCGACGACCTGGTAGAGCGGCTGGGGCTCGCCGATGTCCTTCAGGCGGTGGCTGCCGAGCGACCGAAGCGTCACGCCGTCCGGCAGGGACGAGCCGATCAGGCCCCGGACCGCCTCCGAGACCACGACCTGGCCGCCGTTGGCCGCGGCCGCGATCCGCGCGGCGCGGTTGATGTCGAGGCCGACGAGGGATCCGCCGGCGAGCGTCGCCTCACCGGCGTGGAGCCCCATCCGGACCCGGATCTCGACGTCGGACGGCCAGGTCTCTGCGCCGAGCGCCCGTTGGGCAGCCACGGCCGCGGCGACGCCCTCCCGAGCGTTGGGGAAGACGACGAAGAACGAATCGCCCTCGGTGCCCTGCTCCTGCCCACCGTGGGCCTCGAAGGCGGTCCGGAGCAGCTCTCGGTGCCGCTCGAGCACCGTCGTGTAGGCCGGGGTGCCGATGGCCTGCTCGAGCCGGGTCGAGCCCTCGATGTCGGAGAAGAGGAAGGCCAGGGTCCCGACCGATCCCGTACGCGCGCCCGGCGACTCGGCCCGCGCCCCGCCCACGGCGTCGACCGTCATTCGGGCAGCCTCAATGCCGCGCCGACTCCGTGACCGCGCGGAGGCGGGCGGCGACGCCCCGCAGGATGGCGAGCGTGAGGGCCGGCTGCTCGAGCAGGACCGCGTCGAAGTCCCACGAGGCCAGGGCCAGGCAGCTCGTGGCCTCGTCCGCCGTGACCGATGCGTTCCGCGGCAGCCGGTCGAGGACGGACAGCTCGCCGAAGAACTCGCCCGGCCCGAGGCGGGCCACGAGCTCCCCGTCACGGAGCACGCGGACGGCGCCCGAGACGATCACGAAGAACCCCGTCCCGATCTCGCCCTGGCGCGCGATCACGTGGCCGGCGGGGAATTCGACCTGGGTCGCGCGCTCGGCGAGCATCGCGACGCCGTCCGCGCCGATGCCATGGAAGAGCGGGCAGCCGGCGAGCAGGTCCGCGCGGGCGTCGGCGGTCAGTGTCATCGCGCGGATCGTACGCGATGGCACAATCGGAACAGGCGGAGCCACCGCCGGGCAGTGGAGGGCGCGATGGCCACCCGTGACGAGATCGCCGACGCAATCGCCGGCATGGCGATCTTCGCGGACCTGGCGCGGCCCCAGCTCATGGGCGTGGCCAGCCGCTTCGAAGAGGCCTTCTTCGCGAAGGACCAGAAGGTTCTCCGGCAGGGCCTGACGGGCTCGGGCTTCTACGTGATCCTCGATGGCGAGGCCGATGTCGTTGCCGACGGCCAGAAGATCGCGACGCTCGCCCGTGGCGAGTTCTTCGGCGAGGTCAGCGTCCTGCTCGGCGAGCCACCGACGGCGGACATCGTCGCCACCCGTCCGATGCGCTGCATCGTGCTCGGAGGGCCCGCGGTCGAGGGCTTCCTCGTCGACCACCCGAAGGTGATGTACCGGATGCTGCAGGCCTCGGCGCGCCGCCTCCGGAACGCGAACCGGCGGATGACGGCCAGCCAGTGATGGCCGGCTCGCTGCCCGGCGCCAAGCCCTTCCCGCCCGGCGAGTACGCGGTCGTCGTCGTCGGCTCGGGCCCCGGCGCGCTCCAGACCAGCTACTTCCTGAGCCGCTACGGGATCGACCACGCCGTCATCTCGGCCGACCCGGGGCCGGCGGGGATGTTCCGCAAGTGGCCGTTCTTCCAGCGCCTCCTGTCGTGGACGAAGCCCTACGCGGAGGGCGCCGAGCGTGCGTCCCGGGCCTTCCAGCGCTGGGACTGGAACAGCCTCCTGGCGGTCGAGCCGGAGCTCCGCGGGATCGCCCCGGAGTTCATGGACGGGTCCTCCGACTTCCCGTCCCGACCCGAGATGCAGTCGAACCTCTCGGCGTTCGCCGACCGGGCGGGCCTCGAGGTGCGCTACGAGTGCCGCTGGGAGTCCACGCGCCACGAGGAGACGCCGGACGGCGAGCGCTTCACCCTCGTCACGACCGACGGCGAGTACCGCTGCCGCTTCGCGATCTTCGCGGTCGGGGTGGCCGAGCCGTACAGCCCGTCAACGCCGGGCATCGAGCTGTCCGTCCACTACGCCGACACGCGGGATGCCCCGTCCTACGCCGGGAAGCGCCTGTTCATCATCGGCAAGCAGAACTCGGGCTTCGAGCTCGCGACCGGGCTGCTCCAGTGGGCCAGCCGGATCACCCTCTCGTCGCCGTCTCCGGCCAAGACCTCGATCGAGACCCGGTCGCTCGTCGGTGTCCGGGCCCGCTACGTCCAGCCCTTCGAGGACTCGGCGCTCGGCGGCGGCGTCGACATCCTGTCGGCCAGCACGAAGCAGATCAGCCGGGCCGAGAGCGGGGCCCTCCGCGTCCAGCTCGAGCGGAGCGACACCGCCGCGCCGTTCAGCCTCGAGGCCGACGAGGTCATCGCCGCGACCGGCTTCACCTGCCCGCTCCGCGACCTGCCGGCCCTCGGCGTCGCCACGTTCGGGCAGTCGAAGCTGCCGGCCCAGACGGACTTCTGGGAGAGCGCGACCGTGCCGGGCATCTACTTCGCCGGGACCATCACCCAGGGCGCCGCGGGCCTGAAGAAGCACGGGATCCCGCCGAACTCGGGGGCCCTGCATGGCTACCGCTACAACTCGCGGGTGCTGGTGCGGCATCTCGTCGCAAAGGAGTTCGGCGTCGTCCACGAGCGCCCGTCGATCAGGGCCGGCGACCTCCGAGACCACCTGCTCTCGGAGGCGACCCGGGCGCCCGAGCTGTGGCACCAGAAGGCGTTCCTCGCCAGCGTGGTCTCGCTCGGCGGCGACGACGGCATCCGCGACGAGGGGATCATGCCCCTGACCCACTTCCTCGACGCCGACGGCGGTGACGCGATCGCGATGACGATCGAGGCCGACGGGACCTCGATCTATCCGGTCGTCTACGTCCGGCGGGACGGCCGCCAGGAGGAGCACGCGCTCGATCCGGATCCGCTCCACGATTTCGAGCGGGAGCACTACCGCCGGGCGCTCGGCCAGATCCTCGGCCGGCTCAGCTCCGGCTCGAACGCTGCCTGACTGCGGGCGCCCTGAGGCGCGCCCCGCCTAGTCGTCGAGCAGCGCCTCCTCGTACCCTCGTTCGCCCTGCGACTCGGCACCCGCGCCCTCGTCGAAGATGCCCATGAGCCGGTACACGCCCCAGCCGATGAGCGATCCCAGGAACGGTGCGCTCAGGTAGACCCAGAGGTGGGCGTAGTCACCGGCGACGATCGCCGGGCCAAGGGAGCGGGCTGGATTGACGGACGCGCCGCTGATCGGGACGGCGACGAAGTGGATCATCATGAGCGTCAGCGGGATCACGAAGATCGCCTGGGACGACGCTCTGGCGGTCACGGTCAGGATCACGGCCACGAAGACCGCCGTGAGCACCGCTTCGATCCCGAAGGCCTGGGCGTCGGAGATGACGCTGGCCGGGGTGTTGCGGACCGCGTCGACCGCATCCTTGTTGAAGAGGGCCAGGATCGCGAGGGCGCCGAGCACCGCGCCGATGACCTGGGCAATGCCGTAGGCGATCGCGCCGACGAGGCTGATCCGCCCATCGAACAGCGCCGCGAGCGTCACGGCCGGATTGAAGTGGGCGCCGGACACGTGCCCGAAGATCGCGATGCCGGCCAGGAGCGAGAGGCCGAATCCGAACGGCACCATCAGGGACGTGGGCACGCCGCTGGCGCCGGCGGCGATCGCCGACAGGCAGCCGAAGCCGACGAGGATGAAGGTGCCGATCAGCTCGGCCGCGACCACCCGCAGATTCATCATGGTCGGGAAGGATACCCGGCGCCGGTGGCCGCTCGGAGGAGCAGCAGGTCGCGCCACGCTCGGGCAAGGACCTCGATGAGCTCGAGCCGGTCGACGGCCTGGTTCAGGCTCGCGACGAGGCGCTCCGTCGCATCGGCGCGGGGTCTGGCCGGATCGGGCTGGCTGCCGCCGGTGGCGACGGCCCCGTGGCGCTCGAGGATCACGGCGCCGGGATAGGGGACCGGCTCCGCGGTCAGCGCCCCGGCGACACGTCGAGCGAGGTCGGCGCTGCCTGGCTCACCGTAGGGCAGCACGTCGAGCCGGGGCAGGAACAGCGCCGTCTCCGGCAGGGCCGTGGCGTCCGGCCGGATGCCGGCCAGCGTCAGCGCCATCGTCGCCGGGAGGTGGGCGTGGGCGACGGCCGCGATGTCGGACCGGGCCCCCTGCACCGCCCGATGGATCGCCAGGTCGGACGTCGGTCCGAGGCCGCTTGCCGAGGTGGCCGCCGCGGATGGGCCATCGGCGTCCAGCTCGACCACGACCAGGTCGTCCGTTGCGAGCTCGTCCTTCCGCCGCCCCGTCGGAGTCACGAGCAGTCGATCGCCGGGCAGGCGGATCGACAGATTGCCCTCGCCGGCGCTGATCAGGCCCCGAGCGCCGAGCCGGCGACCGGCGGCCACGATCGCCTCGCGCAGGCGAGCCTCGTCGATGGCGGTGATCGCGGTCATCGGCCTGATCCTATCGTCGCCGGGCGGTCGGAGCGGCCCCCGGCCGCAGGCGCCGCGCGATCAGGCGGCGAGCGCGGCCGGGGCGGCGACCGGTGCGTCGTCGGCCAGCTCGAGGTCCAACCCACAGTCGTCGCAGTGGATCGGCGCCTCGAGCGACTCGACCAGCACGATTCGGTCACAGCAGGGAAGCGGGATTTCTGTCATGGCCCGAACGGTGGGGTCACGGCGTGCCACCTCGTCTGTCACGATCTGCAGGCGATGCCCCGCCTCTCGCTCGACGTGCCCGCCATCGACGTCACCGACCTGCGCAAGCGGTACGGCCCGATCGAGGCGCTCGCCGGCCTTACGATGACCGTCGGTCGCGGCGAGGTCTTCGGCTTCCTCGGCCCGAACGGCGCCGGCAAGACGACGACGGTGAAGCTGCTCCTCGGGCTGGCCCGCCCGAGTGGTGGCGGCGGCAAGGTCCTCGACGCCCCGATCGGCGACCTGGCCACGCGCCGCAAGATCGGCTACCTGCCGGAGCTGTTCCGATACCAGCCGTGGCTGAAGGCCCGCGAGGTCCTGACCCTCCACGCGGCCCTCATGGGCCTGCCGGGCAACCGTCGCGGCCCCGAGGCCGACGCCGCGCTCGGGATCGTCGGGCTGTCGGATCGGGCCGACGACACGGTTGGCAAGTTCTCGAAGGGCATGCAGCAACGCCTCGGGCTCGGTGTCGCCCTGCTCGGCGAGCCGGCCCTGATCGTCCTCGACGAGCCGACCTCGGCGCTCGATCCCGTCGGCCGCGTCGACGTCCGGGGGATCATCCGGGCCGCCGCGGCTCGCGGCGCAGCCGTCTTCCTGAACTCGCATCTGCTCAGCGAGGTCGAGCAGGTCTGCGACCGCGTGGCGATCATCGACCACGGCCGGGTCGTCGCCAGCGGCTCGCTCGACGACGTCCTCGGCCAGTCGGAGACGCAGATCCGGGTCAGCGGCCTCAAGCCGTCCGACCTGCCGGCGATCGAGCGGTTCGGCCCGCCGACGCTCGACCACGACACGCTCTCGATCCGGCCGATGGCCGGCGACCGGGTCCACGAGCTGGTCGCCCTGCTCGTGAAGATGGGCGCCCAGGTCCACGAGGTCCGCTCCGGCCGCGGCTCGCTCGAGCAGCGCTTCCTCGAGCTCGTCGCCCGCGATCGATCGATGGGCGGCACGCCCTCGGGCGAGCACATCCGATGATCACGATCGCGCTCCTGACGATCGGCGAGACGATCCGCAAGAAGATCCTGTGGGTCCTCATCGCCCTCGCGGTCGTCGCCGTGATCCTCACCGCCTGGGGGGTGACCCTCGTCATGTCCGCGGCGCGCCAGGCCGGCACGAGCGACCTGCAGATCAAGCTCGGCGTCTCGCAGGTCCTGATCTTCATCGCGTTCCAGTTCGACTTCGTGCTGGCCATGACGGCCGCGTTCCTCGGGTCGCCGGCGATCGCCGCGGACCTGGAGTCGGGCGTCGCCCAGGCGGTGCTCGCCCGGCCCCTTCGGCGATCGTCGTACCTGGTGGGCCGCTGGCTCGGCCTCGCGACCGTCGTGGCCCTGTACGCCGCGCTGTCGGGGCTCCTCGCGATCGCGGCGGTCGCGCTCGTCTCCGGCTACACCCCACCGAACATCCTCTCGCCGGTGGCGTACCTCGCCGGCCAGGCGATCATCCTACTGACGTTCACGATCGTCTTCTCGACGCGGCTGCCGGCCATCGCCGGCGGCGCGATCGCGGTCGTCGCCTACGGCATCGCGTGGCTCGCGGGGGTGCTCGGCCACATCGGCATTGCCCTCGGCACGAACGGCCTCGTCGGCGTCAGCGACCTCGCCCGGATCCTGCTGCCGACCGACACGCTCTGGCAGGGCGTGGTGTACGGCCTCGAGCCGTCGGTCGTCATCGCCACGATCGGCCAGGCCCAGCTCGCCCAGGGCAACCCGTTCTTCGCGGCCGAGCCGCCGCCGACCGCGTTCGTGCTCTGGGCCGTCGCCTGGATCGTGCTCGCGCTCGGGCTCGCGACCGTCCTGCTCCGACGCCGGGAGCTGTAGGACCCCCTAGCCAGGGAGCTGGCCCCGGTACCGGAAGCAGCCGGGCAGGTGGTCGTCGACCAGCCCGACGCTCTGCATGAAGGCGTAGATGACGGTCGGCCCGACGAACCGCATTCCGCGCTTCTTCAGGTCGGCCGAGATCGCGTCGGCGGTCGGCGTCGTGCCGGGCAGCATGCCCGGCCGCGTCCGCGGCGGCACGGGCTTCGGCGGGTCGGGGACGAAGGTCCGGAAGTAGGCGTCGAGCGAACCGAGCTCGGCGATGATCGCCAGGGCCACGCGCGCGTTGCCGATCGTGGCGTCGATCTTCGCGCCATTCCGGACGATGCCGGCGTCAGCCATCAGGCGAGCCCGGTCGGCATCCTCGAACGTCGCGACGACTCTCGGGTCGAAGTCGCGAAATGCGGCGTCGAAGGCCTCGCGCTTGTTGAGGATCGTCTGCCACGAGAGGCCCGCCTGGAACGCCTCGAGGGACAGCCGCTCGAAGAGCTCGGTGTCGCCGTGGACCGGCGTGCCCCATTCCCGGTCGTGGTAGGCCAGCATCCGCTTGTCCGGCGTCTCGCCGTCGAACCACCAGCAGCGGGCGCGGCCCTTCGAATCCCGGTACATCCGCGAAGGGTAGGCTCTCCGGCGATGGTCGTCCGGCTCTACCTCGGCCACGGAGCGAGCGGCACCGCCGCGAGCCTGGCCCCGTTCGTGGCCGGCCTCGGCCGTCGCGGGGTCAGGGCCACCGCGATCGACCTCCCGAAGCGCAAGGCCGAGGACGCGGTGCCAGCCTGGCGCGCCGCGGTGCCGGATGGCCCGGGCAGCGCCGTCGGCGGGCATTCCTACGGCGGCCGCGTCGCGTCGCTGGCCGCCGCCGAGCCGGACGCCGGCTATGCGGCGCTCGTCTGCTTCAGCTACCCGCTCCATCCGCCGGGTCGGCCCGAGCGCACCGAGGCCCGGATCGCTCACTGGCCCCGCATCAGGTGCCCGGTCCTGCTGCTCTCCGGCGAGGCGGATCCCTTCGCCCGGATCGAGCTGCTGCGGGCCGCCGTCGCGCTGCTGGCCCACGTGGAGCTCGTGACGTACCCGAGGCTCGGGCACACCCTGCAGCCGGTGCTCCCCGACGTCCTCGATCGGGTGGCCGCGTTCCTGGCGGCGGTCGAGGCGAGATCCGCGGGCCGACACGGGCCGGGCACGAGCCGCTAGCCCGCGGCCAGCTAGCGCGCGGCCAGGATCTCGATCTCGACGCGGGCATCGAGCGCCAGGCGGGCGACGCCGACGGTGGCGCGCGTCGGCGGCTCGGTGGGGAAGACCTCGCGATACACGCCGTTCATCTGCTGGAATTCGTCGAAGTCGCGGAGGTATACCGTGGCCTTGACGACGTCCTGGTAGTCGAGGCCGACGGCCCGCAGCAGCCGGCCGACGTTGGCGAGCATCTGCCGCGTCTCGGCCTCGATCCCGCCCGGGACGAGCCCCTGCCCGGGAACGTCGCCGATCTGGCCGGCGAGGAAGACGAAGCCGTTCGCCTCGGTGACCTGGCTGAACGGGAATGACCCGGCCACGATCCCCGGACCGCTGTGGACGTGCTTCGGCATCGCGATCAGCCCTCCCAGGCAACCCGCCAGACGCGCCACAGGGCCGCCGGGTCGCTCAGCGGATCGCCGTGGACGAGGAAGAAATCGGCCGGACCGCCCTCCCAGAGCGCGCCGGCGTCGTTGCCGAGGAGCTCTCCGCCGCACCACGTGGCGGCCCCGAGCGCCTGCCACGGCTCGAGCCCGGCCGCCACGAGCAGCTCGACCTCGCCGGCCAGCTGCCCCGCCCGAACGGAGCCGCCGCCGTCCGTGCCAGCGGCGATCCGGACCCCGCTTCGGTGGGCCAGCCCCACGCTCGTCCGGGCCTTCTCGCTGCGCTCGGCCAGCCGCTTGAGGAACTCGTCGTTCGTGAACCGGGGCACGCCGGTCGTCGTGCCGAAGCCGCGCCACGATCCGAAGACCGAGAGGGTCGAGACGAGGAACGTCCCGCGCCGGGCCATCTCGGCGCAGAGCTCTGCATCGAGCTCGTCGCCGTGCTCGATCGAATCGACGCCGCCGAGCACGCCGGCCCGCGCGCCGGTGAGACGCGTCGCGTGCGCCGTGACCCTCGCGCCGCGGGCGTGGGCCATCGTGGTCACGCGCTCCACCTCGGCCGCGGTCCACGGCGAGGCGTCGACGTCCGGGCCGTCGAGATAGAGCTTCAGGAAGTCGGCGCCCTCGTCGAGCTGGCCCACCGCGTTCGCCAGCAGCTCGTCCGCGGTCTCCGCGACCACGGTGTGCGCCGCCGGCGGCAGCGTGCCCGAGCGATCGAGCCACGTGCCCGCGGCCACGATGTGCGGCCGCGACGGGTCGGCGCGCCAGCGGTCCCGCAGCCCGAGCGCCAGGGCGCGGGAGCGACTGCCGTCCGCCGGATCCGGGTACCGCGGCGACCCGACGTCGCGGGCCCAGCGGACCCCGGATCGGGTCAGGAGCCGGCCGTTCCGGTCGGCCACCGTCAGCAACCGCTCCGGGCCATCGTCGATCCGGTCGATCCAGTGGGCGCCGCCGGGCAGCGTGACGTGACTGTGGCCGTCGACCATCCCGGGGACGATCGTCCCGCCCGATGCGTCGACGACCTCGAGGCCGTCGGCAGCGCCGAGCTCGCCCTCGTCGTCCATCGGCCGGAGCCAGGCGAGCCGGCCGTCCTCGACGAGGGCGCTCAGCCCGATCCGCAGGCGATCCGACCGGCCGTCGGCCAGCGCGACCTCGCGGAAGAGCGTCCGGGACACCCGGCCAGCCTACTCGACCGAGCGGACCACATAGCGACTGGCGCCCCGCGGCGTGCGGACCTCGACGACGTCACCGACGACGGCGCCCATGAGCGCGGCGCCGACCGGCGACACGCTGCTGATCCGGCCCTGCGCCGGCTTCGCTTCGGTCGAGCCCACGATCGTGAACGTGAGCTCCTCGTCATCTTGCTCGACGCGGACCGTCGACCCGAGCGTCACCCGACCGGCCTGGTCGGCTGCGACGCCCTCGTCGATGACGACCGCGAACCGGAGGCGATCCTCCAGGAGGCGGACCCGGCCCTCGAGGAACGATTGCTCCTCGCGCGCCGCGTGGTACTCCGCGTTCTCGCGGAGGTCGCCGAGCTCGCGGGCGGACTTGATCCGGGCGACGACCTCGGGCCGTCTCATACGCGTCAGGTCGTCGAGCTCGACGCGCGTCCGATCGATCGCGTCGGCCGTCAGGGCGATCGGCTCCCGCTTGCGCTCGGGTCGGGCCGTGCCCGCGCGGGGCGCACGGACCGCGGATCGCGCGGGTGTCGCGGCCGCGCGGGGCGCCCGCCGGACCGTGCCGGTGCCTCTGACCTCGGTGCTCGTGCCCTCGGCGTTGCCTGGCGGCAGCTGGGTGATCCGGGCGGCCGGCGCGGGCGGCACCGCGTCCTCGGGCAGCACGGAGCCGGTGATGCCAGACGCCTGGCGCTCCCCGGTCGGTCGCGAACGGTTCGCCCACGGCAGGTCGAGCGCCGCGGCGGGGCGCCCCGGCAGGTGCGCCAGCGCGCTCGCCGCGAACGCGTCGAACGCCGCGTCCTCGGCCTCCTCGGGCGCCGTCGTCGCAGCCCACCAGACCCGCATCGCGGCGAGCGATCGCAGCGTCTGCAGCCAGTGCCCGCCGGCATGCGGCCGGCGATCGCCCAGCGGCGTCGCGTAGAAGGCCCGCACCCGACCGCCGATCGACACGCTCGACTGGCCGACGTACAGGACGACCTGGTCGGGCAGCCACAGCGACGCGAGGCGCGCCTGCAGCTGCCTGGACGTCGGCCGCTGGCCATCCAGACGCAGCGTCGGGACCTTCTCGAGCCACTTGCCGACCTTCGCCAGGTCGATCGGCGCGTCCGCCAGCGGCGCGGCCAGCTCGACGACGTAAAGGCCCGGTCCGGACGCCCGGACCGGGTTGCCCCAGCGCACCGGGCCGTCGGCCATGAGGCCGATCTCGCGGAGGAGCGCCGGCGCCGTGAGGGTCCGGCCGGTCACGCCGGTACCACTGCCGCGGGAGTGCGGTACGGACGGGGCCGCGCGGGCGCGCACGGGTCGAAGGATGCTCCGTCGCACCAGGTGCCGGGGAGAGCGATGCCGCAGGTCGAGATCTTCACGCCGACCGGAGTCGTGGCGGGCACGTCGTCACGTCCGGGTCTCACCCAGTCTCCCGACCTCCGCTCGCCGGTCCCGGTCGAGGGGGCCCGCTGGTACCCGCTCGACGGCTCGAGGCCCGAGCACCGCGGCAGCGTCCTCGTCCCGCCCGACGACGTCCTGCTCGTCTGCACGGGCGACCCCGAGATCACGCTCCACGCGACCTGGTACTCGGTCGTCATCGAGATCGGGCCGTACCGCGTCCGGGGCCGGATGCCGACGCCGGTCGGCTTCGATCCGGCCAGGGCGCTCGCCCGGCCAGGGGGCGCGTTCGTCGCGCTCCACGACGTCGTGATCGAGCTGATGGACCGCGGCGACGCCGGCGTCGCCGAGCGCCCGAACGTCCACGTCAGCCGATACGCCGTCGAGAAGGTGGAGTCGTCGCTCATGCTCGGGTTCTTCTTCCCGGGCGCCACGTTCACGGCGCCGGCGCCCATCGAGGCACCCGTCGCCTGAGTCATCGGCTCCGGACCCCGGAGCCGCGATGAGCCCCGCTCCGGCGATGCGAGCGGTGGTGGGTCCCGGACCGGGCCGCGCCGGGCGGACCACCCCGGAGCGGTTGTGCCTCCGCGTTGCGATCCGGCTCGAAGCCCGTCTCGACCGTCCACGGGATCGCCCGTCGCAGGAGCCGCTGGACGCCCCGCAGCAGGTCCGCCTCGTCGATCGAGACGAGGCTCACGGCGTCGCCGGTCGCGCCGGCCCGGCCGGTCCGCCCGATCCGGTGGACGTAGTCGTGGGGCTGCCACGGCAGCTCGTAGTTCACGACGTGGGGCAGGTCCTCGATGTCGAGGCCCCGGGCGGCGACGTCGGTTGCGACCAGGACCCGGATCGAGCCGGTCTTGAAGCCCTCGAGGGCCCGCATCCGGTCGGGCTGGCTGCGGTCCGAGTGGATCGCGACGGCCTCGAGCCCGCGGCGGTCGAGGTAGCTCGCGAGACGTGACGCGGCGATCTTCGTCCGGGTGAAGACGAGGACCTGGCGCCAGTCGTTCTCGGCGATCAGGTGGGCGAGGAGGGCCTCCTTGCGGTCGCGATCGACGGGATAGACGAGCTGCCGGACGGCCTCGGCGGCCTGGTTCCGCGGTGCGACCTCGACCGTGACCGGGTCGTGGAGCAGGGTCGCCGCCAGGCGCCGGATGTCGTCCGAGAACGTTGCCGAGAAGAGCAGCGTCTGCCGCTGCTTCGGCACCAGCTCGATGATCCGGCGGATGTCGGGCAGGAAGCCCATGTCGAGCATCCGATCGGCCTCGTCGAGGACGAGGACCTCGACCTGGCTCAGGTTGACGGTGCGCTGGCCGACGTGGTCGAGCAGCCGACCGGGGGTTGCCGCGAGGATCTCGACCCCTGCCCGCAGCTGCTTCGTCTGCGGCTCGATCGGCACGCCGCCGAACACGACCGCGGCCCGCAACGGAACGGTCCGGCCGTAGGTCTTGACGAACTCGTCGGCCTGCATCGCCAGCTCCCGCGTCGGGACGATGATCAGGACGCGAACCGGATGGCGCGCCGGCGAGAAGCTCGTGTTGGCGTGGTGCCGCAGCCGATCGAACGTCGGCAGCAGGAACGCCGCGGTCTTGCCGGTCCCCGTCTGGGCGGCCGCCAGCACGTCCCGGCCGGCGCGGACCTCCGGGATCGCGGCCGCCTGCACCGGCGTCGGCCGCTCGTAGCCCTCCTCGGCCACCATCCGGACCAGGTCGTCCGACAGCCCCAGCGATTCGAAGGTCACCTGCACTCCACTCTGGGCTCGTCATCGAGCTCAATCGCCGGGCGATCAGCCCGTCACTCCGATTTCCGGAGCCGCGATCGACGTCGCCGGCGCCGCTCCGATTCCGGGGCGGCCGCGAACTGGCGACGGCTCGGCAAGCGTAGCCGAACGGACAGCCGACCTCCGTGGCGCATCGAGCTGCGCAGTCCAGCTTGTGGTCCCTGATTCGCCGGTCGTTGAGTCAACTATACGGTTGTAGAAAACGGGTATTGACAAAGAGAAAGCATGTATGCGATAACTCTGCTCAGCACCCACGGAACCGCAAGGACGCCACGAGGAACCAACCGAGTCAGATGCCACACGACGTGATCTCCACCTGCCCCGTCTGCTCGAACGAGCTGTCGGTGACGCGACTCCACTGCGCGAGCTGCGGCACGACGCTCGAGGGCGAGTTCAGCGTCGGTCGGTTCGGCCGGCTGAGCCGCGAGCAGCTCGCAGTCCTGGAGAGCTTCCTGCGCTCGCGCGGGAATCTCCGCGACATGGAACGCGAGCTCGGGATCTCCTACCCGACGGTCCGATCCCGGGTCGAGGCCCTCGTCCGAGCCCTCGGCTTCGGGCCCCGCGACGGCGACGCCCCGGAAGCGGCCGCCGAGACGGAGGCCGCCACGGACGACGAGCCTGCGGCTCGCCTGGGCCGCCAGGAGATCCTCCAGCGACTGGCCCGCCACGAGATCGCGGCCGACGAGGCCGCGACGATGATCCGAGACCTCGGAAGGACCGCCCGATGACCGCTCAGACCCACGCCGGCGCCGAGCTCCGCCACACCATCGGCAGCACGGGCCGTTTCATCCTCCGCATCCCGTCCGGCGACGTCCGCATCGTCGGGACCGACGGTCACGACGCGGTCGTCCGCGAGCGCAACGGTCGCGACCTGAGCGATCGCTTCGAGATCGGCGCCGGGAACGGCCTGCTCGAGCTCGTCGCCAAGCAGCGCCTCGGGATCACGATCAGCATCGACAACCACGTCTGGGGCCGCGGGACGCCGAGCCTCGACATCGAGCTCCCGCGCGGGGCCGACGTCAGCGTCCACACCGCGAGCGCCGAGATCGCGACCGACGGGCTGGTCGGTCGGAAGGACTTCCGGACCGCCTCGGGCGACCTCGTGTTCGAGGCGTGCGCCGGTGAGCTCGGCCTCGACTCGGTCTCCGGCGACGTCCGGATCGACGCGAACGGCGCGCTCGACCTGCACGGCAAGACGATCTCGGGCGACCTCAAGGTGCACGCACCGCGCGTGACCCGGTTCGACCTGTCGACCACCTCGGGCGACGTCTGGCTCGACGGCGAGCTCAACGGCAGCGGGCCGTTCGCGATCAAGTCGATCAGCGGCGATGTCCTCCTGGTCGCCCACGGCAGCTTCCAGATCGAGGCCCAGACGATCACCGGCGACCTCGTCAGCGAGGTGTCGCACCGGCGCGAGTCACTGCCCGGCCGGAAGCTGCTCGTCGTCGGGCGATCGGGCCCGACCCTCGCCTTCAAGTCGGTCTCCGGCGATTTCCAGATCGTCGAGGCCCGGGACCAGCAGGTGAACGCGATGACCGATTCCGACTCCCTCGATCGGCCGGGCGACTCGGAGCCCACGACCGGGTCGCCCGCCGCCGATCCGTTGGCCCGGACGAGCGGCAACGAGCAGAGCAGCCTCGACATCCTTCGGGCCCTCGAGCGGGGCGAGATCGACGTCGACACGGCCTCGGAGCGCCTCGCCGCGCTCGAGGAGGCCTGAGATGGCGGAGACCCGCGACGAGGCCCTCCACCGCGTGCTGACGCTCGTGGCCGAGGGCCGGCTGACGGCCGACGAGGCCGCCCCGATCCTGGATGCGCTCGCGGCGGCCAACGCCGCGGCCAGGGCGGGTGCCCAGGCCGCTCAGCACGCCCACCCGGGCCATCCCCAGCCCCCGATCCCGCCGCGGCCGCCGGAGCGGCCCGCCGCGCCGGTCCTCCCGGGGACCAATCAGACAACCGGTTCCGCGGCGGGGGAGCGCCCCCGCTTCGCCCGGATCCAGGTGATCGAGAACGGACGGCGCGCGGTCGACCTCAGGGTGCCGGTCGGTATCGGGCGGTTCGCTCTCTCGAAGGTGCCGGGCCTCTCGTCGGAGCAGATCGACGAGGTCCAGGACGCGCTCGCGTCGGGGACGCATGGCCCGATCCTCGACATCCAGGACGCCGACGGCGATGGCGTCCGCATCAGCCTCGAATGAACGGGAGCCCAGCCATGACGACCGCCACCACGCCCCCCGCGTTCAACCACCTCATCGCCATCGACACGCCGACCGCCAAGGAAAGGAACCCCCAGATGACCGCCACCGCCCTCGGGATCGAGTACCACCAGAACCAGCTCCGCCAGGTCGCGAACGACCTCCGCAACGAGCGAATCCTCGGCGCGACGAGCGCCGACGGCCCGAACCGGCTGCGCATCGTGGTCGGCGAGGCCCTGGTCAACCTCGGGACGACGCTCGCCAGCCGGCCCCGGACCTCCGTCCAGGCTCGCTGACCCGACTGCAACGAGGCCCGGATCGGGCCCGGCCCGGACATGACGAGACCCGCGCTCGCAGGAGCGCGGGTCTCCCTGTCGTCCGTGGGTGATCGAGGCGGTTCGGGCCCGGATCACCCGGGTCTGCCGGCGCGGGCATCGCTGCTGACATTGCCCGCGCGGGGCACGGTGGCGAGGTTGCTGGTGCCACGGGACGCGTCCGCGGTCTTCGCCAGGTCCCGGACCGTGACGATCCAGGTCCTGCGGCCGGACTCGGGAGCCGGTTGGCGGCGTCGACCCGTCATGCGAGGCAACCTCCGTTGCCCCGAATCCTACCCCCCGACGCCAGTCTCGGGACGTTGCAAGGGCCTTGCAGCGGTGCCACCATCCGGGCCCTGATGCCTGCAGCTACGAGCCTGCCGTACACCGGCAACTCCGACGCCGACCGCCTCCTGGCGACGGATCCGCTGGCCCTCCTGATCGGCTTCTCGCTCGACCAGCAGGTCACTGTCCAGAAGGCGTTCTCGGGGCCGTGGGAGCTGCGCCAGCGGCTCGGCCATCTCGACGCCGGGCGGATCGCCCGAACCGATCCCGTCGAGCTGGATCGTGTCTTCCGGGAGCGCCCGGCGCTCCATCGCTTCCCCGGCTCGATGGCCGGCAAGGTCCAGGCGCTGTGCGCGGCGATCGATCGCGACTACGGTGGCGACGCCAGCCGCATCTGGCGCGACGCCGCGACCGGCCAGGAGGTCCGCGATCGGCTGCTCGAGCTGCCGGGGATCGGCGACATGAAGGCCCGCACGATCCTGGCGGTGCTCGGGAAACGGCTCGACGTCCGGAAGCCGGGCATGGACGAGGTCATGCCGAAGCACCAGACGCTCGGCGACGTCGACTCGCCCGAGGCGCTGGCCTCGTACCAGGCCGGGAAGCGGGCCTACAAGGCCCAGCTGCGTGCCGACGGCAAGCGGGTCTAGCCACGACGCGGCTTGCGCGGCGAGCGTATGATCGTTGCGTGAGCAACTATCCGTCGGATGAGCCGGCTGGCTCCGCTCCAACACCGAAGGGCCCCATGACCCCCGACATCCTCCGCGCCCTCCGGCACGGGCACACGATCGACATCACGACCACCGGCCGGGTGAGCGGCGAGCCCCGCCGGATCGAGATCGTGTTCTTCAACTTCGACGGCCGGATCTACATCTCGGGCATCCCGAACCCGCACCACGAGCGGGCCTGGCTGCTGAACCTCGAGGCCAACCCCGCGATGACCTTCCACCTCAAGGGCCCGGTCAAGGCCGACCTGCCCGCGACCGCCCGCGTCATCCGCGACCCGGCCGAGCGGCGTCCGGTCCTCGAGCGAGTCGCATCCGCCTGGCGGCGCGACCCGGAGGTCATGCTCGACTACAGCCCGCTGATCGAGGTCACGATCCCGGGCTACGAGGTCCCGACCGCCGCCTGACCGCCATCGCCGCGCCGGAGCTTGCCGTAGTACGCTTCCGGCGTGATGGCACATCTGACGAGAGCAAACGTGCCAGCGCGCCGCGAGGGCAGGGCATGAGCGATCACGCCCTGCTCGTCCGGGCCAGCCGCCTGTACTACGAGCTTGGCGAGACCCAGGAGCAGGTCGCCGAGCGACTCGGGGTCACGCGTGCCCACGTCTCCAAGCTGTTGAAGCAGGCTCGCGCCGCGGGCGTCGTCGAGATCCGGATCGTCGATCGGCTCGAGGCGCCCTCGCCCGCCGCCGACGAGCTCCGCGAACGCTTCGACCTCCGGGCCGTCCACCTCGCCGCGGGCGGCGGCGATGCCGCCGCCGATCTGGCGCGACGTCGGGTCGGGCGGCTCGCGGCCCAGGTCCTCATGGCGAGCGTCCGCGACGGGCTGGTCGTGGGGATCGGCGACGGGTCGGCGGTCTCGGCCACGGCCGACGCCGTCGAGGCGCCCGCGACGCCGATCGACGCCACCGTCGTCCCGCTGTGCGGCGGCTACTGGCAGGCCGGCGCGGCCCGCGAGCCGTTCCGCCGGATCGCCGATGCGATCGGCGCAGCCGTCCACGGGCTGCTCGCGCCCGGCCTCCTCGATGACGCCGCCACGCGCGACGCGCTGATGGCCCACGCCGGGGTCCGAGCGGTGGCCGAACTGTGGGATCGTCTCGACGTCGCGCTGTTCGGCATCGGGGGTCCGGCCTGGAGCGAGGTGACCCTCGGCCGCGACGTGGCCGCCGAGCTGGCCGCGGGCCGAGCCGTCGGCGAGACGCTGATCGCGCCCTTCGATGTCGACGGCCGGTTCGTGGGCGAGCAGCTTCGATCACGGACGATCGCGTTCGATGCGCGGCGGCTCGCCGGCGTGCCGCTGACGATCGCCGTCGCGGAGGGCGGGGCCAAGGTCCAGCCGATCCTCGGTGCGCTTCGGGCGGGCATCGTCAAGGTGCTGGTGAGCGACCTCTCGACCGCCGAGGCCGTGCTGGCCCTGGATCGGCGGGCCGCGGCGTGACGGCGCGCGCGGCCTACCTCGCGATCGACCTCGGGACGGCCCGTGTCAAGGTCGGGCTGGTCACGCCGGATGGCGAGCTGCTCGGGCTCGCCCGCTCGAGCCAGGCGCTGGACGTCGACGCGGCGACTGGACGGGCCGAGCAGGACGCGAACGCCTGGTGGACGGGTCTCCAGGCGGCGACGCGAGCGGCGGTCGCCGCTGCGGGCCGCGCCGAGATCGGCGCCGAGATCCGCGCCATCGCGGTGGCCGGCCACGGCCCGACCGCGACGCCGGTCGACGCCGTCGGCCGACCGACCGGACCGGCGATCACCTGGCTCGACTCGCGCGCGGGCGCCGAGCGGGCCCAGCTCGAGGACTCGACCGGCCTCCGGGGCTGGGCGCTGGGCGTCCTGCCCGCCGCGCTCCACGTCGAGCGGAGCGGAGCGGCGGCGCCCCAAACCCGCTGGTACCTGAACTCGTGGGAGGCGCTGGCCCTGCGGCTCTCCGGTCGGCCGGCAACGACCCTGGTGCCAGGGCAGCCGTTCCCCGACGAGCGCCTGATCGGCGCCGCGGGCCTCGATCCGACCCGGATCGCGCCGACCGTTCCAGTCGGCTCCAGTCTGGGCGGCCTGACCCCGACCGTGGCGGCCGAGCTCGGCCTGCCGGCCGGCATCCCGGTCGTCGCCGGCCTCGTCGACGCGTTCGCCAGCTTCCACGGCGCGGGGATGGTCGAACCCGGGGATGCGATCGACGTCGGCGGGGCCGCGGGCGGCTTCGGGGTCTACTGGGATCGGCCGGTGAGCGCGGCCGGCGGGTTCACGACGCCCGCGCCCTTGCCGGGCCTCTGGAGCGTTGGCGGCGCGATGGCCGCGACGGGGAGTGCGCTCGACTGGCTCGCCGGCGTGCTCGGCGAACGGGCATCGGTGGACGAGCTCATCGCGGCGGCGGCACGGGTCACGCCGGGCGCCGACGGCCTCGTGTTCCTGCCGTATCTCGCCGGCGAGCGGTCGCCGCTCTGGGATCCCGATGCGCGCGGCGTGCTCGCCGGCCTGACGCTCGCCCACGGTCGGGCCGAGATCGCCCGGGCCGTGCTCGAGGCCGCCGCGCTCGCGATCCGGCATGTCGCGACCCCGATCCTCGCCGCGGGCGTGACGGTCGACGCGATGCGGGTCTGCGGCGGGCCGGCCCACAGCGCCGTGTGGAACCGGATCAAGGCCGACACGACCGGGTTCGAGATCCTCGTGCCCCGGGTCCTCGAGACGACCGTCGTCGGCGCCGCGATCGTGGCGGCCGTCGGCGTTGGCGACCAGCCGGACGTGCCGACGGCGATCCGGGCGATGACCTCGATCGGCGAGCGGCTCCAGCCGGACCCGAGGACGCGCGAGGTCTACGACGCCGTGTACGAGGCCTACGCGGCCCTGTGGCCGAGCGTCGCGCCCGTCCTTCGGTCTGCCGCGCGCGAGCCGGCGCTCATCTCGGTGGGATCGGTAGCCGGGACGTGACGGAGCGTCATCCCGCCACCGGCCGGCTCGAGATAGCAGGGGTTTCCGTCTCGTTCCCGGCCGGCAGCCAGCGGGTCCAGGCCCTCGACGGCGTCGACCTGACGATCGAGCCCGGCGAGATCGTGGCTCTCATCGGCCCGAACGGCAGCGGCAAGAGCTCGCTCCTGCGGGTGGTCGCGGGGCTGCTCCGGCCGGATCACGGCGAGGTCCGCCTGGATGGCGAGCCGATCACCGCCCCCGTTCCCCGGATCGGCCTCGTCTTCCAGGAGCCGCGCCTCCTGCCGTGGCGGTCGACGGCCCGCAATGTCGGCTATCCGCTCGAGCTGATGGGCTGGCCGACCGCCCGCCGCGATGCCCGGGTCGCGGAGCTCCTCCGGCTGGTCGGGCTGGAGGGCGCGGCCAGGTCGATCCCCGACGAGCTGTCGGGCGGGATGCGGCAGCGGGCCGCCCTCGCCAGGAGCCTCGCCGTCGAACCGCGGATGCTCCTCCTGGACGAGCCGTTCAGCGCCCTCGACGAGCTGACCCGCGAGCGCCTGAACGTCGAGCTCCTCGACCTGTGGTCACGGACCGCGACCTCGATCCTCGTCGTGACCCACAGCGTCCAGGAGGCGATCTTCCTCGGCGACCGGGTGGTCGTCCTCAGCGAGCGGCCGGGCCGCGTCGTCGCGGATCTCCGGATCGCACTGCCTCGGCCGCGCTCGCTCACCACCCTGGACGAGGCGACGGTCAGCCAGACAGCCCACGAGATCCGCGCCCACCTCGGAGCGCTGGCCGCATGACCGCCGCCCGCCTGCCCAGCCTCGCGGGCCTCGACGCCCAGGCCCACGGCCGTGCCTCGATGCTCGCGACGGCCCTCGCGGCCCTCGCGGCGTTCGTCCTCGTCTGGAAGGCCATCGTCGTGGTCGGCGCGTACCCGCCGTTCATCCTGCCGGCCCCGGAGGTCGTCCTCGCCCGGTTCATCAGCGGCTGGGCGGACGGCACGATCGCCCGCCACGCGGGCACGACCCTCGTCGAGGTGCTGCTCGGGTTCGCGGTTGGCGCGGCGGTGGCGATCGTCGTGGGCTACGGGCTGGCCCGCTCGCGGCTCGTCGAGCGCGTCGTCTCGCCGTACATCGTCGCCGCCCAGGCGACCCCGATCCTCGCCCTCGCGCCCCTGCTCGCCCTGTGGTTCGGCCCAGGCCTCCTGGCGAAGGTCGTGATCTGCGCCCTCATCGTCTTCTTCCCGATCGCGATCTCGACGATGGTCGGCATCCGGTCCGTCGACGCCCGCCTACTCGAGCTGGCCCGGAGCCTGCGGGCCTCGCGCCGGCAGGTCCTCCTGACCCTCGAGATCCCGGCCGCGCTGCCGTCGATCTTCGGAGGGCTCCGGGTCGGGATCACCCTCGCCGTCGTCGGCGCGATCGTCGGCGAGTGGGCCGGCGCGGACCGCGGCCTCGGCGTGCTCCTGAACATCGCTCGCGGCAGCCTCTTCGACATCCCGCTGATGTTCGCCACCCTCGCCACGATCGCCCTGCTGGGCATCGCCCTGTATGCCCTCGTCGTCGTCATCGAACGAGCCCTCCTGCGGGCCCGCTGAAGGAGATGTCCGTGCCCGGTCGATTCCGATCCCTGCTCGCGATCCTCGTCGTGACCGCGGTGGCGGCCTGCACCGGGAGTGAATCGCCGCCGGCGAGCGCCCAGGCCCCGGGCGGGGAGCCGAGCCCGGTCGCGAGCCTCTCCGGGCCCATGTGCGGCTTCCCGCAGCCCGGCTGCACCGAGCTGACCGTCGGGCTCGGATACATCCCGAGCGTCCAGTTCGCGCCCTTCTACTACGCCCAATCCCAAGGCTACTACCGGGACGGGGGGCTCATCGTCACCTTCCAGAACAAGATCGATCCCGACCTCGTGACCCTCGTCGGCCAGGGTTCGATCGACATCGGCGTCGCCGATGGCACCAGCGTCATCCCGGCCGTGAGCCAGGGCATCCCGATCCAGTACGTCGCGACGGTCTACGGCACCTTCCCGAACGTCGTCCTGGCGAAGACCGGGAGCGGGATCACGACGGCCGCCGACCTGAAGGGCAGGAAGATCGGAACGCCGGGCAAGTACGGCTCCTCGTGGATCATGCTGCAGGCGCTGCTGGGCTCGGCCGGGCTGACGCCCGACGACACGACGATCGTCGAATATCCCGACTTCGGCCAGGGCGTCGCGCTGCAGCAGGGCGCGGTCGACGCGGCCACCGGCTTCACGAACAACGAGCCGGTGCAACTCCAGCTGGCGGGCGTTTCGACCGTCCAGCTGCACGTCGACAGCGTGGTCGCGCTGCCCGGTCCGGGGCTGATCGCCTCGACGAAGGCGCTGGCCTCGAACGGCAACGCGATCCGGGCATTCATCGACGCGACGCTCCGCGCGATGCGGGAGATCGCGGCCGATCCGCAGTCGGGCGTGACCGCGTCGGCGGCGATCTCGCCCGACCTCGGCTCGAATCCCGCGACCCAGCTGGCGATCCTCCAGGCGACGATCGCCACGTGGTCGAACAGCGGGACCGCGACCAACGGCTACGGCTGGATCGACACCGCCGGCTGGCAGGCCTCGATCGACTACATGACGACGCTCGGGCTCGTCCCGAAGCCCGTCACCGTGGATCAGCTGGTGACCACGGCCTACCTCCCGGCGGGCGCCCTGGCGAGTCCGGCGGCGAGCTCGGCCGCGAGCCCATAGACTCGCGGCCGATGGCGCTGCGTCGGTTCCTGGGTGGCCACAAGGACGAGCCGACCTGGCAGTTCACGCCGGCCCCGCCGCCCGGCAGCCAGCCGGGCGACACCGAGACGATCCGCCGGATCGTGGGCGAGCTCGAGGCGATGCCGCTCGACCGGGCGCGCCACCTCGCGGCCTTCGCGTTCATCCTCACCCGGGCTGCCGAGGCGGACCTCGACATCAGCGACGTCGAGATGCGGGTCATCGAGCAGATCGTCGCCGAGCACGGCGGCCTGACCGAGGCTCAGGCCGTGCTCGTCGCCGAGATGGCCCGCAACCAGGAGATCCTGTACGGCGGGACGGAGGACTTCCTCGTGACCCGCCAGTTCCGCGATGAGTCCTCAATGGACGAGCGGATCGCGCTGCTGCGCTGCTGCTACCTCGTCGGGGCGGCCGATGACCTGATCACGAACGAGGAGTCCGACACGCTCCAGGAGATCGCGTTCGAGCTCGACGTCGAGCGGGCCGCGGTGAACACGATCCGCCACGAGTTCGAGCCGAAGCTCGCGGCGATCCAGGCGATGCTCAAGCTCCAGGGCGGTGCCCCGGGCTCCTGACGCTCATTCGAGCTCCCAGGCCTCGCCCGTCGGCGAGGGCTCACCGGCCGCTACAGTCCGCCGCCGGCCTCGGTGATCGCCCGATCGAGCTCCTCGTCGGTGGGCTCGACCAGCACGCGGCTGGGGTTGTCCGGGTCGCCGATGAGGATCGTCGGCGTGACGACGACCCCGTCGTTGAAGCCGCGGATGGCCTCCTCGGTGTCCGGGTCGTGCTCCCAGCTCAGGTACTGGAACGGGATTCGCTCCTTGGTCAGGAAGCGCCTCGAGGCGAGCGTGTCCTCGCACGAGTCACGGCCGAGGACGAGGATCTGCGGCATCGGATGCGAGGGGCGGACGGCGAAGCTCATGGCGCGATCCTAGTTCGGACGGGTGCCACCCTGCTGGCCTCCCTCGCGGAGGAACTTCTCGATCTCGCTGATGAGGTCGTCGCCAGAGGGCAGGCGGGCCTCGTCGACCATCGACTCGAGCCGCTCGACGTACTCCCGCGTCGTCTCCTCGCGGGCCGCCGCGGAGTCGAGCCGAACCTTCATGAGCTCGGCCTCGCGGGTGAGGTTGCCAAGGTCGAGCTCGATCCCGAGGTGCTTCGACAGCACCCGCAGGAGCTCCAGGGACGCGGCCGGGTAGGGCCCCGAGATGTAGTGCGGGATCTGGGCGAAGTACCCGACCGACGGGATGCCGGCCTTCGTGATCGCGATGTCGAACACCGAGATCGCCGCGGCCGGCACCGTGAGCGTCCCGACCGGGCCGCGCTGGACGCCGCCACGGAGCAGTCCCGGCTCCGAGGCCGTGCCGAGGATCGGCACGGGGCGGGTATGGGGCACGGCCGCCGGGATCGCCCCGAGGCTGATCCACTCGGCGACGCCGAGCCGGCCGGCGAGGTCGGCGATGTCGCGCGAGAGCTCGTTCCAGCGGTAGTCCGGCTCGGCGCCGGTCAGCACGAGGACGTCCTTCTCGGCGATGCGGGCCGCGCGGACCGTGAGCTCCGGCCAGGTCAGCGTCGCGGGCCGGCCGTCGAGGATCTCGAGCGTGGGCCGGCGGGCCCGGTAGTCGAAGATCGCGTCGGCGTCGAACGTCGCCACCGTGCGGGCGCCTTCGGCGACCGTGGCCGCGGCGACGGTCGCGGCGCTGCCGGCGTCGACCCAGCCATCAAGCGCGACGACCATGCTCGGCTCGACGAGTTCGGTCCGCCCGGTCACGGAATAGAGCGCCACGACAGAAGTCTAGGGGTCGGCGCCCGAAGGCCAGCTCGAGGCGTCGTCCTGGCGCGTCCCGGGGTTCAGCCGGCGCCGGGCCAGCGTGGCGCGGCGGTTGGCGCGACCTTCAGCGCGTCCCAGTCGGAACGGACGGGCGAGAAGACATCGATCACAACGGCGCCCTCCGGGCCGGCCTGGACGTCGTGCGGCCGGTTCGACAGGATCCGCCAGGTCCCACCCGGGCCGAGGGTCCGCTGCTCGCCGTCGAGCGTGAAGTGCATCTCGCCGGTGATGACCATCCCGAGCTGCTCGGCGACGTGCCGGTGCTCCGGCACGACCGCGTTCGGGGCGAGCTCGACGACGGCGAACGTGATGTGCTCGCCCTGGACCCGGCGGGCCTTCACGGTGTCGCCCCAGACCTCGAGCTGCGGGAACGTCGCCAGGTCGTTCAGGTTTGCCATCGGGTCCTCCTCAGTGCCGATCTGGCGGCCTGCCAGCCGCACATCCCGTGGACGCCGCCGCCGGGCGGCGTCGATGCCGAGCAGATGAAGATCGAGGGATCCGGCGTCGAGTATGGGTCGACCCGGATCGCGGGCCGGGTGAACAGCTGGCCGAGGTCCAGGCGCCCGCCGGCGATGTCGCCGCCGATCGCGTTCGGGTCATAGGCCTCGAGCTGGGCCGGCGACGTCGTCGTCACTGCCAGGATCCGATCGCGGAAGCCGGGGGCGAACCGCTCGATCTGGCCGAGGATCGGCTCCGTCATGTCGGCGGTCGATCCGTTCGGAACGTGGCAGTAGGCCCACACGGCGTGCCGGCCCGCCGGCGCCCGGGATGGGTCGAAGCGGCTCTGCTGGGCAAGCAGCACGAACGGCCGCGCCGGCTCGCGGCCGGCCGAGATCTCGGCCTCCGAGCGGGCGATCTCCTCGAGCGTGCCGCCCAGGTGGATCGTGCCGCAGCGCTCGAGGCCGGCCGCCCGCCACGGGATCGGCCCGTCGATCGCGATGTCGACCTTGAAGACGCCCGGGCCGTAGCGGAACGACGCGAGCGCCGTCCGATAGCCAGGCGGGAAGCGGTCGCCGGCGATCGCGACCAGCTGGCGCGGCGTCAGGTCGAAGAGCGCGACCTGGCTGGCGGGCAGATCCGCCAGGGTCGTCACCCGATGACCGGTCTCGATCCGACCGCCGAGCCGCGCGAGCTCGGCGGACATCGCCTCGGGGATGCGCCCCGCGCCTCCGGCCGGGAACGGCCAGCCGTCCCGATGGGCCGTCGCGAGCATCACGACCGCGGCAGCGGCGCTGACCGGCTCGGTCAGCCGGATGATCGAGTGGGCCGCCGCGCCGGCGACGAGCGCCCGGGCCCGTTCGCCGTGGAAGCGTCGCGCGAGGCTCGTCGCCGACTGGAGGGCGTCGAGCCCGAACAGCCCCAGCCGCACGGCGCGCCTCGGGCTCAGCGGGACGTGGAACGGCGCGAGGACGTCCGGCTGCAGCTCCTCCCAGCCGCGGACCAGGCCGTCGAAGAGCCGGCGGTACGTGGCCGCATCCTTGCCGAGCCCGGCCGCCGTGGTCGCCACGTCGCGCTCGACGATGACCGCGCTGCCGTCGTCGAGCGGGTGGCCCAGGCTAGCCGGCGGCTCGATCCAGCGGAGGCCGTGGCGCTCGAGCCCGGCCTCGACGAAGAACGGCGAGATCCGGCCGAACGGGTAGATCGCGCTGCAGACGTCGTGGACGAACCCCGGCAGCGTCCGCTCGGCGGATCGGGCTCCGCCACCGACGGTGTCGGCCGCTTCGAGGACCGTGACGCTGCGGCCTGCGCGGGCCAGCGTGATGGCGGCCGCGAGGCCGTTCGGGCCGCCGCCGACGACGACCGCGTCGAGGTCGCTCATGCCCGCAGCCGGATGGGCCGGACGAACTCGCCGATCGGCGCCCGGCTCCACCACGCGCCGGTCGCTCGCCACTCGCGCCAGCTCGTGAAGCGGTATCGGAACCGCCGTGCCCGGACGAGGGTCGGCGGCCGGTCCGGGAACGGGTTGTGGCGGAGGAGGCGGATCGTCGCGGGATCGTTCTCGAGCAGCCTGACGAGGAACGGCACGAACCACCGTTCGCCGTAGATCGGCGATAGCGGCAGGAACCACATCAGCCAGTCGAGCCGGTCGTGGTACGGCGCGACCTGCGGGGCCAGCCGGCGGAGATCGCCGGGCTTGCCCCGGAAGCCGTACTCGCGCCACTCCGCGTCTGGGCCGGGCGCGTCGGCGAGCGTGCCCTCGACGACGATCTCGTCGCGGACCCGGCTGACCGAGCCGAACGCCCCGTACGTGTTCACGAGCCGGAACGGGTCGAACGACGCGTTCATCGCCTGGTGCGGGCTGAGCAGGTTCAGGACCGGGGCGTAGGACAGCCCGACGACGAGGATGCCCAGCCCGACGACAACGACCTCGAACCACGGCGGGGTCGGGGCGTAGGCGGACGCCGCGATCGGCAGGAACGTTCGAAGCACCGGATCGGCGAGAGCCGAGGTCATCACGACGATCGTGATCCAGTTGAGCCATGCGTAGTTGCCGCTGACGACGAGGTACAGCTGCGTCACGATCATCAGGATCGCCGCGATCGAGGCGAATGGCTGCGGCAGGAGGAGGCCCCACGGCAGGACGAGCTGGGCCACGAAGTTCCCGACCGCCTCGATCCGGTGGAGCGGCCGTGGCAGGTGGTGGAAGAACCACGACAGCGGGTTCGGCATCGGCTGCGTCTCGTGGTGGAACTCCATGCACGTGAGCTCGCGCCAGCAGGGATCGCCCCGGAGCTTGATGAGGCCCGCCCCGAACTCGACCCGGAAGCCCAGCCAGCGATAGGCGAGCAGGACGATCAGGGGTGGCGCGATCGCGTCGTTGCCGAGGAGGATCGCGAGGAAGCCGGCCTCGAGCAGCAGGGTCTCCCAGCCGAAGCCATAGAAGGTGCCGCCGATGTTGCCGATCGACTGGTAGGCGATCCAGAGCCCGAACCAGGCGAGCATCGAGACGGGCAGGGGAGCGGCC
The DNA here is from genome assembly GCA_035308445.1 of Candidatus Limnocylindrales bacterium. Lineage (GTDB taxonomy): Bacteria > Chloroflexota > Limnocylindria > Limnocylindrales > CSP1-4 > UBA5189. Next base: position 29,163 of record DATGGQ010000032.1, on the reverse strand, counting down.
TCGGGGAGGCCGAGCAGGAGCGCCATCGAGACGACCGCGCCGGCCGCTGCGAGGGCCCGCAGCCGCGCATCGGTGAACCGGATCGCGTGGAAGATCGACGGCGCGTCGCGGAATCGGACGCGCGCCAGGAAGTCGGGCGCCGGCTCGAGGCCATGCTCGCCGGCAAGCGCGGGGAACTGGTCGAGCGCGACGATGAACCCGATGAGGTAGATCGCGGCGAGGCCGCGCTCGATGAGGAACCGGGCGAACGCGTAATCGGGCGCGGCGAGCTCCGGCATCGGGCTCATCGTGGCGCGCCCGGCGGCAACCTGCACCGGCTCGCAACCGCACCGAACGCCACCGGTCCCATCCTTCCGGTACCAACGGACGCTTGCGATGATGCGGCCCGCGTTGCAACACTCCTGCCATGCGACCCGCCGTGGCAGGCCTCCTGAGCCTGCTCATCCCCGGGGCGGGTCAGGCCCTGATGGGCCGCCGCCGAGCTGCGCTGCTCTTCGCGGCGCCGCTCGTGCCGCTCCTCGGAGCGCTGGGCTTCCTCTATGTCCAGGGCGGCATCTTCGGGCTCGTCGCGTTCGTCGTCACGCCGGGCGTCCTCCCGGCCCTCGCGATCCTCAACCTGGTCATCCTCGTCTGGCGCGTGGCCGCGGCCGTCGACGCCGCGCGGACGACCGACCGTCGCTGGCTGACCGCGGGGATCCTCGGCGTGGCCATGCTCGTCGGAGTCGCGGCGCCCCATCTGTGGGCCGCGACCACGATCCAGGCCACGAGCGACTTCCTCGATTCGACCTTCGCCACGAATCCGCAGGCGACCGACGACCCGTTCGCCGACTCGAGCGATGGGCTGCCCGACGGCACGCCGCCGTTCATCCCGATCAGCGACGGCGTCCAGGGGCCGTCCCTCGAGGACCGGGACGCTGGCTTCATCCCGACGCCCGAGCCGTCGCCGACCGCCGGCCCGCCGCAGGGCCCGTTCACGGCCGGCACCGGCACGCTGCCGGGCCTGAACGTCGCCGTGCCATGGCAGCGTCCGGGCGCGGTGCCCTGGGGCGCCGACGGCCGGTTCGACCTGCTCCTGCTCGGCTCCGATGCCGGGCCCGACCGCTGGAGCCGGCGGATGGACGTCATGCTCCTCGTCGAGGTCGATGTCGCGACCGGCAAGGTGGCGATGATCGGGCTGCCGCGGAACTTCATCAACGCCCCCCTGCCAATTGGCAGCCCGGCGTACAACGCGGTCGCCTGCCACTGCTTGTCGGACTTGCTGAACGCGATGTACGTCCATGCCACGACCGATCAATCTGCGCTCTGGCCAGGCGTCGGCCCTGTCAAGGGTATTGGGGCGGTTCGCGCGGTCGTGTCGCAGCTCACCGGACGTCCCATCGACGCGGTGCTGGTCGCGGACCTGTGGGGCGTCATAAAGGTCGTTGACGCCATGGGCGGGGTGAACATCGACATCCCGGCCCCCGTCACCGACGACCACTACCCAGATCCGGTGTACGGCGACATCGCGATGTCGCTCCCTGCCGGCCAGCAGCATCTGGACGGCCGCCACGCCCTCTTCTACGCCCGCAGCCGCCACCAGGACTCCGACTACGGCCGCATGCAGCGCCAGCAGACCCTGCTGCTCGCGATCCGCGATCAGATCGGGCCGTCCACGATCCTCAACGCACCGGCGCTTGCTGCCGCCGCCACCGGCTTCGTGTGGACGGACCTGCCGAGGAGCGCCCTCCCCAATCTGGTCGAGCTCTTCGGGAGGGCGGCGTCCGCATCGGTGAGGCAGTTGCGCATCGTGCCGCCCACCTATCCCGAGTGGTTGACCGCGGCCGAGATTACGAAGATCCAGCACGACATCGCGGCCCTCCTCGGCGTCCCGCCGCCGCCGTCGCCTTCGCCGTCGCCGTCGCCATCGGTCGTCCCGAGCCCGACGGACACGCCGGCCCCGACGGACACGCCCGCCCCGACCGAGTCGCCGACGCCGACGCCTGCGCCGACCTAGTCGTCGCGTTCGGTCAGGTCGCGATCCTGCATCTCCCAGGCGTGATCGAGCGCGTGGTACGCGGTGTGCCGGAGGAGGTATGGGATCGTCCAATTGCCGAGCGGTTTGCCCTCGGCGTACCAGCCTCGCATCGCGTCGATGAAGCGGTCCCGGTGGTGCGCGAGCCCGCCTGGCGTGAGGAGGTCGTCGAGTGCCGATGGCACCTTGACCCGCTTCGAGAAGTCGTCGCCCTCCGTGATGAGGACGTGCCGGATGATCCGATCGCGGGGTCGGCCGCCGCCGCGGGCCCCGGCGCGGAGCTCCGCCGAGACGCGCGCCGCCGTCTCGTCGAACTCGGCCCACGCCGCGCGGAGCAGGCGAGCCTGGCGGTCGAACGTCGCGGCGTCGAACGGTCCGCGGTCGAGTGGCGAGGGCGCGAACGAGATGCCCCAGAAGTCGGTCGAACCCACGCCTCGATACCGGCCGATGACCTCGATCTCGGTCTGTTTCGAGAACTCCGGTCCGAACCCGGCGCGCTCCGCGATCGGCGAGTACCGCTCGAGGTACCGGCCCAGTTTCGCGATCGCTTCGTCCTCGCTCTTGCCGCCACGCTCGAGGCCCGGCCAGTCGGCCGCGATCGCCACCCAGCGTTTGTCCCTCGTCGGTTCCTCGATGAGGGCGCGGAGTCGATCGACCGTCAACGCAGCGTGACCCAGATCGTCTTCATCTCGGTGTACTGCTCGAGCGCCTCGAGGCCCTTGTCCCGGCCGCCGAAGCCCGACTGCTTGTAGCCGCCGAACGGCGTGGTGATGTCGCCCTCGGAATAGGCGTTCACCCCGACCGTGCCGGCTCGGAGCGCCCGCGCGACCCGGAACGCGGCATCGAGATCTCGCGTGTAGACGGACGCCGCCAGCCCGTACGCCGTCTCGTTGGCGAGGCGGACGCCCTCCTCCTCCGAGTCGAACGCGATGGTCGAGAGGACCGGCCCGAAGATCTCCTCACGGGCGATGCGCATCGAGTTCGAGACGCCGGTGAAGATGGTCGGGGCGACGAAGTACCCGCCGGTCTCCTCGAGGATCCGGCCGCCGCCGGCGGCGACCGTGGCGCCCTCCTCGCGGCCGACCTCGATGTAGCCGAGGACCTTGTCGAGGTGCGGCGCCTCGACCATCGGCCCGAGCTTCGTGGCCGGGTCCATCGGGTCGCCGACCGTCCATTCCGGGAGCTTCCGGACGAGCCTCTCGAGCAGCGGCTCCTGGACCGAGCGATGCACGAGCAGGCGCGAGCCGCAGGAGCAGTTCTCTGCCTGGTTCATCAGCGCCGCGAAGAGGACCTGCTCGGCGACGACGTCGAGATCGGGCGGCTCGGCCAGTACGATTTGGGGTGACTTCCCACCACACTCGAGGGTGACCTCCTTCAGGTTCGAGTCCGCCGCGTACCGGAGGAAGAGTCGGCCGACCTCGGTCGAGCCGGTGAAGGTCACCTTGTCGACGTCCATGTGGCGGCCTAGGGCCGCGCCCGCGGCAGCGCCCGGGCCGGGCACCACGTTGAGGACGCCATCGGGGAGGCCTGCCTCGGCGGCGAGCTCGGCCAGCCGGATCGCCGAGAGCGAGGTCAGGCGGGACGGCTTCACGACCATCGAGTTGCCGACCGCGAGCGCCGGAGCGACCTTCCAGGCGGCCATCAGGATCGGGAAGTTCCAGGGCAGGACCGCGCCGACGACCCCGATCGGCTCGCGGACGATCAGGCCGAGGGCATCGGGCCCGGTCGGCGCGACGGCGTCGAACAGCTTGTCGATCGCCTCGGCGTACCAGCGGAAGGTTTTGACGGTGTCCGGCAGGTCGACGTCGCGCGTGTCGGTGATGGGCTTGCCGGCCTCGAGGGCGTCGAGCGCGGCCAGCTCGTCGGCATTCGCCTCGATCGCGTCGGCGAAGGCGAGCAGGACCTGCTTCCGACCGGCCGGCGCCATCCGCGACCAGCGACCGTCGTCGAACGAGCGGCGGGCGGCCCGCACCGCCGCGTCGATGTCGGCCTCGCCGCCGGCGCTCACCGACGTGATCGGCCGGCCCGTGGCCGGATTCAGGCTCTCGAACGTCTCGCCGGTCTGGGCGTCACGGAACGAGCCGTCGATGAACGCCTGGGTCCGGAAGCGGGTCGGTGCGGCGATCGCCATGGTCGGTGGGCTCCTGCGGCGCGCGGGTCGGGCGCCAATGATCGCAGGACGGCCGCGGGCCGGCGTCTAGGGGATCGGCGCCAGGTCGAAGAGGGCATCCCGCATCGGCGGATCGGTCGAGGGCCGGTGGGCGTTGAAGATCGCGACGAAGACGGGGCCCGAGACCGTCCTGATCGTGCCATCGGCGCCGTAGAGGGTCACGCTGATCAGTCGCCCGGAGACGCCGCGGTGGGTCAGGTCGATCGCGACCAGCGTCCCGACGTCGGTCCTGCTGTCGACGGCGAAGAAGGCCTGGATCTGGGCGAGGGTGTACGTCGCGGTGTGCCACGTCGCGTACGGCGCGAGATTGTCGTAGGACGTGCCGTCCGGCGCGCGATCGGACGAGCCGCGGAGGTAGGCGACCGGTGACGCGATGATGGCCCCGGATGCGGATGGCCACGCGTCCTCGTTGTTCTCGGTCGCACCGCCGCCGGTCGAGTGGTAGAACGTGTCCGCGATCGCCGTCCCGTAGCGGAGCACGACGCCGGCCGTGGCCGTGATCGCGGCGTCCGTCGTGGCCTCCTCGCCGATGACCCCGTGGTAGACCTGCGATCGGGTGTCGTCGTACACGTCGTAGGTCCCCGTCGTCGGGTGCAGGTGATACACGGCGTACCCGCGGGAGGCGATCGCCTGCGCCTCGAGCGCCGCTGTCGGCCAGAAGTAGGGCATCTCGCTCGGCACGACGCCCCGGAGGTAGGACTCGAGCCGGACCTGGTTCACGACCGAGACGGTCGGCGCCGTCGCCTTGGCCATGATGTGGAGGTTGCCGAGGTACTGGTCATAGGACGACGGCTTCGAGTAGAGGCGCAGGACAGTGGCCGGCTGCGCCGGGCGCATCCACAGGTCGCCGGTCGTGGGCGCGTCGTACAGCTTGGTGACGCCGTCGGCGGCGAGCACGACGAGCCGCCACGTCGTGGAGGTCGAGCTCACGACGGTCGGCACGAGGCGGGCCTGCGCGCCGGCCGGAAAGACCGTGGCGATACCGTCGAACGTGAACGTCCCGGACAGGCCATAGAGCCGCAGCGGGCCGGTGCTCGAAGCGGTCCAGCTCGACAGCACGAGAACCCGAACCCAGTTGTTCGAGGTCGTCGACACGGTCGTGTGCTGGTAGTAGTGGGCGAGGATCGTCAGGTCGTCCTGTCCCGCCAGCGCGCGGCCGTACGCGCCGTACTGCGACATGCCGACGCCGTGGCCGTAGCCGCGGCCGTAGAACGTGACGGTCGCGGGGAGCGTCGTCGGGCCCGGCGACCCGCTCGGTGACGGGGACGGGGAGCCGGACGCGGCGGGGCCGGTGGTCGAAGCGGGCGACGCGCTCGGCGGGAGCGTCGCCTGGGTCACGGCCTTGAACAGGCCGGTGGCGCCGTAGACGTAGGTCACGCCGTACAGCGAGGACGCGGTCCTCCCGCCGACCGCGCTGATCCTGAACCAGGTCGTGCCCGAGGCGGCCTTCCCGGCGCACGTGGCGCTCCACGATCCGCCGGTCACCGTCGAGACCACGCTCACCTGTGTCCCGGTCGAGATCGACTGCTTGATCGCGTACGTCGTGCCCGCCCCGGTCCGGAGGTTCGCCCCGCAGCTGGCCGCGTACGTCGTCGCGCCGAAGGCGATCCCGTTGCCGAGCGTCAGGAGGACGGCGGCGGCCAGCACGGCCAGGACGACGCGGGCCCGTCCCACCCGGCCGGGGTCAGCCCGACGGGTCGCGGGGCCGGTCGGCGGCGCGCTGCGCAGGGCAGCCGGCGACGCGAGCTTCGACAGCACGGTCCTGACGATGCGGCCCGAGCGACCCGCGGGCCATGGCCTGATGGTGCCAGTGTGCACCTCGCAGGAGGCCTATGCGATCGGCCCTGAGCGGCGCCGCGATCAGTTCGGCGGGCGCGCTCCGGCCGCGGCCGGGATGGCCTGGAACCTCGATCGAGCGAGCTCCTGGCCACCGACGATGGCGACCGCCGAGTACGTTCCCGGGGCGGGGATGGAGAGCGGGCCATTGACCGCCAGGACGATCCGGAGATCCGCGCCGGCGATGGCGCCCGGCGGCCTCCCGGCCTCGAAGTCGGCGCCGATCCGCGGTTCCATCTCGTTGCCGTCGGCGTCCTCGAAGTGGATATCGAGGTGGTGGCGCTGGTTCGTCTCGTTCCAGTCGACGTCGATGGCGACCGCGATCCCGACGATGAGCGATGCCGGGAACTGCGGGAAGCGGAGCATGTTCCAGGCCCCGCCGAGCACGTAGAGCTTGCCGTCGACCGCCTGGGCGCTGTCCGCGAGCATCAGGGCGTGGATGTGCACGGGTCGAAGCCTACGCGGCGCCGCTCCGGCGCGGGTCGCCGACCTGGAGCCAGGCCTTCCCGCCGAAGGCCATCCGGCCACCCACCTGGAAGGCGTCGGCCATCGCATTCCACTCCGCGAAGCGCGGGTCGTTGTCGTGGAGGTGGTGGCCCTCGCCGGTCGGGAAGTCGACGACGATCAGGTACTGGACCGCATCGCCGCGGGGCTGCGACGAGATGTCCAGCCTCGCGATCCGGGCCGCGGTCAGGACGCCACGAGCCTCGAAGTCCCGCCAGATGGGCAGCTCGTGCTCCCGGAACCCGGCCTCGAAGGCCTCGACCTGATCGGGTTTGACGCTGAGGACGACGGCAATCGTTTCCATGACCCCGATGGTATGGTCGCCGGCGATGTTGTCCCGCGGGGCACGGGCGGTCCACCGGCTGACCGCGGTCGGGTACGGCGCATTCGGGGCGACGCTCTTCCTCGCGCCGTCGTGGGCGGCGGACCGGTTTCCCTGGACGATCTCGCCGTTCGTGGCGATGACGATCGGCGGCTGGTGCCTCGGGGTCACGGCGTTCACGTGGATCGGCGGGCGACGGGGGCCGGTCGGGGCGCTGGTCCCGGTGCTGGCGTTCGCCTGGCTGTTCGGGCTGAGCGAGATCGCCGTGCTGTACCTCGACAAGCCCGCCTTCGACGTGAGCGCGCCGCTCGCCATCCCGTACGTCGCCGCGCTGGCGCTCACGCTGGCGAGCGCTGGCTTCGGCCTCCTCGAGATCGCCCATCGCCGGTCGAGCGCTCGCGGGAGCGCTGACGGCAGCGACCGCGCTCGTCCGGTCACCACGGCGATCCTCGTCGCGGCCGCGCTCGGCCTCGGTGCGCTCGGCGTCGTGAGTGGCGTGTCCGGCATCGTGAGCCCGGCGACGAGCGGCAAGGTGTTCCCGGAGGCGGTCACGCTGTTCACGGTCCGGGCGTTCGCCGCGCTGAGCCTGTCGCTGGCGCTCGGTGCCGCGGTGGCCGCCGTCGGCCGGAGCCGGGTCGCCGCCGCGTGGCTGGCCGTCGGCACGATCTTCCTCCTCGGCCCGACCCTGATCGCGGCAATCGTGAACCTCGACGCCTTCGACCTGGTCAACCGGCCCCTCGGCTGGCTCTACCTCGGCGCGATCGGGCTCGGGCTTGTGCTGGCCGTCGGGCACGCCTGGTTCGAGCGCGTCGTCCTCCGTAGCGCAACGCCGATGCAAGCCGGGATTGCGCCGGCGCCCGGCGCCTGAAGGCGCGATCGGATAGAACGGGCGCATGGCTGCCACCGAAGCCACGAACACCCAGCTCGAGGTGAACAAGGCCGTCGTCCGGCGGTTCGTCGTCGAGATCTTCGGCCACCAGGATCTCGACGCGGTCGACGAGCTCGTCGGCGAGGACTTCAGCCCGCACACGTGGGGCCCGATGCCGCCCGGTCGCAAACCATTGCGGGAGGCGATGCGACGGGCCGCCGCCGGGGTCTCCGATGCGACGTTCGAGATCCACCAGCTCATCGCCGAGGGCGATCTCGTGGCCGCCCGCCTGACGTCGAGCGCGACCCACACCGGCACGTTCATGGGCATCCCGCCGACGGGCCGGCGCTACTCGATCGACGAGATCCACATCTTCCGGCTGCGGGACGGCCAGGTGATCGAGCACTGGCACGAGTTCGACCCGGGAGCCCTGATCAGGCAGCTCAAGGAAGAAGGCTCGGGCGACCCTTCCGCCTGAGCGACCCCTCCGCCGGCGGCCTCCGCCTGAGCAGCACCGCCCGAGTGGCACCGACGCCCGAGTCAGGCGCCGAGCTCCTGCTCGAGCGGGGTCCGGAACCGCGGCAGGAACCGCCGCTCGCCCAGCCACGCCGCGAGGGCCGCCACCCTGGCCTCGATCGTCGAGCGCGCGTCCGCGCCGACGTCCTCCAGGAGCTGCCACCGGATCTCGCCCGAGCGCCGCTGGGCCCACGCACCCACCGCTCGCCCGTCGAGCCAGATGGTCGGGCCGGCATTCCCGTTCGTGTCGAACAGGCGAGGTGCGTGCTCGCCCAGGTACCAGCCGCGCTCCTGCCAGCCCATGATCGTGGAGTCCAGCGCGGCCAGGAGCGCCACCCACGGCCGGCTCCCCGCGGCCGCGGGGTCGTCGACCTTCGCGTCGCCGGGCAGCACCCAGCCGCGTGCTCCGTCGTCGAGCTCGACCTCGATGGCCCGAAGCGCGCCGAGCGCCCGCTTCGTCTCCGCCACGGTCCAGCCGGTCCACCACCTGACGTCCCGGGTGGTGGCGGGGCCGTACGTCCCGAGGTAGCGACGGACGAGCTCGGCCTGGGCCTCGTCCTCGGGGATCTCGCGGAGCGCGCCGGGGACCCACGCATCCGTGGGCACCCACTGGTACAGGCTCGAGACGAACGAGCCGCGCGGCCGCCCCCGCAGGATCCGGTTCTCACCCGACAGCAGCATCAGGACCCGCGTCGAGACCCCCATCTCGCCCTGCCAGCGGCGCCCCTCGCCGAACGGAATCCGGGCGCGGAGGCCCTCGACCTCGGCGCTCAGCTCAGCGGCCGTGGAGCCACCCGAACGCCGGAGCGCCTCGAGCGTCTGCGCCTCGACGGCGACGAGCCACTCCGCCGGCTCGTCCGTGATGCCCGCCTCGGCGATCAGCCGCTCCAGGCGAGCCCGCTGCCCGGCGACGAGGGTGGCGCACGCGGCGTGGACGACGCTCGCGAGATCGAGCGGGACGAGGAACTGGGTCCGCCGCATGCCGTAGGTCCGGATGAGCGATCGCTCGTCGAAGAGCGCGGCCTCGAGCTGCGGGGACTCGAAGCCGGGGACGCGGGTCCAGCAGGCGATGTAGGTCGACGTCGGGTCCGTGCCGTGGATGCCGACGAGCCGTCGCGCGACCTCCTCGGGCGAGCCCGCGGCCGCGTTCGGCGCGAGCGCCTGGCGGGTCGCCAGCCGCGCCCGTCGGGCCGCCGTGGAGATGCGCGGGAGCGCCGTCATCGCGTCGCCGTCACCGCGTCGCCGCCACGATCGCGAGGATCCCGAATGCCGCGAGGGCGGCGCCGGAGACGCGGTTCACCCACGTCAGCGCCCGGGTCGACACCCGGTTGCGGACCCAGGCGAGGAATGCGGTGAGGACGATCCACCAGAGGGTCGAGCCGAGCCAGACGGAGGCGGTGATCGCCGCGGCATCCGTGAAGCTCGCTCCGACGGCGAACCCGAGCCCGGCGAACACCGCTCCGAACGCCAGGATCGTCGCCGGATTCGTCATCGTCAGGCCATAGATCGAGACGTACGCGCCGACGAGCCCCGGTCGATCCGCCTCCTCGGCGACCTCGCCCGGCTTCGACCGCATGATCCGGATCCCGAGGACGACGATGATCGACCCGCCGATCAGCTCGAGCCAGACCCGTTCCGCGACCAGCGTCGAGGTGACTGCCGTCAGCCCGAACGCGGCGATGCCCGCGTACGTCGCGTCGGCCATCGCCACGCCGAGCCCGGAGGCCAGCCCGTACGCGCGACCGTGGGCGATCGTCCGGCGGATCACGAGCAGGCTGATCGGGCCGACGGCAGCCGCGATCGTGAAGCCGACGATCAGCGCGCGCAGTGGCAGGGGCAGCGAGATGTCCATGGGTCCCGAGATTGTGGAGGCTCCGGCATGCCCGCGGCCTGACGCGACCCGGAAGAACGTGGGCTACGTGTTCGCCTCGTACGCTCGCCGAAGCCAGGCAACGGCTTCGTCGTCGACCTCGATCGGCGATGTGATCGCGATCCGGTGGGTCATCGAGCTCTGGCCGATCGACCTCGCGATCTCGAGGCGGCCTTCGGGCTTCACGCCGTCGAGTCGGAGGCCGATGTCGATCCGGGTCTTCGTCGTCGGTTGGATCGAGGCGAACGTCCGCTTCGGGCCGAGCAGCGCGACGTACGTCTTCCGGGCCTGGAGCTCGACCGTCCCGACCGACGGCAGGGTCTCGACGATCCGCTCGTAGATGGGCCGAATGGCCGGTCGGTCCGCGTACTGCCCCTCGATGAGCTGGTCCGCCTCCTTCTGGAGGTAGTCCGGGTAGCCGAAGGTCTCGAACCCGAGGAGCATCGCCGGGTAGCCCGTGATGCCGCGCTCGGCAAGCCAGGCCTTCAGCCCGGGCTCGTCCCTCGGCGCGGCCTCGGCCATGATCCGCGCGTTCCACTGGGCGACCGTCAGTCCCGTCTGGCGCTCCAGCTGGGCCTGGATCTGGGCGTACATCTCCTGCCACGAGCGCGCCTGCGGCATCACGCCTCCTCCGTTCGGTCGAGTGCGCTCAGTTGAGCGCCGTGAGCAGCGTCCAGCAGTTGACCATCGTCCGCGCCAGCGTGCCGATGAGGACCACGGCCAGCACGTAGAAGCCGCCACCCACGCCGGCGATCAGGCTAATCGCCGAGTACATGTACGCGGCCCGGATGAGCAGCGTCAGCAGCGCCGCCTGGTTCACGACGAACCCAGTCCGATTGCGCCAGTTCGCGACGAGGAAGGCGAGGTTGACGACGAAGATCTCGAGCCCCATCCAGACCCGGTCCTGGGGGATGAGGACGATCGCGGCGATGACGATCTGGGTCGTGAGGATGACCAGCGCCAGGACGGCTCGCGGGCGGAGCGTCGGGTGGTCGAGGACTTCGCGGAGGTGGATCGAGAGCGCCACGAAGACGAGGCCCATGATCGCCGCGTTCGCGGTGCCCATCATCGAGTAGAACGCCTGCCAGGCGGCCGGATCGTTCGCGGCATCCATCGGCGCGATGGTACGAGGGGCGTCGCCGGCGGCGACCCCGGGTCAGGCCAGCTCGCTCGGTGTCAGGCTCAGCTCGAGCAGGCGTCCGTCGCGCGCGATTCGAGCGCCGACGCTCCGGCCGACGAGGTCCCCGGCGAGCAGGCGCTGGAGGTCGCCGACGCCCTCGACCGGCTGCCGATCGAGCTCGACGATGAGGTCGCCCGGACGCACGCCTGCGCGTGCCGCGGGGCTCCCGTCGAGGAGCTGGACCACCTCGAGGGCGCGCGGATGGCCGAGGTCGTGGGCCAGCTGTGCCGGGAGCGGACGCGTGCCGCCCACGACCCCGAGGTACGCGCGACGGACGCGGCCGTCGCGGATGAGCGAGCCGAGGATGGCCCGCGTCGTCTGATCGATCGGGACGGCGAGGCCGAGCCCGATCCCCGCGATGGCCGTGTTGATGCCGACGACCCGGCCTCGCGAATCGGCGAGCGCGCCGCCGGAGTTGCCGGGGTTGAGGGCGGCGTCGGTCTGGATGACGTTCTCGACGAGCCGGCTCGAGCGCCCGTCGCGGGTCGCGAGGGATCGGCCGAGGGCGCTCACGACGCCGGCGGTCACCGTGCCCGCGAATCCGAGCGGATTGCCGATCGCGACGACGAGCTGGCCGACCCGGAGCCGGGCCGCGTCCCCTAGCCGGGCCGCCGGCAGGCTGCCGTCGGCCCGGACGACGGCCAGGTCCGACAGCGGATCGCGACCGACGACGCGGAGCTCGCGCTCCGTGCCGTCGACGAACGCCGCCACGCCCCGGTCCGAGCCGGCCACGACGTGGGCCGATGTGACCAGGAAGCCGTCGGGCGTGAACGCGACCGCGGAACCCGATCCGCCGGGGCCCCAGCCGCCCTGCCGCTGGATCCGGACGCTGGCGACGGACGGGATGAGCGCCTCGGCGACGGAGCTGACCGCCGCCGAGTACGCATCGAGGATCGCGACGTCGTCCTCGTCAGGAGCGGCCGCGTCGAGCGGCTCCGGGAATGCCACGGGATCAGGCCTCGCCGGTGGCCTCGCCGCCGCCGACGCTGACGGTCCGCTCCTCGAGGCCGCGAACGACCTTGACCTCGAACGGTACCTTGGCCGACGCGAGGGCCTCGACCAGGGCGTCGGGATCGGTCGTCTCCGTGCCGGCGACGGACACGATCAGGTCGCCTTCCTTGATCCCGGCACGGGCGGCATCGCTGTCGTCCTCGACACCGCGGACCAGGAGGCCGTCACGCTCCGGCAGGCCGACCGAGCGGCGCAGCCGCCGGGCCACGAAGGACGGCGCGACCGCGACGCCGAGCCGTCGCCGGCTCGGGGACTCGCCGCGCCCGAGGGCGTCGATCCGGTCCCGGAGGGAGCCGTCCGCCGGGAGCGCGAGGTAGAAGCCCTCGCCGAGGCGGTTCGTGTTGAGGCCGATCAGTCGACCCTGGCCGTCGAGGAGCGCTCCGCCGGATGAGCCGGGGGCCATGGGCGCCGTGTGCTCGATGCTGCCGGCGATCTTCCGGCCGCCGGGGCCGCGGAACGCCCGCGAGATCGCCGAGACGGTCCCGAGCGTGACCCGCGTCCCGCCACCGGGCGTCGCTGCGGCACCGAAGACGATGGCGCCGGGCGTGATCGCGGAGCCGTCGCCCCAGTCGAGCGCGGTGGCGCCGCTCGTGTCGACCGAGACGACCGCGAGGTCGCCGTCGACGTCGACGCCGCCGACCCTGCCACGGGTCGATCGCCCGTCGGCGAACGTCACGGTGACCTCCTCGCCGCGAATGTTGTGGGCGTTCGTCAGGACGCGGCCATCGGCGATCACGACGCCCGAGCCACGCTGGCGCGAGCCGATGCCGACGATCGCCGTGCCGGCTACCTCGGCGACGGCGGTGATGGCGGACTGGAGGTCGTCGAGGGCGGTCATCTGGGTTGGTCTCCTGGGCGGTTGCCGGTATGCTGATGAGTGTGGCTAGCCACTTGCGAGTTGCAAGTTACTCCGCGGACCAGCGATCTGGCAAGCCCCCGGCCACGCCTACCATGACGGCCATGGCAGCGATCTCGGAACCCGCCCCGGACGAGCCGCGATCGCCGCTCGAGCTCGCCCTCGACCGGGTGGGGGATCGCTGGAGCCTGCTGCTCGTCGAAGCCCTGCTCGACGGCCCGAGACGCTTCAACGATCTGCTCGATGCCGTCGCCGGGATCGCCCCGAACATCCTCGCCGACCGGCTGCGCCGTCTCGAGCGCGACGGCGTCGTCGTCGCCCGCCGGTACTCCGAGCGTCCGCCGCGGATGGAGTACGCGCTGACCGCCGCGGGCCGCGATCTGGGCAGCGCGCTGCGGCTGCTCGCCGACTGGGGCGCCCGCCGATCCGAGGGCGCCGAGCCGCTGCGGCACAGCCTGTGCGGCACGCCGCTCGAGGCCCGCTGGTACTGCCCGACCTGCACGGTCGTGGTCGAGGATCCGGCCGTCGTCGAGGCGCGCGTCCTCTAGCCGGTGGGCGCCCGTCGGCGCCCACCTCGGCGCCCACCTCCGACACGAAAATCGGGGCTTGACAGCCGATTGTCCCGGGGTGCTACGAGTTAGCCAGGACTCGGCGGGCCGAAACCAAGAGCCGGCCCGTCGGGGCCCTGCGTCTTGGGTGACGGTGGCGCCGCTCAGCCGGCTGGTGCCACCGCCCCAAGCTCCAGTCCGGCGAGCCGCTCCGGATCCACCAGGATGTCGAGCTCCCGGATCGAATCCGGCCCGAACGACATCGCCAGCACGGCGTAGCGCCGGCCCTCGATAAAGACCACGAGCCCGGCCGAGCCGTTGACGATCGCCCGTCGCGCGCCGGGAGCCAGTCGGGCGAAGCTCATCGCCTGCCGCGCGACCGCCTCCGCCCCGTCGATCCGCCGACTCCGGCCGAACGGCGTGACGGCCGATCCGGCGTCGGCGCGGGCGACGATCGCGGGGTCGAGGACCCGCATCAGCGCATCGAAGTCGCCTTCCCGGGCGGCCGCCAGGAACGCGTCGACGAGCTCCCATTGCCGCTTGAGGGGAACCTCGGTCGAGGCCGTCGCCCCGCGGACGCGGCGCCGAGCCCGGCTCGCGAGCTGGCGAGTGGCCTCCACGTTCCGTCCGACGATCGGCGCGATCTGCTCGAACGGCAGCGCGAACGTGTCATGGAGGACGAACGCCAGGCGCTCGGCGGGCGACAGCGTCTCGAGGACGATGAGCATCGCGAGCCCAACGGACTCGGCAACGATCGCCTCCTGTTCGGGGTCGACGACGTCCGGGCTCGTGACCACCGGGTCCGGCACGGTGACGTCGAGCCTGTCGATCGCCTCCTCGCGGCGCGAGGCGCGCGTCCGGAGGCGATCGAGGCACAGACGGGCGACGATCGTCGTCAGCCAGCCGCGCAGGTTGTCGACATCCGCTGCGCCCGCGCGGCTCGCGCGCAGCCACGCATCCTGGACCGCATCGTCGGCCTCGGCCAGCGAGCCGAGCATCCGGTAGGCAACGGCCCGGAGGTGCGGGCGCTGCTCGTCGAAGCGCTGGGCGAGGTCGGTGCGGTCAGCCATCGGTCACGTTCTCCCGGTAGGGTCCGTCAGTCGATTGACGAGCACAACCGGTCCGAACGTGACCGCCGCACCCAGAAGGACTTCGTGATGACCCAAGCGACCCGCCAGCTCCCGAACCAGGTATCCGGTGGCATACCGCGCCCGCCGAGCGAGGCACCCGCCTTCGTCCGCCTGTCGAACCACCTCGTCGAGGCGCTCCTCCGACGGGGTGTGCCGATGGGCCCGAACACGTTCATGACCGTTCGCGGCCGCAAGTCCGGCGCGCCGCGCACCGCCGCCGTCGCGGTCATGGAAACCGCCGGCCGCCGCTACATCATCGGCGCCTACGGCGACGTCCAGTGGGTCCGCAATCTGCGGGCCGCCGGCGAGGCGACCGTGCGGCTTCACGGTCGTGATGCCCACGTCACGGCCCACGAGCTCGACCGCGACGAGGCGATCGCCTTCTTCGGCCGGACCCTGCCGGCCTACATCCACGCGTTCCCGTGGTTCGGGCGCGCCTTCGCCCGTGTCTTCTTCGGCCTGGTCGGCCCCGAGTTCCTGAACGATCCGGAGAAGGCGGCCCAGACCCGTCCGGTGTTCGCGCTGCAGATCGACTGACGGCGCCGCCGCGCGAAGGCTCTTGAGCCGTCGAGGAGCGAGGCTAGCCGTCGAGGAGCGAGCGGAGCTTCTCGGCGAACGCGTCGGGGTCGGAGGTCGGGTCCCATTCGCTGCGGTTGAAGCCACCGTGGCCGCCCGGGAAGACGATGACCGTCGAGCCGAGCTCCTTGGCGATCACCCGGGTCGTCCGATCCGTGAGCTGGTCCGCCGATGCCTCGCCGACCGCCATCACGATCCGGGTCGATGCCCTCCGGAGGGCATCGAAGTCGGGCTCGTAGTGGGTGGTCGCGAAGTTCTGGGCGAGGAGCGGGTCGTTGCGCGAGCCGTCATCCGCCGTCGGGAAGCCGAAGGTTGCCGGATCCGGCGTGGGTTGGCTCGCGAAGTCGGCGGGGATCGGGCCCTTGAGGCTGGTCAGGGCGATGAAGACGGCCATGCCCGCGCCGAAGCCGCGGTGCTGGTAGGTGTCGTACAGGTGCTGCACGGCCGCGAACGCGGCCTCGCGGTCGGGCAGGACCGCGGCATCCGGCGGCTCGTGGGCGACGAGGAGCCGGACCTGGCCAGGGTGGGCGGCGACCAGCGCGAGGGCGTTGACCGCGCCGCCGCTGCTGGCGAAGAGGTCGACCCGGCCCTCGGTCACCGCCTCGATCACTCGATGGACATCGTCGGCATGCTCCTCGGTCGAGTTCGCGATCTGGCCATCGGTCCGCTGGCTCCGACCGGCACCGCGGGGGTCGTAGGTGACCACGGTCCGATCGGGGAAGTGGCTCAGCAGCGTCTCGAACCCAGAGGCGCCCATCGGCGAGCCGATCAGCACGAGGACCGGCTTCGTGCTCATCTCGTTCGCCCGGACGTCGTACGTCAGGGTCGCGCCGGGCACGTCGAGCGTTCGCGTCAACGGCTGGATCGCGGTCGTGTTCGTCATGGCCTCAGGGTAGGCAGGGGCGCTGATCGCGGCATTGCACGCGGCGCCGGCTACGCTGAGGCGCGCCGGAGGAAGGCATCGATCGACCACGGCCGGCCGAGGAAGGCCTCGATCGCGGCGAGCGGGCTGCCGAGGAACGACACGTCGAGGATGGTTCGGCGGTAGCGGGCGCCCATCTCGGCTGAGACGAGGCCGCCGGCGGCGAAGCGCTCGAGCAGGTCGTCCCGGATGACGTTGGCCCAGGCATAGCCGTAGAGGGCGGCGTCGTAGCCGCCGCCCATGATGTGGTTGATGGCGGCCATGTAGAACGTGCCCTCGACCTTCTCGAGGTTCCGGACCGCCGAGGCGATCGTCCAGGCGTCCTCGATCGAGATCGGGGCGTCGCCATGGACCAGCGCGTCGAACCTGACCTGGGCGAGCAGCCGCAGCATCTCGGTGCACATGTTCAGCGACTCGAACCGCCCGACGGCCTCGAGCAGCTCGACCGGGATCGGCTCGCCGGTCACGTGATGCCGGGCGAACCGTGCGACGACCTCGGGCTGGAGGCTCCAGCGGCCGTTGAACTCCGACGGGCCCTCGATCACGTCGAACGGGATCCACGTCCCGCGCTGGACGGTGAACGGCCCGTGGCCGACGGCGAAGTTCAGCACGTGGCCGTATTCGTGGAAGAGCGTCGAGACCTCGTAGACCGACAGCAGCGTCGGGCCCTCGGCCGGCCGGCCGGCGTTCATCACGAGCGACAAGGTCGGCGGCTCGTCCACGCCGTGGCGGCCGCCGTCGGGCAGCAGGAAGTCGGTCCAGGCGCCGGGCTGCTTGCCGGTTCGGGCCCACGGGTCGAGGAACAGGTGGGCGACGACACGACCGGAGGCGACGTCGAGCAGGTCGAACGCGGTGACCGTCGGGTCCCAGCCGACGCGTTCGGGAGCGGCCTCGAGCCGAATCCCGAAGACCTCGGCGCTGAGCGAGGCGAGGCCGTCGAAGACCCGGTCGAACTCGAAGTACTCGCTGAGGCGATCCGGATCCGCGCCGAGCGCGTCCCGCTGGAGCGCCGAGGCGTAGCGCCAGTCCCAGTCGCGCAGCTCGTAGTCCGCGGGCGCGCCCGGCTGAGCGCGCATGACCGCGGCCATCCCGGCCGCCTCGCGCTCGGCGATCGGCCGCAGGCGCGTGGCGACCTCGTCGATGAAGCCGTTCACGAACGCCGGGCTCGGGGCGGCGAGGTCCTCGTTCCGGTACGCCTGCCAGGACGGGAAGCCGAGGAGGTTGGCGAGCCGGCGCCGGAGCTCGAACGCCTCGCGCATCAGCGGCGGGTTGTCCGGCATGCCCGAGTTGCACCAGGCTCGATAGGCCCGCTCGCGAAGGTCGCCGTTGGGCGCCCGCTCCATGATCCCGACGTAGACGCCACCGTTGACGGGGAGCTCGAAGCGGTCGGGCTCGCCCTCGATCGGGGTCGCCGCTGATCGCACCACGTCCGGTGTCCCCTCGAGCTCGGTGCTCGTCGCGCTGATCAGCGGGGCCTTGGCGAGGTTCGACTGGAACGCCGAGTTGATCTCGAGGAGCCGGTTGGTGAGCCGCGCGACCTCGGCCCGCTCGGCGGCGGGCAGAGCCGCTCCGGCCAGTCGGAGGTCGCGTTGCCAGCGGTCGAGGTAGCGCCGCTGGAGGTCGTCGAGGACGGTCAGGTCGGCCCGCTCGGCGAATTGCCCGATGGCCCGGGCCAGGTCCTCGCGCATCGGGACGGCCGCGCGCCAGCCTTCCAGCTGCTCGTTCGCAGCGAAGGCCGCCTCGCGGACCGCGTCGTCGCCGGCCGTCAGCATCTGCGCGGCGCCGCGACCGTAGGCGATGGCCCCGATTCGGGCGGCGTCGTCCAGCTCGCCGAAGACGGACTCGAATGTCGGCGCGACCCCCGTCGCCTCGGCGACGGAGACCGCGGCGATCGCCGCGTCGATGCGCTCGTTGGCCTGCTCGATCGCCTCGCTGGTCAGCGCCCGGATTTCGTCGGGGGTCGGGCAGGGGAGGCCCAGCGAGGGCTCGTCCCGGGTGGAAAATGCGGCCTCGACGGTCATGCCGCGCCGGCCCGGAGGAGCTCGAGCACCGGCGCGCACGCCTCGAGGGACTCGAGCGTCGGCGGCGAGATGAACAGCTCGACCTGGGTGAAGCCGCCGGCGATGAGGGCCCGGATCTGGTCGGCCTGCTGCTCCGGCGTCCCACCGATCCAGGCCGCCTCCGGGTGCGGCTCCGGCTCGAGCGGCTTGACGTCGACGCCGGCCGACCGCCCGATCGACCTCGGATCGCGCCCGACCTCGGCGCAGGCCGCCTCGAGCCCTTCGAGCAGCGGCGCGAACTCGACCATGTCCGTTCGCTCGTTCGAGTAGCAACTCCAGATGTCGGCGTGCTTCGCGGCCAGCCGCTGCCCTCGCGGCCCGAGGACGCCAAGCATCAGCGGGATCCTGTTCGGGCGCGGCCCATGCGGGATCTGGGGCAGGTCGCGCGCCGCGTGGTACTGGCCCTCGAAAGTCGCCTTGCCCTCGCGCAGGAGCGGGACCATGACCTGGAGCGCCTCGTCGAAGCGGTCGAAGATCCGGTCCTCGGGCAGCCCGAATGCGTGGGCCTGGCCCGGCCACGCATGTCCGGCGCCGAGGCCGAACACGAACCGCCCGTCGCTGATCTCGTCGACGGTTTCGACGATCTTCGCCGTGATGCCTGGGTTCCGGTGGAGCGCCGAGATCACCCACGTCCCGATCTTGATCCGGGACGTGATCGCGGCCGCCGCGCCGATGATCGAGATGGCGTCCCATAGCGCGAGCGGCGGCTTGTCGTCGAAGAACCAAACCAGCTCGTCGGCGAACCAGACGGTGTCGAAGCCCATCTCCTCGGCCCGCAGGATCATCGCCCGGATGTCCGACCAGCGGTTCAGCTGGCGCTCGGGACCCCACGTTCCCGCCTGGATGACGACCCCGACCTCGAACCCAGCCATGCCCGTCTCCTCGCCGATCCGCCTGCTGCCCGGCCGCCTCGCGAGTCTAGGCTGCGGCGATGCAGGCAAGCCCGACGAAGGGCGAGTTCAAGCGCTGCTGACCGCGCCCGGATGATCCGCGCCGGCGTCTGGGCGAGGCCCCTTCGGCCGAGTCCGCTTAGGCTCGATCGATGCCGAGGCGACAGGACCTGGACGACGTCGCGCAGTCAGCCCTCGCGGTCCCCGGGATCCAATCGGTCGCGATATTTGCTCGCAGAGCCGGCGCCTCCGGCCTCGACCTCGTGGGGTCGGCCGGCATCGGGGGACCGCCGCTCGACAACCTTGTCGCCGCCGTCCAGAACCCCGCTCATCCCGTGGCTCGAGCCCTGGATGACCTGGGCCCGTCGTTCGACGTCCGGCCGATGAACCCGGGCGGTCCGGCGCTCCGGAGCCACCTGCCGCTCGGTGGGCTCGGCGTGCTCGCGGTCGCCCACGAGCCGAGCCTCACGCCCGAGGCCCGCTCGACAACCTTGTCACCGCGGTCCAGGACCCGGTCCATCCAGTAGCTCGAGCCATGGATGACTCAGACCCGTCGTTCGACGTCCGGCCGATGAACCCCGTCGGTCCGGCGCTCCGGAGCCACCTGCCCCTCGACGGGCTCGGTGTGCTCGCGGTCGCCCACGAGCCAAGCCTCACCGCGGAGACCCGGGGCGAGCTCGAGCGCCTTGCGGCCTCGGCGGCCGCGCTGCTCCGGGCGGATCGGAGCCGATAGGAAGGAGCCTTCCGATGCGAAAGCTGCTGGTCACCACGTTGTCACGCTCGACGGCGTCATGCAGGCGCCCGGCGGCCCCGAGGAGGACGCCAGTAACGGCTTCACCCACGGTGGCTGGTCCGCGAACTTCTGGGACGAGACGATGGGCGAGGTCATCGGCGGGATCATGGGCAAGCCGTTCGACCTGCTCCTCGGTCGCCGGACCTACGACATCTTCCGAGGCTACTGGCCGACCTCGACGGAGCCTGGCGCAAAGGAGCTGAACGCCGCCACGAAGTACGTCGCCTCACGCAGCGATCGACCACTCGACTGGAGCCCGGCCGTCCTCATCCGCGACGTCCCAACCGAGGTCGCGGCCCTCAAGCAGAGCGACGGCCCCGAGCTCCAGGTCCACGGCAGCGGCAACCTGATCCAGACGCTGCTCCACGAGAACCTGATCGACGAGCTGCACATCTGGACGTTCCCGGTCCTGGTCGGCCCCGGCAAGCGCCTATTCGCCGACGGCGTCGTCCCCGCGGCCCTCAAGCTGACCGGCACGACGATCTCGACGACGGGCGTCGTCATCGGCACCTACGAGCCGGCGGGCGAGCTGGTCACCGGCTCGATTGGCTGATCCTCTCCAGTCGGGTCGTGCAGTCCGGGGCGCACCCGTACCGACGGCACGCGCGGATCGACGTTCACAAGGGCGGGGCTCGCCCACATCGGAGCTGGATCAGCTGCAGCCGCTGGTGCTCCCGCAGTTCAGACACTTATAGCAACTGCCGTTGCGGACCATGATCGAGCCGCAATCGGCGCAGGACGGGGCGTCGGCCTGGGCGGCGAAGGCGACCTTCGTGCCACCGAGGTTCAGCGTGATCCCGCCGCCGTTGGCGGCCTTGGCGGCGCCATTCGAGTGCCCGTTCGCGTGGCCATTGGCATGCCCGTTCAGCGCCCCATTCGTGGCGATCACCGTCAGCTCCTGACCCTCGCCACTCGGCGCCGGCTCGATCGGCTGCGGATGCCCATGCACGATCGCCACCGTCTGAACGGCGTCGGCAGCGCTGGCCCTGGGCTGATCGGTCTGCACCGCGGTCGATGCGCCGGTGTCGGCGGGGGTGGCGGGCGCAGGGGTCGACTCCGCGAGGGGGTCGCGGCCGGAGGCCGCGGGCGTAGCCGCCCCGAGCGGAGCCGACACCGAGCCGGACAGGACCCCCGCAACCGGCGCTTCGGTCATCGATCGATCGATCAGCCCGAGGTTGGCCTTGTCGTCGTCGCTCATGAACCGTGACCCGAGCCACCGGAAGATGTAGTCCACGATCGACTTCGCGATCGGGATCTCCGAGTTGCCCGTGAACCCGCTCGGCTCGAACCGGACGTGGGCGAACTTGTTGACCAGATCCTTCAGCGGCACGCCGTACTGGAGCGCCACCGAGACCGTCGTCGCGAAGCTGTCCATGAGGCCCGAGACCGTCGAGCCTTCCTTCGCCATCTTCAGGAAGATCTCGCCGGGCTGGCCGTCGGGGTAGAGCCCGACGGTGATGTAGCCCTCGTGGCCGGCGATGTCGAACTTGTGGGTGACCGCGGTTCGCTCGGCCGGCAGCCGTCGTCGGTGCGGGCGACCCGCCTCGACCTGGGCGGCCGCGAGCTGTCGCTTGAGCTCGGCGACGAGCTCGGAGTCGACCGCCGCGGTATCGACGTCCTTCTTCTTGCCGGTCGAGAGAGGCTGCGAGCGCTTCGAGCCGTCGCGGTAGATCGCGATGGCCTTCAGGCCCTGCTTCCAGCCCTCGAGGTAGACCGACTCGATCTCCTCGGCCGTCGCCGCCTCGGGCATGTTCACGGTCTTGCTGATCGCGCCGGAGATGAACGGCTGGACCGCGCCCATCATCCGGACGTGGCCCATGTAGTGGATCGAGCGCTGGCCGTTGACCGGCTTGAACGCGCAGTCGAAGACCGGCAGGTGCTCGGGCTTCAGGCTCGGGGCGCCCTCGATCGTCTCCATCGAGTTCACGTGCTCGACGATCGCGGAGACCTCGTCCGGCTGGTAGCCGAGCTTGCGGAGGGCGGCCGGGACCGTCTGGTTGACGATCTTCAGGTAGCCCTCGCCGACGAGCTTCTTGTACTTGATGAGGGCGATGTCGGGCTCGATCCCGGTGGTGTCGCAATCCATCATGAAGGCGATCGTCCCGGTCGGGGCGAGGACCGTCACCTGGGCGTTGCGGTAGCCGTACTGCTCGCCGAGCTCGAGGGCCTCGTCGAAGACCTTCCGGGCGTGGTCCTGGAGATCCCGCGGAACGCCGGCCGACGGCAGCTGGTAGGCCGCGTCGCGATGCTTCCGGATGACCCGCAGGAACGGGTTCCGGTTCCTGTCGTACTCGGCGAACGCGCCGCCGTGATCGCGGGCGACGACGCTCGACTGGCGGTAGGCCTCGCCGTGCATGATCGCGGTCAGGGCGGCCGCGAAGTTCCGGCCCTCGTCCGAGTCGTACGCGAGCCCGCGGCTCATGAGGAGCGCGCCGAGGTTGGCGTAGCCGAGTCCGAGCGGTCGGAACTTGTGGGAGTTCTCCTCGATCCGCGGCGTCGGGTAGCTGGCGTTGTCGACCAGGATCTCCTGGGCGGTGATCGTCAAACGGGCCGCGTAGCGGTAGTCCTCGACGTCGAACTCGCCGTCCGCCTTGACGAACTTCATGAGGTTGAGGCTCGCCAGGTTGCAGGCGGTGTCGTCGAGGAACATGTACTCGGAGCACGGGTTCGAGGCGTAGATCCGGTCCGTGTTCGCCGACGTGTGCCAGTCGTTGATGGTCGTGTCGTACTGGATGCCGGGGTCGCCGCAGATCCAGGCCGCGTCGGCCATGCGCCGGAAGATGTCGCGGGCCTTCAGCGTCTCGACCGGCTCGCCCGTCACGATCGCGTGGGTCGTCCAGTCGCCGTTCGTCTCGACCGCGCGCATGAACGTGTCGGTCACGCGGACGCTGTGGTTGGCGTTCTGGAAGAAGACGCTGCCGTAGGCCTCGCCCGTGAAGCTCGGGTCGTAGCCCTGCTCGATGAGGGCCCAGGCCTTCTTCTCCTCGAGCATCTTCGAGTCGATGAACTCGAGGACGTCGGGGTGGTCGGCGTCGAGGATGACCATCTTCGCCGCGCGGCGGGTCTTGCCGCCTGACTTGATGACACCGGCGAAGGCGTCGTAGCCCTTCATGAAGCTGACCGGGCCCGAGGCGATTCCGCCGCCCGACATGCGCTCCCTGGAGGAGCGGATGGGGGACAGGTTCGAGCCGGCGCCCGAGCCGAACTTGAAGAGCATGGCCTCGGTCTTGGCGAGGTCCATGATCGAGCCCATGTTGTCCTGGACCGAGTTGATGAAGCACGCGGAGCACTGCGGCTTCGGCTCGATCCCGACGTTGAACCAGACCGGTGAGTTGAACGCCATCTTCTGGTGGACGAGCAGGTGGGTCAGCTCGGCCTGGAAGGCCCTGAGGTCCTCGTCCGTCGCGAAGTAGTGCTGGGTCTCGGCCCAGGCCGCGATGCTGTTGACGACGCGGTCGATGAGCTGGCGGACGGAGGTCTCCCGCTCGGGCGTCCCGACGTGGCCGCGGAAGTACTTGCTGACGACGACGTTGGTCGCCAGCTGGCTCCACGCCTTCGGAACCTCGACGTCCTTCTGCTCGAAGACGGTCTTGCCGGTCTCGGACGAGATGGCCGCCGTCCGGAGCTCCCACTCGATCTCGTCGTAGGGATGGATTCCCGCGGTCGTGTGCCGGCGGGTCCAGCTGAGCCCATGGACGAGCTTGCCGTCCGTCCGGCTGGGCTCGAGGCCGATGAAGCTGGCGCCCCACGGGCCGCCGAGGTTGCGGCCCGGATATGCGGCGCCGGGGCTGGAGGATGCCCCGGCGCCGCCGGGGGAGACGGTCTCGCCGGACTTCGTGGCGGCGCTGGAGTTCGTGGTGCTGGAGTTGGTCGCGGTGGCGCGCCCGCCGGCCTTGCCCTTCGCGGCAGTCACCCCCGAGGTCGTGTTGTCCGTCATGACCGGGGTCGGTGCACCTGTCGCTCGGGCCATCGTCGTCGTCTCCTCGTCCGTTCTGCTCCGCGAGTCGCAGGTGAGCTGCGTAGCTGCGCGGTTCCGATCCATGCGCCTCGTTTCCGGCCTCCTCGAGGCGGCGATCCGGGCTGCTTGCCGGCCCGATCCCGGTCCCTCTCAGGCTCCCTGGAGGCCCGTTCGGGCGCCGCCAGGGCCGATGCGCGTACTGCTCAGAATACCGTGCGGCTCTTGGCATCGTCAATACCAAACCACAACATGTAGCGGCCCTGCCGTCGACCCGACCACAACATCTTGTGGATCGGGGCTCGCGGGCGTCCACCCGGGTTCGACGCCCGGCGGGCGTTCATCCACGCTTGCGCTCGGGTCGTTCCACGCCGGGCTCGCTGTTGTCAACGCGAACGTTCCGGTTGTCGACATCCGGCCTGTCGTGGGCGGCCTGCGGGCGGAGTCTGGGCCCCAGCATATCGAACAGCCGTGCGGTTTAGCGGCAGCCAAGCGTCGGACTTCATCCTTCGTCGATGCAGGACGCGGCGGTTGGCGCGGCGCTGAGGTCCATGCGGCTCGCGCGCGAGCTCAGTCAGGAGGCGTTGGCTGCCCGAGTCGGCGTGTCGCGCGGCACGATCTCGCGCCTCGAGCGAGGGCGGCTCGATGACCTGACGGTCGGCAGGCTCAGGCAGGTCAGCCGAGCCTTCGAGGTCGGCGTCGATCTGGAGCTCCGGGGCGCCGGCGGGCGGCTGGAACGGGTCCGCAGCGCACGGCACTCTGCGCTCGCGGAGGCGACGGCATCCTGGGTCGGCGGGCTCGCCGGTTGGGAGGTCCGGCCCGAGGTCTCGTTCTCGATCTGGGGCGATCGCGGCGCCGTCGATCTCGTGGCATGGCATGCCGCGACCCAGTCTGTGCTCGTGGTCGAGCTCAAGACCCTGGTGGTCGACATCGGCGAGCTGTTGGGGACGCTCGATCGGAAGCTGCGTTTGGCCGCCGGCATCGTGGAGCCACTCGACTGGCGGCCGGCGTCGGTCTCGGCGGCGCTGATCGTCGGCGACAGCCGGTCCAACCATCGGCGGGTCCGGGAGCACGCTCGCCTGCTGCGAGCGGCACTCCCCGACGACGGCCGGCGCCTGCGGGCCTGGCTCGCGCGGCCCTCGGGCGAGATCCGCGCGCTCACATTCCTGCCAGACGAACGCCCCACGAGCATCAGGTCCGGTTTCGCGACCCCCGAGCGTGTCACTCGCAGCCCGAGGCGCCGGTTGCGAGCTCAGCCAGGATCGGCTCGAGCGGCGACCGGCGTCCGCCGAGCGGACGACGGGTCGTGATCGGTCGCGGACGGCCCTACGAGGCGACCTAACGCTCGCCCGGCGTGCGTAAGGCATGGAATCTGCGCGGCGACTGGCTGAAGCGAGCGTCAGGCGCCGAAGCAGCGCGGGGCGAGCGGCGTCGGCGTGTGTCGCGCCGCGGGGGCACACCGCGCGGGGGCGCCGCGCGGGCGCGCCGGCCGAGCTAGCCCTTGAGGGCGCCACCCAAGCCGCGGACGAAGTAGCGCTGCAGCGCGACGAAGAAGATCAGGATCGGGATGACCGTCATCGTCACGCCGGCCGCGATCGAGCGGAAGTCGGAGCTGAAGTAGCTCTGCAGCGCGGCGAGGCCGACGGGGAGCGTCTTGTTCACGGTCGTCGGGAGCATCAGCGACGGCCACAGGAAGTCGTTCCACGAGGTCACGAACGTGAAGATCGCGACGGTCGCGATCGTCGGGCGGACGAGAGGCACGGCGATCTGCCACCAGATCCGCCAGTCACCGGCGCCATCGACCCGCGCGGCGTCGATCAGCTCGTCCGGCACCCCCCGGAACGCCTGGCGCATCAGGAAGATGTTGAACGCGCTGGCGAGCGACGGCCAGATGATCGCCGGCAGCGAGTCGTAGTAGCCGAAGAAGCGAGCCAGCAGGTAGGACGGGATGAACGTGAGCTGGATCGGCACGATCAGCGTCGCGAGGAGCAGGTAGAAGATCGGCTCGCGGAACCGGAACCGCATCTTGGCGAGGGGGTAGGCGGCGAGGGCCGACACCAGCACGTTGAAGACCGTGGTCAGCGACGACGCGACGATGCTGTTCAGGAAGAACTTGGGGATCGGCAGCGCGGCGAGGACCGTCGAGTACGCCGCGAGCGACGGGTGCGCGGGGAAGAGCTGTGGCGGGGTGGAGAACAGCAGGTCCTGGGGTCCCTTCAGCGAGGTCATCACGATCCACAGGAACGGGAAGATCGTGATGAGCGCGATCAGGCTGAGGATCAGGTACCAGCCGATGTTCTCCGCGACCTGGCGGGCGCGCAGCCGCGGTCGGCGGTGGGCCGCCAGCTCGAGCGGCGGGCGCCCGACCTCGGCGACGGCGCCGGCAGCCCCGGCCCCGAGCCTTGCGCCGGCCATCAGGGGCGCTCCTGGCCGCGCTCCAGGAAGCGCACGTTGAGGATCGAGAAGGCGAGGGTCAGGGCGAGGAGCACGATCGCAATCGCCGCGGCGTAGCCCGCGCGCTCGTTCACAAAGGCCTGCTGCCAGAGGTAGAAGACGATGGTCGTCGCCGAGTCGAGGACGCCGCCCGTGCGGCCGGTGAGGACATAGATCTCGTCGAAGACCTTCAGCGCGGCGAGGCTCGAGATCACGGCGACGAAGACGATCTGCGGCCGGATTCCGGGCAGGCTCACGTGCCAGTGCTTCTGGAGGTTGTTGCAGCCGTCGATCAGGGCCGCGTCATAGAGCTCCTCGGGGATGTTCTGGAGCCCGGCGACGAAGATCACCGAGTAGTAGCCGACTCCAGCCCAGATCGTGAGGAGCATCGCGATCGGCAGGATCGTGTTCGGGTTCGAGAGCCACTGGATCGGCGTCTGGATGATCCCGAGCGTCTCGAGCAGGCTGTTGATGAAGCCGGTCCGCTCGAAGAGGAAGCGCCAGGCGATCCCGATCGCGATCGAGCCACTCACCGCGGGCACGAAGTACAGCGCCCGGAAGATGTTGATCCCGCGCAGCTTTCGGTTGACGACGATCGCGAGGACGACCGAGAGGGCGATGATCGTCGGGGTCACGATCAGGTAGATGATCGAGTGGGTCAGCGCCTTCCAGAAGGTCGGGTCGGAGACGAGGGCCGTGTAGTTGCTGAAGCCCGTCAGGACCGGCGGCCGGACGATGTCCCAGGTCGTGAAGCTGTAGAAGACGACCGCGCCGATGGGATAGACGACGAAGACGGCGATGAGCAGGAGGGCTGGCGCGAGGAACAGGTACGGCGTCGCCGAGAAGCGCCTGAACATCGTCATCCTCGGGGAGTGTGGCCCCCGCCGGAGAGGTCCGGCGGGGGCCGTTGGCGGGCTCGATCCGGGCGATCGAGCCCTTCAGGCTGGCTCGGTCAGGCGGCTACTTGATCAAGGCGTTGGCCGCGGCCACCGCCTGGTTCAACGCCGTCTGGATGTCGACGGTGTTGCCGCTGCCATCCGGGATGATCGCGCTCTCCACCGCCTTCAGGACGATGTCGTTGACCTGGCCCTTGTCGACGCCGGCCGGGAGGCTCGGGACGATGTCCGCGTAGTGCGAGATCACGTCCTTCGCCGTGGCCCGAGCGCTGTCCTCGATGAGCGGTGAGCTCGACGAGAAGAACGGGTCGTCGTACGAGGCGATGGTCGACGGGTAGATGGCCACGATCTTGGCGAACGCCGTCATGCTCCGCGCGTTCGTGAAGAACTGGGCGAGCGCCATGGACGCGTTCGGGTACTTCGTGTCGGCCTTGACGGAGATGGACATCAGGCCCTTGCCGACGACGCCGGAGGCGCCGACCGGGGTCGGGGCGACGGCCAGGTTGCTGTACAGCTGGCTGTTGTTGGCCTTGACGTCGCGGATCAGGTTCAGGCCCGTCGCGTAGAACGGGGCCTGGCCGGCCGAGAACGACAGGAGGCCGACGCGGTCATCGGTCGTGGTCAGGACGTCGGTGTCGACGGTCCCGGCCTTGACCATGTCCTTGTACATCTGGACCCAGGCCACGGCCTCGGGGCCATTGAAGGCGAACTTCGTGCCGTCCGCGGTCAGGATCTTGACGTTCCCCTCGTAGACCATCTGCGAGAGGATGTCGTTCACGGTGAGGCGGATGTCGCAGGGCGTCTTCGCGGCCGTCAGGAGCGTCTGGCAGAGCGCCGGGACGCCGGACAGCTGCTTCGGGAAGGTCGACGGGTCGACGCCGGCCGTTTGGAAGATCTGCTTGTTGATCAGGTCGACGTTGATGCCCTGGTACCACGGGAACTGGTAGTTCTGGCCGTTGACCAGCTGCTCGTTCCAGAGGCCCGGGAAGTACGTCTGCTGGACCGCCTGCGGGACCTTGTCGTTGAGCCCTAGCAGGAGGCCCTTGCTGGCGTAGTCGGAGACCCAGCCCTCGGAGACCGAGAGGTTGATGACGTCCGGCGCGGTGCCTGCGGCGAACGCGGCCTTGAGGTCGTCCTGGAAGGTGGCCTGGTGGTCTTCCCAGTCGACCTTGACGCCCGGGTACGTGGCCTCGAAGCGGTTGATGGTGGTCTTGATGTAGTCGTCGAACGTCGGCGAGAGGTAGAAGGTCCAGAAGTGGATCTCCGCGCCCTGCTCGACGTTCGGGATCACGGCCTCGGCCGGATCCGGAGCCAGTGCCGCCTCGGTCGGGCTGGCGCCCGCGCTGGCGGCGGCCGAGGCGGCCTCGGTGGCCGCGGCGGTCGGTGCGCCGGCACTCGACGGCGACGGGGACGATGCCGTGTTGCAGGCCGCGAGCGCGAGCGCCGCGGTGGCTGCAAGGGCACCGAGTCGTTTCATCTCCACGGTTCGAGCTCCTCCTGTGATGTGCTGCCTGGTCGGTTGCTGCCTGTCTGGTTGCTGCCTGGTCGGTTGCTGCTCGCTTGGTCAGGAGGCGGGCCCCGCCTCACGTCAACGGTGTGCGTGCCACCACCTCCTCCACGGTCCCAGGGGTTTCGCCCTGGAAGCCCGTCATGACCTGGCCGCGGGCCAGGGCAACACCGCCCCAGGCCACGGGTTCGAAGTCGGGTGCGAGCGCCCGGACGGCTCCGGGCGGGATGAAGGCCCCGACGAGCGTCGAGGCAGCCCGCAGGTGCTCGAGCTCGGCGAGGATCGGGTCGAGGAAGGCCGCGCCGGCCG
>DATGGQ010000031.1:0-66197 GCA_035308445.1 Candidatus Limnocylindrales bacterium | reverse complement strand
GACGAGCTGGCGCGGAGCCGGCGGGCCGTGCCGGTCCGGGTGGCCGGTGAGGCGCGCTGGATCGCGATGGAGGATGTCGCCCGGTACCGCGACGGCGTCGGGGTCGCGGCGCCCCCGGGCGTGCCCGCGGCGTTCCTCGCGCCCGCGTCCGGCGCCCTCGACGGCCTGCTCGCCCGCTGGGCGCGGACCCATGGCCCGTTCCTGTCGCCGGATCCCGCGACGCGCTGGGGCCTGCCGGTCGGGGTCGTCGACGACGGGCTCGGACGGCTCCTCGCCGGCGGCTCGCTGGTCCGCGGCGAGTTCCGGCCCGGCGGCTCCGAGCGCGAATGGTGCGACCCCGAGGTCCTCCGACTCCTTCGGCGCCGGTCGCTGGCCCGGCTCCGCCAGGAGGTCGAGCCGGTCGCGCCCGAGACGCTCGGCCGGTTCCTGCCCGCGTGGCACGGCGTGGCGGAGGTCGGATCGGACCTGCCAGCCCTTCGCGGCACGGCCGCCCTCGAACGCCTGGCCGAGGTCGTCGACCAGCTGTCCGGCGTCCCGATCCCGGCCTCGGTCCTCGAGCGTCACGTCCTGCCGGCGCGGATCCCGGGCTATCAGCCGCGGCTGCTCGACGAGCTCGGGGCTCTCGGCGAGGTCGCCTGGGTCGGGCGCGGGTCGCTCGGCCGCGACGACGGCCGGGTCGTCCTGTACCGGCCCGGGCGCGAGGTGCTGAGGCCCGCGGGCCTCCCGAACGGCGTGGAGCGACCCGGCGGCGACCGCCACGAGGCCATCCTGGAGCACCTTGCCCGGCGCGGGGCCAGCTTCTACCGGGCGATCCACGCCGCCGCCGGCGGCGGGGCGGATCGCGACGTCCTCGATGCCCTGTGGGACCTGGTCTGGGCCGGCGAGGTCACGAACGACACGTTCGCCCCGCTCCGGGCCCTGCGCTGGAAGCGGCCAGCCCGGCCGAGCGGCCGGCCGCGGATCGGCCGGTTGACCGCGCTGGGCCCGCCCGAGGCCGCCGGCCGCTGGTCCCTCGTCGAGCCCGTCGCCGAGGCGCCGACCGGGCGGATCCACGCGGCCGCCCTGGCGTTGCTCGATCGCCACGGCGTTCTCGTCCGCGAGGCCGTCATGGCCGAGGGCCAGGAGGGCGGGTTCGCGGGCGTGTACCCGGTCCTGCGGGCGCTCGAGGAGGCCGGCCGGATCCGGCGGGGCTACTTCGTGGAGGGCCTCGGCGCCGCCCAGTTCGCGCTGTCGGGCGCGATCGAGCGGCTCCGCGCGATGCGCGATCCGGGCTCCGCCGAGGGTGACCCGCGGGTCGTCCACCTGCTCGCCGCCGCGGATCCGGCGAACCCGTACGGGGCCGCCCTCGCCTGGCCGCGGCGCGGCGATGACGACCGCCGGCCGTTCCAGCGGGCCGCCGGCGCGTCGGTGGTCCTCGTCGACGGTGTCGCCGCGCTCTACGTCGAGCGCGGTGGGCGTTCCCTCCAGACCCTGCCCGCCTTCGACGACCCGCGCGTGGCCGAGGCCGCCCTGACCGCCCTTCGCGAGCTGCTCGGCGAGGGTCGCGATCGGGAGCTCGTCATCACCCGGATCGACGGGGAGCCGGTCTCGACCTCGGCCCACCGCGAGCCGCTCCTGCGGGCCGGCTTCGTCGCCGGCTACCGCGGGCTCGTGCTCAGGGAGGCTCGAACCGAGGCTCGGGGAGCCTCCCGCGCAGCGTCGGCGCACACTCCGACGCAACTCCGGCGAAACTGAATAGATGGCCGAAGGCGACACCCTCGCGCGCATCGCGGTCGGACTGCGCCCGCACCTCGCCGGGCGGGTCGTCGTCAGCGCCCGCGCCAGGCTCCCGGGACCGCAGGTCTCGCGGGTCGTCGGTCAGAAGATCGAGGCGGTCGAGGCCGTCGGCAAGAACCTCCTGATCCGGTTCGAGAACGGCCTCGAGATTCGGACGCACCTGGGCCTGCACGGCTCGTGGCACCGCTACCGCCCGGGCGAGCCATGGCGCCGGCCGGCGTCGCGGGCCGTCCTCATCATCGAGGTCCAGAACGCGGTCGCGGTCTGCTTCGACGCCCCGGTCGTCGAGCTATTCGAGACGCGGACCGAGCCGGTGCACCCGACGCTCGGCCAGCTCGGGCCCGACCTCCTCGACCCGAAGTTCGACGCCAAGGAGGCCCATCGCCGCGTCCGCGCGCCGGAGCGGGCCAACCAGCAGATCGGCGACGTGCTGCTCGACCAGCGGGCGATGGCCGGCGTCGGCAACGTCTACAAGAGCGAGGTCCTGTTCCTCGAGAAGGTCAACCCGTTCGAGCCGGTGTCGGCGGTCGACGACGACGCGATCGACCGGATCATCGAGACGAGCCGACGGCTCCTCGTTGACAACGCCCGGCCCGGGGGCCCTGCCGGCCGGACGACGACGACCGACCCGAAGACGGGGACGATGCTCGCCCCGACCCGCCTCTGGGTCTACGACCGAGCCGGCCGGCCGTGCCATCGCTGCGGCACGATCCTCGAGTCGGCGCCGCAGGGGACCGAGGTTCCGCGGACGACGTACTGGTGCCCGTCGTGCCAGGCCCCGAACAACGGCCGCGGCGCGACGAAGGCGCCGAAGCGCCCGACGTCGAAGGCCGCCGCGAAGGGCTGACGCCGGTGTGCGAGCACTTCGTCGCCCGCTCAGCGGAGCCGTTCCGGCTCGACGCGCTCTGGGACCTCGCCGCGGGCCTCGAGCGGTGGGGGATCGCCGGGCTCGGCTGGGGCGCGGCGTGGCTCGGCGCCGACGGCGCCATCCATTCCCATCGCGAGGTCCGCGCCTTTCGGGACGATCCCGCTCGAGACGGGGTCGGCCGCGAGGAGACGACCGTCGCGCTCGTCCACCTGCGGCGGCCGTCGAAGCTGTCCACGATCGGCCTCGCCGACACGCAGCCGTTCGACGACCCGGCCGGCCGCTACGCGTTCAGCCACAACGGCGACCTCGCCCGGCACCTCGACTGGCGCGACCGATATCGCGCCGAGGGCCGGATCCGGGGCCGGGCCGACAGCGAGACCGGGGCCCGCTGGCTGGAGGACCGCTGGGACGGCACGGGCGGCCCCGGCGCGCCGGCCATCCTCGCCGAGCTGCACGAGACGTTCGGCGGCCTGGCCAACTTCGCGGTCGTGACCCGCGACGGGACGGCCCACCACTACGCCGGCAATCGCGACAACCCGGTGTTCTCCTTCCGCCTCGGGCGGATCGGTGTCGCGGCCACGGCGCTCTACTCGATCGATCGGTCGCTGTTCAGGCTCGTCGCCCACGGCGCGACGCATCGACACCTGGTCCCGCTCATGACCACCGCCAGCCTCGGCCCCGACGGGAGCGTCCTGTAACGGTCCCTTGACTTCCGCGTCCCCCACGCGCAGGGTCCGTTCCGGGGAAGCGAGGGAGGGAGAGGTGGAGGCAGTCGCCGTCGCCGCCGGCGTCGATCCGGCGCTCGCTGACGCGCTCGAGGCGGACGATCGACCCACCGAACGGCTGCCGCTGCGCCAGCTGCTCCAGATCTCGATCTACTGGTTCGGGATCACCTCGATCATGGGTGGCATCGGGGTCGTGGTGCAGAAGCAGATCCCGGCCTTCGTGTCCGGCGACCTGCAGGGCCCGGCCATCGCCCTCCAGAGCCTCCTCACGACGATCATGGCGGCGGCGATCCAGCCGACGATCGGCATGGTCTCCGACTTCACGATCAGCAAGTGGGGCCGGCGCAAGCCGTTCATCGCGGTCGGGGCGACGCTCGACATCCTCTTCCTGATCGGCATCGGGACCGCGAACACCTACCTGACGCTGGTCGTGTTCCTCGTCGCGATCCAGTTCTCGTCGAACTTCGCCCAGGGCCCGTTCCAGGGCTATATCCCGGACCTCGTGCCGGGCGAGCAGGTCGGGCTCGCGAGCGCTCTCGTCGGGATCATGCAGACCCTCGGGTTCGTCCTCGGCAACATCATCATCGCCTTCGGCGTCGCGACCCACGCCTACCTGCTGCCGCTGCTGTTCCTCGGCTTCATCGAGGTGGCGTCCGCGGTCGGCACGATCGTCTGGGTCCGCGAAGGGCGGGCCGCCCGGGATCGAAAGGGCCGATCGTGGCTCCAGATCGCCAGGCTCGCCTGGAGCACCGACATCCTCAAGGAGCGGAGCTTCGTCAACCTGGTCCTGTCGCGCCTGCTGTTCCTCGCCGGCACGAACATGCTCCTCGGCTTCGATATCATCTTCATGCAGCAGACCCTCGGCCTGTCCGACGCGGACCAGGGCACCTGGATCACGATCACCGGCGCGACCGTCGCCCTGCTGACGGTCGTCTCGACGTTGCCGTCGGCCCGGATCTCGGATCGCATCGGCCGGAAGCCGGTGATCTACGCCGCGTGTGCGATCGGGGCGGTCGGGCTCGTCGTCCTCGCGCTCGCGCCGTCGATCCAGGTGTTCCTAGTCGGGGCCGTGCTCATCGGGATCGCCAGCGGCACCTTCGTCGCCGTCGACTGGGCGCTGATGACCGACATCATCCCGAAGGCCTCGTCCGGCCGGTACATGGGCATCAGCAACATCGCGGTCGCGGGCGGCGGCCCGCTCGCCGCGGCCATCGGCGGGGTCATGCTGTTCTTCGTCGGTGGCGCCGCGCGCGTGCCCGAGGGCCCGCGGTCGGCGTACCTCGTCGCGGTCATCGTGTTCATCGGCGCGGCGTTCTTCCTGCGGCGGGTCGACCCGCGGCCGCGGGGCGAGCGGCTCGCCGCGGAGACGGCTCAGGCGGCAGGAGCGACGGCCTAGCCGATCCGGGCCCGATCTGGCGGGGTCGGGTGCCGTATCCTGCCCGTTCAATGAGCGATGGCACCGTCATGGTCATCGGCGGGGCGGAGGACAAGATCCGCGACCGGCTGATCCTGAGCCGGTTCACCGCCCTGGCCGGCGGGCCGGACGCGAAGATCGTCGTGATCTCGACCGCCAGCTCCCTGGGCTTCGAGGCCGGCGAGCGCTACCGGACGGTGTTCGGCGAGCTCGGCGTGAAGACCGTCCGGCCGCTCCACACGATGACCCGCGCCCAGGCCAACGACGAAACCTTCGCCCGCCAGCTGCGCGATGCGACCGGCATCTTCCTGACCGGTGGCAACCAGCTCCGGCTGTCGTCGACGATCGGCGGGACCCTCCTCGCCGATGCCGTCATGGACCGGTTCCGGGCCGGGGCCGTGGTCGGCGGCACGTCGGCCGGCGCGTCGGCGATGTCGACCCACATGATCGCGTTCGGGGCATCGGGCGGGACGCCGAAGCACCGGATGGCGGCGCTGGCGGCCGGGCTCGGCGTCCTCCCGAGCGTCATCGTCGACCAGCACTTCCAGCAGCGGAACCGCTACGGCCGGCTGCTGAGCGTCATCGCCCAGAACCCGAGCCTCGTGGGGATCGGGATCGACGAGGACACGGCCGGGGTCGTCGATCCCGACGGCGTGATGGAGGTCATCGGCCGAGGCTCGATCACGATCGTCGACGGCGCGGCCGCGGAGACCGACGCCTGGGACGTCCACGGCCACAAGCCACTGATGATCAGCGGCGTCGTCCTTCACGCCCTGCCGGCCGGCTACAAGTTCGACCTCCGGCGCCGGCATCGCGTCGTCACGCCGAAGCTCACGGCGATCCAGGGCGGCGAAGCGGCCGCGGCGTCGAGCTGAACGGCCCAGGCTGATCGTGCCGAGGCAGGCCGCTCCGAGGAAGGCTGCGTCGGCGAAGGCGCCGGGCCGCCCGCGTCAGGACGCCGCGCGGCTGCGCCTCGAAGGGACCAGGTCGAAAGCCGCCGTGGCCGCGACCGCCGCGCAACGGCCGGCCAGGGGCAGGGCCCCGGATGGCAAGGGCGCCGGCCCGCTGCCGTCCCTCCAGATCCTCGAGACCCGGATCCTGCGCGGCCCGAACTACTGGTCGCGCCAGCCCGTCATCCGGATGGTGGTGGACCTCGGCGTGCTCGAGGGCTACCCATCCAACACGATCCCGGGCTTCGTGAACCGCCTGCTGACCTTGATGCCGAGCGTCGGCGAGCACGCCTGCTCGCTGAACCGCCGTGGCGGGTTCGCGACCCGCCTGAAGGACGGGACGTGGCTGGGCCACGTCGCCGAGCACGTCGCCCTCGAGCTGCAGAACCTGGCCGGCACCGACGTCCGCCACGGCAAGACCCGCGGCACCGGGACCGAGGGCCAGTACAACGTCGTCTACGAGTACCGCGAGGAGGCGGTCGGGCTGGAGGCCGGCAAGCTTGCAGTTCGCTTCGTCAACCACCTCGTGGCGCCGGAGGATCCGGGCCACGCCTTCGACTACCCGGCCGAGCTCGAGCGCCTGATCCGCCTCGCCGAGAAGCAGGCGTTCGGACCCTCGACCCAGGCGATCCTCGACGAGGCCGCCTCGCGCGACATCCCGTACCTGCGGCTCGACCGGTTCTCGCTGGTCCAGCTCGGCCAGGGCATCCACCAGCAGCGGATCCGGGCGACGATGACATCCCGGACGCCATCGATCGCGGTCGACATCGCGTCGGACAAGAACCTGACCAACCGGCTCCTCGACGCGGCCGGCCTGCCGGTCCCGAAGTCGGAGGTCGTCTCGACATCCGACGAAGCCGTTGCCGCGGCCCACCGGATCGGGTTCACGTGCGTCGTCAAGCCGCTCGACGGCAATCACGGCCGCGGCGTCGCCCTCGATCTCCGCTCCGACGAGGACGTTCGCAAGGGCTTCGCCGGCGCCATCACCCAGACGCGGTCAGGGGATGTCGTCGTCGAGACCTACATCTTCGGCAACGACTATCGCTGCCTCGTGATCGGCGGCAAGGTCGCCGCGATCGCCCAGCGCGTGCCCGCGAGCGTCGTCGGCGACGGGGCGCACACCGTCCAGCAGCTCGTCGACATCACCAATGCCGACCCGCGGCGCGGCATCGGCCACGAGAAGGTCCTGACCCGGATCAACGTCGACGCCGCGGCGATCGAGCTCGTCGAGGAGCAGGGCTTCACGATGGCCGCGGTCCCGCCCGAGGGCACCCGGGTCAAGCTCGCCCTGACCGGCAACATGTCGACCGGCGGGACCTCGATCGATCGGACGATGGAGGCCCATCCCGACAACGTCGAGATCGCCGAGATGGCGGCCCTGGTCGTCGGTCTCGACGTCGCCGGCATCGACTTCATCTGCCCCGACATCACGGTGCCGGTCCGAGAGACGGGCGGGGCGATCGTCGAGATCAACGCGGCGCCCGGCTTCCGGATGCACACCCACCCGACCGAGGGCGAGCCGCAGTACGTCGCCAAGCCGGTCATCGACCTGCTGTTCCCGGCCGGCGCCAACGCCAGGATCCCGATCATCGGGGTGACGGGCACCAACGGGAAGACGACGACGGTCCGGATGATCGCCCACATCCTGAAGTTCATGGGCCGGCGCGTCGGGATGACCTCGACCGACGGCATCGTGGTCGACGGCCGGATGATCAAGCGCGGCGACATGTCAGGCCCGAAGTCGGCCCGGATGATCCTCCAGAACCCGACGGTCGACACCGCCGTGTTCGAGGTCGCCCGAGGCGGGATCCTGCGCGAGGGCCTCGGGTTCGATCGAGCCGACGTCGCCGTCGTCACGAACGTCACCGCCGACCACCTCGGCCTCGCCGGGATCGAGACCCTCCGCCAGCTGTCCGACGTGAAGGGCGTGCTCGTCGAGGCCGTGCCCCGGTCCGGCACGGCCGTGCTGAACGCCGACGACCCGTACGTCGCCCGGATGGCGTCGGAGTGCCGCGGCGCGATCGTCTACTTCTCGATGGAGACGGAGAAGGGCGGCGCGGGCTTCGATCGCGTCGACGGGCACTGCGGCCGCGGCGGTGCGGCGTTCGTGCTCCGAAAGACGCCCGAGGGCGACCAGATCGTCCTGCGCCACGGGCCCCGGGTCATGCCCCTCCTCTATACCCACCTTATCCCGGCGACGTTCGGCGGGCGAGCCCGGATGAACGTCGCCAACGCCCTCGCCGCGGCCGCGGCGGCGTGGGCCGCGGGCGCCCACATCCACGACATCCGACAGGGCCTCCGAACCTTCACGACATCGTTCTTCCAGGCGCCGGGGCGGCTCAATCTCGTCGAGGTCGGCGGGATCCGCGTCGTCATCGACTACTGCCACAACGTCGACGGGATGCGGAACCTCGCCGACTTCACCCGCCGGATGATGTCCGACGGGGATGGCTCGCGGGCGTCGTCGCGAGCCGGCCGCGCGATCGGCGTCATCGGCATGCCCGGCGACCGCCGGGACGAGGACATGCGGGCCTACGGCGAGCTGGCGGCGGGCGCCTTCGACGAGCTGATCGTCAGGGAGGATCGCAACCTGCGCGGCCGGAAGCCCGGTGTCACCGCCGAGCTCGTCGCCGACGGCGCGCGGACCGGTGGCGGCCGCAACGGCGGTCGGGCGGTCAAGGTCGACAAGATCCTCGACGAGCTGACCGCGGTGCGGACCGCCCTCCGCCGGGCCAACAGCGGCGACCTGCTCGTCATGTGCGTCGACGACGCGGTGGGGGTCTACAAGGAGGCGATGGCGATCGCCGGCAAGCCCGGCGGCACCACCGCCTTCGCCGATCCAGGCGAGCTCGAGGCGCCCGAGGGCTAGGGTCGGAGGGCCAGGGCCGGAGGGCTACGGCTTGGCGTTCGTCCCGACGGTCCGGATCACGAACCAGATCTCGAGTGCCGAGATGACCACGAGCGCGATCCCGATGACCGTCTCCAAGGCTTCCTTCTCATCAACGTCCCCGGGGCCTGGCCGACATGAGATGCGCCGCCTCGATCAGCTCGACACGATCGTCCCGCAGGTCACGTCGCCGGCGAGATGGATCCGGTGCGGCCCGGCCGCGCCGCCGGCCAGGACCTCGACGAAGTCGGCATCGATGTGCGCACCCGTGGCGGTGACCGAGAGCGTGCCGGCCGGATCGAGCTTGTAGGTGTGGTTCGTCGCCGGGTTGTCGCCGACCGAGAAGATGACGCCGCCATTCGGGTTGGCCGACGGCAGGGTGATGATCATCAGCGTCGGGTTCGACCCGATCGTGATGATCCCGGTCATGCCGACGCTGCGGCCGTACTGCGCGCTGCTGTTGCACTGGACCCGGAACGACGAGAACGGCCCGCTGACGGCGCCGTCCGCCGTCGAGCCCGTGACGGTCACGGTCGAGGCGCCGGCCGTCTGGCCGCCGCAGTCGATCGAGCCGGTCACGTGGCTGATCTTGCCGAGCGTGCCCGGCTTGGCATTGGGCTGGACCACCTCAGACACGTCGCTGTCGAAGGTCCCGCCTGTGGCCGGGTCGAACGCCGAGACGCCCGTGCCCTTGAACTCGCGGTCGGTGTAGTTCGCGCCCGAACCCGCCCGCTCGCTGACACCGATCGAGCCGGCCATCAGGGCGATGAGGACGACGGCCTTGGCGTCGGGCGACTGGCCGAAGAAGATGATGTCGGGCCCGGCGAAGCTCGGGTTGTCGCACGTCACTCCGAAGCTCGGACCCCAGGTCCCGGTGACGTTCGCGTCGCCCGCGACCGTCAACGTGAAGGTGGCCGGTGCCGTCGAGGCGGGCCCCGCGGCCGATGCCGGCGGCGCGGAGGCCGCGGCCGTGGGCGTCGCGGCGCCTGGTGTCGTAGCGCCCGGGGTCGGGGTCGGGGTCGCGGTGGCGCCTCCGCCACGGGCCGAGCAGGCCGCGACCAGCGTTGCGACGATTCCTAGCGCGGCAAGCGACCTGCCCACGCGCCGGCCCCCGATCGATCCCCTTGTCATCGCTCGACCCCCGTGTGTCCCGTCGCGCGACCGGACCTCCGCGCAGCATGCGCGATCCGCCGGCCCGACACCAGTGGTGGCGCTCACGCCTCCGCGGCGACGAGCGCGGTGAGCTCGGCCGAGGCGTCCACGGGGCTGAACCCCCGAGCCTGGAGCTCCTCGAACGCCTCGTCGCGGCTGTCGTGGGCGAGCAGGACGACGATGGGCTCGGGCGTGGCGGGCGGCCGATCGAGCTCGCCGGCCAGGGCTCCGACCTCGGTCTCGTAGACAGGGATGTCGCCTCGCCAGCCGGCCCCCGTGGCGCCGGCCTTGATCTCGCCGATGAAGCTCTCGCGGCTGCGGCCGCGGAGGTAGTGGATGGACTCCTTGATGACGACCCGCTGGGCGCGCTGCGCCGCGATCCGGCCCATGCCCCGCAGGGTGTCGTCGGGCCGGTCTCCGGCGGTGCCGACAATGACCGTGACGGGCCGGCGACCCGCGGCGATCGCCTCCGCGACGTCGAGCAGGACGGTGAGCCCGGCCTCGTTGTGGGCGAAGTCGACGATCACGACCCGCTCGCCGTTGCGGAACACGTTGAGCCGCCCGGGTGACGTCTCGGTCGTTGGTCGGAAGTCGCGGAGGCCACGCGAGACGTCGTCGATCGAGGCGCCCATCGCCCGCGCGCCGCCGGCCGCCGCGAGCGCGTTCGCGACGTTGTGGCGGGCGGCGCCGCCGAACGCTATGGGCAGCTCGGCGATCGAGGTGAGCGGTGCCCAGGCCGAGCCCTCGGCCTCGCCGAGCGCGCCATCCCGGACGAGGTAGGCGCGGCCGCCCGTGCGAAGGTGCCGCCGAACGAGCGCCGACCGGTCGCCGGCCATCGTGAAGTAGGCGACCCGGGCCCTGACCTCGCGGGCCACGCCCGCCACCCAGCGGTCGTCGGCGTTCAGGACGACCCACCCCGAGGGCTTCGTGATCCGGCAGATCGTGGCCTTGACCTCGGCGAGCTCCGGCAGCGTGTGGATGCCCTGGAGGTCGAGATGGTCCGATGTCACGTTCGTGAGGACGCTGGCCTCGTTCGACTCGTAGCCGACGCCCCGCAGGACGATCCCGCCGCGCGCCGTCTCGAGCACCGCGACGTCGAGCCCGGAGCGCGCGAGGATGCTCTTCGCGCCCCCCGGCCCGGTCCAGTCGCCCGGCTCGACCAGCCGCTCGTCGACGAGGACGCCGTCCGACGTCGTCGTCCCGACATGCTGCCCCGCCAGCCGCAGGATCCGGGTGATCAGCCGGGTCGTGGTCGACTTGCCGTTGGTTCCGCTGATCGAGACGATCGGGATCGACCGTTCCGCGTCCCGGATCCAGGTGGGCGGATCACCCTCCGCGGCGCGCACTCGCGCGACCGACCGGTCGAGGAGGCGTCGCTGCCGCGGCGTCAGCGCCGGGCGCGCGGCGTGGCGGATGCCGCGGCTCGTGAGCTCGAGGGCGGCATCGGCGATGGCCCGGGCCCGGTCGGCCCGGAGCCACGGCCAGGTGACGATCCAGTGGCCCGGGTCGGACGAGCGATGGACCACGAGCCCGCGCGTCCGGCCCTCGCCCGCCGCCTGGCGGAACCGGGCGATCCAGTGGCGCAGCGTCTCCACGTCGCCCGGCCACTCGGCCCTCGGGACCGCGGCCCCGAGGCGGACGAGGTTGTGCGGCGCCGGCTCGCGCGGTCCGTACCAGGATCGGCGCCGGCCGACCGCGACCTCGACCTTCGCGACCGGCTCGAACCGGTACACGCTCGGACCGTCGAGCAGTCGAATCTCGATCAGGCGCACCGTCCGGCGAGGATATCCTCCCGGGGTGGCCACGACGACGCCGCCGATCGTCTCCGACGCCGAGCTCGACCGGCTCCGCGACGCGGTGGCGGCGGCGGAGGACGCGTTCCTCGCCGACCTCGAGCGGCTCTGTCGGATCGATTGCGGCAGCTACTCACCGCGGGGCGTGAACCAGGTCGCGATGTGGGTCGCGGGCGAGATGAAGCGGCTTGGGGCGACCGTCGAGCGACGCCCGGATCCCGACGGGAAGTACGGCGACACGGTCATCGGGACGTGGCGACGTTCGGGTTCGCGGGCGTCCGATCCGGCTCGCCCGCGGGTGCTCCTGATCGGCCACATGGACACGGTCTTCGAGGACGGCACCGCCGCCGATCGCCCCTTCCGGATCGCGAGCGGGATCGCATACGGGCCGGGCGTGACCGACATGAAAGGCGGCCTCGTGGCCGGCCTGCATGCGATCCGCGCCGCCCGCGCGGTGGCCGGCGACGACCTCCCCCTCGACCAGATCACGTACATCGCCAACCCCGACGAGGAGATCGGCTCGCCCTCGTCGTCGCCCCACATCCGCGAGGTCGCCGCCGAGTCCGACGTCTGCCTCTGCCTCGAGTGCGCCCGCGCGAACGGCGACTTCGTCTCGTCCCGGAAGGGCATCGCCGACACGCGGATCACCGTCCATGGGCGCGCGGCCCACGCCGGGGTCGAGCCGGAGAAGGGCCGCTCGGCCGTGCTCGCCGCAGCGCACCTGACGACCGCGATCCACGCCCTGAACGGCCGCTGGCCGGACGTGACCACCAATGTCGGGGTGTTCCGGGCTGGCACCCGGCCGAACATCGTCACCGACCTGGCGGAGCTCGAAGTCGACCTCCGAGCGCGGACCGCCGCGAACCTCGATGCGGCCGTGGAGACGATCCGGGGCCTCGCCGCCAACCCGGCCGTGCCGGACGTGACCATCGACGTCGACGTCCGCCATGCCTGGCGGCCAATGGAGAGGCTCGAGCGATCCGGCCGGCTCGTCGAGCTGACGATCGAGCTCGCCGGACGGCTCGGCTTCACGACCACGGACGGGGCGACCGGCGGCGCCGGCGACGCGAACACCACCTCCGGCATGGGCATCCCGACGATCGACGGCCTGGGGCCCATCGGCGGCCGCGATCATTCGCCGGACGAGTACCTGGAGGTCGGCTCGATCGTGCCGCGGACCGCCCTTGTGGCGGCGCTGCTGCTCGCCATCGGGCGCGACCCGGTCATCGCCGGTTGGCGTGCGGCGACCATCCGAGCGAACCCCTAGGCGAGGCCCAGCGCCCGGGCGACACCGACCAGCGCGGCCGCGGCGATGAGCCCGACGAACAGGTTCCGTCGCCACGCCACCAGGGCGAGGCAGAGCGCGACGGCCGGCCACTCGACCCCGACGTGGAACGACGCGCGGCGCTGGGGGTCGAGGACGACCATGACGTTGACCGCGGCCAGCGCGGCGAGGACCGACGGCCCGACGAGCCGCAGGTAGAGCTGGACCCGCGGCGGCAACCGCTGCATGCCGGGCACCAAGAGCGGGATGGTCCGCCACGGGTAGGTGACCAGGCCCATGAGCAACGCCAGCGGGACGAGCGCGGTGCTCAATCGGGCGGCCCTACCATGGCGCGGCGGTCGAGCCCGACGCCCGCGCCGGCCACGCCGCCGACCGGCGCGACCATCCCGACGATCGGTCCCAGCAGCCCGCCGGCGATGATCCCGGCGGCGGGATCCCAGGCCAGCGAGATCCCCACGGCCGCGAACGCGCCGACGATCGCCGCCACGAGCTCGCGCCGGCCGGCGATCAGGCCGACGGCGAGGCCGCCCATCGCGGCCGGGAAGATGACGTCGAGCCCGAACCGGCTCGGGTCGGGGATGCTGCCGCCGACCGTCACGCCAAGCAGCGTCATCAGGTTCCAGGGCACGAACGTGCTGCCGATCGCGGCGATGAAGTAGCCCGTCAGGTCGGCTCGCCCCAGCCGGCGGAAGTGGGCGATCGAGATCGCGAACGCCTCGTCGGTGAGGAGATGGGCCATGACGGCCCGCAGCGGCCGCGGCCGGTCGGCGAGGAACGGCGCGAGGGCGGCGCCGTACAGGAAGTGGCGGGCGTTCAGGAACGCGGTCAGGACCACGATGCCGAGCCACGAGAAGCCACCCAGCACGTAGCCGATGGCCGCGAACTGCGACGCGCCGGCGAAGACGATCAGGCTCATCGCACCCGCCTCCACCGGGGAGTAGCCGGCCGCCCGCGCGGTCAGCCCGAAGACGAACCCGAAGCCACCGGACGAGACGGCGATCCCGATTGAATCGAGGACCACCTGGCGTCGGCTCTGGCGGAGCTGGGTGGCGGCATCCGGCGCGGTCATGCCCGGAACGCTAGCCGGCGGGCCGGCACGGGACGGTGACGGCCCCGTTGCGCCTCAGCGCAGGAACGTCTTGCCGCAGGTCCCGTCGCAGACGACGTAGAGGGCGTGGAGGTCGCGGGCGTAGCCGGCGACGTGGAGGATGCCCAGGCAGCCGGCGGTGGGGCACTTCCACGTCCACCAGCGCGGGTTCTCGTCGAGCGCGGTCGTCTCGGCCTTCAGCATCTCGGCGCTGCCGTCGTGCGCGGCCACGTAGGCCGCGACCTTCGACGCGCGCTCGCTCTCGGTCTCGCTCGAGTACGGGTAGCTCTGGCCGACGTTCGAGGTCAATGCGTGCCCCCGCCAGGCGGATGAAAGGGGAAACCGGTGACGGCTTCGTGTGAGCGCGGCACGTCACCGGCGACGGGGAGTATCGCACACGGCCCGGGGTCGTCCAGCGGGACCATCGGCCCGTCCCGGATGGCCTACCAGGTCGCCGGCAGGCCGGCACTGCGCGGATCGGTCGCGGCCGCGAGGGAGCCGCCCTCGGCCGATGGCCCGCCGCCGACGAGCTCGATCGCATGCTCGTGCCCGAGGCCGGAATCGAACGGCTCCGTCCGGACGACCGGATGGCCCATCGCCTCGAGCGCCTCGAGGACGCCGGAGCCGAACCGGGGCTCCACCTTCACGCGCCGGGCGGGCCGGAAGAGCCCGTCGGGCTCGACGAACCAGCGCGGGATCGACACCGCGCTCCGGATGTCCAGGCCGCCGTCGACCAGGGCCGAGACGAGCTCCGCATGGACCTGCGGCTGGGCGTCGCCGCCCATCGAGCCGGCGACCACCCAGGGGCCGCCACCGGTGCCCTCGCCGTCCCGGAACAGCATCCCCGGCAGGAGCGTGTGGAGCGGCCGCTTGCCGGGCGCCAGGACGTTGGGATGATCCTCGTCGAGGGAGAAGTAGTTGCCGCGGTTGTGGTAGTGGATCCCGGTCTCGGGGTCGACGACGCCCGACCCGAACCCCATCCAGTTCGACTCGATCAGGCTGACCGCATTGCCGTCGCCGTCGACGGTTGCGAGGAAGATCGTGCCGCCGCCCGGCGGGTTCGTGGCCGGCTCCGGGACGCTGGCCCGCCGGCCGTCGATCCGGCGGGCGAGGTGGGCCGCGTGCGCCTTCGAGATCAGCCGCTCGGTTGGCACGTCATGCGCCTCGGGATCCGTCAGCCAGGCATCCCGATCGGCCATCGCGAGCT
The DNA here is from genome assembly GCA_035308445.1 of Candidatus Limnocylindrales bacterium. Taxonomy (GTDB): domain Bacteria; phylum Chloroflexota; class Limnocylindria; order Limnocylindrales; family CSP1-4; genus UBA5189. Next base: position 51,053 of record DATGGQ010000031.1, on the reverse strand, counting down.
TCGCGGCCTCGATCGCGAGGTGGATCCAGCGCGGGTCCTCGGGGCCCCCAGCGCCCCACGCCGACGGCGCCGGCGGCTCGAACGTCTCGAGCACGTTCAGGATCTCGAGCGCGACGACGCCCGAGGCGTTCGGCGGGTGGCTGGTGACGCGGACGCCGCGATAGGTCGTCGAGATGGGATCGCCCCATGTCGACCGGGTCCCGGCGAAGTCGGCCGGCGTCGCGGGGAGTCCGAGGGCACGCAGCGTCGCCGACTGGCGAGCTCCAAGATCGCCGTCGTAGAACTCGTCGAAGCCCTCGCTGGCGAGGCGCTCGAGCGTCGCGGCGAGGGCGGGGAGCCGGACCAGCTCCCCAGGGTGCCAGGCCCGCCCGAGGGCCCGGAAGACCTGCATGAAGGCGGCGTCGTCGCCGAGCGTCGCCGCGACCTGCGGCGTCATCCGTTCGACCGAGTCGATGAAGCCGTCCCAGGCCGGGAATCCGCCGCGGGCGAGCTCGATGGCCGGGGCGAGCACGGCATCGCGCGACAGCCGCCCGAAGCGCGCGTGCGCGTCGCCCCACGAGCGGACCGCTCCGGGGATCGTGACCGCGAGCGCGCTCCGCGTCGGGATGGCGCCCAGGCCCCGCGCCCGGAGCGCCGCCGCGCTCATGCCGGCCGGCGCGCGACCCGAGCCGTTCAGGGCGCTCTGGTGCCGGGCGGCCGCGTCCCAGATGAGCCAGAACGCGTCGCCACCGATGCCGCACGCGCTCGGCATCACGACGCCGAGGACCGCGTTGGTGGCGATGGCCGCGTCGACCGCGTGGCCGCCTGCCCGGAGGATCGCGAGGCCCGCGGCGGTCGCCAGGTGATGGGGCGCCACGACGGCACCATGCCGACCGCGCGCCAACGGCACGGGGACGAGCGGCCCTCTGCCGGCCTCGCTCACCGGGCGAGGGGCTTCACGCCAGCTCGGCCACGCTGGTCGGCCCGGTGACGTAGTGCTCGACTCGGCGCAGCTGGCTGAGCGGGATCAGGGCGATGAGGAGCAGGACGCCGGTCGCGAGGAAGAGGCCGTCGAAGCCCCGCCACTCGGCTGCCACGCCGCCGATGAGGCTGCCGAGGATCTGGCCGATCCCGAGGAACACGGAGTAGAGGCCCATGATCGCCCCGCGATCGCCGGGGAACTGCTCGCTGACGTCGGCCAGGAGGCCGACCGCCGCTGGCGTCGCGCCGGCGAGCGCGAACAGCCCGATGGCGGCAATCACCAGCGCGACACCCAGCAGGCCGACCAGCACGGGATTGCCGTCCGCGTGGCGGGCCGCGTGGTTGGCGATCACCCCGGCGATCACGAGGGCCAGCCCGCCGAACACGCCGACGCCGATGATCGATGTCCGCCGGTACCGGTCGAAGCGGTTGCCCCACCACAGGATCCCGGCTCCGAAGACGATCGCGATGACGATCGCGCCCGCGGTGATCTCGCCCGGCGCGAACCCATGGTGGAGCCACTGCTCCGGGAACTTCGTGTTGGGCCGGGCCAGCTGGAAAAGGGACTGGCTGAACCACAGCCCGATCGCGGCGTTGACGGCGATCCAGGTCGGCGCCAGGAGCCAGACGTGCGAATGGCCGATCAGCTGGGCGTAGCGTTCGAGCGAGACATGCTCCCGCGAGGCGGCCTCGGCCTCGCCGGCGGGATCCCTGACCCAGAAGGCGTAGATGGCCAGCGAGCCGAGATAGAAGACCGCGTTGAGCACGAAGGCCCACGGCCCGAGCGCCCCAAACAGGAGCGGGCCGACGATGAACCCGAGGCCGATCCCGGCGAGCGTGGCGCCCTCGAAGCGCGACGCCGCCCGGCCACGGAGCGCCTCGCTGTTCGCGGTCACGATGGCTATGTAGCCGAGGATCGCGGGCACGGACGCGGCCGTGGACGAGCCCTCGAGCAGCCGGGTGGCGCCGAGGACCAGCACGTGGCCGCTGAGCGCGGTCAGCAGCACGGCGACAGCCCCGAACGCCGGACCGAGGAGCATCACCCGGTGGTGGCCGTAGCGGTCGCCGAGGATCCCGAACAGCGGCGACAGGGCCAGCTCGGCGACGAAGAACAGGGCCGAGAAGAGCCCGACCATGACCGGCGTGACGGTCGCGGAGTCGGGGTGGAACTCGGTGAGATGGGCGAGGTAGAACGCCAGCATCGCGCCCGTCAGGCCGGTCGAGAACCGGAGCGTGAACGTGCCGACGAGCACGGCCGTGAGAGACCGATTCATCGCGGCACAGCGTATCGGGCCGGGTCGTCGGCCACGTATGATGCCGGCCGGAGGAGGCCAGTCGTGGGTCGAGTCGCGTTCGTCACCGATTCCGCGTCCGACATGGATCCGGGCCTGGCCGCGAAGCTCGGGGTCACGGTGGTCCCGCTCGTGGTCAGCTTCGGCGAGCAGACGTTCAAGGCCGGCGTCGACCTGTCGGCCGACGCGTTCTGGATCCGGATGACGGCACCGGACGCGCCGTTCCCGAAGACCGCGACCTCGGCCCCCGGGGACTTCGTGGCGGCGTATGAGGCGGCCTTCTGCGCCGGCGCCGAGGCGGTCGTCTCGGTCCATGTCGCGACGACCCTCTCGGGAACGATGAAGGCCGCCGAGATCGCGAAGGGCATGCTCCCGAACCGGGAGATCCACGTCGTCGACTCGACGAGCGCGTCGATGGGCGAGGGCCTCCTCTGCGAGCTCGGAATCGACCTCGCTTCGCGGGGCGTCTCGGCGACGGAGATCGCCCGCGTCCTGACCCAGCGAACGGCCGACCTCGACGTCTTCGTCGCCCTCGACACCCTCGAGTACCTGAAGCGCGGCGGTCGGATCAGCGGTGCCCAGGCCGCGATCGGGACGCTGCTGTCGGTCAAGCCGATCATCACGATCAAGGACGGCGCGGTCGAGGCCAGCGAGCGGGTCCGGACGAAGTCGAAGGCCCGCGAGCGGGTCATGGAGCTCCTCACCGAGAAGCCGGTCGACCGCCTGGCCATCCTCTACGCCCCGCCGGGGGAGCCGGAGTCGTTTCGCGACGAGGTCATCCGGAGGATGCCCGGCGGGATCGACCCGAGCGGCGTCTCGATCCACGTGATCGGCCCGTCGGTCGGGCCGCACCTCGGGCCGGGCTGCATCGGCGGGGTGGTGCTCTTCAGGCACTGATCCGGACGGCCCGGGCCGGTCGTCCCCCGGATCAGGACCATTGCAGCATGGTTGCGATCGGGTAGCGGGCTATACTCGCCGTCGCTCGGGGCCCGGACTGACCGCCCCGAACCACGACCCGACCCCCTTCGGAGGATTCCCGCTCACATGACGACCGAGAAGATGGCCGCCCAGATCAACCCCTGGGAGGTCGCTCAGCGGCAGTTCGACCTCGCCGCCGAACGCCTCCACCTCGATCCCGCGATGGCCGCGGTCCTGCGCGAGCCCCGCCGCGAGCTCACGGTCCACTTCCCGGTGAAGATGGACGACGGGTCGGTCAAGGTCTACACGGGGTACCGGGTCCAGCACAACCTCGGCCGCGGACCCGCGAAGGGCGGGATTCGCTACCACCAGAACGTCTCCCTCGACGAGGTCAAGGCCCTCGCGATGTGGATGACCTGGAAGTGCGCGGTGGTGGGCATCCCGTTCGGTGGCGGCAAGGGCGGCGTGATCGTCGACCCGAAGCAGCTGTCCCGGAAGGAGCTCGAGGCCCTGAGCCGGCGCTACTTCACCGAGATCGAGGTCCTCGTCGGCCCGGAGAAGGACATCCCGGCTCCGGACGTCAACACCAACGCCCAGGTCATGGCCTGGTTCATGGACACGTTCTCGATGCACGCCGGGTACACGGTCCCGGGCGTCGTGACCGGCAAGCCGATCAGCCTCGGCGGGTCGGAGGGTCGCAACGAGGCGACTGCCCGCGGCACGGTCTACTGCATCGTCGAGGCAGCCCGCCATCTGGGCATCGAGCTGCCGAAGGCGAAGGTCTCGATCCAGGGCTTCGGCAACGCCGGCTCCATCGCCGCCCAGCTGATCGCGGCTGAGGGCGCGACGGTCGTCGCGGTGTCGGACTCGACCGGCGGCATCCACAACGCCGACGGCCTCGAGGTCAACAAGGTCATCAGTTGGAAGCAGGAGCACGGCACCGTGCAGGGCTTCCCGGGCTCGACCGACGTCTCGAACGCCGAGGTGCTCGAGGTCGAGTGCGACATCCTGATCCCGGCCGCCCTCGAAGGCCAGATCACCGAAAAGAACGCCGGCAAGATCAAGGCCCGGCTCATCGCCGAGGCTGCGAACGGCCCGACCACGCCGGATGCCGACGAGATCCTCTGGAAGAGGTCGATCTTCATGATCCCGGACATCCTCTGCAACGCCGGTGGCGTCACGGTGTCGTACTTCGAGTGGGTCCAGGACCTCAACCGCGACCACTGGAGCGAGGCCGAGGTCAACGACAAGCTCAAGGGGATCATGGTCAAGGCCTTCCAGGAGACGCTGGCCATCGCCCGTCGCGAGCAGTGCTACATGCGGACCGCCGCCTACATGCTCGCCGTCCAGCGGGTCGCCGACGCGACCCAGATGCGAGGCCTGTACCCGTAAGGCTCGCCCGGACATCGCCGGTAGATCATCGGGAGCTGACGCTCCCGCACCCGCGCCATCCGACGGCCGGCGCCCGAGCAGCGCCGGCGGTCTCCGTTCGCCGACCGGACAGGCGCACGCCTCCGCTCCCGGCCGCGACGGCTACAAAACACGGCCGCCTCGACTGGGCAGGCGCGAGGACCCGCCCCACCGCGATCAGATCGCAACTACGACCGCCGAACGCCCAGCAGCTGCTCGGTCACCCGCTGGGATCACGGTCAGATCACAGCCTTGACCGTCGATCCGCCCGGGAGCGCCGGCGTGCGAACCATCGGCGTGCTTCGCCCGCCGTTGCTGCGATTGAATCGCAGGCGAGAGCCTCGAACGACGCGGGCGGATGCCGAACGACACCAGGCGGGCGAGGGTCCGAAACCAGGCGCCCGCGAACGTGAGCCGCGCACGACAACTAGAGCATGACCAGCGCATTGCCGCCGGGGTCCCGCCCATCGCGGAGCGCCCTCAGCGCGTGCCGCGGCGGGACCGGGAACATCGCGGCCAACTGGTCCCGGGCCTCGGCGAGGATCAGCCGGTGGTGGTGCGTCTCACCGAGGAGGAGAAGCACGCTGTCTGCGTTCGAGTCTCGCTGCTTGAGCGCGAGGCGTCGAAGCACCGCCTGAAGATCCCCGAGATGCGTCTCGGCGTCGATCCGCACCGTCCAGCCTGGTCCGTCGATGGCCGCGTCCCAGGCTCGGTGGTCGATCGTTCCCGACTGAGGCAGCTCGATGACGGGCACCTCGGAGCGCCAGACCAGGTTCGGCGCGGTGCGCGTGCGGAGGCGTTCCAGAAGGCGAAGCTGGCCTGCGTCGCGGATCGGCGGGCCCACCGGGAATGCCCGCGCCGAGAGCTCGAGCCCAAGCACGGCCAGCAGCTGGGCGAGCCGGACGACCGACACGTCGGGCGATTGGCCGCGACAGATTCGGGCGACCTGGCCGGAGCCCAGAGACATGGCTCGCCCGAGATCAGCGAAGCTCGTTCCACGCTGAACCCGCGCAGCCTCGGCCTCGCGACAGAGCTGCGCGGCGAGGCTGCGGCCCCGCTCCGTTCCACGGCGCATCGCGCTCTCTCGGGTTGGCACGCCCGCAGCGTGAGCGAGCCGGCTCAACGGTCGATCACCGCGCCGGAGCCGTAGTCGCACCCCTGGCTGGACTCGGGCCCGACCCGATCGGACCCGTGGCCGGAACGACCCAGGTCGGGTGCTACGATCCGGGGCCGATGCTCGACCACGAAGAGAAGTTCCTGTTCAAGGAGGAGATCCTCGCGCTCGCCAACTCGATGGCCGAGCCGGGGACCCTCGACAACGTCGAGGACCTCCTGACCGACGTCATCACGTCGCCCCGCTTCGACTCCGAGGTGTTCACCCTCGAGCGCAGCCTGCAGGTGATGCTCGGCGCCCGGCCCGGCACGACGCTGGTCGGCCTGCTGACCGTGAGCCCCGAGGTGTTCGACGAGGTCGCCGAGGTCCGGATCCCGCCCGAGGTCCACGAGCGGCTCGTCGCCTGGCGGGCCCGCTTCGGCCTGGCCATCGACAACGCCCTGAACTTCCTGAACAACCCCGACGGCATCCAGGGCCACAACTTCGCGACCCAGATCGCCCATGTCGAGGAGCGGCGGGTCCTGCAGGGTCGGCTGACCCTGGTCCGCTACAACAACGAGCCGCAGTTCTTCGTGGCCGATGCGGCCGTCTTCCTCGGGCTCGTGGCCGACATCATGGATCGGCTCGGCCCCTACCTCGAGGCCGATGGGGTCGACGCCGAGACCGTCACCCGGCTGCGGGAGGGCATCTCGCTCATCGAGCGGAAGACCAGCGCGACCCGGGCCTAGGCGGGCCAGGGTCGAGCACGACGCGGCGACGACCGGGACCGGCCCCGCGATGCGCCAGCTGTACCTCGCGGCCACGGGCCAGAACCGGGGCAAGACGACCGCCGCGCTCGGCCTCCTCGACGGGTTCGTCCGGCGCGGCCTGAAGACCGGGTTCATGAAGCCGGTCGGGCAGCGGACCGTCATCGACCACGGCGAGCCGGCGGACGAGGACGCCGTCCTCATGCACGAGGTCTTCGGCCTCGGCGAGCCCTACGCCGCGATGAGCCCGGTCCACATCCCGCGCGGCTTCACCAAGGCCTACATCGCGGGCGAGGTCGTCGAGGATCTGGGGGCCCGGGTCCGCCGGGCCCAGGCCGTGTTCGCGGATCACGACGTCCTGCTCGTCGAGGGCACAGGCCACGCCGGCGTCGGAGCGGTCATCGGCCTCTCGAACGCGGTCGTTGCCGCTTCGCTCGGGACCCCGGCGATCATCGTCAGCGAGGGTGGCGTCGGCCGCCCGATCGACGAGATCGTCCTGAACGCGGCGCTCTTCGAGCGTCACGGCGTGCCGGTGGCCGGGGCGATCGTCAACAAGGTCGACGTCGACGCCCAGCCCGGGATTCGCGACGTGCTGGAGGGCGGTCTTGCGCCCTACGGCATCCCGCTCCTGGGCATCCTGCCGCGCAAGCCGATCCTCTCGAACCCGACGCTCGAGATGATCGTCGAAGGGCTCCGCGCCGAGATGATCGAGGCGGGGCCGGACCTCGAGCGGGTCATCGACGGCGTCGCGATCGGGGCGATGGAGCCGGTCCACATGCTCGAGCGGGTGGGGCCCGGCACGCTCGTGATCGTCCCGGGCGACCGCGAGGACATCATCCTGACCCTGACGACGGCGCATCTCGTCGGGTCGCCAGGTCCGGCCAGGCGGGCGCCGACGCGGGGGCGCCTGCAGGTCGTCGCAAGGGACGGAGCCGAGCCAACGCTCGACCTGCCACTCGGCCACGATGGCGCCGCGATCGGGCTGGTGCTGACCGGCGGCTACCGCCCCCGGCCGGCGGTCCTCAACGCGATCCATCGGGCGAACCTCTTCGCGGCGCTCGTCCCGGCGGACACCTACTCGGTGGCGTCGGAGGTCCACGACCTCCTGGTCAAGACGCACCCGGCGGACCGCGAGAAGATCGAGCTCATCAAGCAGCTCGTCGCCGAGAACCTCGACGTCGACCGGATCCTGGCCGTCGCGACGGACGCGGCGATGAGACCCGCGTGAGCCGTCTCGACCAGCGGGCCTGGGCCGACCTCAGCGAGGTCGAGGGCTAGCCGAGCGGCTCGTTGTCGATGAGGCGGGTGGTCCCGAACCGCACGGCGAGCGACGCCAGCGCGGGACCGTCGACGCGGTCCAGCTCCTCGAGCGTCTCGCCATCGGCGATCGAGACGTAGTCGATCTCGGCGAGCGGCTCCGTCGCGATCTCAGCTCGCATCCGCGCCCGCAGGGCGTCGCCGGATCGCTCGCCACCGGCCCAGACCTCACGCGCGGCCAGGAGCGCCCGGTGGAGCACCGGCGCGGCCGCGCGCTCGGCGGGCCCGAGGTGGACATTGCGCGAGGAGAGCGCGAGCCCGTCGGGCTCGCGGACGGTGGGGCAGGCGATGACCTCGGTCGGGATCGCGAGGTCGATCGCCATCCGCCTCACGACCCGGACCTGCTGGGCGTCCTTCTGGCCGAAGTAGGCCCGCTCCGCGCCCACGAGGTCGAACAGGATCGCGACGACGGTCGCGACCCCGTCGAAGTGGCCGGGACGCGCGGCCCCCTCGAGCGGCTCGGCGATCGGCCCGACCCGGACGGTCGTCTGGAAGCCGGGTGGGTAGACCTCGTCCACGGACGGCGCGAAGACGATGTCGACGCCCTCCTCCTCGCAGATCGCGACGTCGCGCGCCTCGTTGCGCGGGTACCGCTCGAGGTCCTTCGGGTCACCGAACTGGCGCGGGTTCACGAAGATCGTCACGACGGTCGTCGCGTTGTCGACCCGGGCCCGCTGCATCAGCGAGCGATGGCCGGCATGCAGCCAGCCCATCGTCGGCACGACGCCGACCGGCCGGGGCGCGGCGACGAGCGCGGCACGCAGCTCGGCCCGCGTGCGGACCACGCGAGTCGCCGTGGCGCTTGAGGGAGCGGGTGCGCTCAGAGGTCGCGGTCGAGGGGGATGCCGGTCAGAGAACGATCGGCGTTTCCGGCGGCACGGTCGTCGGCGGTCCGGCCGAGGGCCTCGTCGAGCACCGCGTCGTCCATGCGGACGGTCTGCTCGGGCCCGGGGAAGCGGCCGCTCGCCACGTCGGCCGCGTACTCGCGGGCCGCCGTCGCGATGGCGCCCTGGACGTCGGCGTAGCGCTTCGCGTGCTTCGGCGAGAAGTCGCCGAGGCCGATGAGGTCGGTCACGACCTGGACCTGACCGGCGCAGCCCGCGCCAGCGCCGATGCCGATCGTCGGGATCCGGAGCCGCGAGGTGATGACGCTCGCCAACTGCTCCGGGACGAGCTCGAGGACGATCGAGAACGCGCCCGCGTCCTGGATCGCGACGGCATCGGCGAGGAGGGCCCGGGCCGCGTCGCGCGTCTTGCCCTGGACGCGGACCTTGCCGCCGAGCCCGTGCTGCGACTGCGGCGTCCAGCCGATGTGGCCCATGACCGGGATACCGGCCTTCGTCATCGCCTCGACGATCCTCGCGCTCCGCACGCCGCCCTCGATCTTCACGCCGTGGGCGCCGGCGTCGCGCATGAACCGCCCGGCGTTCTCGAGGGCCTCGTCGACGCTGGCGTAGGAGAGGAACGGCATGTCACCGACCACGACGGCCCGCCGCGTCCCGCGGACGACGGCCTTCGTGTGGTGGAGCATCTCGTCCATCGTCACCCTGACGGTGGACTCGTAGCCGAGCATGACCTGGCCGAGCGAGTCGCCGACGAGCAGGATCGGGATGCCCTCGTCGTCGAGGATCCGGGCCGTCGGGTAGTCGTACGCGGTGAGCATCGCGATGCGCTCGCCGTCGGCGTGCATCCGGCCGATGTCCGAGATCGTCAGGCGTCGGACGGTCTCACCGGTTGCGCTCATCGCCTCGTGGCCTCCTTCGTTGCGGCGGCAAGAGTCTGCGCTGCCGCATCCCGAGCGTCCAATGCGGCGGCGATGCGGTCGAGAATCCGATCGGCGACCTCGCGCTTCGAGAGGAGCGGCAGGTCGTCCCTCGCGCCGGCGGCGTCGAGGATCGAGACGCGGTTCGTGTCCGTGCCGAACCCGGCGCCGGGCGCCGACACGTCGTTCGCGACGAGGAGGTCGAGGCCCTTCGACCGGAGCTTCTCGGGGGCCCGGTCGAGCGACCCGGTCTCGGCCGCGAAGCCCACGAGGATCGGCGCGGGCCTGACGGGTTCCCGGGTGGCCGCCCCCGTCGAGTCCGCCCCGCGGACGATCGTGGCGACCTCGGCCAGGAGGTCCGGCGTCGACTCCAGCTGGAGCGTCAGGCCGTCGGCCCGGCTGACCTTCACGGCCGATGCCCGGACCGGGCTGAAATCGGCGACCGCGGCCGCCATGACCAGCGCATCCGCGGGCCGCGGGCCATCGAACATCGCCCGCCCGAGCGCCGCCCGGAGGTCACCGGTCGACTCGATCCGGACGATCGACGGGCCATCCGGGAGCGGGATCTCGACGGATCCGGCGATGAGCGTGACGTCGGCGCCCCGATCTAGCGCCGCTTCGACCACGGCGATGCCCATTCGCCCGGTGGAGCGGTTGCCGATGAACCGGACCGGATCGATCGGCTCGCGCGTGCCGCCGGCCGTCACGACGATCCGGCGGCCGGCGAGGTCTGCGTCCCGGACCGGGTGATCGACGAGCGGCGGGCGCCCCGCGGGATCGGGGGCGCGGACCGGGCGGTGGCCGATTGCCGCCACGACCGCGTCGACGATCCGACGCGGCTCGGCGAGCCGGCCCACGCCGACCTGGCCCGAGGCGAGGCGTCCGCTGTCGGGCTCGACGATCGAGTAGCCGAAGGCGTCCCGGAGCCGGGCCACGTTGGCCACGGTCGCGGGGTGGCGCCACATGTCGCCGTCCATCGCCGGCGCGACCACGACGGGAGCCGAGGTCGCGAGGCAGGCCGCAGTGACAACATCGCCGGGCAGCCCGTTCGCGATCGCACCCAGGAAGTGGGCCGTCGCCGGGGCAACGACGATCGCATCGGCCGAGTCGCCGACGACGATGTGGCCGATCCGGCCATCCGGCAGCAGCGCCAGCACATCCGTCTCGACCGGGTGGCGGGACAGGGCGGCGAACGTCAGCGGCCCGACGAACCGCGACCCGGCCGGCGACAGGAGCACGACGACGTCCGCGCCCTCGGCGGCGAGCAGCCGCAGGAGCTCGACGGCCTTGTAGGCGGCGATCGAGCCGGTCACTCCGAGGGCGATGAGCCGGCCCTCGAGCCGGCCCTGCCCGGGAGCCCGCTGCACCGCGGCCACTAGGCGAGGCCCAGCTGGAGTGGCGTGCCCCCGGCGACCTCGGCGTGGAGGATCGCGAGGCCCTCGAGGGTCAGGTCGACGTCGACGACCTCGACGCCGTCGATGCCGCCGGCCCACGGCGCCGCCGAGAGGCCGCCCGTCAGGATCGTGTGGACGGCCTCGGGCGGCACGTCGCTCGTGTCGGCGAGCTCTCGCCGGATGCGGGCCAGCAGGCCCGACGCGAGCGCCTGGTAGCCGAGGATCGCGCCGCTCTGGATCGCCGTGACGGTATCGCGGCCGATCGCCCGATCCGGCGCCCGAAGCTCGACTCGCGGCAGCTTCGCGGTTCGCGCGGCCAGGGCGTCGAGCCCGAGCTCGAGGCCCGGGGCGATCGCCCCGCCGACGTACGCCCCGTCCGCGGCCACGCAGTCGAAGGTCGTGGCGGTGCCGAAGTCGGCCACCACTGCCGGCGTTCCGTAGAGCCGCCCGGCGGCCAGCGCGTTGACGAGCCGATCCGCCCCGACCTCGGCCGGCCGGTCCACCCGCACCGGCAACGGCACGGTTCCCGCGCTCGCGAGCAGGAGCGGCCGCTCGCGGCGATCGGCCAGTCGCTCGAGCGCGCCCGTCAACGCCGGAACCACGCTTGCGCACGCGATGGCCGAGATGTCGGCGATCGCGGCATCGTCGAGCCGGAGCAGCGACTCGAGCAGGCTCTCGAGGTCGTCGGCCGTCGCCCGGGGGGCTGTGACCGCGCGCCGGGTGGCGACGAGGGCCCCGTTCCGGAACAGGCCAATCGTGAGGTTCGAGTTCCCGATGTCGATCGCGAGCAGCACGGCCGGATCATACGCGGGGCCTTCTGCGGGACCGAGGGCCGCGCTACCATCGCGGCCGGTAGATCCCGCGCCGCCCCCTGACACGCTCCGAGCCGCTTCCGAGTGCCCCCGGGAGGAGCCCGTGCCAAGCCAGCCGCCGGCCAAGTTCTTCGTGAATCAGGGCGTCGTGTCCAGCCGCGAGGACATGCTGAACCTCCTCCGGCCTCTCCTGAAGCAGACCGTCTCCTACCGTTACCTGCGCGGGCGCGACGTCGTCTCGCACGGCACCGGCTGGGTCGAGCGGATCGTCGTCGACCAGCCCGAGGTCTCGACCTACTTCACCCCGATCGCGATCACGGTGAACGTCGACTCGTTCGAGCACCTCGACTTCCAGACGCGGCCCGACCAGCTCCTCGTCTACACGCTCGTCCAGGGCGACGAATCGGTGATCGTCGAGTTCACGCCCGGCGGCGATGGCTCGACGTCGCCGTTCGAGCCGCACCAGCTCGCCTTCGACACCTCCGGCTTCGTGCAGATGGAGCTCACGGGCCTCGAAGGACCCGCCACCGAGGAGTAGCGAACCGCCCGCGGGGCTCGCGATTCAAGCGCGAATCCGTTAACGCGCGGGCGTACCATCGCGGCCATTCGGGCCCGGTCAGCGGGCCCTGGGAGGGACGCGCGACCCGCTGCCCCCTCGGGCGCGGCGCGCTCCGGTGGAGGAGGGACCGGTCCGGGTGTCTGCAGCAAGTGACGCCGCGCCCAGCATGACGAGCGCCGGCAGCCTCGCCCGTTACTTCAAGTTCGCGGAGCGCGGGACCGACCTGGTCACCGAGGCTCGAGCGGGCCTGACCACGTTCATGGTCATGGCCTACATCATCTTCCTGAACGGGAACATCATCGCCGGGCCACTCAAGCTCGATCCCGTCGCCGTGGCCGCCGGCACCGCGTTGACCGCCGGCGTGATGACGATCCTCATGGGGCTCGTTTCGAACTATCCGTTCGCCCTGGCAGCCGGTCTGGGCCTGAATGCCGTCGTGGCGTTCAGCCTGACGGCCCAGGGACTCGATGCCAAGGGCGCGATGGGCGTCATCGTGCTCGAGGGCGTGGTCATCACGATCCTTGTCGCCCTCGGTCTCCGAGAAGCGATCCTGAACGCCGTTCCGCTGGCCCTGAAGCGGTCGATCGGCGTCGGCATCGGCCTCTTCATCCTGTTCATCGGCTTCGCCAACGGCGGGCTGATCGTGTCCGGCTGCGCACCCGACTCCGCGACACTGGGGTTCTGCGACGGGACCCTCGTCACCCTGTCATTCCCGAACTCCCCGGGCCAGTTCGTGTTCCTGCTCGGCCTGGCGATCACGTTCATCCTCTGGGCTCGCCGGGTCAAGGCGGCCCTTGTCGTCAGCATCCTGGTGACCACGATCATCGCGATCCTGGCTGGCGTCCAGAAGGTCGACACCTCGAACCTGATCGCGCCGGTCAGCTTCTCGACCCTGGGCCTCGGCTTCCAGGATCCGTTTCAGGCGTTCACGAAGCTTGGGGCGATCACCGCGATCCTGACCATCTTCGCGATCATGCTCAGCGACTTCTTCGACACGATCGGCACGGTGACGGGGATCGCCGTCGAAGCCGGCCTCGCGGACAAGGACGGCTCGGTTCCCGGCATCGGCCGGATTCTGATCGTGGACAGCCTCGCCGCTCTCGCCGGCGGGGCTGCAGGTGTCTCCTCGAACACGACGTACATCGAGAGCGCCGCCGGCGTCGCCGAGGGAGGGCGAACTGGCTTCACATCGGTCGTCGTGGGCGTGCTGTTCCTCCTCGCGATCGTGCTCTCGCCGATCGCGGGGCTGATCCCATCCCAGGCGACGGCACCCGCCCTCGTCCTCGTCGGCTACCTGATGTTCACGCAGATCCGGGACATCCCGGTGACCGATATCGAGGACGGCCTCCCGGCACTCCTGACGATCGTCCTGATGCCCCTGACGTACACGATCACCGTGGGCATCGGGGCGGGGTTCATCAGTTGGACGCTTCTCAAGGTTGTCCGAGGCAAGGCCTCGCAGGTGCACCTCCTCGTCTGGGTCGTCACGATCGCGTTCGTCATCTACTTCGCTGACAGCTGGATCCAGGCAGTCCTCCCCAAGTAGCGCTGGTCAGCTCGATCCGCCGACACGGCCGGCGCCCCCGGGCGCCGGCCGTCCGATTCGTCTCGACCTGTACCATCCCCGGCGATGTTCGAACGGACGGCGCTGCCCGAGGGGCCGCGCGTGATCAGCGCGCGCCTGCCTGCCGCCCGGTCCGCCAGCGTCGCCGCGTACGTGATCGCCGGCTCCCGCTCGGAGCATCCGGATCAGGCCGGTGTCGCCCACTTCCTCGAGCACCTCACGTTCAAGGGCACCAGGGCCTACCCCTCGACCCGGGCGCTTAGCGAAGCCATCGAGGGCGTCGGCGGGTCGTTCAACGCGGCCACCGATCGGGAGTCGACCGTGTACTGGGCCCGCGTGCCCGGCCGGGAGGTCGGCCGGGCGATGGACGTCCTGGGCGAGCTCGTCTGCCGGCCCGCCCTCGACGGCTCGGAGATCGCCCGCGAGCGGGACGTCATCGTCGAGGAGATCCGCGGCTACCTCGACGACCCGGTCGAGTACTGCCAGATCCTGTTCCAGCAGGCGATGTTCGGGAAGGGCCCGCTGGGCCGCGAGATCTGCGGCGAGGAGGCCGACGTCCGGGCCCTCGCCGACCCCCGGATCCGGGAGTTCTGGGCGAGCACATACCGCCCCGCGAACATGGTCGTCGCGGTCGCCGGCGACCTCGACCACGAGGCCGCCGTCGAGCTGGCATCGAAGGCGTTCGGTCGGGGCAACGGCGCGGTGGCCGGGTTCGCGCCGGCGCCGGCGCTGCCGGCCGGCGAGCGGTTCCTCGCCGCGCGACGCGAGACGACCCAGGCGCAGCTGTGCGTCGGCGTCCCGGCCCTCCGACGCGACCATCCCGACGCCTGGGCCCTGGCGATCCTGAACGTGATCCTCGGCGACGGAATGAGCAGCCGGCTGTTCCTCGGCCTCGTCGACCGGGACGCCGTCGCCTACGACGTCGGCTCCGGGATCGTCGAGTACGCCGACGCCGGCTCGCTCGAGGTCACCGCGGGCGTGGATCCGGCCCGGCTCGGGAAGGCCCTCGCTGCGATCCTGGTCGAGCTCGCGCGCCTGCGCGACGAGCCGATCCCCGAGGCCGAGCTGGCGAAGGCGAAGGCCTACCTCGCCGGCGGCCTCGAGCTGCGCATGGACGAGACCCGCCACCTCGCGTCGTGGGTCGGCGGCCAGGAGGCCCTCCACGATCGGGTGCTCACGCTGGACGAGGCGCTGGCGGCCATCGAGGCCGTGTCGGCTGCCGACGTCCACCGGTTGGCGGGCGAGCTCATCCGGGACGAGGCCCTCCGGCTCACGGTCGTCGCGCCCGGCCGGAGCGCGCGCGGCCTCGATCGGTCGCTCCGGCTGCCGGCATGAGCCCGACGCAAGGCGCGAGCGCGATGAGCGACGACCTGCGGATCGCGCGCCTGCACCTCCGGGTCGGGATGCTGACCCTCGCGCTGGCCGAGCTCGAGGACCTCGAGCGGCGTGGCCTCCTGTCGAACGACGACCGGGCGATGCTCGCCGAGGCCCGCTGGCGATCCGGCGACAGCGACGGCGCGGCCGCGGCCGCCCGGGCCAACCTCGACGCCGGTGGCGACGACCCGGTCGCGATCTGCATCGCCGCGGAGGCCGCGGCCGCCGACGGCCGGCCGGGCGAGGCACGCTCGCTCATGGACCGGCTCGGCCCGCCGGACGCGACGACCCTCGACGCGCTGTTCGGGGGCATGCCGCGCCGGGCGTTCTGGCCATCGGCGCCCGCGGACGTGGGCGAGGCCGAGACGCTCTTCGGCGACATCCCGCGCGTCGGCGAGCGACGGACGCCGTCGCGTTCCGAGTCCGGTTCCGGGGCCAGCACCGCGGCGGGCGCCGCGAGCGCGGTTGCCGCAGAGGCGACGGTCAGCGATTCGGGGACGCCCCGGCGGCGAGAGAGCTCCGTCCCCGGCCCGCGGGAGGTCCTCGATGCGACGGCGCCCGGCCTCTGGTCCGCCGCCGGCGAAGCCGGTCCGGAGGCCGCCGCGCCGTTGGAGAGCGTGTCGCCGGGCCGGCCGCGCCATGTCAGCCCGACCCTCGATCTCGACCCGGTGGCGGAGCTGCACGAGGCTCGAGCCGAGCTCGCGGCGACCCCGGACCGCGCCCTTCTCCGACTGGCACTGACACTCCGTGCCGACCCGACCCTGGCGCCGGCGGTCCTCGACCTCGTGGCCGGTCGGACCGAGCCCCTCGCGGCGATCCTCCGGGGCGACGCCCAGCGCCTGCTCGGGCGGCATCTCGAGGCCGAGGCGGCGTTCGCTAGCGCGGCAGCAGGGCTCGGCGACGAGCCGCGCCAACCGCGATCATGACGACCGCCGAACCGGAGGAGGCTCCGTGACTGAACGCACCCTGGTGCTCATCAAGCCGGACGCCGTCCAGCGCCTGCTGGCCGGCCGGATCCTCGCCCGGTACGAGGACCGCGGCCTGAAGGTGATCGCCCTGAAGCTGGTCGCGGTCTCGACCGACCTCGCCGAGCAGCACTATGCCGTCCATCGCGACAAGCCCTTCTTCCGCGGGCTGGTCGACTTCATCACGAGCGCCCCGCTGATCGCGGCGGTCCTCGAGGGCCCGAACGCGATCGCGATCGTCCGGGCGATGAACGGCGCCACGCGGCCGC
Organism: Candidatus Limnocylindrales bacterium; assembly: GCA_035308445.1. GTDB lineage: Bacteria > Chloroflexota > Limnocylindria > Limnocylindrales > CSP1-4 > UBA5189. The sequence goes on along the minus strand of DATGGQ010000031.1, from coordinate 34,597 downwards.
CCGATGCCGCGCCGGGGACGATCCGCGGCGACTTCGCGGTCGAGACCGCGCAGAACCTCGTGCATGCGTCGGACGGCGCCGAGACGGCAGCGGCGGAGATCGCTCTCTGGTTCGACGCCGGTGAGCTCCACGAGTACAACCGCCAGATCGACCGCTGGGTCCTGGCCCCGGAGGACTAGCTGACTAGTCGATCACGCCGATGATGGCGATGATGAATCCGACGATCGCCAGCAGGATCACCGCGTAGCCGGTCAGCGGCGCCCGGTTGGCCCGTAGCTTCGCCGGCAGCGCCCGCCGGATGGCCCGCAGCGACAGCCCTCGACCCGACCAGCCCGCTTCGCGCCCGCCGGTCCAGCGGAGCCGCGCGGACGGGCCGTTCGTGACGGCAGCGCTCATCGTCCCGGCCCCGGTCACGACGACGCGGCCGAGGTAGAGCACCGGTGTCAGAGCGACGAGGAGGAGCAGGAGGCCGAGCGGCCCCTGGATCGTCGCATTGACGAGGGCGATGCGCGCTTCCCAGATCGCCATCCCGGGCAGCCCGACGGCGCCGACCCAGATGATCCCGAGCGCGACCGCGAGCCCTGGCGAGGCACGCATCCAGCCGCGGAGATCGACGAGCCGGTGGGCGCCGAAGGTCGAGCGCATCGCCGACACCCACGCCGCGAGGGCCGTCTTGATCGCCGCCGAGGCGACGAGCCAGTCTCGGGCGGCCTCGGCCGCGTCGGTGTTGAGCGAGGCGAAGGCGAGGACCGCGATCCCGGCGTCCTGGAGGATCGAGTAGCCGAGGACGTGCTCGAGATCGTCATGGAGCATGGCGGCGAAGCCGCCGACAACGATGCTCGCGATCCCGACGAGGATGATCACCACGCGCTCGAGGTCGTCGACGCCACCCGGCCCGACGGCGACCTGGCCCCAGTCGAGGGCCACGAGCATGAAGGCCGCCGGTCCCCAGATGAGGGCCGCCGGCACGGCGAGCGGCGAGACGCCCTCGGTGAAGCGGGCCGCCCAGACGTGGGCCGGGATCAGGCCGGATCGCATGGCCACCGCGGCCACGATGCCGAGGAGCGCGACGCTGGCGGCCGCACGGAGCTCCGGGTCGCCGACCGGCGGCCCGTTCGCGAGCGGCCCGACCGGCGACGCTGCCCAGGCGATCACGGCGATGCCGAGGAGGGCGGAGCCGAGCGTCGCCCACGTGCCGCGGACGACGGTCGGGAGGTGGGCCGGATCGCCGCCGGCGCCCCGCCAGCCGGCCAGGCCGGGCAGCATGATCGCGGCCACGCCGCCGCCGCCGAGCGCCGCGAAGCCGGTCCCCGGATCGTGGACGGCGATCGCGATCATCGCGGCCCCGAGGCCGAGGAGCGCCGGGCCGGTCACGACCCTCCGCCGCCCGGCCAGCTCGAGCGTCCCGAGGATGACGGTCCCCGCCGCCCAGCCGATCGCGACCACCCGCAGCAGGCCCGACCCCACGAGCGCGGTTCCGCCCGTCGCGACCGCATCGTCGATCGGCATGACGAGCGCGATCGCCAGGGAGCCGACGGCCGCGACGAGGCCGATCGCCGTGCCGGCTCGAGGCCACTCCGGGGTCACGAGGACCGTGGCCACGCCGCCACCGAGGGCGACGGCCACGAGGGCGAGGATCGTCACGTGACATCCTCGGCATCGGCGGTGGCCTCGAGCCGGGCGCCGCTGGCGTGGGCCAGCCCGACGCCGCACGCCGCGCCGCCGACGAGCAGGCCCGCGATCGCGATCTGCTCGAGGTCGTTCGGGGCCGACTGCGAGCCGGCGAAGCCGACGCGGAGGAGCGTCACGCCGACCGTCACGAGCGCGACCCCGACGGCGCGGCCGAACCCCGGGCGTCCGAGCGCCGCTGGCGTCAGCCCCACGGCCAGCACCGCCGCCGCCGCAGCCAGGATCACGATCGCCGGCGAGCCCGCCGCGGCGAGGACGTCGGAGTGGCTGGCCGGCAGATCCGCGCCGTTCGCGACGACCGCGAGCTGGAGGGCGATGGCGGCGCCGCCGACCGCGGCCGCGATCGCGATCAACCCCTCCGCCGGCCAGCCGAGCGGGGAGCTCGCGCCCTCGGCCTGGCCGACGTCGGCGGCGAGCCGGACGATCGATAGGCACAGCAGCCCGCCGACGATTCGGACGCCGACGCTCGCTGCGGACGGCAGGGGATCGATGAGGAAGGTCGCCCCGACGAGGACGATCGCCAGCCCGATGAGCGCGGCGCGCGGATCGCGGCTCGAGACGGCGATGATCGCGCCCACCCCGACCGCGACCGCGACGGCCGTCAGGGCGACGTTCATGGGCTCGGGCTTGGAGCGGGGCTCGGGACGTCGCTCGGGTTCGACCTGCCGGCGCCGGCGCTGCCGTCGAGACCCGGGTAGGTCGGCCGCGAGATCGTCCCGAGCGTGTCGAACGGCCAGTACCGGAGCCACGCCCGGCCGATGACGCTCGAGATCGGGATCGGTCCGAAGATCCGCGAGTCGGCGGACGCGTTGCGGTGGTCGCCCATCACGAAGAGGTCACCATCCGGCACGAGCCATTGGCTCGTGTTGCCGTCGAGTGGCTCGGTCGTCGTGGAGCCGTCGTCGTTGTGGATGTACGGCTCGGCGAGCTTCACGCCGTTGACGTACACGTCGCCGTCGCGGAGCTCGACCGTGTCGCCCGGCAGGCCGATGACCCGCTTGATGAACGGCACGCCGGTGCTCTCGCTCCAGTTCGGCGGCGGGTTGAACACCACGATGTCGCCGCGGGCGTAGGCCGACCAGTGGGGCGTCAGCTTGTCGACGAGGACGTACTGATCGGGGAGGAGGGTGACCTCCATCGACGTCTGCTGGACCTTGTACGGCTGGGCCACGAAGGTCTGGATGCCGAGGAAGATGACGAGGGTCAGGACGAGCGTTTCGACCACCTCGAACAGGCAGCCGAGGGCGGGTCGTTGGGTCACAGGACGGGGAGTATACGGGCGGACCCGGACCCGCCCGGGATTTGACCCGTTCGAACTCGCGGCGATAGACTCCGCCCGCCCGAACGGGTCTGTCCCGACCTGCCCGCGGGCCTTCCAATTCGACCGCACTTCCGGCGGACGAGCGCGCCATGACGCCCGGATCGCCGCCAGCTCCTGGAGGACCCGCCAACCCGATGGACGCCAGTCAGCTGCAGCTGATCATCCCGGTCGCCGGCATCGCCGCCGTCCTCTTCGCGGTGTACCTCGCCCGGGATGTCCTGTCCCGGGACAAGGGGCCCCAGGCGATGCAGGACGTCGCCGATACGATCCGCGAGGGCGCGGACGCGTTCATCCGACGGCAGTACACGACGATCGCCGTCCTCGCCCTCGTCGGCGCGGTCGTCATCGGCCTGGTCATCACGGCCTTCGAGACGAAGGACGTCGCGGACACGAGCGTGTTCGGGCTCGACCTGGGTTGGCGGACCGGCATCGCCTTCCTCGTCGGCGCCGCCTGCTCGATGGCGTCCGGGATCATCGGCATGTACATCAGCGTCCGCTCCAACGTGCGGACCGCGGCGGCGGCGCGCCGCAGCCTCGTCGAGGCGGTCCAGGTCGCGATGCGCGGCGGCGCCGTCTCGGGCTTCCTGGTGGTCGCGCTGTCGCTCCTCGGCGTGTACGGGATCTTCGCGGCCTACGGCGGTCTGGCCGGCGGGACCGCCACCCACGACGCACCCTTCCTCATCGTCGGCTTCGGCTTCGGCGCGTCGTTCGTGGCCCTCTTCGCCCAGCTCGGTGGCGGGATCTACACGAAGGCTGCCGACGTCGGCTCCGACCTCGTCGGCAAGGTCGAGGCCGGGATCCCGGAGGACGACCCGCGGAACGCGGGCGTCATCGCGGATCTCGTCGGCGACAACGTCGGCGACTGCGCCGGCCGAGGTGCGGACCTCTTCGAGTCGACGGCGGCGGAGAACATCGGGGCGATGATCCTGGGGGTCGGGGCCTACGCCATCGCGAGCACGGCCGGCTGGCCGAACCCGCAGGCCTGGATCTTCTTCCCGCTCGTCGTCCGCTCGTTCGGCCTGCTGGCCACGATCGTGTCGATGTTTTTCGTCCGCGGGCGCGAGGACGAGAACCCGATGAACATGCTGAACCGCGGCTACTGGGTCACGACGATCCTGTCGGCCGCCGGGCTCGCGGTGGCGACCTACGTGATGATGAACACGAACGGCGCGAGCTCGAACGGCCTGCCCGTCTGGGTCTGGTTCTTCCTCGCGGGCGTCGTCGGCCTGGCGACCAGCGTCGCGTTCGTCTACATCACCCAGTACTACACCGCGGGCACGTTCCGGCCGGTCCGGGAGATCGCCGAGGCGTCGAAGACCGGCCCGGCGACCAACATCATCTCGGGGGTCGCCGTCGGCTTCGAGACGACGTTCGTGACCGCGATCACGATCGGGGTCGCCCTGTTCCTCAGTCACTGGCTGGGCTCGCAGGCCGGCCTGCTCGACTCGAACGGGGTCGACAAGGGCGGCATCTTCGGGACCGCCGTGGCGACGATGGGCATGCTCATGACCACGGCCTTCATCCTGGCGATGGACACCTTCGGCCCGATCACCGACAACGCCGGCGGCGTCGCCGAGTTCAGCCGGGCCGAGGCCGGTGCCCGCGAGATCACCGACCGGCTCGATGCCGTCGGCAACACGACGAAGGCCCTGACGAAGGGCTACGCGATCGCCTCGGCATCGCTCGCCGCGTTCCTGCTCTTCAGCGCCTACATCGACAAGGTCAACCTGATCATCGGCCGTCAGATCGCGGCCGGCACGAACGACGGCCGGACGCTTCTGACCTCGGTGAACCTCGCCAACGTGAACGTGTTCATCGCCGCGCTCATCGGGGCGATGCTCGTCTACTTCTTCAGCTCGCTCGCCATCCGCGCCGTCGGCACGACCGCCCAGGCGATCATCGTCGAGGTCCGGCGGCAGTTCCGGGAGATGCCCGGGATCATGGACTACAGCCAGCGCCCGGACTACGCCCGCGTCGTCGACATCACGACCCGGGCGGCGCTCCGCCAGATGGTCCTGCCCGGCGCTGTCGCCGTCGCGACGCCGATCATCGTCGGGCTGCTCCTTGGCCACGAGGCGATCGCCGGCATGCTCATGGTCGGCACGATCGCCGGGGTGCTCCTGGCCACCGTCCTGAACAACGGCGGCGGCGCCTGGGACAACGCCAAGAAGTACATCGAGTCCGGGCACCTGACCGATGACGCGGGCACGGTCCTCGGCAAGCGGACGCCGGCCCACGCGGCCGCGGTCGTCGGCGACACGGTGGGCGACCCGTTCAAGGACACTGCCGGCCCGTCGCTGCACGTCCTCGTGAAGCTCCTAGCCACGATCACCCTGGTGCTGGCCCCGCTCTTCATCCGCTAGTCCGCCCGCTTGCGATCCGGTAGCTCGCGCCGGGTGCCCACCCGGCTCGGAGGAACTCGATGGACCTGACCATCCAGGCGCTGGTGATGGGGATCGTCCAGGGCCTGACCGAGTTCCTGCCGGTCTCGAGCTCGGGGCACCTGATCATCGTCCCGTGGCTGTTCGGCTGGACGGATCCGTTCATCGACAGCCTCGCGTTCAGCGTCATGCTCCACATCGCGACACTGATCGCGCTCCTCGTGTACTTCCGGCAGGACTGGCTGCGCCTGATCCCCGCGGGTCTGGCCGCGATCCGTGACCGCTCGCTCCGGGACGATCCCGAACGCCGGCTGGCGTGGCTGCTCGTCGTGGCCACGATCCCGGCAGTCATCGCCGGCATCCTCCTCAACGACATCATCGAGAACGCCGTTCGCCAGCCGACGATCGTGGCGATCATGCTGACCATCGGTGCCGCGATCCTGTTCGTCGCCGACCGGACGAGCGCCCGGACGAAGGACGTCCAGGGCGTAACCTTCCCCGTCGCGTTCGGGATCGGGGTGGCGCAGGCGTTCGCCCTCGTCCCCGGGATCAGCCGGTCCGGCATCTCCATCAGCGCCGGCCTGTTCGCGGGCCTGACCCGCGAGGCGGCGGCCCGGTTCAGCTTCCTCATGGCGACCCCGGTCATCGCCGGCGCCGGCCTGTGGGAGGCGAAGAAGCTCGTCACCGGCGAGGCCGGGGTCAGCGTCGACCTCGGCCCGCTCGTCGTGGGCATGGTGGCCGCGCTCGTGTTCGGGCTCCTCGCGATCGAGGTCACGCTCCGCTACCTCCGGACGCACTCGACGCTCGTCTTCGTTGCCTACCGGGTCGCCCTGTCGATCGTCGTGGTCGTCGCCTGGCTGTTCCTGCTCGGGCACTGAGCCGGAGCCCGGCCCGATGGAGGTCATGAAGCAGCTCCGCCAGCGGGCGATCCGCGACCTCATCGAGACCCGCTCCATCCGGACGCAGCACGAGCTCGCCGCGGCGCTCCGCGAGCGCGGGTTCCAGGCCACCCAGGCCACGGTGTCGCGCGACGTCCGGGAGCTCGGGCTCGCGAAGGGCGGCCGCGGCGGGACGCCCGTCTACGTCCTGCCGCCGCGGCTCGTCGAGGCCGAGGCGACCGGCGAGGACCGGCTCCGGCGCCTCCTCGCCGACCTCCCGATCGAGGTCCGGGAGGCCGGCCTCCTGCTGATCCTGCGGACGATGCCGGGCTCGGCCCACGCGATCGCGGCGGCCCTGGATCGAGCCCGCTGGCCGGACGTCGAGGGCTCGATCGCCGGCGATGACACGGTCTTCGTGGCGGTCGCCGACCGGGGTGCGCTGCGACGTCTGCGGGACCGATTCGCCGCCCTCTCCGGACGGGCCTGACACAGCCGCCCGAGCAAGTCCGCGGAGCGCTCGGCCGCGTCGCGAATCCGCAACGATTCAGGGCGTTTCGCGACTTTTGACACCCCTCGGGCGGCGCGGTAGGCTACGCCGCCAACTCGAACTCCAGCAGGCGGTTCCCACCGCTTAGAGGCTGGGGTTTTTCCTTTCATCGGGGGCCCGCCCGAGCATGAACAACAAGCCAACCTACATCTCGAAGGACGGCCTCGAGAACCTCCGCCACGAGCTGGAGGAGCTCGTCGCCGTCCGTCGACCCGAGGTCGCCCAGCGGATCCACGACGCCAAGGAGCTCGGCGATCTCAGCGAGAACGCCGAGTACGAGGACGCCAAGAACGAGCAGGCGTTCGTCGAGGGCCGCATCCAGCAGCTCGAGGCGTTGATCAAGAACGCCACGCTCATCGACGGCAACCACGGCAGCGACCACGTCCAGATCGGCTCGACGGTCAAGGTCAAGGGGCCGGACGGCAGCGTGTCCTTCACGATCGTCGGCTCGACCGAGGCCCGGCCGACCGAGGGCCGGATCAGCAACGAGAGCCCGGTCGGTCGGGCGCTCCTCGGCCGCCGGAAGGGCGACACGGTCAAGATCCAGGTCCCGGCCGGCGACATCGCCTACACGATCGTCGCCATCTCGTAAGCGAGCGTCGGCCATGGACTGGGCTGACGAGCTCGCGGCGCAGGTCTCCGGGCCGCAGGTCGTCAACGACTCGAAGACACCATCGGGGACCGTCCACGTCGGCAGCCTCCGCGGCCCCGTGATCCTCGACGTCATCACCCGGGCGCTGCGCGCGGCCGGGCACGAGACGACCCTCCTCTACGGCGTCGACGACCTCGACGCGATGGACGCCCAGGCGCTGCTCACGCCCGATGCGGTCGAGGCGGCGATGGGCAAGCCGCTGGCCCACATCCCCGACCAGGTCGGCGATGGCCACGCCTCGTATGCCCGCCACCACGCCCAGGTCTTCATCGACCTCTTCGCCGCCCTCGGCGTGAAGCCGGACCGCTACTACTGGATGAGCGACATCTACCCGACCGGGGCGATGGACCCGTTCATCCGGACCGCGCTCGATCGGGCGCACGTCGTCCGCGACCTCTACCGGCGCGTCTCGAACGTCCAGCACCCGGACACGTGGCATCCGCTCCTCGTCATCTGCGAGAGCTGCGGCCGGGTCGGGACGACGATCGTCACGAGGTGGGACGGCGAGCGGGTGTTCTACGAGTGTCGGCCTGACCTCGTGACCTGGGCCCACGGCTGCGGGCACTCGGGCTGGGTGTCGCCCTTCGGCGGTCGGGCCAAGCTGCCCTGGAACCTCGAGTGGGCCGCCCAGTGGTCGCTGTTCGGGGTGACCATCGAGCCGTGCGGCAAGGACCTGGCGACGGCGGGCGGGTCCCGAGACCGCTCGGACGCCGTGGCCCGCGAGGTCTTCGAGCGCGAGCCGCCGATCAACGTCCCGTACGAGTTTCTGAACGTCGGCGGCCGGAAGATGTCGACGTCGAAGGGCCGCGGGACGGCGGCGCACCGGATCGTCGAGGTCCTGCCGCCCGAGCCGCTGCGGACGCTGATGATCCGCTCGCGACCCAACCATGCCATCGACTTCGACCCCGAGGGCACGGACGCCGTGCCGCGCCAGTTCGACGAGTTCGATCGGCTCGGCGACGCCGTGGCGGGTCGTGACGTCAGGGGCGACCTGCCGCCGGGCTTCGAGGGCATGTTCCGGTACGCCCTCCGGGACCCGGACGCGGACGTGGACGCCGAGGCGGCCGCGTTCCGGCCCAGCTTCTCCCACCTCGCCTTCCTGCTCCAGGTTCCCGGGGCCGACATCCCGGGCCTCATGGCCGCGGAGAAGGGGAGTGCCCTCGACGGCCACGAGGTCGAGATCCTCGAGGAGCGGCTCGCCGCGGCCCGTGTCTGGCTCGACGACTACGCCCCCGAGCGCGCCCGGATGCGGGTCCAGGAGCGATTGCCCGAGGCGGCCGCGAACCTCGATCCGGACCAGCGGGCGTTCCTCGGGACCCTGGCCGAAGAGGCCGCCGCGCGGTCCGGTGACGAGTGGCAGGCGGCGATCTTCGCGACCGCCCAGGCCGGTGGCCTGCCCTCCGGCCGGGCCTTCGCGGCGCTGTACGTGGCGTTTCTCGGCCGCCCGAACGGGCCGCGCGCCGGCTGGCTCCTCGCCGGCCTCGACCGCGCCTTCGTCACGGCACGCCTGCGCGCGGCTGCCGGCGCGGCCACACTGCCGGCATGAGCGTCGGGCTGCAGCGGCTCCGCGAGGAGCCAGATCGCATCCGGCAGGGTGCGATCGACAAGGGCGAGGACCCGGCGATCGTCGATGCGGCGCTGGCCGCCGACGCCCGCCGGCGCGAGCTCCAGGGCGAGGGCGACGCGCTGCGGGCCGAGCGCAACTCGCTCTCGAGGCAGATCGGCGAGGCGATCAAGGGCGGCGCCAGGCCCGACGGCGACGCGGTCGTCGGGCTCAGGAGCCGCTCCACCGACATTGGCAAGCGGCTTTCGGAGATCGATGACGACCTCGGGCGAACCGAGGCCGAGGTCGAGGAGCTGATGCTCCGGATCCCGAACCCGGCAGATTCCGACGTCCCGGTCGGGGGCGAGCACGCCAATGTCACCGTCCGGACGTGGGGCGAGCTCCTCCCGCGGGTGCAGCCGGTCATCGGCGAGGTCGGGGCGGACGCGCCCGCCGGCGGCGAGACCTGGGAGCGGCGGCCGCACTGGGAGATCGGCGAGGCCCTGGCGCTCTTCGACCTGCCACGGGGCGCGAAGGTCGCGGGCTCGGGCTTCCCGGTCTATCGGGGCTATGGCGCGGCCCTCCAACGAGCTCTCATCCAGTGGTTCCTCGACGTCCACAGCCGCGAGAACGGCTTCACCGAGATCTGGCCGCCGGTCGTCGTCAACGCCGACTCGGCCCGTGGCACCGGCCAGATCCCGGACAAGGAAGACCAGATGTACGTCGTCACCCGCGACGAGCTGTACCTGGTCCCGACGGCGGAGGTCCCGGTCACGAACCTCCACCGCGACGAGATCCTCGAGGCCGCGGACCTGCCGATCCACTACGCGGCATACACGCCGTGCTTCCGGCGCGAGGCGGGCGCGGCCGGCAAGGACACCCGCGGGATCATGCGGGTCCACCAGTTCGACAAGGTCGAGATGGTCCTGTTCGAGCGGCCGGCCGACTCGGAGGCCGCGCTGGAGTGGATGACGGGTCGCGCGGAGGACCTCCTGCAGCGCCTCGGGCTGGCCTACCGGGTGCTCTTGATGTCGACCCGCGAGATGGGCTTCGTGCAGGCCAAGAAGTACGACCTCGAGGTCTGGGCACCGGGCGTCGAGCGCTGGCTCGAGGTCAGCTCGTGCTCGAACTTCCGGGACTACCAGGCCCGCCGGATGTCGATCCGGTACCGGCCCGAGCCCGGCGCGAAGCCGGAGCTTGTCCACACGCTCAACGGCTCGGGCCTCGCCCTCGCCCGGATCGTCGCCGCGATCCTGGAGACCTACCAGCGCGCCGACGGTGGCCTCGACGTCCCCGAGGTGCTCCAGCCGTACATCGGCGTCGACGCTGTGCTCGCGCCGGCCTGACGTATCCTCCCGCCCGGAGAGGTGCCGGAGCGGTTGAACGGTCCTGTCTTGAAAACAGGCGAGGCGCAAGTCTCCGTGGGTTCGAATCCCACCCTCTCCGCCAGCCGCTGCCCGATCCCTAACGACCGGCAGCATCCGCCGCCGCCGTCGGCGTTCGTGAGCCGTTACGCTCCTCGCGTGACCGAAGCTGCCGCCCTGCCGTGCCCGCACTGGGCCGAAACGATGGACGCTCCGCCCGACCCGAAGAACGTGTGCGAGCGCTGCATCGAGATCGGCAGCCAGTGGGTCCACCTCCGCCAGTGCCTCGTCTGCGGCAAGACCCTGTGCTGCGACGACAGCCCGAACCGGCACACGACGGCCCATTGCCTGCGCGAGGGCCATCCGATCATGCGATCGGCCGAGCCCGGCGAGAGCTGGGCCTGGTGCTACCCGGACGAGCTGCCGTTCGTCCCCGGGCCCGACGGCTGGGAGGTCGCCTGACCGGCCGGATCAGCCTCGGCTGATCCTGGCCAGGATCGCGGCGGCCCGGGCTCGGTCCGGGAACGACGTCTGGGTCCCGCCGCGGGTCACGCTGTGGGACGCGCACGCGACGCCGAGCCGGACGGCGTCGATCGGCGGCCACCCGAGCCCGAGCCCGACGGCGAACGCGCCGACGAGCGCGTCGCCGGCCCCGGTCGTGTCGACCGCCCGGACGTGGGGCGCCTCGATCCGGTCGACCTGTCCGGCGTGGACGAGCACCGCCCCGTACCCGCCGCGAGTGACGACGAGGTCGCAGCCGATCCGCTCGGAGAACGCGAGCAGCTCGGGCTCCGAGTCCGCGATCGCCGCGCCGACCAGGCTCGCCAGCTCCATCTCGTTCGGCACCAGCCAGTCGGAGAGCGAGACGAGCTGCGCGTCGAGCTTCGCTGCCGGCGCGGGGTTCAGGACGGTCGTCGCGCCGCGCCGCTTCGCGGAATCGAAGGCGGACGCCGTCACGGCCTGCCGGATCTCCAGCTGTCCGACGAGGACGTCGACCGAACAAGCCTCCTCCACGGTCCGCGCCGCCACGCCGGGGTCGATGCCGGCGTTCGCGCCGGCGATCACGACGATCCGGTTCGTGCCGTCGGCCTCGACCCAGATGGGCGCCAGCCCGCTCGAGCCCGGCAGCCGGGCGAGGCCGCGAAGGTCGATGCCCTCGGCCTCGAAGCTCGCGGCCATCTCGGCCCCATACGCGTCGTCGCCGACGGCTCCGATGAAGGCCACCCGCGCCCCGAGTCGTGCGGCCATCACCGCCTGGTTCGCGCCCTTGCCGCCGAAGCCCTGGACGAAGCGCTCGCCGAGCACGGTCTCGCCCGCCCCTGGCGCCTGCTCGACGTACGCGACGAGGTCCATGTTCGCGGCTCCCACCACCGCGATCGACGGCGCCGGACCGGTTGCCTCCACCCGGCTAGGCTAGCCGCCGTGGACCTCTGCGAGCACGCTCCCGCCACGCTCGCGACGCCGAGCGGCGATCGTTGCGAGGAGTGCGGCTCGGACAACCGCCTGCGGGCTTGCGCCGAGTGCGGGCACGTCGGCTGCTGCGAGTCCCAGTCAGGTCATGCCCGGGCGCACGCGCTTGGCGAGCACCACCCGGTGATCCTGCAGGTGCCCGGCGGCCAGGGCTGGGCCTGGTGCTATGCGGAGAACCGCTACCTCTGAGCGCCGCGCCGCAGCTGCGGCGCGGCCCGATCTCCGTCGCGACGGTTGACGGGTGCGCTACATCGTGGCGGCATACGCGGACGCCGAGTGGGTCGCCGACGCCCGCGCCGCCGGCGGGGCGACGCTGAGCCGAGGCGGGCGCGACGAAGCCGTCATCCTGGACGAGATCCCGATCTCGGACCGGGGACGCGCGGTCGTGGCCTTCTTCGAGCAGGTCCGGGGCGGCGTCCGGCTCTTCGGGGATCGGTCATCCGAGGAGATCGCCGCCGACGCGACCCGCCATCCCGTCTTCCGAGTCCAGGCCGTCCCGGCGCTTGACCCTCGGGTCCGCCCCTCCTAGACTCCCGGCCACATCGCGAAGAAGGGGCTGCGAACGGGACGAGTACCCGTCGTGCGCCGACCGAGAGATCCGGCGGGTGGTGTGAAGCCGGAACGGCAGCGACGATGAATGGACCCGGGAGCCTTGCAGGGCCAGCGTTACAGGGCCAGGCAGAGTGCGGCAGACGCCGAATGAGGGTGGCACCGCGGAAGGCACGACCTTTCGTCCCGGGAGGACGAAGGTCGTTCTTGATTCCCGGAGGCCGAAGGTGACGTCGCTGGACCCGCTCAGCCTGACCCAGGCCAAGCGGCTCGCCGCGACCGCGGACACGCTGCTCCTGCGGGCAACGCGCCCGGCCGACCTCGAGACCCCGATCGGCGCGTTCCTCCGCCTCGACGACGGCACGACCCCCGCCTACCTGCTCGAGTCGGTCGAGGGCGGGGAGCGCCTCGGCCGGTACTCGTTCCTCGGCGTCGGGCCGCGGCGGCTCCTCGAGGTCCGAGGCGGCACCGCCACGATCCAGGACCGGCCCGTGAGCGTCGAGCGCTACGACCCCGAGCTGCCGACCACGAGCCATGAGGCTCCCGATCCGCTCGAGGCGATCCGGGCCTTCGTCCCGCGCCGCCGCGTCGAGCCACGGGACGGGATGCCGCGCTTCACCGGCGGCGCGGTCGGCGCCCTCGCCTACGACGCCGTTTCGTCCTTCGAGCCGCGGGTCCCGCTGCCGTCCCGCGATCCCGTGGGCGTGCCGCTCGCGGCATTCATCGAGACCGACCTCGTCATGGTGTTCGACCACCTGACGCACACCCTCTCGGCGATCGCCTCGCTGCACACCGCGCCGGCCGATCTCGAAGGTCGCTACCGGATCGCCGAACGAGCCGTCTTCGACGCCCTCGAGCGAACGGCGCGCCCGAGCGCAGCCGAGCTGAACGGCCGGGCGCACGTCGACGGCGCCCCGGCGCCCGCCTCCTTGGCGAACGACACGAGCCTCGGTCGGGAGGCGTATGTCCACGCCGTCGAGGTCGCCAAGGACGCGATCGCCTCCGGCGAGGCGATCCAGGTCGTGCTGGCCCGCCGCCAGTCATTCGACCTGCCGGTCGATCCCTCCACGAGCCGACCGCTCGACGGCATCGGCTTGTACCGCTCCCTCCGGCGCGTCAATCCCAGCCCCTATCTGTTCTTCGTCCGGACACCCTCGTTCGAGGTCGTGGGCGCCTCGCCGGAGCTCCTGCTCCAGGTCGAGGGGGACCGCCTCACGACCCATCCGATCGCCGGCACCCGCCCGCGCGGCGAGACGGCCGAGGAGGACGCGATCCTGGCCGAGCAGCTCCAGCGCGATCCGAAGGAGCGGGCCGAGCACGTGATGCTCGTGGACCTCGGGCGGAACGACCTCGGACGCGTCGCCCGGGCGGGCACCGTGACCGTCAGCCGGTACATGGACGTCGAGCGCTACAGCCACGTCCTCCACCTCGTGTCGCATGTCGAGGCCCGCCTCCGGCCGGACCTCGATGCGCTCGATGCCCTCCGATCCGTGTTCCCGGCCGGCACGCTGTCCGGGGCTCCGAAGATCCGGGCGATGCAGCTCATCGCGGCCGCGGAAGGCGAGCGCCGCGGCCTCTACGGCGGCGCCGTGGGCTACCTCGGCTACGACGGCAACCTCGACACGGCGATCACGATCCGGAGCGCGGTCCTCCGCGAGGGCCGAGCCCACGTCCACACGGGCGCGGGGATCGTCGCCGGTTCCGTGCCGGAACGCGAGTTCGAGGAGACCGAGCACAAGGCGGCCGCCCTTCAGCGGGCGCTCGAGGAGGCCGTCGCGCTCGCGCCGCGACGCCGCTCGGCCGACGCCGCCACCGAGCTCGAGGGGGCGGCGCCGTGATCCTCGTGATCGACAACTACGACTCGTTCACGTTCAACCTCGTCCAGGCGCTCGAGGCCGCCGGAGCGGCCGTGGTCGTGCGGCGGAACGACGCGATCGACCGGGCCGGGATCGAGGCCCTAGCCGACGATCCGGCCGCGGAGCTGCGCGGCATCGTGATCTCGCCGGGACCGGGCGACCCCGACGACGCCGGCGTCTCGATGGACGCGGTCCGCACGGCAGCGGATCGCGCGATTCCGCTCCTCGGGGTGTGCCTCGGGATGCAGTCGCTGGCCGCCGCGTACGGCGCGTCGATCGTCCGGGCGCCGACGCTCGTCCACGGCGAGGCGGCCGAAGTCAGCCATGACGGCGCCGGGCTGCTCGCCGGGATGCCGCCGGCGTTCATGGCCGCCCGGTACCACTCCCTGTGCGTCGACCCGGCGACCCTGCCACCCGACCTCCGCGTCACGGCCGTGACCGAGGTCGACCGCGTCGTGATGGGCATCCGCCACGCCACGCTGCCGCTCGAGGGCGTCCAATTCCATCCGGAGAGCGTGCTGACGCCGCAGGGCCCGCATCTGCTCGCGAACTTCCTGCGGCAGGCCGGCGAGGGCGAGGCGAACCGCCTCGACGCCGCGACGGGCACCTTCGCAACCGCCGGCCTCGACCGATGAGCGACCAGGTCCGGGCCGCGCTCGCCGCGATCGTCGAGGGCCGGACGCTGAGCCGCGACGAGGCCCGCGCCGCGATGGGCGCGGTGATGGACGGCGAGGCCACGCCATCGCAGCTCGCGGCGTTCCTCGTGGCGCTCCGGATGCGCGGCGAGACCGTCGACGAGCTGGCCGGCTTTGCGCTGGCGATGCGCGACCGGGTCCTGCGCGTAGAAGCCCCGCCGGGCACGATCGACGTCGTCGGCACCGGCGGGGACGGCGCCGGCACGTTCAACATCTCGACGGCCGCGGCCCTCGTGGTGGCCTCCGCGGGCATTCCGGTCGCGAAGCACGGCAACCGGGCGATCACGTCGCGCGCCGGCTCCGCCGACGTGCTGGACGCACTCGGCATCCGGACGGACCACGACGCCGAGTCGGCCGCCGGCGACCTCCGCGAGCACGGCTTCGCGTTCCTCTTCGCGCCGGCGTTCCATCCGGCGATGCGGCATGCCGGCCCCACCCGGCGCGAGATCGGGATCCGGACCGCGTTCAACCTGCTCGGACCGCTGACGAACCCGGCCGGGGCAACCCGCGCCGTCGTCGGCGTGGGGGACGCGACCGCGGCCCCACGGCTGGCGGCCGTCGCCGCCGCGCTCGGGACGGAGCGGACGTTCATCGTCCATGGCACCGGGATCGACGAGCTGCCGCTCGACGGATCGGGCGTCATCCACGACGTCTCCCGCGACGGCATCGTCCAGCACGACGTCCGCGTTGCCGATCTTGGGCTCAAGGTCGCCTCGATGGCCGACCTGGCGGGCGGCGACGCGACCGACAACGCGGCGATCATCGAGCGCGTCTTCGCCGGGGCGCACGGCCCGCAGCGGGATGTCGTGGTCCTGAACGCCGCGGCCGCGTTCGTGGTGGCCGGCCAGGTCCCGGTCCTTGCCGAAGGGGTGGCCGTCGCCCGCGAGACCCTCGACTCGGGCGCGCCGGCCCGGCTGGTCGAGCGGCTGCGAGCCGCCCGGCCGGCACCGGTGGTGGAGCCCGCATGACGATCGTGGCGCGCCCAGCCGCCGCGGCACCGCGCGCACCGGCGGGTCGGGGCCGCCTCGGGGTCGTCGGCCAGATCGCCGAGCGGCGCCTGGCCGACCTCCGGCCCGAGCTGGACGCGCTCGACGCCGTCGACGTCCGTCACCGCCTCGCGACTGCGGACCCGCCCCGCCCCTTCGCCCAGCGCCTGGCCTCGCCCGGGCTGCACCTCATCGCCGAGATCAAGCGCCGCTCGCCGTCGGCCGGCCCGATCGCAACCGGCGACGAGGACGTCCTCGCCCGGGCGCGGGCCTACCAAGCCGGTGGCGCGGCAGCGATCTCGGTCCTCTGCGAGCCGCACTGGTTCGGCGGTTCCGTCGCGGACCTCGAGGCCGTGCGCGCGGGAGTCTCGGTCCCGGTCCTCGCCAAGGAGTTCGTCGTCGATCGGCGCCAGCTGCCGCTGCTCCGGATCGCGGGCGCGGACGCGGTCCTCCTCCTGGCCGTGCTCCATGGCCGCGCGGCGCTGGCGCGGCTCGCGCAGGAGGCGCTCGACCTCGGGCTCGAGCCCCTCGTCGAGGTCCGTGACGATCGCGAGCTCGACGCGGCCCTGGCGACACCCGCCCGGGTGATCGGGATCAACAACCGCGATCTCCGCACCCTCGACGTCGACCCCGAGCGCGCCGCCCGCCTGCATGCGGCGGTACCCGAGGATCGGCTCGTGATCGCCGAATCGGGCGTCCGAGATGCCGCGACGATCCGGGCCTGGCGGGCCCTCGGCATCGACGCCGCCCTGGTCGGCGAGGCGCTCGTCCGCTCCGGCTCGCCCGGCGCCGCGGTCCGGGCCTTCGTCGAGGCCGGCGCACCGCCGACCGACCCGGCCGAGTCCGCCCGTGTCGCCCTCGTGAAGATCTGCGGCATCACGGACGTCGCCGGCATCGAGGCGGCGATCCGCTCGGATGCCGACGCCATCGGCCTGAACCTGGTCCCGGGGACGCCCCGCGCGCTCGCGCTGGAGGAGGCGGTCGACCTGGCGAGGCATGCCCGGGCGATCGCCCGACAGCCCGGCCGGCCGCGGATCGTGGCCGTCACCGTAGACCGCTCGGCGACGCAGCTCGGTGCGATCGTCCGGGCCCTCGATCCCGACGCGATCCAGCTGAACGGCAGCGAGCCGCCGGGGCTCATCGCCCAGCTCGAACGGCCGGCCCTGAAGGTCCTCCACCTGCCACCCGCTTCGGACATCGCGAACGCGCCCGCGCCCGCCCTGGCTGCGGAGCTGGTTGCCCGGGCGAATGCCTACCTGGCGGCGGGCGCGGCCCAGATCTTCCTCGACACATCGGGCGGTCCCCACCCCGGCGGCACCGGCCGCCGGGCCGACCCGGCGCTCGTTGCGGCGGTCGCCCGCGAGGTCCCGGTCGTGCTGGCCGGTGGCCTCGAGCCGGGAACCGTCGGCGATGCGCTCCGCCGCTCGGCGGCCGTGGCGGTCGACGTCGCCTCCGGGACCGAGCGACCGCGCCAGGCGGGCGAACGGCCGCGCAAGGACCCGCTGAAGGTCGCGCTCTTCATCAAGCGCGCCCGGGCGGCGCGCCTGGACCGCCCGAACCTGCCGGCCCGGCCGACGCCGGTCGATCCCGGGCTCGTCGAGGCGGACGATCGGGGGCGCTGGGGCACCCGGCGCCAGTTCGGCGGCCGCTACGTGCCCGAAACCCTGATGGCCGCCCTCGGGGAGCTCGAGCGCGAGTACGGCCGGGTCCGCCACGATCCCCGGTTCTGGGCGGAGCTCCGCGAGCTGCTGGCGACGTTCGGCGGTCGACCGACGCCGCTCTACCGGGCCGATCGGCTGGCGGCCTCGATCGTCGAGCGTGTCGGGGCCCCGCTTCGGCTGCGCCTGTACCTGAAGCGCGAGGACCTGGCCCATACCGGGGCCCACAAGATCAACAACGCGCTCGGACAGGCGCTCCTGACGCGACGGCTCGGCAAGAGCCGGGTGATCGCGGAGACCGGCGCCGGGCAGCACGGCGTCGCGACCGCCACGGCCTGCGCGCTCCTCGGCCTGCCGTGCGTCGTGTACATGGGTGCCGCGGACATCGAGCGGCAGCAGCCGAACGTGCTCCGGATGGGGGCCCTCGGGGCCGAGGTCCGCTCGGTGACCTCGGGCAGCGCGACCCTGAAGGACGCGATCAACGACGCGATGCGGGACTGGGTGACGAACGTCCGGACCACCCACTACGTGCTCGGCTCGGCGATGGGCCCGCACCCCTACCCGACGATCGTCCGCGACCTCCAGCGGCGGATCGGCGACGAAGCCGCCGTCCAGATCGTCGACGTCGGGGGGCGGCTGCCCGACCTCGCCCTGGCGTGCGTGGGCGGCGGCTCGAACGCGATCGGGCTCCTCGACCGGTTCATCGGCGAGCCCGCGGTCCGCCTTGCCGTGGCCGAGGCGGCCGGCGATGGCCTCGCGACCGGCCGGCACGCGGCCGCACTCGCCGGCGGCTCGCCGGGGATCCTGCACGGGGCCCGATCGATGCTCCTCCAGGACGCCGACGGCCAGGTGCTCGAGGCGCACTCGGCCTCGGCCGGGCTCGACTACCCGGGCGTCGGCCCCCAGATCGCCGCCCTGGCGGCGGCCGGTCGGCTCGAGCTCGCCACGGCAACCGATGACGACGCGTTCGCGGCGATGGCCCTGACGGCCGAGCGGGAGGGCATCCTGCCCGCGCTCGAGACCGCCCACGCGATCGCCGCCCTGCCGCGGCTCCTCTCCGGCCGCGAAGGGAGCGGCCGGCCGTACGCCGAGGACGTGCTGGTCCTGCTCGGGTTCTCCGGCCGCGGCGACAAGGACCTCGCCGCGTTCGGCCGCTGGCGGGAGGCGCACGCGTGACGGCCGCGGCGTCGGCCGCAATGCCCGAGGCTCGCCCGGCGTCGGCCCCCGATCCGAGCGGGCCGGCGCGAATCCGATCGGCCTTCGCCGCGGCCCGGGCCCAGGGTCGCGTGGCGCTCGTGCCCTACGTCGTCGGCGGCTATCCCGATCCGGAGACGAGCTTCGCTGCGGCGCTCGCCGCCATCGACAACGGGGCCGACCTCCTCGAGGTCGGGTTGCCGTACTCGGACCCGCTGGCGGACGGCGCGACGCTCCAGCGGGCTTCGGCCGCGGCCCTCCAGTCCGGCGCGTCCTTCGACGCGGCCGTCGAGCTCGTCCGGCAGGTCACGACCGCCAGGCCCGACGTTCCGGTCGTGCCGATGGCCTACGTGAACCAGATCATCGGCGGCGGCGACGGAGCGCCGGCCGCCCGCCGCCTCGCCGCCGCGGGCGCGAGTGGCCTGATCGTCGCCGACCTCACGCCCGACGAGGGCGCCGAGTTCGAGCGCGTCGCCGCCGACGCCGGCCTCGCGCTCGTCTACCTCGTGGCGCCGACGACGCCGCCGGAGCGGATCCGGCGGATCGCCGCCCGGTCGACTGGCTTCGTCTACTGCGTCTCCCTCGTCGGCGTCACGGGCGCGCGGACGAGGCTCGCCGCCGGGATCGGCCCCCTCGTCCGGGCGGTCAAGGCGGCCTCCCCGGTCCCCGTCGGCGTCGGGTTCGGGGTCAGCCGGCCGGCCCACGTCCGGGCGATCGCGAAGCTCGGTGCCGACGGCGTCATCGTCGCGTCATCGCTCGTCGACGCGCTCGGGCCCGACGGCCGCGACGTTCGTTCGCTGGGGCGGCTCGTCCGAGCCCTGCGCGAGGCGACGGGCTAGCCTCGGGCCCATGGTCGACCAGGACAGGGTCCGGGTGGCGATCGAGGCCACCCCGAAGCGCGCGTTCGCGACCGCGGTCGACTGGCCCGGCTGGTCGCGCGGGGCGAAGACGCCCGCGGCTGCGCTCGACGCCCTCGCGGCTTATCGCGACCGGTACGCCGCTGGGATCGCGCCTGCCCGGGTCGGCGTCCCGCCGGCACATCCCGAGCTCGAGATCGTCGAGGAGATCGAGGGCAACGCTTCGACCGAGTTCGGCGTGCCGGGCACCGTCGCCGCCGCCGACCGCGCGCCGCTCGATGGCCGGGAGGCCGAGCGCCGGGCTGCGCTCGTCGCGGCCGCCTGGGCGACCTTCGAGCGCGTGGCCGGGTCTGCGCCGACCGAGCTCCGGAAAGGGCCGCGGGGCGGGGGCCGCGACACCGCGAAGATCGTCGCCCACGTCGTCGCGAGCGACGCGGGCTATCAGCGCGAGCTCGGCCTCCGGCTGCCCGAGCCTGACCCGACCGACGCCCGGGCCGTGGGTGCCCTCCATGACGCGATGCTCGCCGTGCTCCGCCGTCCTTCGAATGGCCAGCCGATCGTGAAGCGCTGGACAACGCGCTACGCGGCGCACCGGATCGGCTGGCACTCGCTCGATCACGCCTGGGAGATCGAGGACCGCTCGAGCTAGGCGCTCGGCGGCTCTCCCGATGGATCGGGCGCGTCACGCCGGAAGCGGTCGCGCTCGCGGGCTTCGAGCGCGCGGGCGGCGGCGATGAGTCGGCGGTAGATCGCGAGCAGGTCGGCCTGGGGCATCGGCCCCTCGTTCGCGATCGAGACGCGGAGCAGCACCTCGCGTTCCCGATCGGCGTCGCGGATGGCGCGGCGGCCGAGCCGGAGCTTCTCTCCGCCGACGGCGCGGGCCAGCTCGGCGCGCTCGTTCAAGAGCTCGACGATCCGGCGATCGAGCTTGTCGATCCGCTCCCGGAGGCGGCGCAGCTCGGGGCTCTCGGCGCCCGTCTCGCGGCTCGTGGTCACGCGCCCGTCCCGAGCCGGCGCAGCAGGACCTCGAGCGCCTCGAGGTAGCCGGCCGGGCCCTTGCCGACGATCGACTCGACGGCGACGTCCTCGAGGAAGTTGACCTTCCGGAACGCCTCCCGCTTCGACGGGTCCGACAGGTGGACCTCGACGAACGGCCGCTCGACCGCCAGAAGCGCGTCGCGGAGCGAGACCGACGTGTGGGTCAGGCCGGCCGCATTGACGATCGCGCCGTCGTAGTCCCGCTCGTGCAGGCGATCGATCAGCTCGCCCTCGTGGTTCGACTGGAAGAACACCACCTCGAGGCCGAGGTCGATCGCTCGCCGCTCGATCGAACGGTGCAGCTCCTCGAGCGTCTGCCGCCCGTAGATCTCGGGCTCGCGCGTCCCGAGCAGGTTCAGGTTCGGCCCCTGGAGGACGAGGATCCGGGTCATCGGGCGCGCTCCGCTCCGGCGACGGCCCGCGTCCCCGCGATCACCTCGGCCGCGACCGACCGGACGAGCTCAGCCGGCACGTCGGCGTCGACCACGTGGCCCTCGGCCGTCGGCAGCACCCAGCGGAGGCGACCGCCGCGGGTCTTCTTGTCGACCGCAAGGTGGCCGATCACCTCGTCCAGGTCGAGGCCGAGCGGGTCGACGCCGAGCTCGAGGCGATCGAGCAGGGCCTCGATTCGCCGGGCCCGGTCGGCCGGCGTGGCCCCGCGCGCGACGCCGATCCTCGTGGCCGCCCGCAGCCCGTAGCCCACGGCCTCGCCGTGCAGGAGCGTGCCATGGCCGGCGGCCGTCTCGAGCGCGTGGCCGACCGAGTGGCCCAGGTTCAGCGCGATCCGGCCGCCGGCCTCGCGTTCGTCCTCCGTAACGACCTCGACCTTCGCCCAGGCGGTCCGCTCGACGACGTCCGCGACGGCCCCGTCGGCGACGGCACCCAGATCACCCGCCGCGACCGACGGGCCGTCGGCCTCGAGGACGTCGAACAGCCGAGCCTCGCCGAGGGCGGCGGCCTTCACCGATTCGGCCAGCGCCGCCCGCCGCTGGCGTTCGGGCAGCGCGGCGGCGAGTCCGAGGTCGATGACCACGCTGTCCGGCTGGTGGAACGCGCCGACGAGGTTCTTGCCCTCGGGCAGGTCGACCGCGCTCTTGCCGCCGATCGCCGCGTCGACCTGCCCAGCGAGGGTCGTCGGAACGTGGATGACCGGCACGCCGCGGAGGTACGTGGCGGCGAGGAACCCGGCCGCATCGGTCAGTGCGCCACCACCGACCGCGACGATCAGCTCGGATCGCTCGACCCGGCGGCGAGCCAGCTCGCGGGCGCCGGCCTCGATGGTCGCCAGCGTCTTGGCGGCCTCGCCGCTCGGGAGCGTGACCACCTCGAGCGGACGGCCCGCCGCCTCGAGCCCGGTCCGGATCTCGTCGCCGACGGCCGCCCAGGCGACCGGCTCCGTCACGACGATGGCCCGCGACGCGCCGAGGCGATCGAGCGCCGCGCCGATCTCGGTCGCGGCGATCCCGTCGCCGATGACGATCCGGCCGATCGAGGTCTCGGCTCGCAGCAGCACGGTGCCGGCCGGGACCCCGATGCGGCGCGCCACGACGTCGACCTCGTCCAGCACCGCGTCGATCTCGCGGAGGGCGTTGACTCGGGCGCCGGCCGCGCCGTAGAACCGGGCCCGTGCTGCGGCGAGGGCCCGGACGGCCCCGACCGGATCGGGCCCCTGGACGAGCGGCCGGACGAACGGGCTCCGCCGGAGCCGCTGCGCCGCGGCCTCCGGCCGGGCGTCGAGCCAGATCACGGCTCGGCCGCGGTAGAGCCGCCAGCGATTGCGCGGGTCCATCGTCGTCCCGCCACCCGTGGCGATCACTCGCTGGATCGCCGGCCCTGGCGTCGGCCCCCCGATCCGCTCGACGACCGCCTGATCCCGATGTCGGAACGAATCCTCGCCCTCGACCTCGAAGATCTGGGCGATCGTCAGCCCGGCCTCTCGCTCGACCTCCGAGTCCGTGTCGACCAGCACCGCGCCATGACGCGCCGCGAGGCGCCGCCCGATCGCCGTCTTGCCGCTGCCCGGGAGCCCGACGAGGACGACGTCCATGGCGTCAGTCGTCGCCGCCGGACGCGAGCTCGACCTCGGCCGCGGCCGTGGCGGCCTCGCGCGCCGGCGGCATGCCCGCGCCGTCAAGTGGCCGGGCGAGGCGCTCACGCCAGCGGTCCATCGTCTCGAGGACCTCGGCCATCGAGTCGCCGCCGGTCTTCTCAAGGACCGCCTCGGCCAGGACGAGCATGACCATCGCCTCGCCGACGACGCCCGCGGCCGGCACGACGGAGATGTCACTCCGCTCGTAGTGGGCCTTCTCCACCGGCTCGCCGCTGACGAGGTCCGCCGATGGCAGCGGGCGAGCGAGGGTCGAGATCGGCTTCACGGCCCCGCGGACGACGATCGGCTCGCCGTTCGTCACGCCCGCCGTCAGCCCGCCGGCGTTGTTCGAGCGGTGGAACCAGCGACCACCGTCGCCCCGGCCCTCGATGACGTCGTGGACCTCGGAGCCGAACCGGCGGGTCTGCTCGAACCCGAGCCCGAGCTCGACGCCCTTGACGATGTTGATGCTCATGACCGCGGCCGCGAGCCGGGCGTCGAGCCGGCGATCCCAGTGGACGTAGGAGCCCAGCCCGATCGGCACGCCCGTCGCGAGGACCTCGAACACCCCGCCCATGGTGTCGCCGCGCTCGCGGGCCTCATCGATCCGCGCGATCATCCGGGCCTCCGCCTCGGGATCCGGGCAGCGGAGCGGCGACGCGTCCGCTGCCTCGCGAGATCGCGTCGCCCGGGCTGGGTCCACCGCCACCCCGCCGACCTCGGAGGTGAAGGACCAGACGTCGACCCCGATGGCGCGCAGGAACGCCCGCGCGACCCCGCCCGCGGCCACCCGCGCCGCCGTCTCCCGCGCCGAGGCGCGCTCGAGCACGTTCCGGACGTCGGCGTGTCCGTACTTGAGCGCGCCCGCGAGGTCGGCGTGACCCGGGCGTACCCGCGTCACGCGCGCCGATCGCTTGTCGCCGCCCTCGGCCGCGGCCTCGAGCGCCGCTCGGTCGGCCTCCGACAAGGGCCCGACCTGCATGACCGCGCCCCAATTCGCGGCATCGCGGTTTGCCACGAGCAGGAGGATCGGCGAGCCGAGCGTCAGCCCGTGCCGGACGCCGGCGACGATCTCGGCCCGGTCGTGCTCGATCGCCTGTCGGGCGCCGCGGCCGTAGCCGCGCTGCCGCCGGGCGAGGTCGATGGCGAGGTCGTCCTCGGTCAGGGCGAGGCCTGCCGGGACGCCCTCGATCGTCACTCCGAGCGTCGAGCCGTGCGACTCACCGGCGGTCAGGAACCGGAAGGGGGCCATGGCCGAACCCGTGATCGACCGGGCTGTCAGCCGGCCGTCGAGGCCGCGGCCTCTTCGGCCGGAGCGAGCTCGGGCTCCGGTCCGGCGAGCTCGCCCTCGGCCGAGCGCAGGCCGTGCGCCCGGGCGCCGGACAGGGCATTCGCCATGAGCTCGAGCGGCGCCGGCTGGCCGGTCCAGAGGCTGAAGGCCGCCGCGCCCTGGTGGAGCAGCATCGTCTCGCCGTCCATCACCGTGCTCCCGGCCGCCTCGGCATCGCGCAGAAACCGGGTCCGGCTGTAGATGAGGTCGAGGACGAGCAGGCCGGCCGGGATGATCGCCCCGGACACGGGCGACTCGTCGCCGCCCAGCCCGATCGACGTCGCGTTGACGACGACCCGGGTCTTCGCCAGCTCCGACTCGATGATCGACTCGTGCCATGGCATCGCCCGAAGGTCCATGTGGGCCGCGCTCCGGCCGAAGTGCTTCACGAGCGACTCCGCCCGGTGGAGGTGCCGGTTGAAGACCACGATCCGCTGGAAGCCCTCGCGGATCAGGGTGAAGACCACGGCTCGAGCCCCGCCGCCCGCACCGAGCACCACCGCCTGCCGCGGCATCTTCTGGCGGCCGACCAGTCGGTCGAGGGCGGTCGCGAAGCCCTGGACGTCGGTGTTGTGCCCGACGAGTCGGCGTCCCTCGCGCGTGAGCGTGTTCACGGCGCCGGTGAGCTGGGCGTCCTCGGTCAACCGGTCGATGAGCGGAACGACCCGCTCCTTGTGGGGAACCGTCAGGTTCGCCCCGAGGATGTCGTCGTCGCCGCGGACGTCGGCGATGGCGTCCGGCAGCTCCAGCGCCGTCCGATCCCATGGCTCGTAGCGCGCGTCGATCCCGAGCGCGTCGAAGGCGCCCTGCTGCATGGCGCCCGAGAGCGAGTGGGCGACGGGATGACCGATGAGCACGACCCGCTTCGTCATGCACGGATCCTTTCGAGCTCGATGAGGAAGCCAGGATCGGAGATGGCCACGCTGGCCGCGCCCGAGATCGTCGTGATGCCCGAGGCGAGGAGGCCGGCGATGGCGAAGGTCATCACCAGCCGGTGATCGCCATGACCGTCGACCGTGACCCCCGCGAGCGCGGTCGGTCCGGTGACCCGCACATCATCTCCGTCGAGGGCGACCCGCGCACCGAAGGCCGTCAGGCCCTCGACGATCCCCGCCAGTCGGTCCGATTCCTTGACTCGCAGCTCGCCGAGCCCACGGAAGACGCTGACGCCACGCGCCTGCGTCGCGGCCAGGCAGAGGACCGGGATCTCGTCGATCGCGTCGACCGCCCGGCGGGCATCGACGTCGACGGCCCGCAGCTCGGACGACATGACCCGGAGATCGGCGATCGGCTCGCCCCCGTCGGGGATCGGGTGGGGCCGCTCGGAGATCGTCGCGCCCATCTCTCGCAGGATGTCCAGCGCGCCCCGCCGGCCGGGGTTCACGCCGACACGCGTGAGGTCGATCCGGGCATCCGGGTGGCACGCCCCCGCGACGAGCCAGAACGCGGCCGCGGAGCCATCGCCGGGGACGAGCTCATCATGCGGTGCCACGACCTGGCCGCCCCCGATCTCGACGATCGAGCCACCTGCGCCATCGCCGGTGACGCGGACGTCGACGCCCCGCGCGCGGAGCATCCGCTCGGTGTGGTCACGCGTCGGCACCGGCTCGTGGACCCGGGTGGTGCCGTCGGCCCGGAGCCCGGCGAGCAGGATCGCCGACTTCACCTGGGCCGAGGCCACGGTCGGCGACCAGTCGATCGCCCGCAGCGGCCGCCGACCTCGGATCCGGAGCGGCGGAGTCCCGGCGTCGGTCGGGCTGACATCCGCGCCCATCGCCCGGAGCGGCTCGACCACGCGGCGCATCGGCCGCGTCCGGAGCGACTCGTCGCCGTCGAGGACGGCGGGGAACGGCTGGCCGGCCAGGATCCCGGCGGTCAACCGCATCGTCGTCCCGGAGTTGCGACAGTCGATCGGGCTCGGGCCGGGATCGTCGAGGGAATCGACGCCCTCGGCGTCGATCTCGAGCGTGTCGATCCGCTCGCGCACGCGGGCCCCGAGGCGCTCGGTGAGGGCTCGCGTCGTCCGGACGTCGTCGCCCCGGCTCGCACCGGTGATCCGGCTGTGGCCCCGGGCGAGCAGCGCGAGGAGGAGCGCGCGGTGGCTGATCGACTTGTCGCCGGGCAGGGCCGGGGTACCGTGCAGCCGGGCGGCGCGCGGCACCTCGACCGAGTCGGCCCACGTCGCAGTCGCCATGTCAGTGCCTGGCCAGCCAGTCGGCCGATGGATCGGCCGCGCGACCGTCGCCGCCCAGGACCTGTCCGTGGTCCACGCCGCGAACCTGCTCGTGCATCGGGATGAGCGTCGCCATGAGGCGGGCGAACTGGCCAAGGTCGAGCTGCTGCTCGGCGTCCGAGAGGGCCGCGTCGGGGTCGGGATGGACCTCGACCATCACGCCGTCCGCGCCCACGGCCACCCCGCCCATCGCCAGTGGCGGCACGAGCCAGCGCTTCCCGGTGGCATGGCTCGGGTCGACGACGACCGGCAGGTGGCTCAGGCGATGGAGGAGCGGGACCGCGGCGAGGTCCATCGTGTTGCGGGTGTACGTCTCGAAGGTCCGGATGCCGCGCTCGCAGAGGATCACGTTCGGGTTGCCGGCCACGACGATGTACTCGGCCGCCATGAGCAACTCCTCGACCGTCGCCCCGAAGCCGCGCTTGAGCATGATCGGCCGGGCGACCCGGCCCGCCGCGTTGAGCAGCGAGTAGTTCTGCATGTTCCGGGCGCCGATCTGGAGGATGTCGGCGTACTCGGCCACGATGTCGACCTGGTTCGGCTCCATGACCTCGGTGACGACCGGCAGGCCCGTCCGGTCGCGCGCCTCGGCGAGGTACCGGAGCGCCTCGACGCCGAGTCCCTGGAAGCTGTACGGCGACGTCCGCGGCTTGAAGGCGCCGCCCCGCAGCACCGTCCCGCCGGCGGCCGCCACCGCCTCCGCGGTCTCGAGCAGCTGGGCGCGGCTCTCGACCGAGCACGGTCCGGCCATGACCGTCAGCGATCCGTCGCCGATCGCCGCGTCGAGGACCCGCACGACGGAGTCCTCCGGGTGGAAGTCGCGCGAGGTCAGCTTGAACGGCCGCTGGATCGGCGTCACGCGCTCGACCCCGGCCAGGCCTCCGAGGCGGTCGATCAGCTCGGCCCGCCGCCCGTTGCCGATCTCGCCGACGACCGCGATCGCGAGCCCGGCCGCGCCGGCGTGCTCGTACGGCGTCAGCCCCTCGGCGAGGATCCGGCTCTTGACGCCGAGGACGTCCGCCTCGCTGGCGCCGGATCGCATCGTGACGAACATCGCCTGCCTTCCTGATCGAGCCCGATCGAGCGGAAACAAAAAAGCAGAGGCCCCGACCTCTGCTTCTGCCCGGCACGTTGGGTGCCTCCGGTCAGTGACCGGAAACCGTCATGCCGGGCGTCGGTACCAGTAGAAGAGGTGTCTCACCGTGCGCGCGACGGTACGGCAGCGCCGGAATGGCGTCAATGCCACCGGGGTGGCGTAGGGTGGTGGCCGGGCCTGCCGTGGTAGCCTGTCGGCCGCCTCGCGGAGAGGTCGCATAGAGGCCTAGTGCGGCGGTTTGCTAAACCGTTAAGTGGGGTAACCTGCTTCGAGGGTTCGAATCCCTCCCTCTCCGCCAGCAGACCTCCGACCGAGGTCCGGCATACGCGCCCGTAGCTCAGCGGATAGAGCGTCAGGTTGCGGACCTGAAGGCCGTGAGTTCGAGTCTCGCCGGGCGCGCCACTCCTACCAGGCGACATCCCGCGGGAGGACGGATCGCTGAGCACACCAGGGCGGGTCGGGTTCATCGGCCTCGGCACCATGGGCGGGGCGATGGCGGCGAACGCCGCCCGCGGCGGCTTCCCCGTCACGGCGTGGAACCGGACGCGCGGCCGCGCTGACGGGCTGGCCGAGCTCGGCGTCAGCGTCGTCGGCAGCCCGGCCGAGGTCGCGCGCGCGAGCGACCTCGTCATCTCGATCGTCTCCGACACCCCCGACGTCGAGGCCGTCCTGTTCGGCCCCGATGGCGTCGCGTCGGGCGTCCGCCCTGGGTCGCTGGTCGTCGACATGTCGACGATCTCGCCGTCGGCCACCCGGGACTTCGCCGAGCGCCTCGCGGCGCGCGGCGTCGCGATGCTCGACGCGCCGGTCTCCGGCGGCAGCGAGGGCGCGAAGAGGGGCACCCTCTCGATCTTCGTCGGCGGCGCGCCCAACGACCTCGAGCGAGCGCGCCCCGTCCTTGCCACGCTCGGCACCACGATCACCCATGTCGGCCCGATCGGCTCCGGTCAGGCCGCCAAGGCCGTCAACCAGGTGATCCTCGCCGGTACGTACCTCGGGGTGGCGGAGGGGATCGTCCTGGCGTTGAAGGCCGGCCTCGACGTCGATCAGCTCGTCGCGGCCCTCTCGGGCGGGGCGGCCCAGTCGTGGGTCCTCGCCAATCGCAGCGGCCGGATGAAGGACAACGAGTACCCGCTCGGCTTCAAGGTCTCGCTCCATCGCAAGGACCTCGGGATCGCGCTCCAGCTCGCGCGTGAGACCGGAGCCGCGCTGCCCATCAGCGCGATCGCGGAGCAGCTGGAGGCCGGGCTGGCCGGCCGGGGCCATGGCGACGACGACGTGTCGGCCGTCGCCCGGGCGATCCGGGAGCTGTCGGGGCTCGATGGCTGACGGGCCGCTAGGACGGCGGCCCGGCGACCGGGCTAGGCGCCCGCGCCGACCGGCGACGGTAGCCCGACCAGGAGCAGGGGCGACCCGAGCCGCCCGTCGTAGCGGGGCCGGAACCGCTCGGCGTTGTACATCGCGTCGATGTCCACGCGCCGCGCATGGTCGTCGGGCCCGGGCAGGTGCGTGTAGGAGTACTTGCCATCGCGGATGCCGACCATGTAGCCGAATCGCCCATCGGCGACCAGGTCCATCGCGACGTTCGCGAACGTCGACGCCACGATCTGGTCGAGCGCGTCGGGCTGGCCGCTCCGCAGGTCGTACGTGAGCTCGATCGCCAGCGTCTCGATCCCGGTCCGCGCCGTGATCTCGGCGGCCAGCGCCTCGCCGATGTCGACCTTGTGGCGATGCCCGAACGAGTCGGGCGCGCCCTGCTCGCCGAGCACGCCGCCCGCCCAGACGGCGCCCTCAGCGGCGACGAGGATCGCGTATCGGCTCGGGCTGAGGCGATGGTCCTCGGCCAGGATGCCGGCGAGGTGGTCGAGGTCGTAGGGCGCCTCGGGCAGAACGCAGCGGGTCGACGTCACGTACGCCGCGAACAGCGCGGAGAACCCAGCGTCACGGCCGAAGATCCGGAAGATCCCGATCCGTTCGTGGCTGCCGAGCGTCGTCCGCTGCCGGTCGATGAGCTCCTTGGCTCGGGTCATCGCCGACGAGAAGCCGATGCAGTACTCGGTGCCCGGGACGTCGTTGTCCATCGTCTTCGGGATCGCCACGAGCGGGATGCCGCGATCGCACAGGACGCGCGCGAACGACAGCGTGTCGTCGCCCCCGATCGGCACGAGGACATCCAGGCCCAGCCCCTCGATGTGCTCGAGGACGAGGTCGGTGAGGTCGTAGCTGTCCTCGCCTCGCCGGTAGCGGGCGGCCTCGGCCGGGGTCAGCCATGGCGGCAATGCGGCCTGCGACATCCGGGTCGGGTTCGTCCGTGACGTGTGGAGGACGGTCCCGCCGGTCCGATCGATCGTGCGGGTGCCCAGGCGGTCGAGCGGCCGGACGTAGTCGGGGTCGGGGACCGCGCTCGGCCGGACGTGGGTCAGGCCCTCCCAGCCGCGTCGGATGCCGACGACCTCGAGGTCGAGCTCGGTCGAGCGATAGGTGATGCTCTTGATGACCGAGTTGAGGCCGGGGACGTCGCCGCCGCCCGTCAGGACCCCGATCCGCCGTCGTCGCGCCACGCCGGGATGGTAGCCAGCGCCGTCCCGGGATGCCGTCGGCCGGCGGCTATGATCGCAGCGTGAACTACGAGCTCTACATGGGCGAGGCGCTCGAGGAAGCCCGCGCCGCGATCGCTCGCGGCGAACGGCCCCACGCCGCCGTCGCCGTCCTCGACGAGGCGATGGTCGCCCGGGGCCACGATCGGGTCCAGGAGACCGACGACCCGACCGCCCACGCCGTCGTGGTGGCCCTCCGCGAGGCGGCCCGCCGGGTCGGTGCCGAGCGCCTCCGCGACGTCACGATCTTCACGACGATGGAGCCCTGCCCGATGTGCGTCGGCGCGCTCCTTGCGTCCGACGTCGACGAGCTCGTCTACGCGATGCCGAACAAGCTCGAGGGCGCCGCGGGCACGTGCCTCCAGCTGGCCGAGCACCCGTCGCTGTCCCGCCGCCTGAAGGTCGTCAGCGGCATCCGGCGCGACGAGGCCGAGGAGCTGTACGCCGCCACGCTCGCCTGAGCGCCGTCCGGGCCGCCGAGGCCCGCTTGCTATCCTCTCGCGCGGAGAGGTGTCCGAGTGGTTGATGGTGCCGCTCTCGAAAAGCGGTGTGCGAAAGCACCGTGGGTTCGAATCCCACCCTCTCCGCCACGATGAAGGCCCGCGTGATCCGGAATACCGACCCGCCGGCTCGCGGCATCGGTTCGGGTGACGCGCCCGGGTACCCTGTCGACGCCCGGAGAGGTCGCCTAGTGGACTATGGCGCCGCACTGGAAATGCGGTTCGCGGCAACGCGTCGCGGGTTCGAATCCCGCCCTCTCCGCCACGACCCGCCGGGTCGGCGCGAGCCCCCACGCGACTGGCCAACACCCCCTCGCTGGTATCCTTGGCGGGCCGTGCTAGGCGGGGAACTAGCGGTGCCCTGTACCTGCAATCCGCTCCAGCAGGGCTGAACTCCCTCTCGAGGTCCCTGCGCTCGGAAGCCGCCGCTCCAGGTGACGTTGAGGATCGGGTCCCGCGCAGCGGCGAATCGCGAACCGTGTCAGGTCCGGAAGGAAGCAGCACTCAGCGAAGCTCGTCGGGTGCCGCGGAACGGCCTGGTCCGAGCCGCCTTCAGGGGTAGGCCCGGGTGTCAGTCGGTCGACGGAGGGTGCACGGCAACTAGCTCAGGAGCCCTGTGATCGAGCCCGTCCCGCACCAGGCCATCTACCGCCGCTGGCGGGCCCAGACCTTCGGCCAGATCGTCGGCCAGGAGGCGGTGGTCGAGACGCTCCGCAACGCCGTCCGGACTGGCCGGGTCGCGCACGCAATCCTGTTCGTCGGGCCCCGCGGGACCGGCAAGACCTCGCTGGCCCGGATCCTCGCCAAGGCGATCAACTGCACGAACCTCCAGGACGGCGACCCGTGCGACGCCTGCCCGTCCTGCGTCGCCATCCGCGAGGGCCGGGCCATGGACCTCATCGAGATCGACGCCGCCTCGAACCGCGGGATCGACGCGATCCGCGACCTGCGCGACCGGATCAACTACGCCCCGACCGACCTCCGGCGAAAAGTCTACATCCTCGACGAGGCCCACCAGATCACACGCGACGCCTGGAATGCGCTCCTGAAGTCGCTCGAGGAGCCGCCGGAGTTCGTGGTCTTCATGTTCGCCTCGACCCATCCCCAGGAGTTCCCGCCGGCGATCCTCTCGCGCCTCCAGCGGTTCGACGTCCGGCGCCTCACGACGACCGAGATCGAGAGCAAGCTCCGCCGCATCCTCGAGACCGACGGACGCGAGGCGACCCCCGAAGCCCTGCACCTGATCGCCCGCCTGGCCGCGGGCGGCATGCGCGACGCCGAATCGATGCTCGACCAGCTCCTCGCGTCGGCGGCCGAGCGGCTCGACGAGGCCCGTGTCCGCGACCTGCTCGGGCTCGCCGACGGCGAGACGATCGGCGGCTTCGTCGATGCCCTTGCAACGGGCGATGTCGTCGCCGGGATGGCGGTCCTCGACGCGCTGGAGGACCGCGGCCGCGATCTCCGCGGCTTCCTCGACCAGGTCATCGAGTCGCTCCGCGAGACGATCGTCGGGGCGGGCCGCCAGCCGGCCCTGGCTCGGCATCCCCTCGCCACGCTGGTGGCCGTCGCCCGGCGCCTCGCCGCCATCGACCCGAGCCGGTCCGGCGTCGGCGGCCTCCGCCTCCAGCTCGAGCTGGCCCTGTTCGCCGAGCCCGCCGCGGGCGCCGCTGCGCCCGCTCCGGTCCTCGCCCCGGTCGCCCGCGAGGCGCCCTCCCTGGCCGCACGGGCCGAAGCGCCATCCGAAGCACCGTCCGATGCGCCGCCCGAGGCAGCCTCACAAGCACCCGCGACCAAGGCGGTCAGGCGGATCAAGCCTGGCGCCGCGTCCGCTCCGGAACCGGCACCGGGCACGGCCGGATCAGCGCCGGATCCCGATGCGCCGAGCCCGGTCGCGGTCGGGCCGGGGAGCCCTTCGCTCGCCGAGCCCGAGGTCGCCGGCGACCTGGCCACGCTCCGTGATCGCTGGCCCGAGATCGTGGCCCGCGTGAGCGCGCACCCGCCGACGAAGCCGCTGATCGTGGCCTGTCGCCCGGTCAGCGTCGAGGATGGCATCGTGACCCTGGGCTTCCCCGAGGACCAGGGCTTCCTGCGCGCCGTCGCGGATCGCCGGAAGAGCGTCCTGGAGGAGGGGATCGGGGCCGTGCTCGGGCGACCTGTGGCCGTTCGCTGCATCGCGACCAACCTCGACCTCGTGCCCGAGGTCTCGACCGATCCTGATGCCGAGTACCTGCTCCGGGAGGCCCGTCGGATCTTCGGTGCCGATGCGACCGACGCGGCCGAGGTCGGCTGAGCGATCTGCACGGTCGCCGGGCATCCCGCAGACTGACGAACCGGATCGACGGAGGGGAGGCGTCATGGGCATGGCGAACCTGCAGCGGATGGCGCTGCAGATGCAGCAGGAGATGGAGCGCATCCAGGCCGAGCTGGCCGAGGCCGAGATCGAGGGCAGCGCCGGCGGTGGCGTCGTGCGGGCGGTCGTGACCGGCAAGCAATCGGTCGTGTCGATCACGATCGATCCGTCGGCGGTCGATCCGGCCGACGTCGAGATGCTCCAGGACCTCGTCACGGCCGCCGTGAACGATGCCCTCGACGCGTCCCGCCGCCTCGCCGAGCAGAAGATGGGCGCCCTCACCGCGCTCGGCGGAATGGGCGGGCTCGGCGGGCTCCTCGGCCGCTGACCGTCGTCCGATGGCCAGCGTCCTCATCGAGCCCGTGGCGCGCCTCATCGAGGCGTTCAACCGCCTGCCCGGCATCGGCCCCAAGACCGCCCAGCGCCTGACCTACCACCTGCTCCGCGCCCCCGAGGCGGAGGCCCGCGTCCTCGCCGCAGCGCTGGTCGCCGTCCGCGAGGAGGTCGTCTTCTGCGAGGAGTGCTTCAACATCAGCGACCAGCCGCGCTGCCCGATCTGCCGCGACGGCGCCCGCGACCAGCGCCGCCTGTGCGTCGTCGAAGAGCCCCTCGACGTCCTCGCCCTGGAGCGGACCGGCGAGTTCCGTGGCCGCTACCACGTCCTCCACGGCGCGATCTCGCCCATCGACGGCGTCGGGCCCGACAGCCTGAAGATCGCCGAGCTCCTCGCCCGGGTCGAGGCCGCGGCCGCCGATGGCGCACCGTTCGAGGAGGTCATCCTCGCCACGAACCCGACGCTCGAGGGCGAGGCGACGGCGATGTACATCGACGAGCGCCTGGACGGCCAGGTCGGCAGCGTGACGAGGATCGCCCGCGGGATCCCGGTCGGCGGCGACCTGGAATACGCCGAC
Source organism: Candidatus Limnocylindrales bacterium (assembly GCA_035308445.1). Taxonomy (GTDB): domain Bacteria; phylum Chloroflexota; class Limnocylindria; order Limnocylindrales; family CSP1-4; genus UBA5189. The sequence continues at coordinate 813 of DATGGQ010000031.1, read as the reverse complement.
GAGGTCACGCTGATCCGGGCGCTCCAGGGTCGGCGTTCGCTCGGAGACCGCGGATGAGCGAGCTCGTTGGCGAGCTCCTCCTGCGGCTCGCGAAGGTCGGGATCGCCACCCTCCTGGGTGTGATCGTCTATCTCGTCGAGGTGGTGCTGCTGGGGGTCACCGGCTCGCCGCAGGTGGCCGTCGAGGCCTGGATCGTCGGCGCCCTCGTGGTCCTCCTGATGGAGTCGAATCTGTTCTGACGACAGGCCCGTCGGCCGCCTCGGCTGCGTCCGCGGCCCTGTTTGACGGCTGCACGGCCAGCCGCCATACTTCGCCGTCTGCGCCGGGGGCGCCACAGCGCGCCCCGGATGCGGCATGCACCTTGACAACTGAAGAGTGGCAGAGATCCAGAAGTACGGATGAGCGAGCGGTCGAACCCTCGGACGAAGTCGCAGCCGCAAGGTTGTGCGTTCTTTCGGAGAGTTTGATCCTGGCTCAGGATCAACGCTGGCGGCGTGCATGAGACATGCAAGTCGAACGGACGATTCGGGCTTGCCTGAGTCGTTAGTGGCGGACGGCTGAGTAACGCGTGGGTGACCTGCCTCGAAGTGGGGAATAACTGCCCGAAAGGGTGGCTAATACCGCATGTGGTGGTGCGTTCGATCGCACCAGTAAAGCCGCAAGGCGCTTCGAGAGGGGCCTGCGTCCGATTAGCTCGTTGGTGGGGTAACGGCTCACCAAGGCGACGATCGGTAGGTGGTCTGAGAGGACGATCACCCAGACTGGGACTGAGACACGGCCCAGACTCCTACGGGAGGCAGCAGTCGGGAATTT
>DATGGQ010000030.1:0-314913 GCA_035308445.1 Candidatus Limnocylindrales bacterium | reverse complement strand
CCCCGGTGCCGTCGACGAACCCCGAGATCGTGATGAGCTTGCCGCCGAACACGCTCATCTCGACGGACTCGCCATCGCTCCAGGCCACGGCCGTCGCGTTGACGAGCGCGGCGCCGTCGAGGAGCGCCAGCAGGCTGCCGGCGACGTCGCGGCCATCTGGCCCGGCGCTGGCCAGGATGAGGGTCGGTCCGGACGCGTCGATGACCGCCGCCGCCCGCTCGGCCGCGAGCTGGCCCCAGGCATGGTCGGCGGCGGCAGGCTCGGGGATCGCGATCACGGCGGGCAGATAGGTCGCCAGCTCGGCGGCGGCGGCGTCTGGGTCGGCGGCGACCACGATGCCGGTCGCGGCCACGCCCGAGGCCTCGGCGAGCGTCCGCCCGAGCGTGCCGAGCTCGCTCGAGGAGCGGGCCAGCGAGCCGTCGGGGTTCGTCTCGGCAACGACCCAGATGCCGGCCATCAGATGAGCCTCCGCTCGACGAGCAGCGCGACGATCGCCCTCGCGGCCTCGTCCGGTGGGCCTTTCACGATCGTGGCCGCGCTGCGGGCGGGTGGCGTCCGCCTGCCGGTCACGAGGGTCCGGGCCTGGGCGCCACCGACCTCGCCGCCGGACAGCCCGATGTCGGCCAGTGACTGCTGGACGATCTCCTTCTGGCGGGCGCCCATGATGCCCTTGAGCGAGGGGTACCTCGGTGCGCCGAGCAGCTGCGTCCCCACCACGATCGCCGGCAGCCTCGCCTCGAGGACGTCGAAGCCGGTCGGGCTGATCCGGCGGACGCGGACCATGCCTGCCTCGACGTTCGGCTCGATCCTCGCGGCCGAGGAGAGCAGCGGCAGCTGCAGGGCCGCCGCGAGCCCGGCGCCGACGATGCCGCCGACGCCGTCGGACGTGTCGAACCCGGCGAAGACGAGGTCGAACTCCATCTGCCGCAGGGCGGCGGCGAGGACCTTGATCGTGGAGGCGACATCCGAACCGGCGAGCGCCGGATCGGTCACCAGGACGCCGCGGTGGGCGCCCATCGCGAGGCCCTTGCGCATCGTCTCGACCGCGCCCGGAGGCGCCATGGCCAGGAGCGTCACTTCGGCGCCCTGCGCGTCCGCGATCTGGAGCGCGGCCTCGAGCGTGTACTCGTCGTTGCCGTTGATGACCGCCGGAGACGCGGCTCGGTCGAGGCGATTGTCGGACCCGAGCTTCTCCGCAGCCGCGGCCGGATCCGGCACGGGCTTCGTCAGGACGACGATCCGAAGGGCCATCAGCTGGTGGCTCCGATTAGCCCTTGCCCAGCAGCGCGCGAGCGATGACGAGCCGCTGGATCTGCTGGGTGCCCTCGTACAGCTGGGTGATCTTGGCGTCGCGCATCATCCGCTCCACGGGGAAGTCGTCGGTGTAACCGTACCCGCCGAGGACCTGCACCGCATCGGTGGTCACGGCCATGGCCGCGTCACCGGCCACGAGCTTCGAGATGGAAGCCCAACGGGCCGTCTCGGGCGACCCGGCCTCGATCTCGACGCACGCCTTGTACGTGAGCTGGCGAGCCGCCTCGACCCTCGCGTCCATGTCGGCGAGCATCGCCTGGACCATCTGGAAGTCGCCGATCCGCTGGCCGAACTGCTTCCGGTCCCTGGCGTAGGCGACCGCCACGTCGAGCGCACCCTGGGCGATGCCGACGGCCTGGGCGGCGATCGCCGGTCGGGACCGATCGAACGTGGCCATCGCGAGCTTCCAGCCGTCGCCCTCGTTGCCGATCCGGTTCGCGGCCGGCACGCGGACGCCGTCGAACTCGAGCTCGGCCGTCGGGCTGCCGCGGATGCCGAGCTTGTGCTCGAGCCGGGCGACCTTGAACCCCTTCGTCGGGACGTCCACGGCGAAGCACGACAGGCGCTGGTGGCGCGGCCCCTCCGGGCTCGTCACGGCGAAGACCGAGATCACGCTCGCCACGCTGCCGTTCGTGATGAACCGCTTCGTGCCCTCGAGCACGTACTCGTCGCCGTCCCGCACGGCCCGGGTTCGAGCGTTCACGGCGTCCGAGCCAGCCTCCGGCTCGGTCAGCGCAAACGCGGCGAGCTTCTTCCCCGACGCGAGGTCGGGCAGGAGGCGGGCCTTCTGCTCGTCGCTGCCACCGAGCAGGATCGGCAGCGAGCCGAGGCCCTGGACGGTGAGGATCAGGCTCGAGGTCGTGTCGGCGCGGGCGATCTGCTCGATCGCGAGGCACTGCGTCAGCAGGTCGGCGCCGACCCCGCCGTAGGCCTCGGGGAACGGCAGGGCGAGCACGTCCTGCGCCGCCAACAGCTGGCGGATGTCCTCGGGGAACTCGCCGGTTCGGTCGATCTCGGCGGCGCGCGGCGCGATCCGCTCGTCGGCGAGCGCGTGGAGCGTGTCGCGGAGGAGGACCTGCTCCTCGCTCAGCCGGTAGGTCAATCGGCGGTCCGATCGCAGGCCATCACTGCAGGACGGGCAGGGCGCGTCCCGCGGGCTGGGTCGGCGCCAGCGACTCGGCGAGGAGCTCGGCGATGTCGATGGCCTTCACGGCACCGCCCACGTTGGCGTCTGCTGCTTCGAGGCCGTCCTTCATCATCGTCATGCAGAAGGGGCACTCGGTCGCCACGGTCGAGGCCCCGGTCGCGAGCGCCTGGGTCGTCCGCGACTCGTTGATCCGCGTGCCGCGCGTCTCCTCCATCCACATCCGGCCGCCACCAGCACCGCAGCAGAACGTGTTCCGGCCGTGGTTGTCCATCTCGACGAGCGCCAGGCCCGGCACGGCCCCGAGGACCTCGCGGGGCTGATCGACGATCCCGTTGTAGCGGGTCAGGTAGCACGAGTCGTGGAGGGTCACGGACCGCAGCGCCGCCGCTTCGCCGGTTCCGTCGGCATCGACGACCCGCAGCCGGCCGGTCCGGAGCAGCTCCCGCAGGAACGCCGAGTGGTGGACGACGTTGAACGTGCCGCCGAGCTGGCCGTACTCAACCCCGATCGAGTTGAAGCAGTGCGGGCAGGCGGTGACGATCGTCCGCTCCCCCATCCGGTACCGGTTGAGCGTCTCGACGTTGGAGCCGGCGAGCATCTGGAACACGTAGTCGTTGCCCATCCGGCGGGCGGGATCGCCGGTGCACGACTCCTCCTGGCCGAGGATCGCGAACCGGATCCCGGCGGCGTTCAGGCAGGTCGCGAACGCTCGTGCGACCTTCTGGTTGCGCTGGTCGAAGGCCGCGGCGCAGCCGACCCAGTAGAGGACCTCGACCTCGTCGAGCCGGTTGTCGGCGGCCAACGCGGCGACCGTCGGGACCTCGAATGGCAGGCCTCGCGTCCAGTCGGTCCGAGCGGTGGGCGGCTGGCCCCAAGGGTTGCCGACACCTTCCATGTTCCGGAACGCGCCGTTCAGCTCGGTCGGGAAGCGCGAGTCCTCGAGGACGAGGTTCCGGCGCAGCCCGATGATCTTGTCGACGTGCTCGATGAGCACCGGGCAGGCCTCGACGCAGGCCCCGCACGTCACGCAGTCCCAGACCGCGTCGAACGGGATCGCGTCGTCGACGATCGGCTTCATGACCGCCGCCGGCTTCAGGCCGTCGTCGAGCCGGAAGTTCGCCTCGACCGCGGGCGGGCTCGGGATCAGCGGGAGGCCGTGCTCGGCCTCCACGGACATGTCCCGGATGCCCATGATGAAGTGCTTCGGGTTGAGCGGCTTGCCCGTGTTCCAGGCCGGGCACGCCTGCTGGCAGCGGCCGCACTCGGTGCACGTGAAGCCGTCGAGCAGGTCGCGCCAGCCGAGGTCGGCGAGCGTTCGGACTCCGAACGTCGCGTCCTCCTGCTCGAGGTCCATCTTCGGCAGCTCGCCGCGGGGCTTGAGCTTGCGGAAGTAGATGTTGAAGAAGCTCGTGGCGATGTGGAGGTGCTTGCTCGACGGCAGGTACGCCAGGAACGCGGCCACGATCAGGATGTGGGCCCACCACAGCGTCGCGAAGGCGATCTCGAGGGCCTGGTTCCCCAGCCCGATCCCGGCGAGCGCGTCACCCAGGGCGTTCGCCACGAAGGCGCCGGGCTGCTCGCCGTAGCGAGCGACCTCGAAGACCTGGGCGAGCAGCTCGGCGGTCACGAGCCCGCCGATCATCCCGAGGATCACGAGCGCATCGACGTTGAACGTCAGGCGCTTCGGCCTCGAGATCAGCCGTCGTTCGAACGCCCACAGGACCGAGGCGATGACGATCACCGCCACGACGTTCTGCATCGCCTCGACCGCGGCCCACAGCACCCCGCCGAAGGGGTACGAGATGACCGCCTCGATCAGCCCGCCCGTGACGATGTTCGCAGTTCCGATCGTCAGCAGGACGAAGCCCCAGAAGATGCCCCAGTGGAGCAGCGCCGCCCGGACGTCCTTGAACATCTTCGACTGGACGAACGCGTACCGGATGAGCCCGATGAAGCGGGCCGGGACGTCGTCGAGCGGACTCGGGCCCTCGGCGCGCGCCGCGGCGAACACGCGCAGATGGCGGGCCATCGCGAGGGCGAAGAACAGCGCCGCGCCCCAGAACACGACGAAGACCAGCGGGTACGCGGGCACGTGGTCGAAGAACGTGAACATCACGCCGACCCAGGCACGTTGCGATCCTCGATCCCGCGCTCCTCGGGACGCGGGAGGTCTCGCCAGGGATCGTTCTGATCACCGGCCGCCGGCGAGGCCGCGACCGCCGGCCCTGCCGCGCTGGTGGCAAGCTGCGCCGCGGCTGTGGTGGGGATGGCCTCGGTGCTGGGCGACGGCGCGGACCCCACCGCCGCGGATGCCGCTTGCGAGGCGACGCCGTGATCGAACGGGCCCGACAGGGTCTCGAGCGCATGGACGATGACCGGCTCGATGGCCACAAGCGACTCGAGCGCGGCTCGTGGGCTGCCGGGCACGTTGACGATCAGGCTCTGGCCGATCACCCCGACCACGCCCCGCGACAGGTCCGCCATCGGGTTTCGGGCGCGGCCGGCGGCGCGGATCGCCTCGGCCAGCCCCGGGATCTCGTAGTCCACCGCGGCGAGGGTCGCCTGGGGCGTCACGTCCCGGGGCGTCAGCCCGGTCCCGCCCGTGCTGATCACGAACGAGTGCTCGGCAGCGCCGGCGACGAGGGCCGCGCGAATCTGGTCATGATCGTCTGCGACGGTCTGGCGGTCGACCCGGAAGCCGGCCATCGCCAGGCGGTCGCCGAGGGCCACGCCGGACTCGTCCAGCCGCGTGCCACCGGCGACGCCGTCGCTGATCGTGAGGACCAGCGCCCGGGTGCCCGACGGCACCGTCGCGCCGACGGGAAACGCCGGCAGCCCGGCCGCGGGATCGGTCACGCCTCGGGCACCGTCACGCCGCGGTCACGGCTTCTTCCGGATCCGGCCGGCGACCCGCTCGCCCGTGCGGCGGAACGGTCGCGCCGCGGACCCCTGGTCGTCGCCGGGACGATGCCACTCGCCGCTGCGGCCACCGGACTTCGAGACAAGCCGAACGCTCCGGATCTCCACGCCGCGCTCGACGCCCTTGACCATGTCGTAGGCGGTGAGGGCGGCGACCGAGGCCGCCGTCAGCGCCTCCATCTCGACGCCCGTCGGACCGATCGTGGCTGCCTCGGCCCGGATCCGGAGGCCGCCCCCGGCTCGATCGGGCGTGACGCTGACGACGAGGTCGGTGAGCGCCAGCGGGTGGCAGAGCGGGATGAGGCTCGAGGCCCGCTTGCCACCCATCACGCCGGCCAGCTCGGCCACCCCGAGCACGTCGCCCTTCGGGCCGCTGCCGTCGATGACGAGGCTCAGCGTCTCGGGCGCGAGCGCGACGAACGCCTCGGCGACGGCTCGTCGCGCCGTCGCCGGCTTCTCGCTGACGTCGACCATCCGCGGGCGTCCGGCGCGGTCGACATGGGTCAGCCGACGACGCTCGGCTCGCGGCGGGCGGTCCATGCCCGAATGATGCGGCAGCGCGCGGGTCGCGTCAGGCCGACTCTCGCCGGGTCGCGCCGGTTCAGGCCGACTCGAGCCACCAGATGTCGACCGGACCGCCGGCCGGATGGGTCTCGACACCCTCGGGCACGATCGCCAGCGCATCGGCCGCGGCCAGCGCCGACAGGACGTGGCTCCCCTGCCCGTTCGGGCCGCGGGCGAGCCGGACCTGCGCCCGGCCTTCCGCGTCGCGGGTGACGCGACCGTCGCCGTCGCGGTCCGCGGTCACCCGGAGATAGGCCCGCCGATCCTTCGAGGTCCGAGCTTCATCCAGCAGGACCGCCCGGTCGACGGCACGCGGCCGCCGCTGCAGGCCGAGCAGCGCCTGGATGGCGGGACGGACAAAGAGCTCGAACGTGATGAAGGTCGAGACGGGGTTGCCCGGCAGCCCGAAGAGGAGCACCGGCGCAAGCCGGTCCGGGCGGCCAGCCGGACCTGCCGAGCGCGTCGTCCCGAACGCGAACGGCTTGCCCGGCTGCACGGCCACGCGCCACAGGTCGACGGTCCCGAGCTCCGCGAAGGCCGTCCGGACGTGGTCGTACGGGCCAACCGAGACGCCGCCGGACACGATCACGAGATCGGGTGCCTCGCCGAGGCCGGCGCAGAGCCTGGATCGGACGTCGTCGAGCGTGTCGCGAGCGATGCCGAGGGACCGAGGCTCACCGCCGGCCTCGGCGACGAGTGCCGTGAGCGCCGGTCCGTTGGCATCCGGGATGCCCGCGTCGCCGAGCGACGCGCCGGGGGCGCGCACCTCGTCGCCCGTGGCGAGGATCCCGACGATCGGTGGACGATGGACGTCGAGCCGGTCGACGCCGACACCGGCCGCGACCGCGATCGCCGCGGGTCCGAGACGGGTCCCGGCCGCCAGGATCCGATCGCCTGCCCGCAGGTCGCTCCCCCGTCGCCGCACCGATCCGCCGGCACGCACCGGCGCGGTCAGCCGGATGCTGGCTGGCAGGGGGCCTGTCGCGTCGCGACTCGCCGGGCCGATCGGGTCGCCGGCGGCGTCGGCCGGGAACGTGTCCTCGACCGGAACGACGGCGTCGGCGTGTTCGGGGAGCCGGGCGCCGGTCGCGATCCGGAGGCAGGTTCCGCCATCGACGCCCGCCGCGCTTGCCGCTCCGGCCGCCACGTCGCCAACGACTCGGAGCGCGACCGGCCGATCCGGCGTCGCCGAGGCTGTGTCCCCAGATCGGAGCGCGTAGCCGTCCATCGCGGAGTTGTCCCAGGGGGGCAGGTCGATGCCCGATTCGATGCCAGTCGCGAGCACCCGCCCGAGCGCGGCGCCGAGCGGGACGGTCTCGGCCGGCGTGGCGCCACGAATCGCACCGAGGACCGCCGCGCGGGCCTCCTCGACCGTCAGCAGCGCCGTCGCCCCCGGATCGCCCGCCGCCGTCATCGGCGGCTCACGCCGGGGTTCGGCCCTGGCCGATGTCGAGCCCGCGCTCGTGCACGAGCTTGCCGACGGAGCGCCGCGTCAGGATGCCAACCAGGGTCCGGCCGTCGACGACCGGGATGCCGTCGAGCCCGGTCCGGTACAGGCGCTCCACGGCCGCGTCGAGCGAATCGAGGGCCGACAGCATGGGCAGGCGCGGCGGCTTCGCCATGACATCCTCGACCCGCGTCGTCGGCCAGAGGCGCCGCTGCAGCCGGCGCAGCTGCCGCGCCCCGAGGATCCCGACGACGTCTCCGTCGCTGACGACCGGGACGGCGGTCATCTCGGAGCCCTCGTCCAGCAGCTGTTCGGCGAAGGTGTCGACGGTCAGGTGCGGACCGACGCTGACCGGGGATGTCTCCATCGCGTCCTGGACATGGAGCCCGCCGATGAGCCGGTTCACCCGCAGCCGCTCGTTGATCGATCGCGACGAGAGCGTCAGGAACCAGCCGGCGAGGATCGTCATCCCGCCGTTCAGGATCGGGCCCGAGGCGAGCATCACGACCCCGATCGCGATCGTGATGATCCCGACGGCCCGGCCGATGAGCGCCGCCGAGCGCCAGCCGGCGTCGAGCGTCCCGCCTCGCCACCAGCCGAGCGCCCGGGCCACTCGACCGCCGTCGAGCGGATAGGCCGGGATGATGTTCGCGAGGCCGACGATGAGGTTCAGGGCCGTGACCACCGCGAGGGTCTCGGCGAGCGGCTCGAAGACCGGCCCGCCGATCGCATCGCAGCCCGCCGCGATCGCGCCGAACGCGGCACCCAGCACGAGGCTCGCCGCTGGGCCGGCCAGCGCGATGTAGACGTCGTCGATCGGCCTCGGCGGGGTCGGGTCGAGCGGGTTCGCGCCCCCGAAGAACGTGATCGACACGGAGCTGACCTCCATGCCCCGCCGCCTGGCCACGACCGCGTGGGCGACGTCATGGACGATCGAGCTGGCCAGGAACAGCACCGCCACGAGCGCCGAGAGGAGCCAGAGCGGCCCCGTGTCGATCGGCGGGTCGGCGAATCCGAGCTCGGTCAGGGCGAGGTAGGCGATCAGGGCCAGGATCACGATCCAGGCCCCCTGCAGCCGGATCTCGATGCCGAACAGGCTCCCAACGCGGCGCCTCATCATGCCCCCTGACGCCTTCGCCCCGCGATCCACGCCACGGCGGTGGCGATCGCGATCGCGACAACCGCCAGCGCGATCGTCGTGTCCGACCAGAACTGATCGGGAAAGAGCTGGATCAGGTGGCTCGTGCGCGGGTCGAAGTCATAGCTGCCGGCCGCGAAGAAGAGGCGGTGGAACGCCTCGAACGCGGCGTCGAAGGCGACAACCGAGATCACGCCGAGGACGGCGATCACGACGACGAGGGCGCCAGCGCCACGGCGCGCGGCCGCCCACCATCGGGTCCTGCTCGCGGCGGTCGCTGCCCGTCGCCAGGTGACGACGAGGGCGATCGCGGACAGTCCGACCAGCAGGAAGAAGCCCTCGAACACGCCCCGGACATCGCGCATATGGCTTCGCTCGGCGTCGGTCAGGACCGGCGCACCGTTCAGGGTCACCCCGAAGTCGCCGGTCGACAGGATCAGGTCACCGAGGATCGAGCTCGTGACGGAGCGGACGTCGGCCGGAGCGAAGCCGGTGAGCGCCGCCGCGCCGACGCGATCCTGCTCGAAGCCGACCCAGACCGGATTGAGGAACAGCAGGACGGACGCAGCGAGGACCACCAGCGCGACGGCGATCGAGACGAGCCAGGTTGTCAAGGGCAGGACCCTGTCGGGCCTATTCGTCCTCGAGCGTGCGAGCCTGGTCCCACCAGCCCTCAAGGGTGAGGCCGCTCGGGACGTCGAAGTTGAGCTCCTGGGCGCCGCGCTCGATCCGGGTGCGGAATGTCGGGAGATCCACGTCGAGGATGTCCCGCAGCCCCTCGAACCCGCTCTGCATGAGCAGCCGGTGCTCGGTGCTCCCGAACCCCGCGAAGTTGAGCATCAGCGACTCGTCGCGCCACGCGAGCACGTCGTTGGTCGTCGCATCGACCTGGTCCGCGAGGTATTGCCGTCGAGTCGGCGTCTCGCTCACCTCGAGCAGGAGACCTGTGGTGAAGATGCCCTGGCGGACGAGGCGGTCGAGGTGGATCGGCTCGATGCGCGTCAGCTCGTCGATCGGTGGCACCGGCCGATGATACGAAACCTAGCCCGCGGACCGGACGTAGAGGGCCACCTGCCAGAGGACGTGCCGTCGCAGGAAGCGCCGCTCGAAGCCGGCGGCCCGGATGCGGCGATCGATCTCGGGCTCCGGGTGGATGTACCAGCGCAGCCGGCCGCGGAGCAATCGGCCGCTCGCGTTCATCACGGCGGCGAGGCTCCGCGTCCACCACGCGTCGCGCGGATAGACCAGGCCGATCATCCGCCGGGCGTGCTCGACGGAACGACCCATGAGCGCCGGCATGTCGCTGTAGCAGCAGATCATCCGATCGAGGGTCACGACGTCCGCGGCCTCGACCTCCGCCGCCACCGCCACGAAGTCGGCCTCGATGTGCCGGGCACGTTCGGCCAGGCCGCGACTGGCAGCCTCGGCGGCGGCGGCCGCGACGTACGGCGGCGACGCGTCGACCGAGGTCGTCGTCCTGGCGCCCGCGGCGAGGAGCTCGAGCTGGATCGCGCCGATGCCACCACCGATGTCGAGGACCGAGGCGCCTTCGACCCCCTGGGCGACGATGGCTCCGAGGAGCTCGCGGGTCGTCGGATCCGGCCCGCTCCGGCGATAGCGGCGCAATCCTTCCGCCGCAGCCTTGTCGCTGAAGCGGTTGGCGCAGCCCGGGCAATCGCACGGATTCAGCTCGGCCACGCGCCGAGTATCAGGCATCAGATACACGAGGTCGATGCAATGTCGGTTCCGGTCGATGGATCTCGAGGGACATCCGCCGAGGCACTGTCCCTGCCGGGTGGGTCGGTCGCGGTGGGTACCTTCGGTTGGCGACGCGGTCGGCTGTCGGTCGCTACCATGCGGCCGCGCATGTCGCCGCGACGGCCGGCCCTCGCCGCTCCTGCTCCCCTCCTGATGGTCGGGCTGTGCTTCGCGCTGGCCGCGTGTGGTTCGAGCTCCCCGTCGACCGCTCCGACGATCGCCCCCACGGCGGCGCCGACCGCGGCTCCGACCGTCGCCGCAACGCTCGCTCCGACAGCGGCACCGGCCACCGCCAGCCCGGTCGCCGGCATGCAGCCCTGTGATCCCGCGAACCTCGCGGCCGCGATCGTCGACTGGGAGGCCGGTGCCGGCCACCGGACCGCGAATGTCACGCTCACGAACAACGGCAAGGCCGACTGCACGATCACGGCCGTGGCGCGGCCGCAGCTCGTCGCCGGGAACGGCGCGATCCTCATCGACGGCGCCCCGGCGGCCGCGAGCGCCACGCTGACCCTGCACTACTACGACGTCGTGAAGACCATGGTCGACGCCGTCAACTACTGCGGTGGCACGCCGACCGCGCCGGTCACGGTCGCGTTCGTCTTCCCGCAGGGCAAGGTCACGGCGACGCCGCTGAACGCGACCGACACCTCGGGCGTGCCGCCGTGCACGGGCTCCGGGTCGGGCGGCGACGTCGAGATGCACCCCTTCGCGCCCTAGGCCGAAGGCTTAGCCCGCGAGGCGGGCGGTGACCCTCCCATCCGGGGCGACGGCCACGGCCGTCGGCACGAGGGCGATGCCGTACTTGCGGGCCAGGCTCCGATTCGACCGGACGTCCACGCTCACGAGCCGCCGCCCCGCCGTCCGGACCTCGGTCTCGAAGGCCTGGCAGTCGGTGCAGAGCGGATGCCCGAAGCTGACGACGAGCTCGCCGGTGGGCCGATCGGTCACGCCCAGATCGCGCAGGTCGATCCGATCGAGCCGCCGGCTCCGGATGCCAAGGACCTTCGCACTGACCTTGTAGATCTCGCAGCCGAGGCAGAAGCCGGTCATCGCGGCGAGCAGGGCCAGCGTCGCGACGAGCCCGCCCAGCGCGACGCCGAGGAGCGTCAGCCCGGCGACGTACGAGATCGAGGCGGCGCCCAGCACGACGAATCCGACCTGGTTCGCGAACCGTGGCGGCCGCGAGTCCTCGATCGGGCCCTCGCCGACGCGCGGCTGGACGAACGTGAAATACGCGACGCAGGGCAGGCAATAGCGCCGCCCGAACCGCAGGCCGACCCCGAGCTGGATCGCGAGCAGGGCCAGGATCGGCCACCAGCCCGTGACGATGGCGATGAGCGAGCCGAGGCCGATGACGGTCTGGTTGAACCGCGGGGCGCGGGCGTCGATGACGTCGAGGTCGCGGTATGGGTCGGCGCTGCGGGGTCGAGCGAGCATGGAATGGCTCCTTGCGGAGGAAGGTGGGCGGGAAGAAGACCGGCGAGAGGAGCCTGGAACCGAGCGAGCGCTCTCAGCGCTGTCTGCGGCTGGCGGAGGGCTTGGCGCCCCTCTCGCCTAGCGACAGAGGCAGCGTCGGTCGATCGTCGGGCTCGCGGTCATCCGCGGGAGCATAGCGGCTCCGGCGTCGCCTGCCTCAGGGCCCGAGAGCCGCGACAATCGCGGTCGTGGATCGGCTGACACGCGAGGGCGCCCACAAGGTCCCGGCGATCGGGCTGCTGTTCTGGGTCGTGAAGCTGCTGTCGACGGCGATGGGCGAATCGACGTCCGACTACCTCGTCTTCCACATCGATCCGTATGTCGCCGTGGTCGCCGGTTGCGTCGGCCTCGTCGTGGCGCTCACGATCCAGCTGCGACGACCGTGGTACGAGGCGCTCGCCTACTGGTTCGCGGTCGTCATGGTCGCGGTCTTCGGGACGATGGTCGCCGACGTGGCCCACGTCGTGCTCCACGTCCCGTACGCCCTCTCGGCGACCAGCCTCGCCCTCGCGCTGGCGGTCGTCTTCATCGCGTGGCATCGGACCGAGCACACCCTCTCAATCCACACCATCACGACGGTCCGGCGCGAGCTGTTCTACTGGGCGACGGTCATGGCGACCTTCGCGCTCGGGACCGCGCTCGGCGATCTGAGCGCCTCGACCCTCGGGCTCGGGTACCCAGCGTCGGCTGCGCTGTACGCGGTCGCGTTCGTGCTGCCCGCCATCGCCTGGCGCTGGTTCGGACTGAACGCGGTTGTCGCGTTCTGGGCCGCCTACGTCATCACGCGGCCGCTCGGCGCGTCGGTCGCCGACTGGCTCGGGAAGTCGACGCTCGGCGGGCTCGGAATCGGCGACGGCCCGGTCGCGCTCGTCCTGGCAGCAGTCATCGTGCTGGCCGTCGGGTATCTCGCGGTCTCGAGGATCGATCAGCCCGCCGCGGACTGAAGGCGCCAGGGCCCCCTCGGCACGCGGCGAAAACGATCGCGCGGAAGGGGACGCTAGGGCGAGGCGGTGGCCGAGAGGTCGAAGATCTCGACCGTCGGCTCGCCACCCGCCTCACGAACCAACCGTCGGGCCAGTGGCTCCTGGCCACTGGCGAGCATCTCCTCGAGGGCCTCTCGATCTCGCCACGTCGTGACGATCGCCACGGATCCGGTCGCCGTCGTGAGGAGCTCCGTCCAGACGATGGCCGGCGGCGGGTCCGCGGTGGCGGCCCGGTACGCGTCGATGAGGGCCGGCACCGCGGGCGCCGGCACCGTGCCGCGGACCATCGAGACAACCTTCATCCCGGACACTGTACGGCCCGGTGGCGCCAGAGCCGCGCGGTGCTAGGGTGCACCGGTGCTGGACGCGGAGCGAGCCGCAATGATCCTGGAGCTCCTCCGCGAGATCGAGCGCGAGCGCGACGAAACGTCTGACATAAGCAAGCAGGCTGTCCTTGATGCCGAGGCCGCGCAGCTCCGGGCCATGTACACCCGACTGACCGAGCACACCGAGGGTCCCACCCCGCCGCCACTCTGAAACGGCTGCGCTCTAGCCGGTGACCCAGTAGCCCTCTCGGTAGACGTACCAGGTCACGGCTGGCTCGTCGCTGAGCGTCCGGCTGTGGACCGCGACATGCGGATACCTGGGCCGCAGCGCATTCGCAAGTTGGATCGGCGTGGAGGCGGCCATGGAGCACGCCGCGGCAGCGGCTGCGAACGTCTCATCCTTTCGGGGATTCACGACGAGGATCGGTCGGGCCACCACCATCGGTCCGAACCTGCGCTTCGCGCCGGCCCCCCGGCATTGCAGTCGGAGCACTGGGCCATGCAGGACCCTGACACTGTCATCCATGCGGCCGGATCGATTTCACCTGTCATCGATCGGGCCGACGCCGCAGAAGTGACCGACATGTGCGATGCCCCGCTGACGGCCGGCCGGCGATTTTGCTCCTGAAAACGTAGGGAATCGCCCGATTGATCGGGACGACGTCCGGGCGGAGGATCTGCGCAGTGATCGGGCTCATTACCGGGCGACAGGAGGTTTGACAGGCATGGCACGACGGATGATGGCCGTTCTCGCGGGGCTGGTGCTCGCCCTCACGATGGCCGCGACGGCCTTTGCCGACTACGGCAACACCGCGGTCTACCAGGTCGAGATCTCGGCCAACGCGTCAGGCCCGAACGGGGGCGGGGCCTGGCTCTGGATCGAGCTCTCGTCGGACGGCACGGGCACGTACGCCGGCTCCGACTGCGGCCACAGGACGGGTCGCGCGGCGTCCGACAAGGGCGACGTGACCTGGGTCTCCGGCGGCGGCTGGCTGACGATCAGCGGCGTGGTGTTCAACGGCTTCGGCGGACTGCCGGTGACGATCACCGTCCACTCGGACCTCGGTCATTACGCGACCACGCCATTCGCCGTGTTCGGGGTGCCGTTCCCAGGATCGGCTCAGGTGACGATCGCGCCGTAATCCTCTCGTATCGCTCGAGGGACCCGGGTCCGACCACGGCCCGGGTCCTTTGATTCCACACGCATGAACAGCGTCAGGTGCTAATCACGGCGTCCCTCGCCGGAGGAGTGGTCGGGGCGGCCGGATTTGAACCGGCGACCACCAGTCCCCCAGACTGGTGCGCTACCAGGCTGCGCCACGCCCCGCCGCGTCGGGAAGTCTACGCCGCGGCCGTTCCTCGGCTCGGCGGCTCGCGGGGCTCAGGACGACGCGGCTCGTCGACTGCTTCGTCGGAGCTGACGGTCAGCGACCCTCGCGGAGGAGGGCGGCGCCCATCCCGACCGTCGTCAGGCCCGCGGCGGCGAGGATGAGCCAGGCGACGGGCGTCGCCGCGGATGTGAGCTGGATGACAGCGGCGACGAGGCTGAGGCCATTGAACGTGAGAGCCATGAGAGCCGGCAGCCGGGCCTCGGCCCAGCCGCGTCGCCTGAGGACCAGCGCCCCGCCGACGGCGGCGCCGAGCGTCGCGGCACCAGCCTGTCGATAGACGAACGGATCGTTCCCGGTCGCCCCGACGATCGTGCCGAACCCGCCACCGAGGATCAGCGGGCCCAGGCCGAACACCGCTGCGGCGGCGACGCCGATCGCGAAGAGGCGATCAGCCAAGTGGCCATCGGATGGTCACGATCGGGATTCGGAGGCGGAATCGTCGCCACCGGCGACCGGAGCAGCAGCCAGCCCGTCCCGGCCGTGAAGGCGACGGACGCGACGAGGATTACGTAGACCACGGGCTACGTGCCGCCGGCACCGATCGCGAGCAGGCAGGCCAGGATCGAGGCCGCGTTGAAAACGAACGTGGCCGCGATCGGGATTCGCAGCTCGACCCATGGCACGGACCAGCCGGCGGCCAGACCGACGGCGTAGCCGAAGGTCGCGGCTCCCGCCAGTCGGTAGACGAACACGTCGGTGCCGCGGAAGCCCGTCAGTGCTGCGAAGGCCTCGGGCGCCAGGAACGGAGCGAGGCCGAAGAACACGCCTGCCAGGATGAGCAGCGCCTGCAGCGGACGCCGGATCTGGTCTGCGCTCATGTCCCTCCTACGCGCCGGTCGCGCATCCGGATGCGCCGCGGCTCAACCCTGGAGCCGGCTCGCCCACCGCTCGAAGTCCGCCAGCTCATCCTTCGTCTCGCGGGAGAGCAGGTCGACGAGGGCCCGTGGCACGCTCTTGCCCTCGAACAGGACGTTGTGGACCTCCTGGGCGATCGGGAGCTCGACGCCGAGCCGTGCCGCGAGGGCGAGCGCGGCATCCACGGTGTAGGCGCCCTCCGCGACCCCGCCAAGGACCGCTTCGACGTCCTTCCAGCTCCGTCCCTGGGCGAGATAGTCCCCGAGGCGGTGGTTGCGGGACAGCTTCGAGCCGCACGTCGCGATCACATCGCCGAGTCCCGCGAGGCCCGCGAACGTCAGCGGGTTCGCGCCCGCCGCGATGCCGAGGCGCGTGATCTCGGCCAGGCCACGGGTCATGAGCCCGGCCTTGCCGTTGTCGCCGA
The DNA here is from genome assembly GCA_035308445.1 of Candidatus Limnocylindrales bacterium. Lineage (GTDB taxonomy): Bacteria > Chloroflexota > Limnocylindria > Limnocylindrales > CSP1-4 > UBA5189. The sequence goes on along the minus strand of DATGGQ010000030.1, from coordinate 299,168 downwards.
AGCCGAGGCCGTCCGCGGCCCCGGCGGCGATCGCGATGATGTTCTTCAGCGCTCCCGCCAGCTCGACTCCGAGGACGTCGGCGTTCGTGTAGAGCCGGAATGTCCGCCGGGAGAGGCGAGCGACGATGCGATCTCCGACGGCCGGGTCCCGGGACGCGACGACGGCCGAGGCCGGCAGGCCACGCGCGATCTCGAGGGAGAGGTTCGGTCCCGAGAGGGCGGCGACGCGGTCCGGCGCCACGTCGGCGACCTGGGCGATGACCTCCGTCATCCGGAGCAGCGTCCCGGGCTCGAGGCCTTTCACGACGGAGAGCAGGTCGGCCGTCGGGGCGATGAACGGTTTTGCGGCCGCGATGGCCTCGCGGACGTGGGCCGAGGGCACGGCCACGATCACGAGGTCGGTCGCGGCGGCGAGGTCAGCCGGAACCGTCGTGACGCGGACGGTCTCCGGCAGCTCGATCCCCGGCAGCTTCGTGGTGTTCCGCCGCTCCTTCGTCAGGCGATCGGCGTTCTGCTCGGAGTGCGCCAGCAGCAGCACCGGCTCCTCGCGCCCGACCAGGACGGCGAGGGTCGTTCCCCACGCCCCGGCGCCGATGACGGCGACCTTCGGGGTCAGGAGCGCGACCCGCGGGTCGGATCCGGGGCTGAGCTCCGGGCCGGACGACTGGACCTCGGTCATCGTCGCCCGCCGGCCACGGCGGGGGCTCGACCTCGGGAGTGGCGGCGACCGGTTGGCTCCGCGGACGTCCGTTCGCGGAAGACCAGCCGGATCGGCGTGCCGTCGAAGCCGAACGCGTCGCGCAGCCGGTTCTCCAGGTATCGCTCGTAGCTGAAATGCACGGCGCCGGCGTCTCGGGCGAAGAATACGAAGGTCGGTGGCTCGATCGAGGCCTGCGTCGCGTAGAAGAGCTTGGGCCGGCGGCCCTTCACCATCGGCGCGTCCTGGCGAGCCAGGGCGTCCTGCACCACCCGGTTCAGCTCGGCCGTCGGGATCCGGCGGCGACGTTCACCCCAGACATCGACGGCGAGCTCGAGCACGCGATCGATGCGTTGGCCGGTCTTGGCCGAGATCGAGACGACCGGCGCGAAGTCGAGGAACGGGACCTCGCCCCGGATCCAGCCGACGTACTGGTCGAAGGTCTGGCCGGTCTTGTCCTCCACGACGTCCCACTTGTTGAGCGCGACGACGAGGCCCCGGCCCTCCTCGACGACGTAACCCGCGATGTGAGCGTCCTGTGCGGTCAGCCCATCGACCGCGTCGACCAGGAGGACGGCGACGTCGGCCCGGGAGATCGCCCGCAGCGACCGCAGGGTCGAGAACCGCTCGGCCGCGGGCCCGGACGCCACCTTGCCGCGGCGCTTGATCCCGGCCGTGTCGATGAGCACGACCTCGCCTCGGCCCCACGACAGGCGGGTGTCGATGGAGTCGCGGGTCGTGCCGGGAACGTCGGACACGATCATCCGCTCCTCACCGAGGAGCGCATTCAGCAGGCTCGACTTGCCGACGTTCGGGCGACCGACCAGCGCGATCGAGGGCGTCACGGACGTCTCCGTGCCGTCCGGTGTCTCGCCGCTCGGTGTCTCGCGGTCCGAGCTGTCGAGGGCGCCCGACGAGGTGGGCGGCAGCGCGGCGACGATCTCGTCCAGCAGGTCCGCGACGCCGCGGCCATGGATCGCGGCGATCGGCAACGTGCGGTCCCAGCCGAGCGACCAGAACTCGGCAGCCTCGAGCTCGCGGGCGGCGTTGTCGCTCTTGTTCGCCGCGACGAGCACCGGGGCCTTCGCCCGTCGGAGCAGCTCCGCAGCCTCGGTGTCGGCCGGCGTCATGCCCGACATCGAATCGACGACGAGGACGATGACGTCGGCCTCCCGGATCGCGATCCGGGCCTGGACCTGGACGCTCGCCTCGATCGGATCGTCGGGAGCGGCCTCGAGACCGCCCGTGTCCACGAGCAGGAACGACCGGCCGTTCCACTCCGCCTCCGCGTACAGCCGGTCACGCGTCGTCCGGGCGCGATCCTCGACGATCGCGGTCCGCTCCCCGACGATCCGGTTGAACAGCGTCGACTTGCCGACGTTCGGCCGGCCGACGATCGCGACGATCGGCAGGCCGCCCCCGCTCGAGGCCATCTCCCGACCTAGGACGCGGCGGCCTGGGGCGTGGGCAGCGAGGTCGTCCGCCCGGCCGGGGTCGCGGCCTGGGCGAATGCCTCGTCGGCGAGCGTCGCCGCGTTCCGGCGAGCCGTCCGCGTGCCGGCGAGCTCGAGGATCCGCTGGGCCACCGCGTGCAGGTCCTCGATCGGGGTCGACGTGCCACCGGTCACCCCGACCAGCCGCGCACTCCCGAAGGGCGCCGCGTCCTCGAGGTCGAGGACCGACTCGACCTGCATCGCCTTCGTGCCGGCGATCCCGCACAGCCGGGTGAGCTCCTTCGTGTTCGCCGACGACCGCCCACCGACCACGACCATCAGGTCGACCTCGCGGGCCGTCTCGAGCGTGTCCTCCTGCCGACGGATCGTGACCGGGCAGACCGTGTTGACGATCTTCAGCTCGTGGCTGCGACCGACCATGAACGCCGCGAGCTTCTCGAACTTCCAGGGTGGCTGCGTCGACTGCGACAGCAGCGCCATCTTCTTGCGCCGCGGGATCCGGTCCCAGTCCTCCTCCTCGTCCACGACGATCGCGTCCGGTGCGAAGCCGAGGAGGCCAACGACCTCCGGATGCTTCGGCGTCCCGAGCAGCACGATCGTGTAGCCCTCCTCGACGAGCTTCTGGAGCTCCTTCTGCTCCTGGATGACCCAGGTGCACGTCCCGTCGATGACCTCGAGGCCGCGGGCCTGGGCGCGGGCCATGACCTCGGGCTTCACCCCGTGGGCCCGGATGACGACCGCCGCGCCGTGATCGACGTCGTCGAGGGAATCGACGGTCCGGATGCCGAGGGCCTGGAGATCGTTGATGACGCCCTCGTTGTGGACGACCTGGCCGAGGGTGTGGGTCGACTTGCCGTTCGCGCTCGCTTCCTTGGCCATGTCGATGGCCTCGCGGACGCCGTAGCAGAAGCCGGTGCGCTTCGCGATGCGGATCGCCTGGACGGTTCCCATGCCGATCCAGTATCCCACGGGGTCGGGTTCAGCCGGCCTCGGCGCGCTCCACGTCGGCGGCGTACACGCCCCGCTGACGGGGCGGCAGGAGCTCCGCGATCCGGGTCATGATCAGCCGGGTGGCGGCCTCCTTGACCTGGCGCCGGTCGCGGCCGCTCGCGCCGTCGGCGCCGTCGCCGGCCGCCAGGCCGAGCTCGTCGGCGACGACGAACGGCTTGCCGAAGCGGACCGTGACCTCGCGACCCGGGTGGGGCAGGAGCTTGCCTCGGGGCCAGAACCGGTCGGTGTCGGCGAACCCGACCGGCAGCACCGGCGCGCCGCTCCGCAGCGCCAGGACGGCGACCCCTTCCCGGACCTCCTGGAGCGCGCCGTCGCGGCTCCGCGTGCCCTCCGGGAAGACCGCGAGCACGTTGCCCGACTCCAGGATCCGCATCGCGGTTCGGAACGCGTCGACGTCCGCCGCCCGCCGATCGACCGGGTGGATCGCCGCCTGGCGCATGGCCCAGCCCACGATCGGCAGCTCGAGCAGCTCGCGCTTGCCGAGCCAGTTGATCGGGCGGTCGAGGCGAGCGTTCAGGAAGGCGCCGAGGATCGGTGGATCGGCGCTCGAAGCGTGGTTCGCCGCGACGATCAGCGCGCCCTTCGGCAGCTCCTGCCGATCTCCCTCGAAGTGGATCCGGGCGAGGAGCCTGGCGATGACCCGCAGGACGAAGCTCCCAAAGCGGATGAGGAGGCCCTTCCTCGAGATGATCGGAGTGGGTGCCGCCCGACCGGGCCGGACGGCGCCCATCTCGGCACGGCGACGGCGCGCCGGGGAGTCGCGATCGGCAGGCGGCTCCGGCTCCGTCGCGGGCGCGGTGGCGGTCGCGGGCGCGCTGGCGGCGGCTTCCGCGGCCTTCGCTTGGATCGTCGCGACGACCGCCGCGACCGTCTGCTCGAAGGTGTTCCCGTCGGTCGTGAGCACGATCGCGTCCGACGCCCGCCGGAGCGGCGCGACGGGCCGGGTGGAGTCGAGCTCGTCTCGGCGACGCAGCTCGGCGAGGATCTCCTGGCCTGCGGGCCCCGCTGGATCGATCCCGCGCTCGAGGGCTCGGCGCCGCCCGCGTTCCTCGGCCGACGCATCGAGGTAGATCTTCAGGTCGGCGTCGGGCAGGACGACGGTGCCCACATCACGGCCGGCCATGATGATCCGGCCGTCCGAGGCGATCGATCGCTGGCGTTCCAGGAGCGCCTGCCGGAGCTCCGGCACCCGCGCATACGCCGACACGGCCATGTCGACGGCCTCGCCGTGGACCTCGCCCGTTCGATCGACGTCGTCGACGGTGACCCGTGCCAGGCGACCCTGGGCGTCCGGCTCGAGGCGGATCTCCGCGGCAAGCGACGCCACGGCCTCGGGATCGCCGGCCTCGACCGCCCGCCGCATCGCCAGCCACGTCACCGCGCGGTACAGCAGGCCCGTGTCGCAGAAGCGGTAGCCGAGCTCGACGGCGGCGGCGGCGCCGACGCTGCTCTTGCCGGACGACGCCGGTCCATCGAGGGCGACGACGAGGCCGCGAGGCTGGGCGTCCATCTCGGGCAGGATACCCGCCAGCGGACCCGCAACCGGCGATGCGGGCCGTTCTTGGACATCTGTCCAGCAAGCCGGCGCGAGGGCGAGTACGCTCCCGCGAACGTGACCAGCGCGTCCGTTCAGGCCCCGGAGATCGGTCTCACGGACCTCGTCAAGCGCTTTGGCGAGGTTCGCGCGGTCGACGGCGTCTCGCTCGACATTGGCGCCCACGAGTTCTTCTCGCTGCTCGGGCCGTCGGGCTGTGGCAAGACCACCACCCTCCGCCTGATCGGCGGCTTCGAGCTCCCGACGAGCGGCCGCATCCTGCTTCGCGGCCGCGACGTCACGGACCTGCCACCCGACAAGCGGCCCGTCAACATGGTCTTCCAGAGCTACGCCCTGTTTCCCCACCTCGACGTCGCCGGGAACATCGCCTTCGGGCTCAAGCGCCGGAACGTGCCGAACGCCGAGATCAGGCGGCGAACCGGCGAGATCCTCGAGCTCGTCCGGCTCGGCGGCTACGAGAAGCGCCGGACCCACGAGCTGTCCGGTGGGCAGCAGCAGCGGGTCGCGCTGGCCCGGGCGCTCGTGAACCAGCCGGACGTCCTGCTCCTCGACGAGCCGCTCGGCGCGCTCGACCTCAAGCTCCGCAAGCGCCTCCAGCTCGAGCTGAAGCGGATCCAGCTCGACGTCGGCATCACCTTCGTCTACGTGACCCACGACCAGGAGGAGGCGCTGACGATGAGCGACCGCATCGCGGTGATGAACCGCGGCAGGGTCGAGCAGGTCGGCGTCCCCGAGGAGCTGTATGACCGACCCGCCACGCCGTTCGTCGCCGACTTCATCGGCACGACGAACCTGTTCCACGGCGTCGTCGAGGCCCCCGATCCGGCCGCCGAGCTCGTGCGGCTCGACTCCGGCGAGCCGTGCCGGATCGTCGCCGCGGGTCGACGCCCCGGCCAGACCGTCCAGGTGTCGGTCAGACCCGAGGCCATCGTGCTGCGCGCCGTGAACGGCGCGGCACCAATGGCCACCGCTCCCCGGGAAGCCGCCGGCCTCCGCGGCCGGATCGAGCAGACGGCGTACTTGGGCGCGGCGGTCCAATATCAGGTCCGAACGGACGGTGGGCTGGCCCTGGCCGTGCTGGCAGGCAAGGTCGGGACGCGGTTTGCCGCCGGGGACCATGTGGAAGTGAGCTGGGCGCCCGCCGACGGTCTCGTGCTCGGAGACACGCCGGCGGACCTCGTGGAGGAGCCATGAGCCGCCAGTCGAAGCCAGTCGTCGTCCCGTTCGACGAGGCCCTGCAACGGTACCTGACCGTCAGCGGGATCAGTCGTCGGCAGTTCATCAGCCGGATCGCCGCGCTCGGCGCGGTCGCCGCCATCGGAGGCATCGTCGAGGCCTGCGTCTCCGCCGCCCAGTCGCCGAGCCCCCTCCCGGCGACCCCGGCTCCAACCGCCGCCGGAGCCGCGACAGCCGTCGCCACCGCGACGCCCGTCCCGACGCCGATCCCCTCCCCCGAGGCTGAGCTGTTCGTCTACAACTGGGACGGCTACATCGGCTCGAACACGGTCTCGGACTTCTCGAAGAAGTACGGCATCAAGGTCACGTACGACAAGTTCCCGGATGAGCCGACGCAGATCGCCAAGCTCCAGAGCGACGGCAAGGGCGGCGGCTACGACGTCAGCTATCCCGCCTCGACGTGGCTGCCGAGCTTCGTCGCGGATGGCATCGTCCAGCCGATCCAGCCGTCCCTCGTCCCGAATCTCGCGAACCTCGCCCCCGAATGGCAGAACCCGGGCTACGACCCGAACAACGCCCACTCGGTCCCGAACTACTGGTGGACCACGGGCTACGCCTGGGATCCGGCCAAGCTCCCGGGCCAGTACAGCGCCTGGGCTGACCTCTGGAACCCCAACCTGAAGGGCCACCTCGGCATGCTCGACGACATGCGCGAGGTGTTCGCGACGGCGGCGTTCCAGCTCGGGCTCTCGCCGAACACGGTCGACGAGGGTGAGCTCGACCAGATCCTGGCCAAGCTCGAGGTCCAGAAGCCGCTGGTCCGGATCTGGACGGACGACGACATCGGCGACTTCGAGAGCGGCCAGCTCTGGATCACCCACTGCTGGTCTGGCGACTGGTACCAGATGACGTCGGACAAGCCGAACGCCCAGTACGTCATCCCGAGCGAGGGATCGATCCGGGGCAACGACACGATGGTCATCCTGTCGGGCGCGAAGCACCCGATCGCCGCCCACCTCTGGATCAACTACAACCTCGATCCCCAGGTCAGCGCCAACAACACGAACGAGATCGGCTACATGGGCCCGAACGCCGCGGCCCTGCCGCTCATCGATCCGACGATCAAGAACGACCCGCGGCTCAACCCGCCCGATTCGGTCAAGGCGAAGCTCGTCGAGCTCGCCTACCTCGCCCCGGCCGACCTCGACAAGTACACGAAGCGCTGGCAGCTCCTCCGGGCGTGACCGCCGCTCCGGCATCGGGCCGGGACCGCCCGGCGATCCTCGGCCGCCTCGCCGGGGCGGTGCTCCTCGTGCCCGGCGTGGTCTGGCTGGCCGCGTTCTTCCTCGTGCCGCTCGCGATCATGGTCGTGATCAGCTTCGGGGCGCTCGACGCGAACGGCCACGTGACGCTCGCCAACCCGGGCTTCCAGAACTACCAGGACGCGCTCCAGCCGGAGTACGTCCGGGTCGTCTGGAACTCGCTCTACTACGCCCTCGTGACGACGATCCTGTCGATCGCGATCGGCTACCCGATCGCCTACTGGATCTCGCGCTACGGCGGGCGCCGCAAGGTCCTGCTGCTCATCCTCGTCATGCTGCCGTTCTGGACGAGCTACCTCATCCGGACCTACGCCTGGATGATCATCCTGCGTGACAACGGGATCGTGAACTCGGCCCTCCAGGCCGTCGGCCTGACGAACGAGCCGATCGAGATCCTCAACACCGACTTCGCGGTCATCCTCGGCATGACGTACGGCTTCCTGCCGTTCGCGATCCTGCCGCTGTACGTCTCGATCGACCGGCTCGACGAGCACCTCGTCCAGGCCGGCCGCGACCTGTACGCCTCGGGCAGCCAGGCGTTCATCCACGTCACGCTGCCGCTGACGATGCCGGGCATCGTCGCCGCGGCCCTGCTGACGTTCATCCCGGCCCTCGGCGACTTCGTCACGCCCGACCTGCTCGGCGGTGCCCAGACGACGACCATCGCGAAGATCGTCCAGGTCATCTTCACGTCGGGCCGCGACTGGCCGGGCGGGTCGGCGCTCGGCTTCCTGCTGATGATCGTGACGCTGGGCGGAACGCTGGCCGCCCTCCGGACCCTGCGGCGCGAGGTCCTCGCGGGATGAGTCGCGAATGACCGGCCGATCGAGCCGCTGGCTCACCGCCTTCGTGATCGCGATCTACGCGTTCCTGTTCGCCCCGATCGTCGTCCTGATCATCTTCAGCTTCGACGTCTCCAAGCGGACGTTCATCTGGCTCGGCTTCACGACCGACTGGTATGGCCGGCTCTTCGCCAACCAGGACCTGCAGGATGCCCTCTGGGTCACCATCCAGGTCGCGGCGATCGCGGTCGTCGGGTCGACGATCCTGGGCTCGCTGCTCGGGTTGGGACTGGCCCGGCTCCGGTTCCGCGGCGCCGGGGCGACCGAGACGCTGCTGCTGCTGCCGATGGTGACCCCCGAGATCATCATGGGCATCAGCCTCCTGGTGTTCTTCGCCCAGCTGTTCAACCTGAACGGCTCGATCGGGCAGATCGCGATCGCCCACGTCACGTTCTGCATCTCGTACGTCGCGATCACCGTCCGGGCCCGCGCCGCCGGCCTGAATCCGTCCCTGGAGGAGGCCGCGCGCGATCTCGGGGCGTCCGCCATCGGGGCGTTCCGGCACGTGACGCTGCCGCTCCTCGCGCCGGCCGTGGCCGCCGGGGCGATGCTGGCGTTCGCCCTGTCGTTCGACGACCTGATCGTCACGTCGTTCAACGCCGGGGTCGGCTCGACGACGCTGCCGATCTTCATCTACAGCTCGATCAAGTTCGGGGTGACGCCCCAGATCAACGCGATCTCGACGATCATCGTCGCGGTCGTCTCGATCGCGCTGTTCGTGGCCTGGCGGCTCGGCGCGTTCCGGGGCGACCTCCGGAACGTCGTCACCGACCCCGAGGCGGCGTAGGCCGGACCCCCGGCCTGGTTCGGCGCGGGCTCGGGCGGGCGGCGCAGCTCGGCCGGGGCTGGCGGGGCCCGCGGAGCGCAGGGTCGAGCGCGAGGGTCGGGCGCGAGAGGCGGCCCAGGCGCCGCCCTCAGCCGCGGTTCGCCAGACGCGAACGGTCGTGGCACGCGACACGCTCTTCGACCACGTCGTCGGTCACCCAGCGATCAGGCGGGTAACTGGCAACATGTTCGGCCGATTCCGGCCATTCGAGCGAGCCCGTTGACGTCGCGTACCACCGACATCGCTGGGTGGCTGGTTCGCGCGCCCACCCCGGCTAGGCGCGGTCCTGAGGCGCGGTTCCGGGGCGCGATTCCGGGGCCATCCTGCAGCGAACTAGCCTTGCCCGAGCGGCACCCGCTTGGTCGCGTCGAGGAACGGAATCGCCGCGCTCCGCGCCGCCCAGCGCTCGCCGTCGGCCGACTCGATCTCGAGCGGCGTCCCCGGCCCGGCCAGCTCGATCGGGAGCCAGACGTAGCCGATATTCTTCTCGAGCCGCGGGCTCCAGATCAGGTCGGTCACGGTCCCGACGCGTTCGCCGGCGTGGTAGGCCGGGCGCTTATCCGCGAGCTCGAACGGCAGCGCCGCCCCGGGCATCTCGATCCCGACGAGCTTCCGGCTGACACCCTCGACGCGGATCTGCTCGAGGGCGGCCTTGCCGATGTACTCCGCCGCCTGCGGCTCGACGAGCCGCTCGAGGCCCATGATCTCGAACGGGTTGTTGGCGATCGTCATGTCGGAGCCGTAGTTGAAGATGCCGGCTTCGATCCGGCGCGCCTCGACCGGCGCGACCGCCCGGATGTCGAACTCCCGACCGGCCTCGAAGACCCGATCCCAGAGGTCGCCGCCGCGCGACGGGTCGCGCAGATAGATCTCGTAGCCGACCTCGCCCGTCCAGCCCGTCCGGCTGATGACGACCGGGATGCCGTCGACCTCGGTCGCGAGCGTCCAGTAATACTTCACGCCGTCGATCGCGTCGCCGAAGAGCTTCCGGAGCGTGTCCCGCGACTTCGGACCCTGGACTTGGATCGGATAGACCTCCGGCTCGCGGACGGTCACGTCCAGCCCCGAGTTGACGGCCACGCCGCGGGCGTACAGCCCGGCGTCGGAATCGGCGAGGGCCAGCCACCAGCGGTGCTCCTCGATCCGGAGGAGCACCGGGTCGTTGACGATCCCGCCGTCGTCCGCCGTGATGAGGACGTACTTGCCCTGGCCGATGGCGCACTTTGTGAGGTCGCGGCACGTGAGCCGGTTCGCGAGCTCCGAGGCGTCCGGCCCGCTGATCTCGACGATCCGCTCGACCGAGACGTCCCAGACGGTCACGGCGTTGAGGAGATGCCAGTACTCCTCCACGGGGTCGGCGTAGTAGCCCGGCAGGTACATGTGGTTGTAGATGTCGTAGGCGGAGCAGCCGGCCCCGAGCGTCTTCTCGAAGAACGGCGAGCGGCGGTACCACGGTCCGAAGTACAGGGTGGCCGAGGTGGGGAGCGGTGTCGGTGCGAGCTGGGCGGTCATTCGAGGTCTCCGCTGCGGGGCGTGACGGGGCGTGACGGGGGCCGTGCGGCGGACGCCGCGGCACGGCGGGATCAGGCGCGGGACCGGCCGCCAGGGTCCTCGAAGTCCCAGTCGGGCGGGCGGACGTCCGCGACAATCAGGGCGTCGACGGCGATCGGGGGCCGGCCCGGCCCGACGATGACCGGGTTGATGTCCACCTCGAGCCACTCGGGGTGGTCGAGCATCGCCTGGCCCAGGGCCACGAGCAGCTCGGCGATCGGCTCCGCGGCCACCGCCGGACGGCCGCGGACGCCGTCGAGGATCGGGGCGGCACGGAGGTCGCGGAGCATCCCGAGCGCCATGTCCCGGTCAACCGGGGCGAGGCGGATCGAGACGTCGTCGAGCACCTCGGCGAGCGTCCCGCCGAACCCGACGAGCACGAACGGCCCGAACTGCGGATCCCGCCGCGCGCCGAAGATCAGCTCGATCCCGGGTCCCGCCATCGGCTGGACGAGGACGCCGCGCGCGCCGGGGGCGGCCCGCAGGACCGTCGCGATGGCGGCATCGAGCGCCTGCCAGTCGCCGACGCCAAGCACGACTCCGCCGCCATCCGACTTGTGGGCCAGCCCGGGGGCGTCGACCTTGACCGCCAGCGGCCAGCCGAGCGCTTCGACCCGGTCGCGCTGGCCGGGCCCGAGCGGACCGGGCGTCGACATCGGGAGCTCGACGCCGACGACCGCCGGGATCCCGGCCCTTCCGAGCAGGCGCAGCGACTCGGCTTCGGACTTGAGCTCGCGGACCGGCGCCCCGGTGGACGCTCGCGGCTCGAACGCGCAGGCAGGGACGTCCCGGGCGAGCGCCGGCCACCCTGGTCGGGCCGGGCCGCGGGCTGCACGGCGTTGGTGAGCCACTTCCCACGCCGCCATCCGCGGGATGGCGGCGAACCCCGCGACCGCGCCACGCAGCACCGGGATGCCACCGCCATCGTCGAGCGCCGCCATGACCTCCGGGGTCACGTCGCCGGCGGTGAGCGAGGCGAAGACGGGCAGGACGTTCGGGGTGGCCGCCGTCGCCGCCACGAGCTCGGAGCCCAGCGCGACCGCGAGCGCGGTCTCGCTCCGCGGTGAGCCGAACGGAAAATCGTGCACCAGGGCGAGCACGTCGTACGCGCCGGACGTCGCGAGGGCTTCGAGGGTGGCCCGGTAGGTTGGCAGGTAGTCGCCGGCGCCCCATGGGTCGAGCGGGTTCTCGACGTGGGTCAGGGTCGGCATCGCCTCGCGGATCGCGGCGGCAGCCGAGGCCGGGATCGGGGGCAGATCCAGTGCCGTTCGCGGCGCGAGGTCGGCCACGAGGGACGCCTCGCCCGTCGAGACGGTCACGACCGCCGTCCTCCCCCGCCCGACCGTGCGCCCGAGGCGCCGCGCTCGGCTCACGAGGGCAGCCGTCTCCAGCAGCTCGTCGAGATCGTCGCACACGACGATCCCGGAGGCCCGCATCGCCGCTTCGCTGGCCCGCGCGTCACCGGCGAGCGAGCCCGAGTGCGACATCGCCGCGGCCTGCGCCTGCGGGCTGCGGCCGACCTTCACGGCAAGCACCGGCACGTTCGAGGCGAGCGCCCGATCGGCGAGGGCCAGGAAGCGATCGGGCCGCTTGAAGCCCTCGACGAAGAGGACGATCGAATCGGTCACGGGGTCGTCGAGCGCCGCGGCCATGAAGTCGCAGACGTCCAGGGTCACCTCGGAGCCGCAGCTGATCAGCCGGCTCCAGCCGATCCGCGTGCCCGAGTTCATGAACGCGTTGGTGACGCTGCCCGACTGGGCGATGCCGACGGTCCCGCCGGACCGCAGCTCCGGCAGGTCGTCGTAATAGGTCGCGCTCCTGGCGTGGAGGTCGATGACCCCCATGCAATTCGGGCCCAGCAGCGCGATGCCGGCCGTCGCGGCGATCTCCGCGACCTCGGCCTGCATGCGGGCGGCCGCGTCTCCGCCTTCGATGACCCCGCCGCCCGGGATGATCACCGCGGGAACGCCCGCCGCCGCCGCCAGCCGGGTGATCTCCGTCGCGCGAAGCGGGTTGACGGCCACGACGGCGATGTCCGGGACCTCCGGGAGCGCGGCGAGGTCCGGGTAGCACCGGCTGCCGTCGATCTCGTCGTAGCGCGGGTTGACGAGGTGGCAGTGCGTCCCGCCGCCGACGCGCTCGATGTTGTCCCGCAGGATCCGGGCGGTGTCCGACTTCGGCGAGGCACCGACGACGGCGATCGATCGCGGGGCGAACAGAGGCCGGAGGTCGATCGTCGGCGCCGACCCGACGCTCGTCGTCGCCCCGACTCCCGGCGCTGCCGTTCGGACCGCCCCCCCGCGAGGGCTCATCCGACGACCCGGCCCACGCCGCGCCGCTCGAGCGAGCGGGCGATGATCAGGCGCTGGATCTCGCTCGTGCCCTCCCAGATCCGGTCGACCCGGAGCTCGCGGAGATAGCGCTCCGCCGCGTTGTCGCGCAGGTAGCCGCGACCGCCGAAGACCTGGACGACACGATCGGCGCAGGTGAACGCGGCCTCGGAAGCGAAGAGCTTGGCCAGCGAGGCCTTCGCGTGGACGACCTTGCGATCTGCCCCCGCGTCCGCGAGCCAGGCGGCCTCTCGGGTCAGGAGCCGCGCCGCCGAGGCGTCCGCGGCCGAGTCGGCCAGCGGGAAGCTCACCCCCTCGAAGTCGAAGATCCGCTCGCCGAACTGGACGCGGCCGGTCGCCCACTCGACGGCCAGGCCGAGCAGCCGCTCCATCGCTCCCGCGCAGCGCGCCCCGATGTGGATCCGCTCCGTGACGAACCAGTCGTTGGTGAGCTCGTCGGCCGCGCCCACGGCCCCGAGCCGGGCCGCGTCGGGCAGCCGGACGTCGTGGAGCCGGAACTGGGGATGTCGGTCGGCAAAGGTGTGCATGTAGTCGGGATCGGCGGTCTTCGTCAGGCCGGCTGCGTCGTAGTCGACGAGGAAGAGCGTCGGGCGGCGATCCTCGGTGGACGCCGGGTCCACGGCCATGGCCTGGACGACCATGAAATCGGTGTTCGGCGGCCCGGTGACGAACCACTTCTCGCCGTTCAGGACCCAGCCGTCGCCGTCGCGGACCGCGGTGGTCTCCAGCGCCCGGGCGTCCGATCCCGCGTTCGCCTCGGTGACCGCGTAGGCGCCGAACCGCTCGCCGCGGAGGCTCGGCTCGAGGTAGCGGCGGCGTTGGGCCGCATCGGCATGGCGAAGGACGTCGTAGGCGCCCGGAATGAAACTCCAGAGCCCACCGGTCACCTGCCCGTACTGCTCGTGGACGAGCACCTGCTCCACGGTGGTCCAGCCCTTCCCGCCGACCGATTCGGGCAGCTCGCCGCCGGCCAGCCCGGCCTCGATCGCCTGCCCGCGGACGTCCGCGGCCACGGCCGGCTCCAGGGCCCCGTGCGCCCGCTCGAAGCCGATTTCGAGCGGCTGCAGGACGTCGACGACGAACCGCCGGGCTCGCTCCCGGAGCGCCGATTGCGCCGGGGTCAGGGCGAGGTCCACGCCGCGAGGCTAGCCCGCTGCCGCGGCCACTGCCGTCGGTGCGGCGGTCTTCGGCGCCTGCCGCGCGCCACCGCCCGCGGCGGTCGCTCGGTCTCGGTCCCTGAGGATCTGCCCGGCGGCGAGCTTGCCGGGTGCCCCCATCACGCAGCCACCGGGGTGCGTCCCCGAGCCGCACTGGTAGTAGCCATGGATCGGCGTCCGGTATTGCGACCAGCCTGGCGCCGGCCGGAAGAAGTACATCTGCGGGGCGAGGAGCTCGCCCTGGAAGATGTTGCCCTCCGACAGGCCGACCGTCCGCTCGATGTCGAGCGGCGTCCGGACCTCGCGCTGGAGCACGAGGTCGCCGAAGCCCGGGAAGAACGACTCGAGCGTCGCCTGGACCGTGTCGCCGAGATGGTCGCGCTCAGCGTCCCAGTCGCTCTCGCGGAGCCTGTACGAGGCGTACTGGACGAAGCAGCTCATGACGGCCTTGCCGGCCGGGGCCATGTCGGGATCGACCTGCGACTGGATCGCGCAGTCGAGGTAGGGCCGCCTCGAGTACCAGCCGTACTTCGCGTCGTCGAACGCCCGCTCCAAGTACTCCATCGACGGCCCGATGTTCGTGAAGCCGCGGTACTGGTCGGTCCGCTCGCCGAGCGCCGGGTAGCGCGGGATCCCGTCGAGGGCGAAGTTGACCTTCGCCGACGTGCCCTGGAAGCGGAATCGCTGGATCGTCTCGACGAGGTCCGTCGGCAGGAGGCGCGGGTCGACGAGCTCGAGGAACGTATGGCGCGGATCCAGCGACGACACGACGACCGGCGCCTGGTACTCGGCACCGTCGGCCAGGGCGACCCCGGTCGCGCGGTCGCCGTCGACGATGACGCGCTCGACCGCCGATTCGAGCCTGACCTCGACCCCGAAGGATTCGGCGGCCCGCCGGAGGACCTTCGTGAAGCCGCCATTGCCCTGCTTGTGGAAGGCCCAGGCCCCGAACTCACCATCGTGCTCGCCCAGCAGGTGATAGAGCAGCACGAGCCCCGAGCCCTGCGAGTACGGCCCGACCTTCGTGCCGATGATGCTCGACGAGGCCATGTAGCCCTTCAGGACGTCCGACTCGAAGTAGTCGTCGAGGAAGTCCGCGGCCGATCCGGTGAGCAGCCGGACGGCGTCGTGGAGGACCTTGCGGTCCAGCTTCCGGAACCGCGAGCCGAGCGCGGCGAGCGCGACGAGCTCCTCGGGATCGTCGCTGAAGATGTCCGGCGGCGGCGCGTCGAGGAGCGGCTTGATCGCCTGGCAGACCCGGGCGATGTCGTGGTTGAAGGCGTCGTAGGCGTCGGCATCGTGGCGGCGGTGGCGGGCGATCTCGGCGTGGTTCTCCTGGTGATCCATGCCGAGGAGCAGGTAGTCGCCGTCCTCGGTCGGACAGAACGTCGTCGGCATGAGGATCGGCATGAAGCCGTGCTTGACGAGGTCGAGCTCCTGGACGATGTCGGGCCGCAGCAGGCTCAGGGCATACGAGAACGTCGTGAACCAGAAGCCGGGCCGGAGCTCCTCGGTGATCGCCGCGCCGCCGACGATCGGCCGGCGCTCGAGGACGAGCGTCCGGAGGCCCGCCTTCGCAAGGTAGGCGGCGTTCGTGAGGCCGTTGTGCCCCGCGCCGATGACGATCGCGTCCCAGGTCCGGTCGTCGGCTCCGGCGCGGTCTGGTTTCGTGCCGTTCGTCGCCATCGTCAGGCCGTCCTTCGCTGCGGGTTGAAGAGGGGCGTCGGTGTCACGAATGCGTCGAAGTACTCGTACCGGTGGGTCACCCCGAGCTCCAGCTTCACCCGTGATCCGGGCGTCGCCCGGTCCAGCGGGACCCGGGCCAGGGCGATGTGGCGCTGGAGCATCGGCGAGTACATCTGGCTCGTCGCGTAGCCGAGCTGGTTGAGGGCATCGTCGTAGACGAAATACTCGTCCTGGATCGGCGTGTGGTCCTTCGGCGGGATGAGGCCGGCGGCGCCGTAGATCCGGTCGTAGTCCCGCCAGTCGACGACCAGACCGGTCAGCTGCCAGCGGGACGTCCGCTCCCGGAGCTCCCGCCGGATCGCCTCGCGGCCAATGAACGCGCGCCCGTCCTGGCCGTTCTTCGCGTCCGCGCCGAGGCTCCGGAACATCCAGCCGAGACCGAGCTCGATTGGCGTCGTCCGGTCGGCATCGCTCCAGGCGAAGCGGCTCGAATGGAAGTCGACGTCGAGCAGGACGAGGCCGGCTTCGATCCGGGCCATGTACAGGGCCGTCATGCCGAACGGGATGACGCCCTGGCCGCGGCTCACCGCCCAGACCGCGTCCCAGACCGCGAGGGCGTCGGCCGCCGGCACCCAGATCTCGAACCCGAGGTCGCCCGTGTAGCCGGTCCGCGAGACGATGACGTCAACACCGGCGAGCTTCGTGCGGACGAGATCGAAGTAGCCGATCGCGGCCGCATCGGGCGCCACCGCCGCCACCAGGTCGCGCGACCGCGGGCCCTGAATCGACAGGATCCCCCACTCGTCCGAGACGTCCTCGATCCCGACATCGAGCCGTCCGACGAGCTCCTGGAAGTACGCCAGGTTCGGCTCGGCGGCGGTCAGCAGGAACGCGTCGGCCGCGAGACGGAGCAGCACGCCGTCCTCGATGACGAAGCCGCGATCGTCGCACCACAGCGTGTACTGGGCGTGGCCGACGGCGAGCTTCGACGGATCGCGGGCGAGGACGCCGCCGAGGAAGCGCTCCGCGTCGGGGCCGGTGAACCGGTACTTGTAGAGCGGCGACGTGTCGAACAGGCCGGCGGCGTTCCGGATCGCGAAGTACTCGAACTTCTCCGAGGCCTGGTAGCGCGTCGCGACGAGGCGGTTCGACCAGTGCTCCCACAGGCCGGTCTCGTTCAGGGCGCTGGTTCGCTCGTGGAACGGCGTGGTCCGGACCATCGACGGCGCTCTCCCTCCGCGATCCGGCCATGCTAGCCCGTTATTGGACACTTGCGCAACAGCGGCGTAGGCTCCCGGGCGATGGCGAGGATGGCCAGGTCGGAGCGGCGGGATGCGATCGTCGAGGCGGCGCTCGCGGTCGCCCGGCGGAAGGGCCTCGGGGCGACGAGCGTCCGTGACGTGGCCCGCGAGATGGGCTCGTCGAGCGGCCTCATTCACCACTACTTCGACTCGATGGACGACGTCCTCGCCGCGGCGTTCGAGCGGATCGCGGGCGAGGACCTGACCCAGACCGAGATCATGCTCGATGACGCGGACGAGCCCCGGGAGGTGATCGCCGAGTTCCTCCGCTCCTATGCGCCCGTCGGCGACGACTGGGCGTTTCAGCTCTGGCTCGACGCCTGGGCCGAGGCTGCGCGGCGGCCGCACCTGCGGGAGGCGTCGAGCCGCCTGAACCTCGCCTGGGCCGCGCTCCTCGAGCGGACGATCCGGGCCGGGGTCGCCGACGGCTCGTTCCGATGCGGCGACCCCGCCGCCGCAGCGTGGCGGATCCTGTCGCTCGTCGACGGCCTGGCCCTCCAGGTCGTCGCCCACCAGACGATCGTCGATCGGGCGGACATGCTGGCCTGGGCGGCCGCAGCGGCCGAGTCGGAGCTCGGCCTTGCGAACGGCGCGCTCGGCGTCGGGCACGCTACGCCACTCGCTGCGCCACTCGCTACGCCACCTCGCGCTTGATCGTCGCCGCGCCGAGGACGACGAACAGCAGGGCGAGTCCCACCAGCACGAGCAGGTCCGCCTGGACCGCCGACGAGCCGAGGTCGGCGCCCTTGAGCATCACCTCACGGAGGGCGTCGACGGCCCATTTGACGGGCATGATCTGGGCCAACGCCTGGAGGGCCGCCGGCAGTCGGTCGACCGGCCAGAACACGCCGCCCAGGAGCCCCTGCGGGACGATGACGAGCGGGATGAACTGCACGATCTGGAGCTCGGTTCGGGCGAACGTCGACAGGAAGATGCCGAGGTTCACGGCCCCGACGGCGAGCAGGAGGGCGACGATGAACGCGACGAGCGGGCTGCCCGCCGTCTGGACGTTCAGCCCGAGCGTCCAGGCACCGATCGGGCCGATCGCCGGGATGTCGACGTGGCCGAGGACGAACAGGGTCAGCACGAGGACCTGGATCGCGGCGAACAGGCTGAACCCGAGTGAGTAGCCGATGACGATCTCGGCCCGCGTGACCGGCGTCGCGAGCAGCCGCTCGAGCGTCCCGCCGACCCGCTCCCGGAGGAAGCTGACGCCGGTGAGGATGTACACGAAGAAGTAGGCAAACAGCCCGAGGAAGACGGGCGCGAGCACGTCGAGCTGGTCCGCGTCGGGCGACAGGTACACGGTCTCGCGGGTGATCTGCGGCGTGACGGCCGCCGCGCCGGGCGGCGCGAAGGTCTTCGCCGCGGCCTGCAGGAGCGCGCCGACGGCCGCGATCCGCGGTCCGTCCGACAGCGGGTCGGTCCCGGCGGTGATGACGGTCAGCGATAGCGAGCCGCCCTGGAGCGCGGCGGGGATGTCGCTCGGCAGCACGAGGGCGACGTCCGCCTCGCCATTCCGGATCAGCCCCCGTGCGTCGGCGTCGCTCGTCGGCGCATCGGACGTGATGGTCAGCCCGTACTTCGGGTCGACGCCTGACACCGCATCTCGCAGGTTGGTCTCGATCTGGGCGCCCACGGCGCCCGCCGGATTCGCGATCACCAGCCGGGTCGAGGCCGCCGCCTGGTCCCGGAGGACCCAGCCGAGGAGGGCCGTGATGACCACCGGCGCGACGATGAGGAGGGCGAGGGACCGGCGGTCCCGCCGGAAGCCCTCGGCGATCCGTCGGGCGACCGCGAGGAACCGACGGGGATTCATGCCTCCACCTCCCCCACGTGGCCAGCATCAAGCGGCCGGCCCTCGGCGTCGAGGCCCGAGAACTGGAGAAACGCCGTCTCGAGGTTGTCGGTGTGTGCCGTCGCCCGGAGCTCGGCGCCGGTCCCTCGGGCGATGACCCGCCCGGCGCGGATGAACAGCAGCTCGTCGCACCGATCCGCCTCGTCCATCACGTGGCTGGCGACGAGGATCGTCGTGCCCGCGTCGGCGAGGCGCCGGAAGTGGGCCCAGAACGTGACCCGCAGGGCGGGATCGACGCCGACCGTGGGCTCGTCGAGGAAGAGGACCGGCGGCTCGTGGACGAGCGTGATCGCGAGCGACAGCCGGCGGCGCATGCCGCCGGACAGCTCGAGGACCGGGCTACCCCTGCGGGCCGTCAGCTCCACGAGATCGAGCGCCCGCTCGATCGCCGCCTCGCCCTTCGCGCCCTGGAGCGTGGCGAAGAAGCCGATGTTCTCGGCGACGGACAGCTCCGGGTAGAGCGCCTCGGCCTGGGGCATGTAGCCGATCTGGCCGAGCATCTGGCGGTTCGGCATCGGCGTGCCGAGCACCCGGGCCTCGCCGGACGTCGGCTTCGAGAGCCCGGCCAGCATCCGGATCGTCGTCGTCTTGCCGGACCCGTTGGGACCCAGCAGGCCGTAGATCCGGCCCGGCTCGAGGGCCAGGTCGATGCCGTCGACGGCATGGATCGGTCCGAACGACTTGCGGAGGTCTCTCGCCTCCAGGACGGGCGCTGCGGTCACGACCTTACCTCCTCCCCATCGGGTCTCAATCCGCGAACGGCGGCCGCGGCGAGCGCCGCGACCGCGGCCTCCAGCGGAACGTCGACCTCGATGACCCGGGCCGCCATCGGGCGGGTCATCAGGTGGAAGAAGACCGGGCCCACGAGCAGCTGTGCCGCGAGGAGCGGCGGCATCCGCCGCAGCCGGCCGGCCTCCATCTGGTCGGCCAGATAGGCAGTCAGCGATCCGAGCATCTCGCGGATCACCGGCCGGGCACCCTGCACGGCCTCCTGCGAGCCGGAGGTGACCTCGAACATGAGGCTCCGGGCGATCCCGATGCGGCCCTCCATCGTCCGGGCCACCGTCCGGGCCAGCGCGGGCAGGACGACCTCGGGTGGCTGGTCGCGCAGGTCCGCCAGCGTCGATTCGAGCGGCTCGAACGGCGAGTACCGCAGGACGAGCGCCTGGAACAGGGCCGGCTTGCCGGGGAAGAGCCGGTACACGCTGGCCCGCGAGACGCCGGCCGCGGCCGCGAGCTCGTCCATCGACAGCTTCGCCAGCCCGTCGCGCCCGACGAGGTCTGCCGCCGCGGCGAGGATGCGGTCGGCGGCAGCGGGATCCGGCTCGAGCTCGAGAGTTTCGAGGAGGTGGGACCGCGACGGGAAGTAGCGGTAGACCGTGGCTCGCGACACGCCGGCCGCCGAGGCGACCTGGCCGACCGTCGACCGAGGCCGGTCGGCGAGCGCCCGGCGCGCCGCGGTCAGGATCCGTTCGCGGGGCTCGTCGACGGCCGGTGCCGACGTCGGAGTCACAACCATGAGGCGAGACTAGATGCGACGTATCGTCGTGTCAAGTCTCAGTGGTGATCCCGGGCGCGTCGTCGGGTGGCCGTCGCGGCCGGACCGCCGGTGAGGGTTGCCACCTCGGCGGCGCTGAGACGCCGGGCCTGGCCCGATCGGAGACGGCCGAGCCTGACCGAGCCGATCCCAACCCGGACCAGGCGCTCGATCGGCGCGCCGACGCTCCCGAACATCCGCCGGAGCTGGCGCTTCCAGCCCTGGCGCAGCACCGCCCGGTACCACGTGAGGCCGGGATCCGGAGCGGGCCGGAGGGTGCGAGCGAGCGCAGCGACCTCGTCGGCGGACAGCGGCACGAGCGGGGCGCCGAGTCGCGCGCGACCCTCCTCCAGTGGGATCCCGGCGGACAGCGCCCGGACCTGCTGCGGCTCGAGCGGCATCCGGACGGCCACCGCGTAGTCGCGGGCGACGCCGAAGCGGGGATGCAGGGCCCGCTCGGCCCAGGCGCCGTCGTTGGTCAGGAACAGGAGACCCTCGGAGTCCTGGTCGAGGCGGCCGACCGGATACAGCCGGGTCCCATCGGGCACGAGCGCCGTCGGGACGAGGTCGAGGACGGTCGTGCGGGCGTGCGGGTCTCGGGTCGTCGAGGTGATGCCCGCCGGCTTGTGGATCGCGACGTAGGCGCGAAGCGCCCCGATCCCGACCGGGACGCCGTCGACGGCGATGACGGCCACCGCCGGATCCACCCGCTCCCCGACCGCGGCCCGCCGACCGTCGACGGTCACCCGGCCGGTGGCCACGAGGGCATCGCCGGCTCGCCGCGACGCGACGCCGGCGTCCGCGAGGACCTTCTGGATCCGCTCCTCGGGCATCTCGCCGGCTCAGGCCGTCGGGACGCCGACGTCCTCCGCCGAGTCGCCGGTGGCGAGGTCCTCGACACCCTCCTCGGCCAGTCGCGCGGCAACGTCGACGTCGAGCGGCGGCAGCTCGTCGAGCGTCGTCAGCCCGAACCGCTCGAGGAATTCGAACCCGGTTCCGTACAGGATGGGGCGGCCGGGGGCGCTCGATCGGCCCAGCTCGACGAGCAGCCGGCGGTGCAGGAGGCTCCGGAGCGTGTAGTCGGAGTCGACGCCGCGGACGCGCTCGACGGCGGCCCGCGTGACTGGCTGGCGGTAGGCGACGATCGCGAGGGTCTCGAGGCTCGCCGGCGAAAGCCGCACGGCGTCGACGCCCACGTACCGGGCGATCAGCGCGCCGGCGTCCGGTGAGGTCGCGAGGGCCACCCGTTCGCCGACGACGACGAGCCGGATTCCGCGCATTCGCAGTGACACCTCGAGATCGCCAAGCCGGGCATCGACCTCGCTCGTCGGGACCCCCGCCAATGCGGCGACCTCGCGCCGCGACAGCGGCCGCTCCGCGACGAAGAGGAGCGCTTCCAGCGTGGCCTCGCTGAGCGTTCCGATCGGCTGGCCGACCGCCTCGGTCGCTTCGACCTCCGTCACGCGAAGGACTCCAGCGACTCGTCAATGGGCGCGGCTTCGGGTGGCGCCGCGACGCCGGCCCGGGCGCGCTCCGTGGCCGTCGTCCGCCGGGCCGTGATCGGCCCGAACGGATCGGCCTGCTCGACGACGATCTCGCGCCGCTTCATGAGCTCGAGCATCGCCAGGAACGTGATCGCGACGACGACCCGGTCGCGGACGCCGCGCAGGAGGTCCTGCAGCACGATCGTCGGCGCGTGGCCGAGCGCCGCCCGGATGATCGCCGCGCGTTCGGTGATCGTGATCGTCCGGCTGACGACGCCGGGCGGCGGCTCGGGCTCCGGCAGGATCGTCACGAGGCCCGCGAGCGCCGCGGGGAGGATCCCGGCGTCGAGCGGCGGGCCAGCGGGGGCTCGAGCGCCCGCGGTGCCGGCGGCGGTGGCCACGCCGGCCTCGCGGCGGAAGACGCCGATCCGGACATCGGCGATCGCCTGCAGGGCGAGGCCCGCGTCACGATAGGCGCGGTACAGGATCAGCCGCGACCGCAGCTCGGCCTCCGGATCGGGGGCGTCGTCGTCGGCATCCGGGCTCGCCGACTCGGCCGGCGCCGCCCGCGGGAGCATCGCCCGGCTCTTGATGAGGATGAGCTGGCTGGCCACGGCGACGAACGAGCTGATGCTGCCGATCCGGTCGACCTCGATCGAGGCCAGCGCGTCGAGGTACGACTCGGCGAGCGCGCCGAGCGGCACGGTCAGGACGTCGAGCCGCCGCGACTCGATGAGCGACAGCAGGAGGCCCAGGGGGCCCTCCCACTCCTCCATCGAGACGTGGGTCGACGGCTCGGCGCGCGGCCCGGCCTCGATCCGGACCGACGGCCTCGTGTCGAGCATCAGTTGGCGTCGTCCGCGAGGCGGAGCCGCTCCCCGGCGACCGGGTCGTGCGGCTCCTCCTGCCAGCGGATGAGCTCGACGGTCCGTGGCGAGCAGCCGGCCGCGGCGGCCATCCCGGCGGACACCTCGGCGTGGTCGCGCAGCCGGCGCAGGGTCACGGCCATCCCCGGCAGCCAAGCCACCGAGCCGGCGATCCACGCGCCATACGCGGTCGAGAGCGAGTACACGACCCGGGGGACGAAGCCCGTGTCGCCCTTGCCGGCGTCATGGAGGAGGCCGGCGACGAGGAGGTCGTGGTCCGGGGCGCCCTCGGCTCGCAGCGAGGCGACGACATCGAGCCCGTGGCGCTGGTCCGACACGTGCATGCCGGCGAAGATGGCGAGCTCGGCCGGGCTCAACCAGGTCGCCAGGCCTGCCCGCTCCGCCGGATCGACCCGCGCGCCGAGGTGCCGCCGCGCCTGCCGGACCTTGGCGGCCCACCACCCGATCGAGCCTGGTCTCATGCCCCGACGAGGAAGTGGAGCAGCGGCACGAGGACGGCGTTGAAGATGGCGCCCAGGATCGGCTCGCCGCCGAAGATCGGGACGATCAGCAGGATCAGCAGCAGCAGCCCGTACTGCGAGAGGATCGGACGGAGCGACCACGCGGTCGAGGCCGGCAGGAAGGCGAACAGGACCGCCGATCCGTCGAGCGGCGGGATCGGGATCAGGTTGAAGACCATCAGCAACAGGTTGATCTGGATGAAGAGGAAGATCGTGTCGATGACCGGCAGGCTGTCGACGCCGGCGGCGAGGAGTGCGCGGAGGACGACCGAGCCGAGGACCGCCAGCACGAAGTTCGAGATCGGGCCCGCCGCCGCGACGATCGCCTCGCCCCACCGTCCATAGCGCAGGTTCCGGGGGTTCACCGGGGTCGGCTTCGCCCAGCCGAACCCGGACCCGAGCAGGACCGAGATCGCCAGCAGGCTGCCGCCGATCGGGTCGAAGTGGGCGACCGGGTTCAGGGTCAGGCGCCCGAACAGGCGGGCCGTGCTGTCGCCGAGCCGGTAGGCCGCCAGGGCGTGCGAGAACTCGTGGATCGGCAGGGCGACCACGAGCATGACGATCACGAGGATCGCCCGCTCCGGAAAGTCGGCTGGCATTCAGGCGGACCTCAGAGCCGGCCCAGGAGGTCATGCTTCTTGGACTCGTAGTCCTCGGGGCTGATCGCGCCGCGGTCCCGGAGGTCGGCGAGGTTGCCGAGCGCCCGGGTGATCTCGTCGGCGCTCATCTGCGGCGCGGCGGGCGCCGCGGCCGGGCTCGCCGCGGGCGTCATGGCCGGCATGGCCGGTGCGGCCGCCACCGGCGTCATCGTCGACGCCGCTGGCGCGGCACGCAGCGGCGGGTTCGGGACCCGCAGGAACTCCTCCTCGAGGTTGTGCTTCTCGTCGAGCATCGTCCGCTTGAAGCCCGGCGCGTTCGAAAGCATGTGGTACTGGTCGACCGAGGTGTCGGCCGCGGTCAGGATCTCGAGATCGCCGTAGCCGAGCATGCGCCCGAGGACGCTCTGCTCGAGGACGGCGTCGTTGATCTTCTCGAGCGACGAGTCGGCCGAGCGCTTCCGAAGGATCCCCTCGACCTTCAGGACCCGCCGGTTGGTCACGAGGTAGTCCTCGGCGTACCAGCTCGCGTAGATCACCAGCAGCCAGATCAGCGACACGATCAGGAGGACCGCGGCGATCCACTGGAAGATCAGGCGCGCCGCCTGGAGCGACACGGCCGACGTGAGGAACAGCAGGACCACGGAGGCGACGAAGATCGCCCAGGCCATCCGGCCTTCGTCGACCGTCGCCAGCCAGTGCTGCCGCGTGCGGAGCACGACTCGCTCCCCATCGGCCAGCAACCGGTCCGCGTATCGCGCCACTCGTGTGCTCCTCGTCAGGCCCGCGGGTGCGCTCGGGCATACACCTCGCGGATGCGCTCGCCCGTCACGTGGGTGTAGAGCTGCGTGGTGCTGATGCTCGCATGTCCGAGCAATTCCTGAACGATGCGCAGGTCGGCACCGCCCTCGAGCAGGTGCGTCGCGAAGGAGTGCCGGAGCGTGTGCGGGCTCACCCGATCGGAGAGGCCCGCGGCCGCCGCCGCGCGCTTGACGGCGGCCCACGCCTGCTGGCGCGACAGGCGCGTCCCGCGTGCGCCGAGGAACAGCGGCGCGCCACGGATGGGGGCGACGTGGTGGGTGTCGACGAGGGCCGCGCGCTGGCCGTCGATCCAGGCCCGCAGCACCGCGATCGCGACGTCGCCGACCGGGACGAGCCGCTCCCGGTCGCCCTTGCCGATCACCCTGACGAATCCGCCGTCGAGCGAGACGTCCTCGAGGTCGAGCCGGAGGGCCTCGGAGATCCGGAGGCCGGCGGCGTAGATCAGCTCCACGAGGGCCCGATCTCGGAGCCGCGGATCGTCGACCGCGTCGCCGCCCGTGGCCTCGAGCAGCCGGGTGACCTCCGGCACGGTGAGCGTCTCGGGCAGCAACCGCGGCATCCGCGGCAGGTCGAGGCTGGCCGCGACATCGCGGTCGATCAGGCCCTCGCCGAACGCGAAGCGGTAGAAGCTCCGGATCGCGGCCGCTCGCCGGCGCAGGCTGGTCGGCGCCAGGCCCGGATCGCTCGGTCGCCCGCGGCGCGTTCGCGCGGCGAGATACCGCTGGGCGGCGTCGGGGCCGTTCCCCCACTCCCTCCTGGTCCCGCGTGCCGCCGCGAAGTCCTCGAGGTCGCTGCCGTACGCCCGGATCGTGGCCGGCGACACGCCACGCTCGACTCGGAGGTAGGCCAGGTAGTCCGCGATCGCCTGCTCGATCGGCGGCGTGCCGGCCACCGCGCCCGCGTCAGCCGCCGACGGCGCCGGCCGCCGGGACGACCGGTCGGCCGTGCCACGCTTCGGCCGCGTCGAGCAGCTCGCGGGCCTGGGCCAGCGACGCACTGCCGCCGACTCCGCCGACCCACCCGAGCGCGCCAGCCGCGCCAGCCGAGTCCGCCTCCGGACCGGGGCCAACGGCCGTGAGGCCGCTCGCCGTCGTCAGCCCGGTCGCGCCGGCGGCGGGCGCCGGGCCGCCGAGCATCGCCGCGAGCTCGACGATCCGACCTGACCGATCGAGCCGCTCGACCTCGGTGATCGTCCGGCGGTCGCGCTCCCGCTTCGCGATCCTGAAGTGGGCGTCGGCATGGGCCGCGATCTGCGGCAGGTGCGTCACCACGAGGACCTGGTGGTCGCGGGCAAGGGCCCACAGGCTCCGCCCGACGGGGTCCGCGGTCCGGCCACCGATGCCGGCATCGACCTCGTCGAAGACCAGCGTCGGGGTCGCATCGGCCGCCGCGAGCACCTGCTTGACGGCGAGGGCGACCCGGGAGAGCTCGCCGCCGGAGGCGATCTTCGCGAACGGGCGCGCCGGCTCGCCCGGGTTCGGGGCGAACCGGAAGACGACCTCGTCCGCGCCGGTGGCGTCGAACGCGACGGCGTCGCCATCGAGCTCGATCGCCGCCTCATCGGGTCCCGCGATCCGCCGGCCGACGACGACCCCGAAGGCCCCGGTCCGGAAGCCAAGGTGCTGGAGTACGTCGTCGACCGCGGCCGCGAGCCGATCCGCCGCGTCCCTGCGGTCAGCCGAGAGCCGCTCCGCCAGCGACGCGACGGCCTCGAGCAGGCGGGCGTCCTCGGCCGTTCGCCGAGCCCGCTCGGCGTCGATGCCAGTCAGGCGGTCGAGCTCCGCTGCGGCCCGCTCGCCATGGACCAGGACGGCGCCCTCGTCGTCGCCGTAGCGACGCAACAGCCCGTACAGCACCGACAGGCGCTCCTCGATCTCGAGGATCGAGCCGGCGTCGTGGTCGATCGCGTCGGCCAGGCGCCGGACATCGCGCGCCACGTCCTCGAGCTCGGCGTCGAGCCCCGCGAGCCTCGTCGCGACCGCCTCGAAGCGCGGGTCGGTGCGGGCCAGCCCGCGGGCCTCCTGGACGGCCGTGGCGAGGACGTCGTGGGCGCCCGTCCGCTCGGCGTCGAGCGCCGCCCGGATCACCTCGGCGCCACGGGCGATCGCCTCCCCATGCCGGGACGCGTCCAGCCGCGCTCGCAGGTCGGCGATCTCGCCGACGCGGATCCGGGCCGCCGAGATCTCCTCGACCTCGTGCCGCAGCAGCTCCGTGCGACGCTCCGCTTCGCGGGGATCGATCGACAGCTCCGCGAGGGCCGACCGGTTCTCACGCCAGGCGCTGACCGCCGACAGCACCTCGCGCCGGAGCTCGCCGTGCCCGCCGAACGCGTCGAGCAGCTCGAGCTGGTGGCCCTCGTCGAGCAGCCGCGATTGCTCGTGCTGCCCGTGGACCTCGACGAGCGGCCCGACGGTCTCGGCCAGCCGACCGGACGTGACGGTCTCGTCGTCGAGTCGGGCCGTCGATCGCCCGCTCGCCTGGACCTCCCGGACGGCGATCAGCGGCTCGGGCAGGCGATCGAAGACGGCCTCGACCCGGGCCACCTCGGAGCCATGCCGGACGAGGGACGTGTCCGCCCGAGCGCCGAGGGCCAGCCCCAGCGCGTCGATGACGAGGCTCTTGCCGGCCCCGGTCTCGCCGGTGAGGACGTTCAGGCCGGGCTGGAACGCGAGCCGCAGCCGCTCGATCAGGGCAAGATCGGCGACCGCCAGCTCGAGCAGCCGACCCGGCCGGTCCGGGGCCTCGGGTTCGGTCATGAGGGCAGCAGCTCGACCTTCCGCCGGAGCAGGTCCCAGAACGGCAGCGAGCCCTCGGGTTCCACGAACCGGATCGGGCGCTCGATCGCCCGGATCTCGACCACGTCTCCGATCGCGATCGGCAGGTCCTCGCGGCCGTCGATCGAGACGAGGGCCTCATGGGCATCGAGCACCCGGCACGAGACGAGGGCCGCCGGCCCGACGACGACCGAACGGATCGTTGTCAGGTAGCCGGCGATCGGCGTGACGACGAGGTTGCGGGCCGTGGGATCGAGGATCGGGCCGCCGGCGGAGAACGAGTAGCCCGTCGAGCCCGTCGGGCTGGCGACGATGAGGCCGTCGGAGACGAACGTGGCCAGATGGCTGGCATCGATCGAGACCTCGAGCCGCACGACCCTCGCCAGGGAGCCCCGGGCGACCACGATGTCGTTGAGGGCCACGATGCGACCGATGTCCGTCGCGTCGCCATCCGCGCGAATGATCCGGCCCTCAAGGGCCATCCGATGCTCGAGCAAGAACTCGCCGGCGAGCAGCTGGCCGAGCACGCGATCGAGCGCGCCGGCCTCGACCTTCGACAGGAAGCCGACCTTGCCGACGTTGATGCCGAGCAGCGGGACGTCGTCCTCGATGACGGCCCGGGCCGCGCGCAGGAACGTGCCGTCGCCGCCGAGGACGACGAGGACGTCGCTGCCCGGCAGGTTCGCGTGGAGGGTCGTCCGATCGGCCGCTGGGGCCGCCCAGTGCTCCACGCCCTTTGCCGCCAGCCATGCGGAGGCGCGGTCCCGGAGCTCCGTCGCCGCGGCGATCGTGGGGTTGAACGCGAGCCCGACCTTCATGCGGCTGCCCCCGCCAGACACTCCAGGACGTCGTCGGCGAGCCTCGCTGGCTCGCGCGCGGGCAGGGGTGGGACGCGGATGCGGAGCAGGAACTCGCGGTTGCCCTCGGCGCCGAGGATCGGCGACGGGATGGCGTCGAGCGGCTCCAGGCCGTGCCCGGCGGCCGCTTCTGCCACCTCGCGGATCACCCGGGCATGGACGGCACGGTCGCGGACGACGCCGCCCTTCGCCTCGCCACGGCCCGCCTCGAACTGCGGCTTCACGAGGGCCACCAGGTCCCCGCCCTCCGCCTCGAACGTCTCGGACACCGGGCCGAGCACGAGCCGGAGCGAGATGAACGACACGTCGATCGTCGCGAGCGAGATGCGATCGGGGAGGCTCGCGGCGTGCAGCTCGCGGGCGTTGACCCGCTCCAGCGAGACGACGCGCGGGTCGCGCCGGAGTGACTCCGCCAGCTGACCCCGCCCCACGTCGAGAGCGTAGACGCGGCTCGCGCCGCGCTGCAACAGGACGTCGGTGAAGCCGCCCGTCGAGGCCCCGACGTCGAGGCAGACGCGACCGCGCGGGTCGATCCCGAACGCGTCGAGCGCGGCCGCCAGCTTGTGGCCGCCGCGGCTGACATAGGGCTCCGGCGCGATGATCTCCACGATGAGCTCCGGGTCGACGAGGTCACCCGGCTTGCGATCCAGGCGCGCGCCGTCGCCGCCGCCGACGCGAACGCGGCCGCCGATGAGCAGGGCCTGGGCCCGGGAGCGCGACTCGGCGAGGCCGCGATCGACGAGGAGCTGGTCGAGCCGGATCCGGGCGGCTCTCGCGGTGGGACGGGCCGTCACCGGCCGATGGTGGCACAGGCCGATTGGCGCCGGCTCACCGGCGCGCCGATGGGTGTCGTCCGTCGCGGCCACCGACTCACCGGCTGAGTCAGGCCGTCGGGGCCTGCTCCTCGACTGTCGGGGTCAGGTGCATCGCGGCCGCCGCCTCGCGCACCTGGCCGACGAGGCCCTTCGTGTCGAGGCGGACGAGCCGCCGCAGGTCGTCGACGGCGCCGTGGTCCACGAACCGGTCGGCCGGGATCCCGACGACGCGGACGGTCACGTCGCGATAGGCCGGATCCGCCAGGCGGGCATCCTCGAGGGCCTCGATCACCGCGCCGCCGAAGCCACCGGTGACAACGCTCTCCTCGAACGTCACGACCAGCCGCTTCCCGCGCGCCTGGTCGAGGATCAGCTGGCGGTCCAGTGGCTTCGCGAACCGGGCGTTGATGACCCCGATCGACCAGCCGTCCTTGGCCAGCTCGTCGGCCGCGGCGACGGCCCGCATTGTGATCGGCCCGAAGCCGACGAACAGGATGTCGCGACCCTCCCGGAGGACCTCGCCCCGGCCGACGGGAACGACGGGCGGCTCGGCCGGCGCGGGGAGGCCGAAGCCGGCGTCACGTGGGTAGTGAAGCGCGAAGGGGTGGTCCTGCCCGAGCGCCGTGCGCACGAGGGATCTGAGCTCCTGCTCGTCCTTCGGGCTCGCGATCACGAGGTACGGCAGCTGGCGCTGGACCGGCAGCATGAACATGCCCTGGTGGCTCGTGCCGTCCTCGCCGACGAGCCCCGCGCGATCCACGCCGATGAGCACCGGCAGATCGTTCTGGCAGATGTCGTGGACGATCTGGTCGAACGCCCGCTGCAGGAACGTCGAGTAGACCGCCACGACCGGTCGCATCCCAGCCAGCGCCATGCCGCTCGCGAGCGCCAGCGAGTGCTGCTCGGCGATGCCCACGTCGACGAAGCGATCGGGGTATGCCGCCTCGAACCGCGACAGGCCGGTGCCGGTCGGCATGCCGGCCGTGATGGCGACGATCCGCCGATCGTCCTTCGCCAGCGCGATCAGCTCGCCCACGAACACCGACGTGTAGTTCGGGTGCCGCTTCTCGGCAGCGCTGAGGGCCGGGGCCACGGCATCGCCGTTGGAGCCGGCGCCGTGCGGCGTGCCGGGCAGGATCGGCGTCTTCCCGGGGAGCGGCGTCATCGGCGGCAGCGCCGCTCCGTGGAACGAGACCTGGTCCGTCTCGGCGGGCCGGTAGCCGCGGCCCTTCTGGGTCCGGACGTGGACGAGGACGGGGCCGGTGAGCTCCAGCGCGCGACCCATCGTCTCGAGGAGGGCGTGGATGTCGTGGCCCGGGATGACCCCGATGTAGGTGATCCCGAGGTCCTCGAAGAGCTGGCCGGGGCTCGCGAGGTTGACCACCGAGCGCCGGAGCCGCTGGCTCCACATCAGGGCCGACGGGCCGACGATCGGGATCCGCTCGACGAGGCGGTCGTAGATCGACTTCGACGACTGCCAGGATCGCGAGAGCTTGATCTTCGAGAGGTACGTCGAGACGGCCCCGACGGTCCGGCTGATCGACATCTCGTTGTCGTTCAGGACGATGAGCATCGGCGTCCGGCGGTGGCCGATGTCGTTGAGCGCCTCGAGCGACAGGCCGCTCATCAGGGCCGCGTCGCCGACGACGACCGCGATCCGCTCGAGGCCGTGGTGGAGGTCCCGTGCGGTCGCGAGCCCCTCGGCGATCGACAGGCCGGTGCCGGCGTGGCCGCCGTCGAACACGTCGTGCTCGCTCTCCGACCGGCGCGGGAAGCCACCGACCCCGTCGAGCTGACGGAGCGTCCCGAAGCGCTCGAGCCGGCCGGTCAGGAGCTTGTGGGCGTAGGCCTGGTGGCCGGTGTCCCAGACGATCTTGTCGCGCGGTGAGTCGAGCAGGCGGTGCAGCGCGATCGTGAGCTCGACGACGCCGAGGGAGCTGCCGAGGTGCCCACCCGTGCGGGCGACCGTCGCGATGATCGTCTCGCGGATCTCGGCGGCGAGGGCCGCGAGCTGGCCTTCGGACAGGCCGCGGAGGTCGCCCGGACCGTTCAGCCGGGCGAGGATCGAGGACACGTTCGGACGGCTCCGTAGCAACGGGATCGCTCGTCCCGGTTCGGCCCTGTGACGCGCGACCGCTCGGGAGTGTAGTCCCGGGACGGTGTCGTTCCGGTTACGCCTGCATCGGGATCAGCGAGGGACGGCGGCAGGATCGTCGCGCCGCAGCAGGATCCCCGAGTAGACCTTCCACGGACCGACATCGGCGTCGTGCGATCCGGCCATGCCCGCGAAGACCTGGGCGACGTGGTCGAGGTCGTGGACGGACCACGTCGCCAGCAGCTGGCGGAGGGTCACCTCGCCAAGCGCTGGGTGGAGCCCGCGCCGATCGAGGTCCGCGTCCTTCGCGAGGTCCGCGATGCGGACCAGGTTCTCGGCGCGGAGCCGGCCGAACTCCGCGACCAGGTCGTCCAGGCGCTTGTCCCTGTCGCGCTCGAACATCGCCTCGCGCTCGAATGGATCGAACGCCTTCGAGGTCCCGTGCTCGAGGATCCGTGTTGCCCGCGGGATCCAGTTGGTCAGCTCGCCCGTGATCAGGTGGCCGACCACGTCTCGCGGCCGCCAGCCGTTCGCGGTATCGGCGGTATCGGTCCAGTCGTTGTCGATCCCGACGAGCAGCGCCTCGAGGACGACCGGCGTCCGCCGCAAGAGGTCCGTGGTCTCGACGAGGAAGTCGGTCATCGCCCGAAGAGCGCGCGGATGCGGTCGGCGACGGACGATCGGCGCACGTCTCGGGCCGGCGCCGGCAGGCCGACCTCGGCGTACTCGGCCTCGCGGCGCTCCTCCGCGTCGAGGGCCGCCCGATCCGCGGCGTCGGCCTCGTTGGGCTGCGCCTCCGCGCTCGTCAGGGCTTCCAGGATCTTCGAGTTGATCGGACCGCGGCCGCCGTAGCTCACTCGGCCTCCCTCGCCTCGTCGGGCCGGACGTCGATGGCCTCGAGGGCGCCGCCGGCCCGCTGGACGAGCTGCTGGACCTTCAGCTCGGCCGCTGCGAGCAGCGCGGCGCAGCGCTCATGGAGGGCCACGCCGCGCTCGTACAGGGCGATCGAGCGCTCGAGGGGCTGGCCACCAGTCTCCAGCTCGGCCACGGTCCGCTGGAGCTCGGCCAGGGCGTCGTCGAACGACAGCTCCCCGACCGGGGTCGGCGCACGATCCAGCGTGTCGGTCACGGCTCGATCCTATCCCGCTCGGCGCCCTCGGCGGTCGCCGGGAACTCGCCACGGGCCACCCGGATGCTGAGCCGGGAGCCGGGCGAGACGGGGTCGCGCACGATCGCGCCGTCCGGCAAGGTGCGGACGATCGCGTAGCCGCGTTCCAGCGTGGCGTTCGGGCCGAGGACGGTGAGCGCTGAGCCGGCCGACGCGAGCGTGCCGCGGGCCGCGAAGAGCCGACCCGAGACGAGCCCGGGCAGCACGTCGGCGAGCCGTTCCTGGCGAGCCCTCCCCTCCCCGATCCGCAGCCGCATCGCCCGTGTCGCCCGATCAAGGAGGTCCGACGCCCGTTCCCGCGCGACGGCGAGCCGGGCCTGTGGCCGAAGATGATCGAGGGCCCGTCGCTCGGCGTCGACCTCGCGCCTGGCATCGCCGATCACACGGGCCGCGGCGGCGTGCATCCGGTCCGCGCCGCGGGCGAGGCTGGCGGCCAGCTCGACCCGGTCCGGCACGACCAGCTCGGCCGCCGCGGACGGGGTCGGGGCGCGGACGTCGGCCGCGAAATCGGCGAGGGTGACGTCGACCTCGTGGCCGACCCCGGCGACGACCGGCAGCGGGTGGGCGACGATCGCGCGCACGACCGCCTCGTCGTTGAACGACCAGAGGTCCTCGAGCGAGCCGCCGCCGCGAGCGAGGATCGTGACCGTGGGCGCCTCGGCCGCCCGCCCGGTCCCCGCCAGGAGATCGACGTACCGCTCGATCCGTCGGAGCGCCCGGACGATCGAGTCGGCCGAACCTTCGCCCTGGACCGCCGCCGCCACGAGGACGACCCGGACCAGCGGCCAACGCCGGGCGAGGACCGTGCAGACGTCCTTCCAGACGGCCCCGGTCGGCGACGTGACGACCGCGACGACGGCCGGTCGCGACGGGAGCGACCGCTTCCGCGCCGCATCGAACAGCCCTTCGGCCGACAGCTTTGCCTTCAGCTGCTCGAATCGGAGCGCGAGGTTGCCGACGCCGGACGGCTGGACCGACTCCACGTAGAGCTGCAGCGCGCCCTGCGGCTCGTACAGGTCCACCCGACCGTGGACGACGATCCGGAGCCCGGTCGTCGGCTGGAACGCCGATCGCACCCGGTCGTCGCGGAACCAGACGCACTGCAGCTGCGATCGCTCGTCCTTCAGCGCGAAGTAGGCGTGGCCGGCGGTCGAGATCGTGACCCGGCCGACCTCACCCTCGATCCAGAGGTCGCGCAGCAGCTCGTCGGACCGGACGAGGGTCGCGATCGCGCGCGTCGCCTCGCTGACCTTCAGGATGCGCAGGCCGAACGTGCCGGGAGCCTCCGCCAGGGTCGTCGCCGCGTCCATCTGGCCAATCGTAGGGGTCCCGACGGCCAAGGTTCGTCGGCTATCGTGCTGCCGTGCCGGACCCGATGACGCTGCTCCTGGTCGTGCTCGCCCTCACGATCGCGATCCCTATCGTCTTCCTGCTCGCGGTCCTGTACGCCGCCGGCCGGCGCCGTCGGGGCATCCCGATCGGATCGCGCTTCAGCGCCGGGCTGACGGTCCTCGGTGGCACGTGCTTCGGGATCTTCCTGGTCACCGGCGCCGACAGCTTCGTGATCAGCGGGCCGATCCTCGGCGGAGCCCTGCTCCTGGCCTGGTCGCTCTTGCGTCGCCGGCGGCGGGTCCAGGCGGGCCAGCTGCTGCTGGGCACGGCTCTTCCATGGACGGTCCTGTACGGGCTCGAGGCGCTCGATGCCGTCGCGCATCCCGCGGCCTACGACGAGGGCGCGGTGTCGGGCTGGCTGGCGATCGGCCTCGTGGGCGTGATCCTCGGCCTCGCGCTCATCCGGCGAGGCGACCCGGCCGCACCCGCGCCGGTCGCGACGGCGCCGGCGGGCGACCCGGGTTCACGGGCCTACGGCAACATCGCGGCCGCGATCCGGGAGCCCGGGCGGATCGGGCCGTTCGGGACGTCCGAGCTGGCCGCGCTCGTCGCCTTCGTGGTCGTCTGGGTCTTCGTGCCGCTCGCCGCCGGCACGCTCGGCTTCCCGGTGGCGGTCGGCTTCCTGGCCGCGGTGGTCCTCGGGGCGCTGCTGGCCACCGAGGCCTACATCCGGGCCATGCCGTTCCGCAGCCGCCGGGCGTTCGAGGCGTTCAGCTGGCTCGGCGAATGGGAGCTCGGACAGGCGAGCCGCCTCGGCGCGGGTGGCGTGCCGACGCGGCCGGCCGATGCCGATGCCTGGCTCGCGGCTCATCCGGAGACGCCGGACAACCGCTGGATCCGCGTCGAGGTCCTGCTACTCGCCGCGCGGTTCGACGAGGCTCGGGCAACGGCCGAGCGGTTGCCGGACGACACGCCGGAGGAGCACTGGCAGCGAGCCCATGCCCTCGACGACGTCGACTGGCGCTCCGGCGGCCCGGGCGACCTGGCGTCCCTGCGGGCCGCGGCCGACGGGCTCCAGCCAGCCGACGGCGACGATCGACTCCGGGCCGAGGTCGGGATCGCGGCAGCCGAGGTCCGGCGGCGGATGGCGGACGGCCGATCCTCGCCGGGGGACGCGCTCGAGCCGCTGCTCGACGTGCGCAGGCGCCTCGGCCGGCGAGCCGACGGTCAGGTCGGGCGCGCCCTCCGGCGCCGCCTCTTCACGACGATCCTCGTGATCAGCGCCGTCATCGGCGCGGCCCTCTGGCTGCTGGACCCGGTCGCGGGCCAGCTCACCTGACCCGGGCCGACACGGCTCGGGTCTAGACCCGGGTCTGGTACTCCCCGGTCCGCGTGTCGACGCGGACGGTGTCGCCCTCGCTGACGAACAGCGGCACCGAGACGGTCAGGCCCGTCTCGAGTGTGGCCGGCTTCCGGGCGCCCTGGGCCGTGTCACCGGCGAAGCCGGGCTCGGTCGAGACGACCGCCAGGTCGACCGTGACTGGCAGCTCGACGCCGATAGTCTCGCCCTGGTACGAGGTCCGATCGACGAGCATCCCGTCCTTCAGGTATTGGACGGTGTCGCCGAGCTGCTCCGCGCGGAGGGCGAACTGGTCGTAGGTGTCGGTGTCCATGAAGTGGAAGTCGTCGCCGTCGCGGTAGAGGAACTGGACCGGCCGCCGCTCCATCGAGGCTCGCGGCCACTTCGTGCCGGCCTGGAACGAGCGCTCGATCGTCTGGCCACGCTTGATGTTGCGGAGCGTGATCCGGACCTGGGCCGAGCCGCGGCCCATCTTGATGTGGTGGTAGTCGAGGATCTGCCAGAGGTCGCCATCGAGCTCGATCGCGACGCCCTTGCGCAGCTCGCCGGTGCTGATCATGGGGAATCGGGTCCTCTTGGGCTTGGGGTCACCGATTGTAGCCGAGGGTCCGCCCCGAACCCGGTGCTACTCCCCGACGATCACCAGGTCGCGGGGGAAGTTCGTGACCCGCTCGAAGCGGCCGGCGTCGACGTCGATCACGACGAGGTCCTCGATCCGGACACCCGTGTCGCCCTCGATGTAGATCCCCGGCTCGACCGAGAAGACCGTGCGCCTCGGCAGCGGCACGTCCGGGCTGCGCCGGCCCAGGCCGGGCAGCTCGTGGGTCGCGATGCCGATCCCGTGGCCCAGGCCGTGGCCGTAGACCGGGAAGCGGCCGTCGACCTCGATCGCCTGGCGGGCCAGCCCGTCCATCGCCCGGCCGGCGGGCAGCGGCTCGCCCCGCTGGGCCTTCGGGACCGCCTCGTACAGCGCGTCGAACACGACCTCCTGCGAGCGGTGCACGACCGAGTAGACGTCGGCGTTGTGCCGGGTCGGCTCGCCGACCATGAGCGTCCGCGTCATGTCGCTGCGGTAGCCCTCGACCTCGGCCCCGAAGTCGAACAGCAGCACCTGGCCGGTCGTCACCGGGCGGAGCCCGGGCTGGCCGTGCGGCAGGGCCGCCTCGGCGCCGGCGAGGACCGTCACCTCGAACGCCAGCTGGTTCGCCCCGCCGGTCCGCATCCGCCACTCGAGATCGAGGGCCAGATCGCGCTCCGTGACGCCCGGCCGGATCGAGGGCAGGAGCGACGCCAGCGCGCGGTCGGCGACCGCGCTGGCAGCGGCGACGCGCTCCAGCTCGGCTGCTTCCTTGTGCTGGCGCTGGTCCTCCACCCAGCCGTCGATCGGGACCAGCTCGACGTTCGGGGCGGCCGCGGCGAGCCGCTCCCAGGTCAGGTGCGGGATCGTCATCGCCTCGATCGCGACCCGGCGCAGGCCGGACTCCGCCATGAGGTCGGCCCAGCGATCGGCCAGCGCGTTGTAGCACTCGAAGATGCGGGAGTCCGGGGCCTCCCGCTCGACGAGGATCGTGTAGCGGCTGTCGGCGAGGATGATCGACTCGTCCATCGTCACGAGGAACTTGCCGGAGTCTCCGGATCCGGCCACCTCGCGCTCGTCGAACGGCAGCCCGCCGAGGTAGCGCATGTGCTCCCAGCGGACGCCGAAGTAGCCGTCGACGCCGTGCGCGGCCATCGTCTCCCGGAGGAGCCGGCGGCGCTCCGGGCGCGCGACCCGATCGGCCTCGAGCCAGCGCTCGCGCTGGGCCGCGGTTGGCGGCGGGGTGAAATCGGCGGGGTGGGGCCACTCGGCGGCGCGGCGGAGCCCGATCACCTCGGTTGGCATCGTCAGCTCAGAAGCCGTTCGGGTAGTACTTCTTGATGTTCGCGTTCTGCTCGGCGAGCGTCTTGGCGAAGACGTTCGTGCCCGTATTCGGGACCGCCAAGAAGTACAGGTAGCCGGCCTGGGTGTCCGGGTTCAGGGCGGCGTCGATGTCCTCCGTCGTCGGGCTGGAGATCGGCCCGGGGATCAGCCCGGTGACCTGGTACGTCTGGTAGCCCTGCAGGTCCTTCGGCACCTGCACGTCGACGATCTTCGTCTTGATGCTGTTCCAGAAGTAGTAGGTCTGCCACTGCGAGAAGTCGATCTTGCGGAGGTTGGCGGTGTCGACCGCGTAGATGACCGTCGGCTCGGAGCCCATCAGCGGCGCGAACCCGTCGAGCTTGTCGAGGCGGTTCTGGTAGACGCCCGCCACGAGCGGCTTCTCGCTCGGCTGGGCTGTCTCGTGCTGGACGATCGAGGCGAGCGTGACGATCTGGTAGAAGTTCATCCCCCGCGCCTTGGGCACGTTCTCCCGGTCGGGGCCGACCGCCGACTGGAACTTGTCGAGCTCCATCTGGATGAGGTCCTTGGCGGTCGTGACGTGGAACGGCCCACCGCTGACCGACGTGATCAGCGTGTACGTCGCCGGGTAGAGGAAGCCCTCGAGGCTCGCACCCTGGGGCAGCCCGGACGCCTGGAGCCATGGGTTGGCGGCGAGGATGTCGGGCGTCGGGTGCTTCGCGAGGTTGTAGAAGTCCTGGGGGTCGACCCCCGACTGGATCGTCTGCAGCAGGGCGGTCTGCTGCTCGAGGCGGATCCCCTCCCGGAATGTCACGTTGACCGTCGTCAGGGTGACCTTCGCCTGGACGAGGGCAGCCACGACCTGGGCAGGCGTCATGTCCTGCTTCAGGACGAACGTGCCGGCCTGCAGCTTGTCGCCGAGGTCGGTCAAGAGGGCCGTGTACAGGAACGCTCGCTGGCTCGCGATGAACCCGCCCTGCTGGAGCCGCGGCGCGAGGGTGTAGATCGTGTCGGCCGGCACAACGTCGAAGGCCATCTCCTGGTCGTTCGTGCCAGCGGTCGCGGTCAGGGACCCGTCGAGGTCGTCGCGGACGAAGTCGGCCACGAACTGGAACCGGGTGATCGCGCCCGGGTTGTCCCAGGCCCACGCCACCACCCCGGCGCTGATCAGGGGCCGGAACGCCGTCAGCAGGGCGACGAGGACGATCCCCGCGAGGGCGCCGCCGAAGACGAGGAACTTCAGCGGCCCGGGCAGGCCCCGACGCCCCTCACCGTTGCGACGGTCGGGCCGGGCGTCGACCGGTGGGCCGCCTCGGCCGTTCGAGGCTCGCCAGACCGGCATCCCGCTGCCGTTGGATCCGGTGTCGGAGCGATCGCGCGGCCCGCGACCGCTTCGGATCGTCATCGGGCGCGACGCGCCTCGAGCTCGTCCTGGAGGATGATCGCCGCGGCCTCACGATCCACGCGCGCACGATACCGCTCCCGCTGCGTCTTCGACGGCGGTCCACCACAGCGGCCGCGCGGCATCGGGCCGAGGCGTTGCTCGGCGACGTGGCTCGTGAGCCGCTCGTCGCGAAGGCTCACCGGCAATCCGAGGCCGTCGGCGATGCCGGCTGCCCACGCCCGGGCGGCGGCGGCCATCGGCCCCTCGCCGCCGGAGGCTTCGAGCGGCAGCCCGACGATCAGCTCGCCGACCCGCTGCTCTCGCGCGACGCCGCCGATCGTCTCGAGGTCCTCGTCGAGCGTGCGGCCGCGGCGGACGGTGGCGAGCGGCCGGGCGGCCAGGCCGTCGGCGTCGGCGATGGCGAGTCCCATCCGGCGCTCCCCGAGGTCGATGCCCAGGAGCGGGCCGCTCACGGCGTCGGTGACGGCAGCGGCACCGGGCTGCCGATCGTGAGCGTCACCCGGCTTGCGTTCGACGGGATCGTGGTGACCCAGCCCGGCCAGAGCTGGAGGTCGGCCTGTCCGAGGTCGGCGAGCTTGGCGCGAGCCTCCGGCGCGCCGAGCCCTTCGAGCTGCGAGAGGAGGGCCTGCTGGTCGATCGTCGGCGTCTCCGTGCCGGTCATGGAGGCGTGGAAGGTCACCACGGACCCGACCACGGATGGGTTGCCGGCGTCGATCGAGATGGATGCCGGATCGAGCGTCCAGCCCGGCTTCAGCTGCGCCTGCAGCCGTTGCTTCGCGATCGCCTTCACGGCGCTCGAGTCGACGCCGAGGACCGTTCCCTGCGCATTCAGCCCCAGGTCGAACGACGCCTGCATCAGGCCGACGAGCGTCGTCGGATCGATCGTCGGCGTGGCCGTGCCCAGCTGCTTCGTGCCCAGGTACAGCGTCGTGCCGGGCGGCACGTTCGTCGCCGTCGCGATCTGCTGGTCGAGGGACGTGGAGAGGGCCGCCGTGAGGGTTGCGATGGCGCCGTCGACGTCACCCTGCGTGATCTGCGGCAGGTCGGTGTGCGTGCCGCCGGTCGTCGGGTTCTGGTTCGTCACCGTGAGCACGATCGGGTCGTAGCCAGGAGGAATCTTGGTGATCGCGCCGGCCGGGACATTGCCATCGGTGCCAGGGCTCTGGGCGACGACGCTGACGCTGCCGGTCCGGCACGAGAACGGGAAGACCAGGGCCCGTCGGATCATCACCTTCGACTGGGTGATGAAGCCGATCCCGTTGGCGGTCGCGACCCGCGCGCCCGCCGGGATCGTGACGTTGCCACCGGTGTCGCAGTTCTGGAACGTCACGCTGCCGGTGGCGTTCGTCTCGGTCACGTTCGACCCGGTCGCCTGGAACGTCTGCAGCACGGCCAGCGGGAACGTGAGGCGGGTCGCTGGCACGGTCAGGGTCGTCGGGTCGGCCACGGTCGCGGTCGGGTCGGCCACGATATCGGCGGTGAGCGGACCGATCGTCTCCGACCACGGCGACAGGGTGATCGTCGCCGACGGCAGGACGGTGAACGCGGCGAGCCCGAGGATGACGAGCACGACCAGCAGCGCGATGGCGATGCCCGCCGCCGTCCGGGGTCGCATCGGGGGTCGCGCGCGGCCGACGACCGGCACCGGTGTCGACCCGGCCTTCGGCACGAGGATCGCGCTCGTCGGGGCGTCAGCTGACGTGGCCACCGGCGTCGGAACGGCCTCGGTCGCGGCGCTTGGGGCCGTCGCGGCGGTCGCACCCGCCTCGAACGCCGACACCGACGGGTGGACGGCCAGTCCGGCCGTCATCGCCAGGGCTCGGGCCGACGCGTCCGCGGCCACGATCTCGATGATCTTGCCCCGGTCGGCGGCCTCGCGGGCAAGGAGCCTGAAGTTGATCCGCGACGTCGCGAGTCGCGAGCCGTACGGCAGGACGAGCGCCATCCGCTCGGCGTCGGTATCCCGGATCCGTGCCGCCGCCGACGTGATCTCGTCGTCGGCGTCGAGGTACAGGATCGGCGTGTCCGTCATGGGGTCGCCCTCAGATCCGCATCGACCGGACGACCCGGCGGAGCGAGCCGTCGAGGACGCTCGTGGAGGTGCCCAGCTCGATCGCCTGGTAGGCCAGGCCCATCGGCGTCACGTCCTGCTGGTTCTCCAGCAGGTGGGTGTCGTCGCGGATCGTCTCGATCTGGTTGGGCTCGAGGATCGAGACCTCGGGCGGCCGGGCGAACGGCAGGCGTCGGGCGAAGCCCTCCGCGGCGAGCGCGTCGCGGATCTCGGGCAGCCGCGAGCCGCCACCGCAGATGTGGATCCGGCCCGGCAGGAGGTCGCCGGCGGCCAGCTCCTCGAGCACGAGCTCGACCCCGGCTGCCCAGACCGCGACGTCGTCCGCGATGATCTGGCGAACCTCGGCCGCCCGGTCGCCGGCGATGCCCCGGGCGTAGTCGACCTTCAGCGCCTCGGCCCGCGGGAACGGCAGGTCCAGCCGATCGGCGATCGACTTCGTGAACGCCCGTCCTCCGAGGGCGAACATCCGCGTCCCCTCGATCCCGCCCTGGCGGACCAGCGCGACGTCGGTCGTGCCGCCGCCGACGTCGATGAAGAGCGCCCCGCCCTGGCGGACCTGCTCCGAATCGAGGACCCGGGCGACCGCATAGGGCTCGGCGACGACCGCGACGAGCTCGAGGTCCAGCTTCACGGCGACGGTCTGCAGGGCGCCGAGGTGGACGAGCGGCGCGAACGCGTCGAAGATCGCGATCCGGACGTTCCGGCCCTGGAACCCGACCGGGTTGGTCACCGCGTAGCCGTCGATCCAGGCACCGACCACCGCCGCGTGGACGAGCCTGACGTCGACGCTGGGCAGGCCGGTCTCCCACGTCACCGATCGCTCGGCCTCGCGGATCGCCTGGCGTTGCACGCCCTCGATGAGCTTGCCGAGCTCGCCCTCGGTGATCGGCGCGTCGGACCGGACTCGCTGCTGGTCGTGGACGGTCGTGAACCCCTTGACGAGCTCGCCGGCGATGCCGATCACGACCTGGCTGGGGCGGAACCCGGCCATCTCCTCGGCTTCCTGGAGCGCGACCGCGCAGTTGTCGACGACGGCCGAGATGTCCGCGACGGTCCCCGACTGCATGTGGGCGAGACCCTGGCGCTTCCGGCCGACGCCCCTGACCCGGCCGTGATGCTCCTCGTCGATCTCGAAGACGAGCGCCTTCGCGAACTCGGTCCCGACATCGAGGGCAGTGCACGCGGTCAGGGCCTCGTCGGTCCCGTCCCGGCCCCAGAGGCGTCGCAGCAGGGTCATCCGCTCCGGGTCAGCCCGCGGCCTCGCGAACCGCTGTCCGGACCGCCTCGAGCGCGGCGCCGACGCCTTGGCGGTTCGTCCCCCGGCCCTGCGCCATCTCGGGCCGGCCGCCGCCCTTGCCGCCGATCGGGCCGACGGCAAGCTTCACGAGCTCACCGGCCGAGACGCCCTTCGCGACGGCGGTCTCGTCGGCGGTCACGAAGACCTGTGGCTCGTCGGCATCGAGGGCGAGGGCCACGACGTTCGTGCCGAGCGCGGATCGCAGGTCCTTCGCGTAGCCCTTCATCGCCTCGGTGGACTCGAACGGCGCGGCGAGCGTGACGAGCGACACGCCGTCGAACGACTCGACGCGATCCCTGAGCTCGACGGGGCGCGGGATCCCGGCGCCGGCGCCGCCGCCCGCCTTGAGGCGCCGCCTCGCATCCTTCAGCTCCGCCTGCAGCGCGGCGATCCGGTCCGGCAGGCCGTCGGAAGTCAGCGC
This sequence comes from Candidatus Limnocylindrales bacterium, assembly GCA_035308445.1. GTDB lineage: Bacteria > Chloroflexota > Limnocylindria > Limnocylindrales > CSP1-4 > UBA5189. Next base: position 257,082 of record DATGGQ010000030.1, on the reverse strand, counting down.
GCCGGCGGCCTCGGCGGCGCGCTCGAGCGCCTCGGAGCGCGCCCGCAGGTACGCGTCCGCGCCGGCACCGGTCAGCGCCTCGATCCGGCGCATGCCCGAGCCGATGCTCCGCTCGCCGGTGATCACGAAGCTTCCGACCTGGCCGGACGCGTCCGCGTGCGTTCCGCCACACAGCTCGAAGCTGTAGTCCCGAACCCGCACCGTCCGGACGGTCTCGCCGTACTTCTCGTCGAAGAGCGCGTCGGCGCCGCGCTCGATGGCGATGGCCATGGGCAGGTGCTCGACGGTGACCGGCCGGTCCTCGCGGACGATCCGCCGGACCTCGTCCTCGATCGACCGCCGCTCGTCGGCGTTGAGCGCCCGATCGAAGGGGTAGTCGAACCGGAAATAGTCCGGCGAGACGAGCGAGCCAGCCTGCTTCGCCGTGTCGCCGACGACGTTCCGGAGGGCGCGGTGGAGCAGGTGCGTCCCTGTGTGGTTGCGCATCGTGGCGGCCCGCCGCTCCGCGTCGACCGAAGCGCTGACGGTCTCGCCGACGGCCAGCCGGCCGCGCAGCGTCCCGCGCATGACGATGAGCCCGGCCGCCTGCGTGCCGGCCACCCGCTGCGTGTCCTCGACGTCGAAGACGACGGTGCCATTCGGGCCGAGCAGGACGCCGCGATCGCCAACCTGACCGCCGCCCTCGGCGTAGAACGGCGTCCGGTCGAGGATGACCTCGGCGGCGGCTCGGGCCTCGGTCCGGAGCTCCTCGTCGCCCTTGGCCTCGAGCGTCTCGTACTCGATGCCGTCGCGGATGATTGCGACGACCCTGGCCTCGGCCGTCGTCGCCTCGTAGCCGACGAAGGTGGTGTCGCCGGTCCGGGCCTGGATCGCGCCATAGAGCGCCGTGGCCTCGGCCTGCCGCCGGAGATCGGCCTTCGTCCCCGCGCGGCTCCGGTCGCGCTGCTCCTGGAGCAGCTCCTCGAACCGGCCCCGGTCGACGCCGACGCCGTACTCGGCGGCGAGCTCGATCGTGAGATCGATCGGGAACCCGTACGTGTCGTGGAGCTTGAACGCGACGTCGCCCGGGAGCCGGGGGACGCCGGATGGGAGCGCGTCTGCCTGGCGGCCAACGACCCGCTCGTTCGAGGTCAGCGGGATGAGCGCCTCTTCGAGGAGGTTCGTGCCCGCCTCGAGCGTCCGGATGAACTGGGTCTCCTCGCGGGCGATGCCCCCGAGGATCGAGCGCTCGTGCTCGCGGAGATGGGGATAGGCCTCGGCCATCGTGTCGATGACGACCTTCGCCGTCTCGGCGAGGAAGGGCTCCTTCCGGCCGAGCAGCCGGCCGTGCCGGACGGCGCGCCGGAGGATCCGGCGGGTCACGTAGCCGCGGCCCTCGTTCGAGGGGCTCACCCCGTCGGCGAGCAGGAACGTGATCGCCCGGGAATGATCGGCGATGACCTGGTAGCTGAAGCGCTCCGCCTCGAAGCTCTCCGGGTCGTGGCCGAGCAGCTCTCGCATCTTGGCGTGGATCGGGGCGAAGAGATCGGTGTCGTAGTTCGAGCCGACCTGCTGCATGACCCGGGTGATGCGCTCGAGGCCCATGCCCGTGTCGATGCCGGGTGCCGGCAGCGGCGTCAGCGACCGGTCGGGATGGAGCTCGAACTCCATGAAGACGAGGTTCCAGACCTCGAGCCAGCGGGGGCAGATCTCCGAGTGGTCGGGGACGCAGAAGTCGCCCTCGCTGTACTCGATCCCGCGGTCGTAGTGGATCTCCGAGCACGGCCCGCACGGGCCGATGTCGGCCATCCGCCACCAGTTCTTCTCGTCGCCGTTCGGGAAGTCGCCCCAGCGCTGGACGCGGTTCCGCGGCAGCCCGATCTCCTTGAGCCAGACACCCTCGGCGAAGTCGTCCGTCGAGTAGACCGTCGCGGCGAGCCGGTCCGCCGGGATCCCGAGGTCGCGGGTCATGAACTCCCACGCCCAGTGGATCGCCTCGCGCTTGAAGTAGTCGCCGAAGCTCCAGTTGCCGAGCATCTCGAAGAGGGTGTGGTGGTTCGGCGAGCGGCCCACCTCCTCGAAGTCGTTGTGCTTGCCGGCCACCCGCAGGCAGCGCTGGAAGTTCACGGCGCGGTTGTAGGACCGCCTCTCGGCACCGGTCAGGGCGTCCTTGAACGGGACCATGCCCGAGTTCACGAAGAGGAGCGTCTGGTCGCCCGCGGGCACGAGGCTGCCGCTCGGCACCATCGTGTGGCCGCGTTCCTCGAAGAACTCCAGGAAGCGCCGGCGGATCTCGGCCGAGGAGAGGGACGTGATGCGCGGATCGCGCGCCTGATCGGGATTCGGCATCACCGGAATGGTAGCCGAGGGCTCCCGCCGGACAGGTCAGTCGCGGGCGGTTCCGGCCTCCCGGTCAGGGGTCGTCGCCCGGCGCAGGCGGGTCCAGAGCGTCGAGCCGGCAATCGCCGCGCCGATCAGGGCGCCGATCGTGAGGCCGCGAACGAAGCGCTCGTCGTCGAGGATCGAGCGACGGGTCGATGGGGCTGCCGAGGGGCGCTGGAACGGCAGGCGGTTCATCTCGGGCTCAGCGGCTCGCGCGAGGTCGTGGCCGTCGACGTCGTCGTTGCCGACGACGCCGCCGCGACCCGGCGGGCGGGCGCCATCACCGAGATCAGGGCGACGAAGCCGATGCCGATCCAGGCGACGGCCGAGGCAGCGAGGACGTGGAAGTCGCCGATTCGGATCGGATCCACGCCGAGCGCCCCGGCGAGGGCGTCGCCGGCCCAGGCGCCGAGGAACGCGGCCACGAGCACGAGGGGCAGGCGGGCGCCGACGCGGCCGCGGACGAAGACGTACGCGGAGGTGTGGAAGCTCGCGAAGATCGCCGCGAGGACGACCGCCGGACCGATCACGCGGCGCTGACCGCGGCCGGGACGGCGCTGGCGATCCGCGCGCCGCCGAGGCAGCGATCGCCGGTGTACAGCACGGCGGCCTGCCCGGGGGCAGCCGCCCAGACGGGAGCATCGAGCTCGACCGTCCAGCCGTGGCCGGTCCGACGAACCGTGCCGGCGGTCAGCGCTCCGCGGTGGCGCACCCGGACCTCCGCCCGGAACGCCTCCCCCGGTGGCTCGTCGGCGACGAACCGGGCGTCCTCCAGCTCGAGGGTGGACGTCTCGAGGTCCTGCCGCCTGGCGAGGACGATCGTGTTCGAGCGGGGATCGACGCGCGAGACATAGCGCGGCTCGCCGAGGGCGACCCCGAGACCCGTCCGCTGCCCGATCGTGTAGCCCGCGGCCCCGCCGTGCTCCCCCACCCGCTCGCCGCCCGCGTCGACGATCGGGCCCGGCTCGGGCGCCCAGCCCGCCCGCGTTCGCAGGGCCCCGCGGACGTCGCCGTCGGGGATGAAGCAGACGCCCTGGCTCTCGGCCTTGTCGGCGGTCGCCAGCCCGAGCGAACGGGCGATCGCCCGGACCTCCGGCTTCGTGAGCTCGCCGAGCGGGAACCGCGCGTCGGCGAGCTGGTCCTGGCGCAGGCCGTACAGGAAGTAGGTCTGGTCCTTCGCCTCGTCGCGGGCCCGATGGAGCTGGACGGAGCCGTCGCCGGCCTCGACCCGCCGGGCATAGTGGCCCGTCGCCACGGCGTCGCAGTCGTACAGGTGGCGCGCCCGGCCGAGGAGCGCCCCGAACTTCACCGTCGTGTTGCAGTCGATGCAGGGGCTCGGCGTCCGCCCCTCGAGGTAGGCCCCGAGGAACGGCTCGAGGACGCCGTCCCCGAACTCGCGCTCGAGGTTCAGGACGTAGAACGGGATCCCGAGCTGGCCCGCGACGCGCCGGGCGTCCTCGGCCGCGTCGAGCGAGCAGCAGCTCTTCCTGAACTCGGAGACCGTGTCAGCGACGTCGTGGAGCCGCATCCAGACCCCGACGACCTCCTCGCCCCGACCGGCCAGGAGGGCCGCGGCGACGGACGAGTCGACGCCGCCCGACATCGCGACGAGGGTCCGGCTCACCGTCCCGCCCCGCTGACGACACCAACGGCCGCCGACGCGGTCTCCGCCGCCATCGCCGCCGCGCCGGCCCGGATCTCGCCGAGGATCCGCGGGACGACCGCGATCGCCTCGTCGATCTCGGCCTCGGTCGTCGCCCGGCCGAGCGAGAAGCGGAGCGCCCCGCGGGCCTCCTCGTCCGGGTAGCCCATGGCCGTGAGGACGTGGGACGGGTCGGTCGAGCCGGTTGTGCAGGCCGAGCCGATGGACGCGGCGATCCCAGCAAGGTCGAGCTTGATGACGACGGCGGCGCCGTCCGACTCGGCCGCGACGACGGACAGGATCGACGGCAGCCGGTCCCTCGGGTGGCCGGTCAGCTCGACGCCGTCGACGGCCAGGACCGCGCTCTTCAGCCGGTCCCGCAGCTTGCGGACACGGCGCGCGACGACATCTCGCTCGGCGACAGCCAGCTCGACCGCGACACCCATGCCTACGGCGGCCGCGACGTCCTCCGTGCCGGCGCGCCGGTAGCGCTCCTGGGTCCCGCCCTGCTGCTGGGACAGGATGTGCGTCCCGCGCCGGACGTACAGGGCGCCGGCGCCCTTCGGGCCGTCGAGCTTGTGGGCGGCGATCGCGAGGAGGTCGCAGCCGAGCGTCTCGACGTCGATCGGCAGGTGCGGCGCCGAGGCGATCGCATCGATCGCGAAGAGACAGCCCTTCGGGCCCCTGGACCGGACGATGGCGCCGATCGCCGCGATCGGTTGGACCGTGCCGACCTCGTTGTTCGCGTGCTGGATCGCGACGAGGATCGTTCGCTCGGTCAACGCGGCTTCGACCTGCTCGGGATCGACCCGGCCGTATCGGTCGACCGGCAGCTCGACGATCTCGAACCCGAACTTCTCGAGCTGCTGGAGCGGATGGAGGACCGCGTGGTGCTCGACGGCGGACGTGAGGATCCGGTGGCCGCGGGCCTTGCCCGCCCAGGCGGCGCCCTTCAGCGCGAGGTTGAGGGCCTCCGTGCCGCCGCTCGTGATGACGACCTCACGGGCGGTGGCGCCGATGGCGGCCGCGATCCGCTCGTGCGCCTCGTCGAGCGCCGACCGGGCCGCGCGACCCTGGCGATGCGGCGAGGACGGGTTGCCGAACGTGCCGCCGAGGAACGGCAGCATGGCCTCCAGCGCCTCGGCCCGCAGCGGCGTCGTGGCGGCGTGATCGAGGTAGGCAGCCATCCGCCCGATTGTAGGCAGCGGTCAGGTCGCGGTCGCTGGGGCCTCCAGGGCCGGCGCGGCGCGCCAGGACAGGAGCCGGACGAGCCAGCGGGGCGTCCGCTCGAGGCCGGCCGCGAGCGGCGACAGCTTCCAGGTCAGGTACAGCGTCACGACCATCGCGATCAGGACCGGTCCGAGCTCCATGTCCCGGAACCCCACGATCCCGATGCCCCACCCGACCAGGATCCAGTGGGTGAAGTACATCGGCAGGACGCGGTCGCTCCAGGCGTAGACGATCCCGAGGCGGCGGTCGATCCAGGGACGTCGCGTCACGAGCTCGCAGAGGAGCAGCCACGCCAGGATGATCCCGACGATCGCGACCGCGAACGACAGCGGCTCGCGCCAGTACGTGATCACGTCGAAGCTCGGCTGCTGGACCAGGAGTAGCGGGATCGCGATGACGATCAGACCGAGTCCGAGCAGGCCGCCCTGGCGGAAGACCCGGCGCCGGTCCGGCGCGCGCCGCAGGATCGTCCCGAACACCGTCCCGACGAGCGGGAAGAGCAGCCACGGGACGACGGCGTAGTAGACGTTCGGGGCCGACCCGAGGATCGGCGTCAGCGGCGCATCCAGGAGCGGCGTGCCGAACTGGAGCGTCCGCAGCCACGGTGCGGCGAGCACGATCGCGCCACCGAGCCCGACCCACAGCCAGCCGGGGTTCGATCGTGTCCGCAGGATGGCGATCGCCACGAGCGACAGGCCCGCCATGTGGTGGATGTCGACCGTCGTCGCCAGCCACCACGGCGTGAACGGCGCGACCTGCTGGGCCGTGATGACGCCCGCGTTCGTGCCGAGCACGAACGGGATCACGCCGCGGGCGAAGTTCAGGACGTAGCCGAGCACGACGAGCCAGAGGCCTCGCGCGGCGAGCCGGGCGAAGGTCGGGCGCGACGAGAACGCCAGCGAAGCGCCCATCAGGAACATGAACGTCGGCGCCGCGGTCGGGCCGGCCATGAAGCTGATCAGCAGGCCGACCGGGCTGCCCCAGGTGTCCGGGGCGCCCCAGTGCCACAGGATGTGGACGAAGATCATGAACGGGATCGCCAGGCCCCTCGCGAGGTCGAACGCCCGGATCCGCTCGCCGCCCGTCGTGCGCCCGAGGCCGGTGATCGAATCCGACGCCGGCTGGCTCGGCGCGATGGCCTCCCTCCCCGACATCGGCCGGATTGTAGGGAGCGTCGGGGCCCGAATCCCTATCCTTGGCGGCCGTGGCCGACGTCTCGATCCAGCCTCGTGGGCCCTTCAGCCTCGCCGCCGCCCGGGATTTCGCGGGCGGCTTCCCGGCCGGAATCGGCGGCGGGGCCGTCGGCGCCGGCTCGATCACCCTGGCGTTCCCGGTCGAAGGCACCGACGAGAGCGCCGCGATCGAGCTCTGGCAGGACGCCGGCGGCGTGGTCCGCGGCCGCACGGACGCCCCGGACGGGCTGCTCGATCCGGCGCTCCGCCAGGCGGCCCGCTGCCTGTCGCTCGACCACGACGGATCCGGCTGGCCGGCCGTCGGCGAGCGCGATCCGATCGTGGGCCGGTTGCAACGGGAGCACGAGTACCTGCGGCCCGTCTGCTTCTACTCGGCGTACGAGGCCGTCACGTCGTTCGTCATCGGGCAGCGGATCTCGCGCCGCCAGTCGGCGGTCATCAAGCGTGGCCTGGCCGACCGGCTCGGCGACCGGCCGACGATCGCGGGCGTGCCGGTCCCGGCGTTCCCGCGGCCGGCCCGGCTCCTCGAGCTGGACGCGGCGCCGGGCCTCAACGCCGAGAAGGTCCGTCGCCTCCACGCGTTGGCCCAGGCGGCGCTCGACGGCCGACTGGACACGGAGCGGCTCCGGGCGATGCCACCGGCGGACGCCCTCGCGGCACTCCGCGAGCTGCCCGGCGTCGGGCCGTTCACGGCGGACGCCGTCCTCTATCGCGGCTGCGGCGTCGTCGACGGCATCCCCGCGAGCGACGAGCTCGGGCAGACCGTGATCAGGGCAATAACTACGTTGACACACTATGATGCCGGTGCGTGACAGGCTGGCCGCGATCGAAGGGCTGGATGCGGGGATCGCCGCCGCGGTCCGGGTGCTTCGAGCTGCGGGGATCGAGACCTACGAGTCGTGCGAAGGCGGGCCGGGGCATACCTACCCCGAACCCGCCGTTCGCTTCCACGGGCAGCGATACGAGGGCTTCCGCGCCTTGTCCGCTGCACTCTTGGGGTCCGACGAGATCGGCCTACGGCTCTACGCCCTACGCCGCGTCTGGACCATTGAGGATGGCGAGCCGGTCGGCCCGCGCTGGGAGCTCGTGTGGCTGCGCGCTACCCGAGCCTGATGCACTCGTCGCAACGGGGATACCCGCCGGTGCCCTGGACCTTGTTGTACGCCTTGATGCGCTTGCCGTCGGCGCAGTCGTCGTGGTCGTGATGGACGTACCGCTGACGCTGCATGTCCTCGGGCGACGTCGAGTGATAGGGATAGACCTTTGCCACGATCAGGTACCTCGATCTTTGCTGGGGTTTCCCGGCCTGGGGAGTCTGGTAGGGTTCAACGCCGGGATGGCCCCGCGAGGGGCCGCGCCTGTTTGGACAGCAGCGGACGCCATGGCGGAAGCGGCTTCCACCCAGACGCCGCTGCTCGGAGTTCTCTCTCCGGCATGCGATCTCCTTGGGACTTGGCGACGCCGGGGCTGTAGCGCCGAAACCTCGGCCCCGGTGTCGCGGGCTTCGGATCAACCGGGCCGATGGCCGACTCACGGCCCCGACCCTCATCTATTTCCCGGCGTCCTCCTTGGCATGGATGCCGTCCAGCATCGCCATGAGGACGGCATTCCACGTGTTGCGATCGGCCTTCGGCCACGGCGTGCCCTTCGCCGGGATGCGCTTCAGCCATTCGAGGACCACGGGCTCGATCCGCTCCTGCCAGGACTCGTCCACGCGGGGCTTCTCGTCGGTCGGCTTCGGTGGCTTCTGATCCTCCTTGGTGACCGTGCCGCGGTCTGCCTTCGGTCCTGCTGGCCTCCGGCGCCTGCCTACCGGAGCCTCGCGGGCCTTCTTGAAGAACGGGCTCACCGGCAAGCCCGCGTACTGGGCCCCCTGAAGGAAGAAGGCCGAAGCCTTCCTCATAGTCGAGCCGGTGACGCCGCGATCGCGAAACGCGGCGTCCAGTTCGTCCTGAGTGGCCCGGTCATTCCCGAGCGCGAGAGCCCAGTCGTACTTGTCCTTGAACAACGCGGCGACCGCCTGCGGCCTGCTGTCCCGCGCCTCTACGAGCGCCTTCAGACCGGGCTGCGGATGGTCCTCGGCATCAATGAGCCCGAACCACTTCAGCCCACCCATGAGCTGGGCCCGAGTCCCACCGGACATACTGTTCAGGTAGCCCGCGTCGATCCGCCGGGGGACACCCTGTTCGGCCATTCGGACGAGCAGGTTGGTGAACGTCTTGAAGGGCATGTACGGTGGCACGACCGTCGCGCCACTACCAGTTCCGGCTGCCTCTTGGTCCATCATCGCCTCCGTGCGGTGCCACTTGCCGGACAGCGTAGCGGCGTGCGGTGCCACTCAACGTTGCGAATCGGATTCAATTTGTGGCGGTGGATATGGTGTGGGAAGGAGGAAGCCCATGAGTCTTTCGCTGCCACAGGTCCATCCCGGCGACCGAATCACCGTTCAAAGCCTCACGGGGCCGTTGGTACGGATTGCGACCTCGGAAGTCGTCCCGGGCGAACGGTTTCTGGTTGTATGGGCGTGCCCGGAGAACGAATGGGCGTCCGCGCAGCTCGAGAACCGGGACCCCGACACCGTGCCATGGCCGGTCGAGGACGTTCAGGTCGAGGCGTAGACTCCGGCCATGCGCAAGACGCTCGCGGCTCGCATCCGGGAGGACGCGAAGCAGCCCGACGATCTACCGCCGTTCGAGCGGTTCATGGATCTGACGAAACGGCTCGTGTCCGTCCCGAAGGCCGAGATCGACGCCGCCGCGAAGCGCGAGGCGGTCAAGAAGCGCGGGGCAACGGCCCCCTAGATCGCCGCCGCGCCTTTCGCTTGGTGCGCCTTCCCGGTCAACTCGGCCCACGTCACTCGCCGGCCCACCGCCTGCGCGAGCACCAGCAAGAACCGGCCCAGATCGCGCCGGTCGCGCTCGTTGAACGTGAAGGCTCGCTCGTCGAGATACCGGAACAGGTGGAACGGCTCGACGCTGATGTAGGTGCCCTTCAGGCCCCGCTTCAGGAGCGCCCAGAAGTTCTCGACGCCGTTCGTGTGGACTGCCCCATCGACGTACTCGCGGGCGTGATCGACGACGGCATGGGTGTAGTCGCCGTCGAGCCCGCGATACGAGCCCAGAGCATCGGTGTAGATGTTCGAGCCGGGGAGGACGTGCTGCCGGACGAGGGCTTGCAGGGTCGGGCGTCGGCGGTCGGGGATGATCTGCGTCTGGATGCGCCCGCCACGGGTGAGAACGCCGACGACGGCGATCTTGTCCTTGCCGCCGGTCCCGGTGATCCGCTCGCGGCGGCGGCGGATGTGCATGTTGCGGGCTTTGCCGCCGATGAACGTCTCGTCCACTTCGACGTGGCCCGATGCTCGCTCGAAAGAGCCCGCCTGCATCGCCAGCCGAATGCGGTGGAGCATGAACCAGGCGGACTTCTGGCTGACGCCGAGCGCCCGCCCGAGTTCATAGGAGCTGATCCCGTTCTTCGAGTTGGCGATCAGCCAGACGGCGGGAAGCCACTTTTCCAGCGGCAGCGGGCTGTCCTCGAAGATCGTCCCGAGCTTGACGGTGAACTCGCGCTTGCAGGACTTGCAGCGCCACAGTCGGCGGGTCGTGACGTACGAATGTTCCTTGCCGCCACAACGTGGGCAGACCGGGCCTTCCGGCCATCGGAGACCAGCCACGAACGAGACGCACGCGTCGGGGTCAGAGAAGTAGATGACCGCCTCGCGAAGCGTCTGTGGGAGCTGCCGTTCCGTGATCTCGTCCATGCCCTGAATTATCGGGCTTCAGCGCTGGTGTGTCAAGGTAGTTATTGCCGTGATCAGGGACCTGTACGGGCTGGAGACGGTGACCGCGGCCGACGTGGAGCGGATCGCGGATGCCTGGCGGCCCTACCGGATGTGGACGGTCGTGCTGCTCCGCATGGGCTGGACGCGGGCGCAGGGCGAGGTCAGCTACCGGACTGGGCGGCCTCGAACGCGCGGCCCCGCTCGCGCTCCCGGTCGTGCTTTGCGAGGAGCCGCTTCCGGAGCCTGATCGAGAGCGGGGTCACCTCGACGAGCTCGTCCTCGGCGATGAACTCGATCGCGGTCTCGAGGGTCAGCGGCCGCGGCGGGGTGAGCCGGAGCGCCTCATCATGGGCATGCGTCCGGATGTTCGTGAGCTTCTTCTCCTTCGTCGCGTTCACGTCCATGTCGCCCGACCGGACGTTCTCCCCGACGATCATGCCCTCGTAGACGTCGACGCCCGCGTCGACGAAGAGCTCGGACCGCTCCTGCAGGTTGAACAGGGCGTACGCGTTCGACGTGCCGGAGCGGTCGGCCACGAGCACGCCGCTCGTGCGGTGGGTGACCTCGCCCGCCCAGGGGCCGTAGCCCTCGCCGATCTGGTGCAGCAGGGCAGTGCCACGCGTCTCGGTCAGCAGCTGGCCGCGGTAGCCGATCAGGCCGCGGACCGGGAGCACGTACTCGAGCCGCACGCGGCCGTCGGCATCGGTGGTCATCTGCTCGAGGCGGCCACGCCGCCCGGCGAGCGCCGCCTGGACGCCGCCGATGAAGTCGGGCGGGATGTCGACGGTGATCCGCTCGTACGGCTCCTGGACGCCGTCGGGCGTCTCGCGAAGGATGACCTCGGGGCGCGACGCCGTGAGCTCGAAGCCCTCGCGCCGCATCTGCTCGATGAGGACGGCGAGCTGCAGCTCTCCGCGGCCGCGGACCTCGAACGTGTCACCCGATGTCGTCGGGTGCACCTCGATTGAGACGTTGCCGAGGACCTCGCGGTCGAGCCGGGCCTTGATCTGGCGCGAGGTCACGAACCGCCCGTCCCGACCGGCGAGGGGCGAGGTGTTGACCCCGAACGTCATCCGCAGCGTCGGCGCGTCGACGTCGAGCCGCGGCAGCGGCCGCGGGTCGGCCGGATCGGTCAGCGTGTCGCCGATCGTCACGTCCGGCAGCCCGGCCACGGAGACGATGTCCCCGGCCGTCGCCTCCTCGAGGTCGACGCGTTCGATTCCGTGCGCCGTCTGGAGGGCCGTGACAGTGCCGCTCAACGTGACGGTCCGACCCGGCTCGACCGATCCGGCCGTGTCGTCGGCCTCGTCGCGGACGACGACGATCCGCTGCCCGAGGCGGATCGAGCCGTTCCGAAGGCGCCCGACGGCCATCCGGCCAACGTAGTCGTTGGCCGACAGGTTCGTGACGAGCAGCTGGAGCGGGTGACCCGGCGTGTAGGTCGGCGCCGGCGTCACCCGGACGAGCAGGTCGAGGAGCGGCCGCAGGCTCGTGCCCGGCGAGGCGAGGTCGAGGGTCGCCGTCCCGCCCTTCGCGTTCGTGTAGACGACCGGGAACTCGATCTGCTCGGCATCGGCGCCGAGGTCCATGAACAGCTCGTAGATCGCGTCGAGGACCTCACCAGGCCGGGCGTCCTGGCGATCGATCTTGTTGACCGCGACGACGACGGGGAGCCGGCGGGCCATCGCCTTCTGGAGCACGTAGCGGGTCTGGGGCAGGGGCCCCTCGGCCGCGTCGACGAGGAGCAGGACGCTGTCGACCATGAGCAGCGACCGCTCGACCTCCCCGCCGAAGTCGGCGTGGCCGGGCGTGTCGACGATGTTCAGGCGGACGCCGTCGTGGTCGACCGTCGTCTGCTTCGCGAGGATCGTGATGCCCTTCTCGCGCTCGAGGTCCCCGGAATCCAGGACGCGATCGACGACCTGCTCGTTCGCCCGGAACGTGCCCGTCTGGCGGAGCATCGCGTCGACGAGCGTGGTCTTGCCGTGGTCCACGTGGGCGACGATCGCGATGTTGCGGACGTCGGCGCGTACGGCGGTGCCGCGGGCGGGCACGACGGTGCCACGGGCGGGGTCACCGGCGGGCAGCGCGGAGCGGGTGGGCTGGTCCATGGGCCGGCGGATTGTCGCACGCCGGCCGGCGCTACCCTGCCGGCATGACCGTCGCCGCCGTGATCCTGGCCGCGAGCACCGAGTCGGCGCTGGCCGATGTCGAGGGCCAGCCGCGGGTCCGGCGCCTCGCCGACGCCGCGTGGTCGGGCGGCGCGCTCCCGATCGTCGTGGTGGCCCCCGACCCCGACCGGTCGGTGGCGGCCGCGCTGTCCGGGGCCTCGGTGACGCTCGCCGAGCCCGCGCCGCTCGAACGCGGGCCGGCCGCCCAGATGGCCCGCGGCCTGAGGGTCGCGGCCGAGACCGTTCGAGGCATCGACGGCGCCTTCATCTGGCCGGTGCGGATGGTCTGGGTCGGCCCCGAGACCATCACGTCGCTCATCGAGGCTCACGGCATCGATCCGTCGACGATCCTGCGACCGGGGTACGCCGGCGAACCCGGCTGGCCGGTCCTCGTCCCGATTGGGGCCATGGCGGCGCTCGAGGCCCTGCCGCCCGAGCTCATGCCGCCGGTCATCGTTGACGAGCTCGCGCGGCGGCTCGGACCGGTCCGGACGATCGAGCTCGGCGATCCGGGCACGACCCACGATGCGAGCATGGCCCGGGCGGACCTGCCGGACTACGTCGGCCCGAGCGAGCCCGCCGCGCCGCATGCCCACGAGTGGGGCGCGGCGCTCGCCGATACGGCCGAAGACGCGCCCCTCGAGGGGCCGGCGCTCGCACCCTTCGGCCAGGCCGAGGACCCGGACGCCGGCTAGCCCCTCCTCCGCGGGCCTCCGGTGGCGCGCAGATCGCCCGAGGTCGCGTCAGGCGATCGCGGCTCGGGCGCGATCCCGGAGCCGTCCGACCGGCACCGTCGCCACGGCGATCCCGCCGACGATGAGGACCACGCCCAGCAGCTGGGCCGGCGAGGGGATCTCGTGCGTCGGCAGGATCGCGGCAAGGATGACGGTCGCGACCGGCTGGGCCAGCAGGATGATCGAGACGAGCGACGCGGGCAGTCGGGGCAGCGAGATCGAGATCACGAGGTAGCCGATCGACTGCGACGTGACACCGACGAGCGCGAGCCAGGCGTGAGCCGGCAGGTACGGCACCGGGTTCAGCTCCCCCGAGACGATGCCGAAGGCGATCGCGACGACCATCGTCGAGGCCGTCGAGATCGCGACGGGCCCGGCCGGGCGTCGGAGGTCGCGCCCGCCTCGCCGGATCACGAGGAGATAGCCCGAGTACGCGAACGCGGTCACCGTCCCGAGCGCGACGCCGAGCACCGGGTTCGCGCCGTACGCCCCGGTCCCGATGACGCCGGAGATGAGGATCGCCCCGAGGAGCACCACGGGCAGGGCCGCGAGGGCCGGTCGAGGCGGACGCTCGCCCAGGACCAGCCACGCAACGAGCGGGACGACGAGCACCTGCAGGTTCCCGAGGACCGTCGCGAGGCCGGCTCCGATCTGGTCCACGGCGTGGTGCCAGGACAGCAGGTCCGCCGCGAAGAACACGCCGGCCACGATCGACAGCCGGACGACGTTCGAGGGCAGCGGCCCGAACCGCCGTTGCTCGAGCCACGCGACGAACGCGAGGATCGGCAGGCCGTAGAGGCAGCGAAACACGGTCGCCGTCGCGGGCGAGACCTCGGCGAAGCGGTAGAAGATCCCCGAGAACGCGATGCACAGCGCGCCGACGAGCGCCGCGAGGCGGGGGCGGCGGGCAATGGGCTCGAAGATCGCGAGCCCCGGGGCGGTGGCCTCGGTCAGGCGGACCGCTCCGGCGTCCCGGCGGTCTTCACGCCGACGAAGCGGAGACCGAGCTCGGCTAGCTGGGCCGGATCGGCCGGGGATGGCGAGCCGAGCATCAGGTCGCTCCCGGCACCGGTCTTCGGGAAGGCCATGACCTCGCGGATGTTCTCCTGGCGAAGCAGGCGCGCCGCCCAGCGGTCGATGCCCAGCGCGATCCCGCCGTGTGGCGGCGCGCCGAAGGTGAACGCCTGCAGGAGCGCGCCGAACTTGTCGCTCATGCCCTCGAGCGTGTGGCCCTGGAGCGCGAACGAGCGAGCCAGCAGGTCCCGCCGGTTGATGCGGACCGAGCCCCCGCCCAGCTCCCAGCCGTTGAGCGTGATGTCGTACTGCATCGCCCGCGCCCGGCCGGCCGGGTCGTCCGGGCTCGGCGTCGAGGGGTCGCCGGAGAGCGTCGTGAGCAGCGCCTCGTCCTCGGGCACCACGCCGCTGAACGGATTGTGGGTCGCGTCCCAGCGCCCGAGCTCCGGGTCCCACTGGTACATCGGGAAGCGATGGACCCAGGCGTACGACAGCTCGTTCGGGTCCTCGACGAGCCCGAGCCGCTCGCCGATCTCGACCCGGACCTTGCCGAGCGCCTCCTGGGCGACGATGTCGCGATCGGCGACGACGAGCACGAGGTCGCCGGGCGAGCCGCCCGCTGCCTCGCACAGCGCCTCCGCCCGGCCCTCGCCGAGATGACGGCCGATCGGCGAGGCGACGGTCCCGGTGCCGTCGATCGACACGTGCACGAGGCCCTTCGCGCCGCTGCGCTTCGCGAGGTCGGTGAGGGCGTCGATCTGGGAACGCGACGCGTCGGCCATCCCCGGCGCCGCGAAGGCCACGACCCGGCCGCCGCCGGCCAGGGTGTCGTCGAAGATCTTGAAGCCGCTGCCCGCCGCGACCTCCGACACGTCGTGGAGCTCGAGCCCGAACCGGACGTCGGGCTTGTCCGACCCGAAGCGATCGATCGCCTCGCGGTAGGTGTACCGCGGGAACGGGATCTCGCGGATCGGTCGGTCCGGGACGACCATCCGGCTGACCTCGATGATCATCGTCTCGACGAAGGCCATGACGTCGGCCTCGCCGACGAAGCTCATCTCTAGGTCGAGCTGGGTGAACTCCGGCCCGCGATCCGCCCGCATGTCCTCGTCCCGCATGCAGTGGGCGATCTGGAAGTAGCGATCGAAGCCCGCGACCATCAGCAGCTGCTTCAGCTGCTGGGGGCTCTGCGGCAGGGCGTAGATCGAGCCCGGCTGGAGTCGCGACGGGACGATGAAGTCGCGAGCACCCTCGGGCGTCGACTTGATGAGGATCGGCGTCTCGACCTCGACGAAGCCGTGGGCGTGATGGACCTCCGAGATGGCGCGGAGCAGGCGCGAGCGGGCGATGATGCGGTCCTGCATCGGCTCGCGCCGGAGATCGAGATAGCGGTACTTCAGGCGAAGCGCCTCGTCGATCGGGGCGTCGGGCTCGTTGATGTAGAAGGGCGGCGTCTCGGCCTCGTTCAGGATCCGGATCGAGCTCGCCCGGAGCTCGATCTCGCCCGTCGGCAGGCGCGAGTTGACCTTGCCGGCGTCGCGGCGCCGGACCTCGCCGACGGCTTCGACCACGAACTCCGGCCGGGTCCGCGACGCCTGGGCGTGGGCCTCGGGCGCATCGGTCCGGTCGACGACGACCTGGGTGATCCCGTGCCGGTCCCGGAGGTCGAGGAAGATCAGCTGGCCGTGGTCGCGGCGACGATGGACCCAACCGGCCAGGCGGGCCTCGCGGCCCGCGTCGGCGGCCCGCAGCGCGCCGCAGGTATGGGTCCGATAGGCGCTGGCGTAGATCGCCCGGTCGTCGAGGCTGGCGGTCGTCACGGCCCGCGTATCGTATCGGCCGAGGGCGCCCCGCGGCGCCAGCCGGAGGTGCCGCCATGCTCGCCGATCGCCGGGTCCACACCACGCTGCCGGCGCCGGACGTCGACGCCCTTCGGCCGTTCTACGAGGAGACCCTCGGGCTGACCCCGCTCGCCGTCCGACCGGCCGCGGTCGTCTACAGGGTCGGCGACGGCTCGATCTTCGTCCTGAGCCGATCCGGCGCCAAGCCGGGCGGCCACACCCAGATGGCCTTCACGGTCCCCGACCTCGAGGTCCAGGTCGCGGAGCTCCGGTCGCGCGGCGTGGTCTTTGAGGAGTACGAGACGCCGAAGACCGTCGACGGGATCGCGACGCTGCCCGCCGGTCGGGCGGCCTGGTTCAAGGATCCGGCCGGAAACCTCCTCGGGCTCTTCGCCTGGAACGACCCGGTCTGACCGGTCGGGTCAGGCGAGGCGATCGGCTCAGGCCGTGCCGCGGACGGCCCAGGCGCGGGCGAGGAGGTCGATCGAGCCGTCGAGCTCGCGCGGGAGGGTCTGCTCGAGCCGTGACCGCAGCCGCTCGCGAGCCTCGGGCTGGAGCGCCATCGCATAGGCCGGGGCGGGCGCGACGCCGCTCAGGAACGGGCTCCAGTAGTCGTCGAAGCTCTCGAAGACCGTCGGGATCTCGATCCCGGTGACCTCCACGTCCCGGAAGCCGGCGGTCTCGAACGCCGCCGCCAGCGGCTTGGGCCGGGCGATCGTGAATCGGACGCCCTCGTCGAGCTCGGCGGCCTCGGGGTCGAGGGCGACGGCCGCGTCCCAGAAGCGGCGCATCAGCTGCATCTCGCCGCCGTAGTCCCAGACATAGCCGGCGACGGTCGCGTCCCGCCGCGAGATCCGATGCATCTCGCCGAGCGCGCCCGGCAGGTCGTGGACGAAGGTGAGGACCAGGCCCGACACGACGCAGTCGACCGACGCATCCTCGATCGCCAGCGCCTCCGCCTCGCCCTCGATGAAGGTCACGCGCGAGTCACGGGTCGCGGCCTTCGCCGCGACGAGGAACCGCCGCGACGGGTCGATGCCGATCACGCTCCGTGGATCGGCGAGCTCCGTGATCGCCCGGGTCAGGATCCCGGTGCCGCACCCGACGTCGACCCAGTCGAGGCCGTACCGGACGTCGAGCCAGGCGAGGAACCGTTCGGCCACGCGGCGGCTCCAACGGCCGACGTACGCGTCGTACCCGGAGCCATCGTGCCAGCGCTCGCCGCCCCCCACGGTGCGGCCATCCTATGCCATCCGATCAGCCGTGACGATGGGTACGATCGGCCCGGGCCAGCTCCTTCACGAGGTCGCCGACCGCGACCGACCGCTGCGTCCCGGCCGGCAGGTCCCGCAGGAGGATCTGGCCGGCCGCGAGCTCGTCGCCCACGATCGCGGCGAAGTGCGCCCCGTCGCGGGCCGCGCCCTCCAGCTGCTTGCCGAGGCGGCGATGGGTCAGGTCGGCCCGGGAGGCCAGGCCCGCGTCCCGAGCCGCCGTGGCGATCCGGAGCCGCGACGCCGTGTCCTCGGGGTCGGCGCCCACGACGACCACGACCGGGGCCGGCTCGCCTTCGACGTCGGTGCCGATCTCGAGCAGCGCGTTCACGACCCGGTCGAGCCCGAGCGCCCAGCCGATGGCGGGCGTCGGCTGGCCGCCGAGGAGCTCGACCAGCCCGTCGTACCGGCCGCCACCGCCGAGGGCGTCCTGCTGGCCCTCCGCGCCGGGCCGGTAGAACTCGAACGTCGTCCGCGTGTAGTAGTCGAGGCCGCGGACGATCTCCGGCGCGAGCTGGTAGTCGATCCCGAGGGCCTCGAGGTGCGTCCGAACCCCGGCGAAATGGGCCGCGCAGGGATCGCACAGCCGATCCCACAGGATCGGGGCGTCCCGGTTCAGCTCCACCATCGCCGGCTCCTTCGAGTCGAGCAGGCGGAGCGGGTTCGTCTCGAGGCGGCGCCGCTCGAGGGTCGGCAGCTTCGAGAGATGGCCGCGGTAGTACCCCGCGAGGTCGGCGACGTACGCCGGCCGGCAGGCCGTGTCGCCGATCGTGTTGAGCTTCACGCCGACGTCGGGCAGGCCGCAGTCGCGATAGAACCGCAGGCCGAGCTCGACGAGCTCGGCGTCGACGCCCGGCCCGGGATCGCCGATCGCCTCGGCATCCCATTGCCAGAACTGGCGGTACCGCCCGGCCTGGGGCCGGTCGTATCGGAACATCGGACCGAGCAGGCTGAACCGGACCGGCTGGGCCCACGTCCGCAGCCCGTGCTCGACATACGCCCGGACGATGCCGGCGGTCGCCTCCGGGCGGAGGGCCCACCGCTCCCGCTCCTCGCCCCGCGACGGGGAGACGCGGAACAGCTCCTTCTCGACGATGTCGGTTACGGCCCCGACGCCGCGCTCGAAGACGGCGCTCTGCTCGAAGAGCGGTACGTCGATCGGCCGGTAGCCGTAGCGATCGGCGAGGTCGCTGGCCACGCCTTCGACGTGGGCGAAGACGCGCCGCTCGGCGGGCAGGATGTCGCGGGTCCCGCGGGGGGCTCGGAACGCCGGCACCGAGGTCAGCCGAGGTCGCGGGTGACGGTGACCACGTCCTTCAGCTGCTCGATGCGGCCGAGGACGCGGGCGAGCTGGCTGACCGACGCGACCTGGAGCGTCGCCCGGACGAGCGCCGTGTGGTCCGGCCCGACCGAGACGTCCGCGGCCAGGATGTTGACCTTCGCCTCGGCGACGACCTGCGTGATGTCGGAGAGGAGGCCTGTCCGGTCGTAGGCCTCGACGCGAATCGCGATCGGGTAGGTCTGGGCCGGCGCCGCGTCCCACTCGACCTCGATGAGCCGACCGACCTCCCGCTCGTTGAGCACCGTCGGACAGCTCCTGAGGTGGACGGTGACGCCCTTGCCCCGGGTGATGAACCCGACGATCGGGTCGCCCGGGATCGGATGGCAGCAACGGGCGAACCGGACGAGGAGGTCCCCCACCCCCTTGACCCGGACGCCGCCGGCCCGCGACGGCTGCGGTGGCGGGGCGACGGTCGGGAGCGTGAGCTGGGTGTCGTCCACGACGCCGAGGCGCATGACCACCGACTGGGGGCTGATCGCGCCGTAGCCGATCGCCGCGAGGAAGTCGTCGAGCGAATCGTGGTTGTAGGAATGGGCGACCTCGATGAGCTTGTCCTGGCCGACGGCCGCGGACGAGGTGCGGGCGAGGCGCCGGAGCTCGCGATCGAGCGATTCGCGGCCGTGGACGATGTTCTCGTCGCGCTCCTGGCGCTTGAACCATTGCCGGATCTTCTCCCGGGCGTGGGACGTCCGGACGAGGTTCAGCCAGTCGCGCGACGGGCCGTGGCCGACCTTCGTCGTGACGATCTCGACGATGTCGCCGTTCTTCAGCCGGTAGTCGAGCGGGACCAGGCGGTTGTTGACCTTGGCCCCGATCGTCCGGTGGCCGACGTCGGTGTGGATCCGATATGCGAAGTCGAGGGGCGTGGCGCCGGCGGGCAGGTCCTTGATCTCGCCCTTGGGGGTGAAGACGAAGACCTGGTCCTGGAAGATGTCGAGCTTGATGCCCTCGACGAACTCGGTCGCGTCGCTGACCTCGCGCTGCCAGTCCATGAGCTGGCGCAGCCAGGCTAGCTTCGCGTCGTAGTCGCGCTCGGCCTTCGAGCCTTCCTTGTAGCGCCAGTGGGCGGCGATGCCGACCTCGCTCACCTGGTGCATCGCGTGGGTCCGGATCTGGATCTCGAGCGGCTTGCCGTCGAGGGCGATGACCGCGGTGTGGAGCGACTGGTAGAGGTTGTTCTTGGGGACCGCGATGTAATCGTCGAACTGGCCCGGGATGGGGCGCCACAGGGCATGGACGATGCCGAGGGCCGCGTAGCAGTCGCGGACGTCCTCGACGAGGACGCGGATCGCGTAGACGTCGTAGATCTCGCCGAACTCGGCGCCCTTGCGCTGCATCTTCTTCCAGATCGAGTAGATGTGCTTCGGGCGACCCTGCAGGTCCGCCTCGATCCCGGCCGCCTCGAGCCGCGGCCGCAGCTCATCGATCGCCCGCTCGATGTAGCTCTCGCGGCCCTTCCGCCGCGTGTCGAGGAGCTTCGCCAACTCCCGGAAGCGGACCGGCTCCAGGACCTTGAACGACAGGTCCTCGAGCTCCCACTTGACCTGCCAGATCCCGAGGCGCTCGGCCAGCGGGGCGTAGATCTCGAGCGTCTGGCGGGCGATCCGGACCTGCTTCTCGGGTGGTAGCGCGGCCAGCGTCCGCATGTTGTGGAGCCGGTCCGCGAGCTTGATGAGGACGACCCGGATGTCGTCCGCCATCGCCAGGAACATCTTCCGGATGTTCTCGGCCTGCTGCTGCTCGTGGCTGAGGGTGCTGAACTTCGACAGCTTCGTGACGCCGTCGACGAGGTGGGCGACCTCGGGCCCGAAGCGCTCCTCGATGTCGGGCAGGTCGTACTCGGTGTCCTCGGGGACGTCGTGCAGGATCGCGGCCTGGATCGCGACGGGGTCGGTGTCGATATCGGCGAGGATCTGGGCCGCGGCGATCGGGTGGGTCACGTACGGCTCGCCCGACGCCCGGCGCTGGTCGCCGTGGGCCTCGATGGCGAACGCGATCGCTCGCTCGATCGCCGGGATGTCGGCGTTCGGCTCGTCTGCCCGGACCGCCGCGATGAGGTTCGCCGCCAGATCCTCGATGAGGCTCGGCGGGGATGGATGGCGCCCGTTCGACTTCGGCGCGGCAGGCGTGACCGCTGCGCCGGAAGGCGTAGGCGGTGAGCTTGCAGCCGCCGGCCGTGCCGGGGCGCGCCGGGCGGATCGGGTGGTCCGCTCGGCCGGCGGGCGCGCCACCGGGCGCGATTCGGCGGACCTGGTGGTCCGCGTCCGCGGGACGACCATCGTTCGAAAAGTCTAGCAGCGGCCGAATCCGGCTCCGGCCTCAGCCCTCGTAGCCGAGCGACCCGAGGAGCTCCTCGGCCGTGGCCCGATCGCTCCACGGCTCCGCCCCCCGTGGACCCATGTTCCACGTCTCGTGGCCCTTGCCCGCGATGAGCACGACGTCGCCCGGCCGGGCCCTCCGGAATGCCTCGGCGATCGCCTCGCGCCGATCGCCGATGACGAGGAGGCTCTCGCCTCGCCGGGCGCCGGCCGCCTCCGCGCCGCGGGCCACCGCCTCGTGGATCGTTGTCGGGTCCTCGGTCCGCGAGTCATCCTCGGTCACGATGACGAGGCGGCTCCAGTGGGCCGCGGCCTCGCCCATCAGCGGTCGCTTCCCGACGTCCCGCCCGCCCGACGCCCCGAACACGCTGATGACGCCGCCGCCGTGCGGCTCGGCGAGCGACTGCAGCTCGCGGGCGATCGCGTCGAGCGAGCCCGAGGTGTGGGCGTAGTCGACGATGACGTCGAAGGGCTGGCCCCGGTCGACCGCCTCCATCCGCCCCGGAACGCCGCGCAGCTCGCCAAGTCCGGCCGCCACGGTCTCGAGATCGAGGTGCCAGCCGAGCGCGAGGCCGATGGCGGCGAGCGCGTTGTGGGCGTTGTATCGCCCGCCGATCCGGAGATCGACCTCGATCACACGGCCGGCCGCCTCGGCGACGAACCGGGTGCGAGACGCGCCGCCCTCGACGGCCACGAGGCGGACGTCGGCCGACGCCGACGCACCGTAGCCGACCACCCGGGCCCCGGCCGCAGCGGCGGCTGCCCCGAAGTCCAGGCCGGCGGCGTCGTCGACGTTCACGATCGCCAGGCCTTGACGCCCGTCGGGGCCGGTCGCGGGCAGCCGCTCGAAGAGGCTCCGCTTCGCGGCCCGGTAGGCCTCGAACGTCCCATGGAAGTCGAGGTGCTCGTGCGACAGGTTCGTGAAGATCGCGGCGCCGTACGCGACCGAGGCCACGCGCTCGGCGGCGAGCCCGTGCGAGCTCGTCTCGATGACGACGGCCCGTTCGCCGGCGTCGACCATCTCCCGGAGGAGGTGCTGCAGCTCGATCGCCCCCGGCGTCGTGTTCGGCAGCTCGTTCGGGCGCATCGACCCGCCGACCCGAATCCCGATCGTGCCGACCAGGCCGGTCGGCCAGCCGACGGCCTGGAGGGCCGCAGCCGCCAGGAACGTCGTGGTGGTCTTGCCGTTGGTCCCGGTGACTCCGACGACGGCCAGCCGCCGGCTCGGATCGCCCTCCCACCAGGCGGCGGCGCTGCCGAGCGCCTTCGGGCTCGAGTCGACGACGATCTGGGGCACGAGCAGCCCGGGCAGCTCGCGCTCGACGATGGTCGCCGCCGCCCCGGCGGACACGGCCGCGGCGGCGTGGTCGTGGCCGTCGGTGCGGAGGCCGGGGACCGCGACGAAGAGCTCGCCCGGACGGACCCGTCGCGAGTCGTCGGCGATCCCCGCGATCACGACGCCCTCGGTGCGGCCGACGACCGCGCCCAGGCGACCCTCGGAGACAAGCCGCTCCACGAGCCCGTCGAGCGGCCGTGGGACCGCGGACCCGGATCCGCTGCTCGGGCGACCGCCGCTCACCCGGCGCCTCCGGCGCGCCGCGCGACCCCGGCGAGGAGCCGGCCGGCGGCGTACCGGCCAGGGCGGACCACCCGTTCGCGGGCACCCACGAGCTCGACCCACTCGGCCCCGAACGACCGCTTGTGCTGATAGAGCCCGTAGGCTGGCTCGCCGGGCTCCGGCACCCGCCGCGCCCCGGGCACGTCCGCCCCGTCGAGGTCCATCTCGGCCCGGCCCTCCCGGATGGCGAGCTGGATCGTCCGCCACCGGAGCAGGTGGAAGGCGCCGGGGTGGCGTTCGCGGGCGTCGTTCCGATCGCCGGACAGGAACGTCGAGAGCCGCTCGCCGTGGCGGTAGACCACGAGCCCGGCGACCGGCGCCGCCTCGTCGCCGCGAGCCTCGAGGTACAGGAGCTGGCCGGCGTCGTGGGCGGCGGTCGTCCAGTCCAGGAATCGGGCGCGTGACAGGACGTCGAAATGGCGCCGCTCGGCCGTCGCGATCAGGAGGTCGTAGAACTCGCCGAGTGCCGCGCCGATCGGCCGGGAGGCGGCGACGAAGCCGTGACCGACTTCGTTCGCACCCGGGCCGCGGTCGTACCGCACGACGGCCAGCCCGTCCGACTCGGCCTTCCGGATCCGCTGCCGCGTCTGCTTCGTGACACGGGCGAGCGCCTCGTCTTCGCCGACGCCCGGCCCGAGCGGGACCGACAGGCGATGGCGGGATGGCTGGATCTCCTCGATCTCGTGGAACCCGATCGTCTCGACCGCCGCGCCATAGCCGGTGTCGGCCCGGACCTGCGGGTCCGCGGCGACGACGTCGACCCCGTGCTCCGCGAGCCATCGAGCCGCCCCGTCGAGGCGCCCGGCGAGCACGGCGATCGGCGCTCCGGCCGTCGGGATCGGCCCGCGGGAGAGGTACGCGCTCCAGCCGCCGATGACCGGCCAGGGCCGCAGCAGGACGAGGATCGCCGATCCGTCGTCGCCGATGAGGAACCGGGGCGTCCAGCCCGCCCGCTCCCGGTAGGCCGCCCAGGCACGCGACTGCAGGACGTGACCGCCGGCCGGTCGAACGGTGAGGTCGTCCCAGCTCGAAATCTCCGCGGGCTCGGCCTCGCGATAGGTCGTCATGCCGCGGCCGGGCCACGCCGCCGGACGAGGTCGAGGGCGATGCCGAGCAGCTGCCCGACTTCCGGGATCCGGAGCGCGAGCGACAGGGCCAGGTACACGAGCCCGCCGGCGATCGTGGTGAGGGTGGCCTGGACGAACACGACGACCTTGCCCGGATCGGGCGGCCCGAGGCTCGTCACGAACGCAAGGACGCCGACGGCGACGAGCGCCGCGGCCGCCGAGGCGACGATCGACCGGACGAAGAGCCAGGTGATGCCACCGAGGTCCAGACCCGCCTGCCGCCTCGCCAGGATGACGACCAGCGCGATCGCCTCCGCCCACGCGGCGATGGCGATCGCGAGCCCGAGCGCCGGCAGGCCGAGACGGCCCACGAGCACGACCCCGAGCGTGGTGTTGATCGCCACCGCGAGGATCGCGGCGATGACCGGCGTCCGAGTGTCCTGCCGGGCGTAGAACGCCCGGGCGAGGATGCCGATCGAGCCGTGCGCCGCGAGGCCGATCAGGAACAGCAGGAGGGTGCCGGCGGTGTCAAGGACCGCCTGGTGGTCGAACCGACCGTAGCCGAGCAGCAGCTGGACGACCTGGACCCGGAGGACCATGCCGAGCGCGGCGATCGGCAGCATCACGTACAGCAGGACCCGCAGCGAGCGCGAGACGAGCTGCAGGTACGAGCCGATCCGGCCGACCGCCAGCTCGCGGGCCAGCGACGGGAAGATCACGATGCCGAGCGGGATCCCGATCACGCCGAGCGGGATCTGGAGCAGCGTGAAGGCGACGGTGAAGTCGGTGACGGCGCCCTGGCCCAGGCTCGAGGCCAGCGACACCATGACGACGAGCGTGATCTGGCTGACGCCGAGCCCGAGCACGCGCGGGGCGATCAGGAGGAGCGTCCTTCGCGCGTCGCCATCGCCGAGGTCGATCGCGGGCGTGTACCGGAAGCCGGCCCGGAACATCGACGGCAGCTGGACGAGGACGTGTCCGAGCGACCCGAGGACGACGCCGATGGCGAGGCCGTCGACGCCGAAGCCGGAGCTCAGGAACAGGGCTCCGGCGATGATCGCGAGGTTGTAGACGATCGGGGCCACGGCCGAGGCCGCGAACCGGTGATCGGCATTCAGGGCACTCGTCGCGACGGAGCCCATCGCCAGGAGGATCGGGGCCGCGAGCATGACCCGGGTCAGCTCGATGGTCTTGTCGAGCTCCGGCCCGGCGAAGCCCGGCGTGATCGCCGCGACGAGCGCCGGCGCGGCCACGAAGGCGATCGCCGCGAGGACCGCGAGGCCGAGGAGCATGAGATTGGCGATCGTGGAGATGACCCGCCAGGCTCGCTGGCTCTCGCCCGCCTCCAGCAGCCCGCCGACCATCGGCACGAGCGCCGAGGCGACTGCGCCGGCCGCGACGAGCTGGAAGATCAGGTCCGGGATCCGGAACGCGGCATTGAACGCGTCGAGGTCCTGGCCCGCGCCGAACGTCGCGGTCACGATCAGGACCCGGAGGTACCCGAGGATGCGCGAGACGAGGTAGGCGCCCGAGACGACGAGGCCGGCTCGGGCGAGCGTTCGGGCCGAGGCCCGGCTCGGCATCGGCTCGATGCCGTCGCCGGACGGGTCGTCGGTCTCGAGGTCGGGCTCGTCCGGGGCGCGGGCGCTCACGCGGGTGACTGGACGCCGGCCCGGGCGCGGGGATGGGCGGACTGGTAGGCGGCCCGCAGCCGGACGGGCGACACATGGGTGTAGACCTGCGTCGTCGCGAGGCTCTCATGGCCGAGCAGCTCCTGGACGACCCGGAGGTCCGCGCCGCCGTCCAGCAGGTGCGTGGCGAACGAGTGCCGCAGCGTGTGGGGCGAGACGCCCTCCGGCAGGCCGGCGGCCCGGCACAGCCGGTCGATCCGGTACCGGAGGCCCCGGACGCCGATCGGCGAGCCGTCGTGGTTCAGGAAGACCGCGTCCGGCTCCTGGCCGGCCGGCCGGCGGCGGGCGGCGAGCGCGGGACGGCCGGCATCCAGGTACGCCTCGAGCGCGGCGATGGCCGGCCGGCCGAGCAACCCAATCCGCTCCTTGCGGCCCTTGCCCAGCACCCGGATCTCGCCGCGCCGCAGGTCGAGCGACGAGAGCTCGGCCGATGCGAGCTCGCTGATGCGAAGGCCGGCCGCATAGGCGACCTCGACGATCGCCCGGTCGCGGAGGGCGATCGCGTCGGCGACCGGGGAGGGGCTGCGCCGACGTTCGTCGGCGACGCGGTCGATCGCCTCGAACAGTCGCGCCATCTGGTCGATCTCGAGGACGCGGGGGAGCCGGCGCGGCAACCTGGGCGTCGCGATCGAGCCCCACGGATCGCCGGCCGCGAGCCCGGCCCGGGCGGCGAACCGGTGGAACGACCGGATCGCAGCGAGCCGCTGGCTGACGGTCGAGCGGGCACCGGAGGTCACGAGCCGGGCGAGATACGCGCGGAGCTCGGAGCGGGCGGGCGTCCGCCAGTCGGTGTCCCGCCCGTCGAGCCACTCGAGATAGGCGCCGACAGCCGTCGAATACGAGCGGATGGTGTTCGCCGAGGCGTCGCGTGCTCGCAGGCTCAGGACGAATCGATCGAGCGCCTCCGATCCGGCGCTCACCGCAGCCTCACGCCCGGGCGGCAGCTCTGCGGGTGCGGCCGCCTCGAGTGCCGGCGCCGGGTCGCGACCCCGACCCCGTCCGCCGCGCCGGTCGGCGACCGGCCGGTCGTGGGGCTGCGAGCGCTTCGGGGTTGGGCGGGCCGCCCGGCAGCCGGAGCCCGACGACCGTGCCATCCGGGACGTCGATCGACGCGCCGCACTTCAGGCAGATCGCCGAGCCGTCGGCCCGGCGGCCGACCGCGCCGCCGTCGGCGTCGTGGAGCGCGCCGATCGGCTCGTGGTTCGTCGTGAAGTCGCACTTCGGGTAAGCCGAGCATCCCCAGAAGACGTTGCCGGTTCGGCGGGCGCGACGGGCCACGAGATGGCCGTCGCCGTTCTTCGGGCACACGACGTCGAACGGCAGCGGCTCCGGCGCCGCCGGCCCCTCGCGCTTGATGTACGTGCAGTCCGGGTAGCGATCGCAGCCGATGAACGGTCCGAAGCGTCCCCGCTTCGAGACGAGGGTTCCGAGCCCGCACTGCGGGCAGGTCTCGCCGGTCCCCTCCAGGGGCGGCGGCTCGTCGCCCGGCAACGGCCTCGTCTCCTGGTGCTCGGGGTAGGTCGAGCAGGCGAGGAACCGGCCGTTGCGACCGAGCCGGATGACCATCGGGTGGCCCAGCGAGCAGACCTCGTCGGTGGCCTCGGTCGTGAAGTCGCGCCGGCGGGTGGTCTTGCGGACCTCGTCGACGCGGTCGCGCAGCGGTGGGTAGAACGCCTGGAGGAGCGGCACCCACGGCCGCTTGCCCTGGGCGACCTCGTCGAGGTCCTCCTCCATCTTCGCCGTGAAGCCGACGTCGACGTAGTCGCCGAAGTGCTCGACGAGCAGGTCCGTCACGATCCGGGCGACGGGCTCGGGATGCAGCCGCCGCTCCTCAACCCGGACGTAGCCACGATCGACGATCGTCGAGATTGTCGCCGCGTAGGTCGATGGCCGGCCGATCCCATGCTCCTCGAGGGCCTTGATCAGCGAGGCCTCCGTGTAGCGCGGCGGCGGCTCGGTGAAGTGCTGCAGCGGCCGGACGTCGGTGACGGTCGTGGCGTCGCCCTCGGCGAGGGCCGGCAGGCGGCCTTCCTCGTCCTCGTCGCCGGCCTCGTCGCGACCCTCGGTGTAGACCCGGGCGAACCCGTCGAACAGCGTTCGCGTCGCCGTCGCGCGGAGCGCGTACGGCTCGGCGAGGAGATCGACCGTCGTCGTCTCGAGCTCCTTGGCTTCCATCTGGCTCGCGAGCGCCCGCTGCCAGATCAGTCGGTACAGCCGCAGCTCCTCGGGCTTCAGGAAGCGGGCGAGCGAGTCCGGGTCGCGCCGGAAGCTCGTCGGCCGGATCGACTCGTGGGCCTCCTGGGCACCCTTCGTCTTCGTCCGGTAGACCCGGCCCTTCGGCATCGCATACGGCTCGCCGAACCGCTCGCGGATGACCTCGCGAGCCTCGCCCATCGCCACCCCGGCCAGCGCCACGGAGTCGGTGCGCATGTAGGTGATGAGCCCAACGTGGCCGTCGGCGGTTTCGACCCCTTCGTACAGCCGCTGCGCGACGGACATCGTCCGCTTGGGGTTGAAGCCGAGCTTGCGGCTGGCCTCCTGCTGCAGGGTCGAGGTGGTGAACGGCGGCGCCGGGCTGCGCTTCTGGCGCTTCACGGCGATCGCTGAGACGTTCGGCTCCAGGCTCCGGAGGGTCTCGGCGTGGTGCTCGGCCGCGGCCGCGTTCGTGACGTCGATCGGGCTGCCGCCGATCCGGACCACCTCGGCCTCGAAGGCCTCGCCCCCCGCGGTCTCGAGCGTCGCCTCCAGGGTCCAGTACTCGCGGGCGACGAACGCCTCGATGTCCCGCTCGCGCTCGACGACCAGACGTACGGCGACGGACTGCACGCGCCCGGCCGAGAGGCCGCCCCGGACCTTCCGCGAGAGCAGCGGGCTGAGCGTGTAGCCGACGAGACGGTCGACGATCCGGCGGGCCTGCTGGGCGTCGACGAGGTTGTGGTCGATGTCGCGAGGATTCGCGAACGCCTCGCGGATCGCGCCCTGGGTGATCTCCGAGAACGTCACCCGGCGCGTCTTGGCCTCCGGCACGTTGGCCGCCTCGGCCACGTGCCAGGCGATCGCCTCGCCCTCGCGGTCGAGGTCGGTGGCGAGGTAGACGATGTCGGCCGTCCTCGCCGCCTTGCCGATCGCGTCGACGGTCTTGCGACGATCCTCGGACACGACGTACTCGGGCTGGAAGCCATGCTCCACGTCGACGCCGAACTTGCCCTTGCCGGGATTGTCCGGCAGGTCCCGGACGTGCCCGTAGGAGGCCAGGACCCGGTAATCGTCGCCGAGATAGCGCTCGATGGTTCGTGCCTTGGCCGGCGACTCGACGATCACGAGGTGCTTCGGCATCCGCGGGAGTATAGCCACGAGCCCCGTACGGGCCGATCAACGGCGGCGTGGCGCGGCCGGCCTCCCGAGCGTCGCCGCGCGGATCGCGGTGCGCCGGCCGCGCGCCCGCTCCGCGGCGGCAAGCGCCTCGTCATGCGCCCGTCGCTCCGTCTCGTCGGGCAGCGGCTCGAGGCGAACCGCGCCGTGCCGACGGGCCAGGGCCCGCTCGATCAGGCGGTCCGTCAGCCACGGGTTCTTGGGCAGCACGGGGCCGTGGAGGTAGGTCGCGAAGACGCTCGAGCCGTCCGCCGGTCGCGCCCCCTCGGTACCGTCGCGGCCGTTGTTGCCCGCGCCGAGCAGAACGCTCCCGAACGGCATGGCACCCGGCCCGAGCTCGGTCAGGCCCGAGTGGTTCTCGAAGCCGACGACGGTCTCGGCCTCGTCGTCCAGCTCGACCCGGCAGGCGGCGTGCTGCATGAACCGCTCGGGCCCGCCCCGGGTCTCGAGATCCAGCATCCCGAGGCCCTCGATCGCCTCGCCGGCCGACGGGATGTAGACCCGGCCGAGGAGCTGGAGGCCCGCGCAGACGGCGAAGACGACGGCGCCGCCCTCGACGCTCGCGCGGAGGGCCGCCGCCTGCCCGCGGAGCCCCTCGGAGGCCACCCGCATCTCGGTGTCCTGACCGCCCCCGATCACCGTCAGGTCCGACCACGCAGGATCGATCGCCTCACCGGGATCGGCCCGTCGAACCTCGACCCCGATGCCACGCCAGCCGGCGCGCCGTTGGATGGCGAGCACGTTGCCGCCGTCACCGGCCACGTTCAGGACCGACGGATGCAGGTGGAGGACCCGGAGGTCGGCGGCCATCAGGACTCCCAGAAGTGGCGCGTCCAGCCCTGCCGTTGGGCATGCTCGACGATCCGCCGCAGCGGGCTGTAGCCGGAGACCACGGCCAGCGTCCCGCCATCCGGCGTGTTGCGGAGCGCCGCCTCGAAGGCCGCGATCTCGTCCGGCTCGACCGTCACCGTCGGCATCGGCCAGTCGGCATACGCCAGCCGGTTGGCGAGCTCACCGGCCTTGCTGCCCGAGACCGTGGTCCGGGCAACGAGCCGCCTGAGCCGCTCGTACTCGACGTCCCAGAGCCAGCCGAAGTCCTCGCCGTCGACCGGGCTCGAGGCGTGGACGAGCAGGAGATCAAGGCCCGGTGGCAGCGTCTCGACGACGCCGATCACGGTGCGATAGCTCATCGGGTTCTTGGCGAACGCCAGGATCACGTGCCGGCCGAGGGCCTCGAAGGCATCGAGGCGGCCCCATGCGGGTCGAACGGCTTCGAAGGCCCGAGCCGCCGTCTTCGGCGTGACGCCGAGGGCCTCGACGGCCGCCAGGGCGAGGGCCGCGTCGTAGGCGACGTGCAGGCCGAGCTGCGGGATGTGGCTCGCGACGGCGGCGCGGTCGCGGAACCGAAACGTGATCTCGGTACCGTCCGCGTCCCTCGCGATCGAGGTCACGGCGACGTCGAGCGGTGGCCGGGCGAGGCCGCAGCCGGGGCACGACCAGTCGCCGAGGTGGCCGAGCTGCACCGTTCGATACGCCAGCGCGGTTCGGCAGGCCGGGCAGCGGATCGAATCGGCCGCGGAGGTGATCCGGTCGTGCGATTCGGGGAGGTCGAGCCCGACGAAGCGCCGGTCCGGGTGGCCCGGCGCGATCCCGGCCACGAGCGGATCGTCGGCGCACAGCACCAGGGTCCCGCCCGACGGCTGGCGCTCGGCCGCCCGTTCGAGCGCGCCCGCGGTGGCATAAAGCTCGCCGAAGCGATCCAGCTGGTCCCGGACCACGTTCGTGACCACGAGCACGCGCGGCCGCAGCTCGTCGGCAATGGCCAGGAGCGCCGCCTCGTCGACCTCGGCCACGGCCACGTCAGCGCGTCGCCGGCCGATGACGTCGACCGTGTCGAGCGCGAGCGCCGAGATGCCCTGGATCATGTTCGAGCCCGCGGCGTTGGCGGCCACGCGGCGGCCGGCCGACCGGAGCGCGGCGGCGGCGAAGCCGGCCGTCGTCGTCTTGCCGTTGCTGCCGCTGATCGCGATTACGGGCAACCCGCGGTCCGCGAACGCTCGCCGGCGGATGTCGGGCTCGACCCACGCGGCCACGACGCCGCTGATCGCGGTCCCGCCGCCGCGCCCGCCGACGCGGCTCGCGGCGCCGGCCACGCGCCCGGCGGCGCGGGCCAGCCCGAGCCGGGCGGATGGAGCCGTCGACGTCGTCACCCGGGCATTGTCCGGCGATGCACCGCGCATCGCCCGCGGATCAACCCGTCAGGCCTCGCGAACGCGTCGCAGGAACTCCTCGTCGATCTCGAGCTCGTCGGGCTCGACCTCGACCGGGGCCTCCTCGGGGCTGCCGGCCTCTCCGGAGTAGACCTCGACGAACCGGATCGAGTTCAGCGGGAAGACGAACGTCGAGTCCTTGCGATCGATGTACTTCGGACGCTTGCCATCGAGCGTGCGGACGTTGTGGCAGACGATCGAGGTATCGCCGGGCTCCGGCACGACGTCGACCTCGACGACGAGGGGCTGGTCGCTGAGCGGGTGCAGCACGGCCCGGAGCATCGGTCGCCGACGATACCACGGGCCATCAGGCGGCCGGCCGCGCGTCGGCTCCCAGCTCGATCCGGGCGGTCACCTCGTAGCGGCCGTAGCGACCCTCCACGAAGCCCGCACCCTCGAGTCGGGTGAGGGCACCGAGGACGGCCCCGACGGGCTGGCGGGTGATGGCGACGAGCTCATCGACCGTGACCGCGCCGTTGAAGAGGGCGGCGGCGACCGGCCGATCGTGGGCCGCGACCGAGGCGATCGCCGCCTCCGTCCCGATCGGCCGCACCGTCGAGCTCGGCCGCTGGCGACCTGGCGCCGTCGCTGGCTCGATGCCGGCCTCCGCGGCCATGCCCAGGTCCTCGAGGAGCTGTGGGACACCCGACACGACCCGGGCCAGCCCGGGCCAGTCGCGGAGGAATCCCAGGCAGCCCGCCGAGGCGGGCGACTCGATCGAGCCCGGGACCACGAAGCACTCCCGGCCCTGCTCGAGGGCCCACGACGCCGTGAGGAGGGCGCCGCTCCGGGCTCCCGCCTCCACCACCACGACCGCGTCGGCCGAGCCGCTGATCAGCCGATTCCGCCGCGGGAACGTCCCCCGTGTCGGCTCGGTGCCGGGTGAGTACTCCGACACGATCGCCCCGCCGGTCTCGACGATCGCCTCGGCCCGCCGATCGTGGGTCGCCGGGAACAGCCGGTCGTGGCCGCTGCCGATGAACGCGACGGTCGGCCGTCCCTCCCCGACCGCGGCGGCATGCGCGGCGCCATCGATCCCGATGGCCAGCCCCGAGACCACGAGGCCGCCGGCCCGGGTCACGGCTCCCGAGATCCTCGACGCGATGCGGCGACCCGCGTCGCTCGGCCGCCGCGTGCCGACGACCGCGACCGCGTGCACGGTCACGAAGGCGCTCGGGTCGCCCTTGACATACAGCAGCAGGGGTGGGATCTCGATGGCCCGCAGCCGCGACGGATACTCGGGATCCCCGATCGCGACGAGCTGCAGGCCAAGTCGCGCCACCTCGCCGAGGATCTCCTGCCGCCGCCCGGCCGCCGCGACGATCGCGTCGGGCAACGCCGTGGGCAGGCCGCGGCCGCTCTCCAGGTTCGTGGCCGCCGCCGCGATGGCGCGAGCTCCCTGGCGCTCTGCGGCGAGCCGGAGCACGGCCGCCGGTGATCCGATCGCGGCGAACAGCGCACCCATCGTGACCGGCCCGAGCCCGTTGACCGACGTCAGGACGGCGAGCGCCTCGAGGTCCGCGACTGACGTCGGGCCGACGCCCCAACCGGCCGGAGCCGGCGCGAGGGCGTCGGGCTGCCCCGGTCCCACTCCGATCATCGTCAGACCGCCAGCGCCTGCATCGGCCCATCGGTCGGCAGGCGATAGCGCGCGGCCTCCTGGAGGTGGTCGAGGGCCACGGCCTCCGCGCCGGCGAGGTCCGCGATCGTGCGTGCCACCCGGAGGAGACGCTCGGTCCCGCGCCCGGAGAGTCGCTCGGCGTCCGCCAATCGCGCGAGCCGGACCTGATCCGCCGCCGACAGCCCGGACACCCGGCGGAGGGTCCGGCCGGTGATTCGGGCATTGTTGACGCCGCCCTGGCGAGCGGCCTGGGCGGCCCGCGCGTCCGCGATCCGCCGGGCGACGGCCGCGGATCCCTCCGGCTCGACGTCGGCGAAGAGCATTGCCGGCTTCAGGCGGGGCACGTGGAGCGAGATGTCGATCCGGTCGCGGAGCGGGCCCGAGATGCGGCCGATGTACCGGTCACGCAGCAGCGGCGGGCAGGAGCAGGTCAGGCCGTCGACGCCGGCGTTGCCGCACGGGCACGGATTCATCGCGGCCACCAGCTGGAAGCGAGCCGGCAGCGTGACCGCGCCGCGCGCCCGGACGATCGTGACCCGGCCGTCCTCGAGCGGCTGGCGGAGCGCCTCGAGGACGTCGCGCGAGAACTCCGCCAGCTCGTCGAGGAAGAGCACGCCATGGTCGGCCCGGGTAACTTCGCCGGGCACGAGCGCCGGTCCGCCACCGACCAGGGCCGCGTAGGAGCTCGTGTGGTGCGGGGCTCGGAACGGTGCCCGCCGGACGGACAGCGGCGGGAGGAGGCCCGGGATGGTCCGCGCGAGCAGCGTCTTGCCGGTGCCGGGCGGGCCGACGAGGAGGAGCCCGTGCCCCCCCGCGAGGGCGATCTCGAGCGCCCGCCGGGCGACAAGCTGGCCGCGGACCTCGCACAGGTCGGGCACGTCCGAGGGCGGATCGGGCGGCGTCGAGGACGCCGACGGGGCCGGCCCGGTACTCCCGACATCGCCGGCGGCAAGCTCCACCCGCGGCGGCTTCGCCGGAGCGGCGCGCCGGCGTGATCGCAGGACGTCCACGGCATCGGCGATCGTCGCGGCCGGCTGGACTTCGATGCCGTCGACGAGCCGCGCCTCCTCGAGCCCGTCGGCGGCCACGACCACGCGGGCCACGCCGCGTCGCGCGAGCGCGGCGACCATCGGCAGGATCCCCGGCACCGGCCGGATCTCCCCGCCGAGCGAGACCTCGCCGATGAGCGCCGCGCGGCCGGCCCCCGGAACGAACTGCTCCGAGCCGATCAGGATGCCCAACGCGATCGCGAGGTCCGCGGCCGCGCCCGCCTTCGGCAGGTCGGCCGGCGCGAGATTGACCGTGATCCGGCGGGGCGGATGGACGTAGCCCGAGTTCCGGATCCCGCCGCGGACCCGCTCCCGAGCCTCTCGGATCGCGGCGTCGGGCAGGCCGACGATCGTGAACCCGGGCAGGCCCGGCGCGACATCGACCTCGACCCGGATGACCCGCCCATCGAGGGCGACGAGCGTGGCGGACAGGAGCGTCGCGAGCACGCCTCGACCTTACGGTCGAGGGCTTATCGGGCGATTACGCGGCGGTATCCCGCCAGCGCTTCAGCGGGCGGCCGCCCTGGCCTTCGCCGGGATCGCGAGCGGCTGGGCCGCGTTGTCGATCTGCCGGGCGAGGGCGCCGATCTGCTTGCCGAGCGGCGAGTCGGGCTTGTTGAAGGCGAACGGCATCCCGGTGTTCTGGGCCGTGATCGCGATCCGGTAGTCGTTGTCGACCTGGGCCTCGAAGTGGCGCTTCAGGGCGCTCTCCGCCGCGCCGGAGCTGATCCCGGTGAAGGCGTTCGCCCGGTTCAGGATCATCCGCAGCCGGTCCGCCTGGAAGCCGATCCGATGGAGCGCGTCGAGGACGAGCCGGACGTTCTTCAGGCACGACAGGTCGGCCGTCATCACGATGTGCAGCTCGTCGGCGTGATCGAGGATCGAGAGCGTCAGATCGCCGAGGCGCTTGTCGACGTCGACGATCACGTAGTCGTACATGGCCCGGAGCGTCTGCAGGACCTGGGCCATCCGGTCCTCGCTGATGAGGTCGCTCTCCTCCGGCGTCGCCGGGGCGAGCAGCAGGTCCACGCCCGACTCGTGCTGGACGAGGACCGACTTCAGGAGCTCCGAGTCGACGTTGGGGGCGGCGACGGCGTCGGTGATCGACTTGCGGTCGTTGCCCATGTCCAGGAAGACCCGGTGATCGCCGAGCTGGAGCGCGCCGTCCACGAGGACCACCTTGCGGTCGTGTTGGCGGGCGAGGGCGATCGCGGTGTTGATCGCGATCGTCGTCGCGCCGACGCCACCCTTCGCCCCGTAGAACGCGATCATCCGGCCGAGGCGGGGCTTGACGAGGGTGCCGCTCTCGGTCGTCCCGAAGCGGGACAGGAGGCCCTTCATCCGGGCCAGCAGCTCGGCCTGGTGGAACGGCTTCACGAGGTAGTCGTCGGCGCCGGCCCGGAGGCCCTTGACCTTCTGCTCGACCTCCTTCTCGGAGGTCAGCATGATGATCGGGACGTGGGCCTTGCCGCCCTCCTCCGCCCGGATCTTCTCGGCGACCTGGTAGCCGTCGAGCTTGGGCAGGCCGATGTCCAGCAGGATCAGCGACGGGGTCTCCTGCTGCCACAGCCGGACAGCCTCGTTGCCGTCGCCGGCGGTGATGACGCTGTAGCCGGCCTGCTTCAGGGTGTACTGGAGGAGGCGCTGGACGTTGGCCTCGTCGTCGACGACCAGGATCTTCGTCATCGGGCGGGTTTCGCCTCACCGCCGGACATGCCCTTCTGGACGTAGCCCGTGAACGGCTCGATGAGCCGGGTGAACTCCGTCGGGATCACGAACTTCGTGGCCGGGCTCGAGCCGAGGGCCTTCAGCGCGTCGAGGTACTGGAGGGCCATCGTCTTCTCGTCGATGCCGGTCGCGGCCTGGAAGATCCGGGTCAGCGCCTGGCTGAAGCCCTCCGCCCGGAGGATCGCCGCCTGGCGGTCGCCCTCGGCCTTCAGGATCTCGGATTGCTTCTGGCCTTCGGCGACGTTGATCGCCGACTGGCGGGAGCCCTCCGACTCGGTGATGACGGCGCGCCGCGTCCGCTCGGCGGACAGCTGCCGGTTCATCGCCTCCTGGACGTCCCGTGGCGGGGTGATCTCGCGGATCTCGACGGTCGTGACCTTGCCGCCCCAGCGCTCGGTGACCTCGTCGAGCTTCGTCCGGAGGACCTCGTTGATCTGCTCGCGCTTGGAGAGCACCTCGTCGAGGAGGATGTCGCCGATGACCGCGCGCAGGGTCGTGGTCGCCACACCCTGGAGGGCGCCGGCGAAGTTGGCGACGTTGATCACGCTCTTGAGCGGCTCGCTGATCCGCCAGTAGATCAGGAAATCGACGCTGATCGGCGCGTTGTCCTTCGTGATCGTCGTCTGGCTGGGGACCTCGATGAACTGCTCGCGGGTGTCGACCTTCACCGGTCGGTCGGCGATCGGGATGAGGAACTGGATGCCCGGCCCGCGGACGGACTGCTCGTTCGTCCGGCCCAGCCGGAACACGACCATCTGCTCGTACTGCTGCACGACGCGCACCGACAGGTACACGATCACGAGCACGACCACGACCACGAACGCGACGATCGCGGCCAGGACTGCGCCTTCCATCAGGGACCCCTCCTCAGAACGGGACTACGACGATGATGACGCGTCCGGCTCGACGACGAGCGTCAGGCCCTCGCGAGCGATGACCCGGACCGGCTGGCCGCGCGGGATCGGCTGGCTGTCGGCCGACCGGGCCGACCACTCCTCGCCGCCGGCGTAGACGGAGCCGCTGGGTTCGAGGGGCTTGCGGACCACCCCGAGGGAGCCCGGCGGGACCGCGGCCGGCGAACCGGCCATCGCCGGGGCCGGCCAGCGCCGGCTGCGCACGGCGGCGACGACGACGAGCGCCATGAACGCCGCCCACGTCACGACCACCGTGATGATCACCGGCTGGGCCACGGACACGACCGGCCCGAATGGATCGACGGGCCCGTTGAACAGGGCGGACGAGCCCAGCGCAAGGCAGACGACTCCCCCGAACCCGAGGAGGCCGTGGCTGGTGACCGTGAGCTCGAGCCCGAACATGACCATCGCCAGGACGATCAGCAGCAGCCCGCCGACGTTGAGCGGCAGCGCCCCGAGGCCGATGAGCGACAGGATGATCACGATCGCGCCGAGGATGCCCGTCACGAAGTTCGGGCTCCACAGCTCGGCGAGCAGGCCAATCGAGCCGGCGCTGAACAGGAGGAAGGCGATCGTCGGGTCCGACAGCAGCCGGATGAAGGCCAGGAACGGGTTCATGTCGCGCTCGACCGTCGTCGCGCCGGCGAGGTTCAGGGTGACGTCGCCGCTCGCAGTGGAGACGGTCTTGCCATTGGCGAATGCCAGGACGTCGTCGATCGTCGAGGCCTCGCCGTCGACGACGCCCGTCGCCGCCGCCTCGGTCGCCGGGGACGACTTCGCGTCCTGGACCGCGGACACGGCCCAGGTCACGTTGCGGTGCCGGATCGTCGCGATCTCCGTGATGTAGGCGATGGCGTCATTCATCACCTTCGTGCCCTCGGTCCCGGTGATGTCCTCGCCCTGGCTGCCGACCGGGGACGCCGCTCCGATCCGCGTCCCGGGGGCCATGAGGGCGATGTTCGAGCTGAGGGTGATGAAGGTGCCGGCGCTCGCGGCGTAGCCGCCGGCGGGCGCGACCCAGACGATGATCGGGACCTTCGACTGCAGGATCGCGGTCACGATGTCCTGGGTCGACGTGAGGCTGCCACCGGGCGTGTCGAGCTCGATGATGACGGCGGCCGCGCCATCGCTCTCGGCCTGGCTGATGCCGCCGGCGACGTAGCTCGCCATCCCGTCGTCGACGATCCCGGTCGTCGGCAGGAGCACGACCTCGGGGCCGGCGGCGCGGGCGCCGCTCGCGAGCAGGAGCAGGCCCAGGGCGGCCAGCGCGAACGCCAGCCGCAACCTCGAGCCTCGTGCCACCCCGGTGCGCATCTGGGAGCCCCCTTCGCGGCCAGTATCGCACCGCCCCGGGGGCCGGGCCGCACGACGATCCGTCAGGACGTGGGTACTCCCTCGAGGAGGTCGAAGACGAGCTGGCTCCAGCTCTCCATTCGATCCCGGACGCGCGCGGTCTCGTCCACCCCGGCGAATCGTCCTTCGAGCTTGTGGGTCTCGCGGATCACGACCGGCCGACCGTTCGCGTTGCCCACGTACACCGCCCCGACGTGGACGCTGCCGACCTCGGTCGTGTCGTCGTTCAGCAGCCCGAGCAGCCGGAAGTCGGGCACGAAGTCGGCGACGAGCTCCTCGTGCCACTCGCGCAGCAGGCCGCCCGCGAGCCCGCCATCGCCGGGGTTGACGTGCCCGCCGACGCCGATCGACCAGCGGTCGTGGAGCCGCTCGTCGCCCCCGGCTCGAGTTCGGTGCATCAGGAAGTAGCGCGGCCCGTCACGGAGCACGAGATATGGGATCACCTGCTTGAGGCTGCGGTCCGGCTCGACCCGGGAACGAGGCTCGAACCGGCCCTCCACGGCCACGACCGCCTCGAAGTCGGCCGCGCCGTCGGTCCGGATCCCGTGCCAGCCCGGGTCGGCCATGATCGCGACCCGCGGCACGACCAGGACGAGCTCGTCGCCGCTCACCGGCGCGGCGCGTCCGACGGGGCGAGCGCGGCCTTCGCCGCGGCCAGGCGGTCGCGCAGCGAGTCGGCGTCCGGCTCGGCGACGTCGAGGGCCTCGAGCCAGGTGTCGATGGCGGCGCGCAGGTCCCGAAGCCGGGCCGTCACGGCCGGTGCGTTCGTCGCGAGGATCCCGGCGCCCATCCCGACGTCGCCACGGGCAAGCCGCGTCGCGCTCGCCCAGCCGGTGGCGGCAAGATCGCGGGCGAGAGCCCAGTCCGCGGCCCCGGCCACGGACTCGGTGAGCGCGGCGGCGAGGACGAGTGGCAGGTGGCTGATCGCGGCGACGGCCCGGTCGTGGGCGCCCGCGGCCATCTCGACCGGCTGCGCCCCGACCGCGCGGGCCAGCCCCTCGACCCGGGCCACATCCGCCGCCCGCGACTCCGGCGTCCGGACGATGACCCAGGGCCGGCCCACGAACAGCTCACCGTCCGCGGCATCGACACCGGCGAGCTCGCGGCCGGCCATCGGGTGGCCGCCGACGAACGGCAGCCCGAGCTCGCCGGCCCCGGCGACGATCCGGGCCTTCGTGCTCGCGACGTCCGTGATCGTCGCGTCGGCCGGCAACGTACCGGTGCGCCGCGCGTCGGCGACGCCGGGCAGGCCCTCGAGGACCGCCAGCGGCGGACCGGCCAGCACGACGAGCCCGGCGCCCTCGAGGGCCTGGACCGGGCTCGAGGCTGGCACGTCGACGATCCCGGCGCGGCGACCTTCGGCAGGGCCGCGCCCGGACGGCGACCACGCCGCGATCCGGGACGCCGCGCCGACGTCCCGGAGCGCCCGGGCGATGGATCCCCCGATCAGCCCGAATCCGAGGAACGCGATCCGTGCCGGCAGCGCTGCGGCCGCGGCTCGCCGATCAGCCGACGTACGGTCCGCTGTCACTCTTCCGTCGCCGGAGCTTGCGGCGCTCGCCGTGGCGCCGCTCCATGCCGCCGGGCGGCCCCGGAGCGTCGGGCGGGTTCTGGCGGCGCTGGTGGAAGCGGCGATTCGACCCGGAACGGCGATCGGGCTCGAGCCCCGCCCCGCAGCGAGGGCAACGCCGTTCCTCGGCGAACAGCGACTCGAGCGGCGCGGTGGTGTACACCTGCCGACCGCAGGTGCGACAGACGATCGTCGGCATGCGCGGCGCTCAGACTCCCCTCTTGGCGTCGGATGCTAACAGGCGTTCGGCGGTCGTCCGGGGTCGGATCAGCCGGCCAGCGACGCCTCGTGGACGGCCTCGTACCGCGCCGGTCCATGGCCGAGGTGGCTCTCGTACAGGACGACTCGATCGGCGGTGAACCGCGCTTCCAGCGCCTCGGCGGCGTCGCGGAGCGCAGCGGCCGCCGCGGCGGCCGCTCGGAGCCCATCGGTCCGGGCGATCGTGAGATGCGGCGCGAACGGCTTCGTCCCGAGCGGCGGACCGTCCTCGGTGATCGCCGCCTCGAGCTCGGCGGCCAGGGCCGCGAGGCGGTCCGCGCCCGTCTCGATCCCGAGCCAGAGCGTCCGCGGCCGCCCCGGGTTCGGGAAGGCGCCCGCCCGGGCGATCACGACCGGGAAGCGCGGCGTCGCGGCGGCCAGCTCGTCCAGTGCCCGCGACAGGCCGGCAAGGCGGTCGCGCGGCGTGGGGCCGAGGAACCGCAGGGTCAGGTGGAGGCCCTCGACGCGGACCCACCGGATCTTGGCCCGGCCGTCACCCACGGACGCCTGGACGCGGTCCATCACCTCGCCCACCAGCCGGCGGGCCGGGTCGGGCACGGGCACGGCGAAGAACAGCCGCGGCCGACCCGGATCGTCCGGCTCGGGCACGTAACGATCGCGACCGCCGGCCATCACCCGCCTGCGTGGCCGGCCAGGTACGCCTGGCGGTCGTGCTCGAGGATGTCGCGGGCGCGCTGACGGCCACGCCAGCCGACGACCTCGACGTGCTTGTCCTCGAGCATCTTGTAGGTCTGGAAGAAGTGCTCGATCTCGACGAGCCGGTGGGGCCGCATCTGCTCGAGCTCCGCGACGTGCTCCTGGTTCGGGTCGCCTTCGGCGACGCACAGGACCTTCCAGTCCTGGCCCTTGTCGTCGCGCATCTCGAGGACCCCGACCGGCCTCGCCCAGACGTGGCAGCCGGTGAACGTCGGCTCGTCGATCACGAGCAGCGCGTCGGTGTGGTCGCCATCGTCGGCAAGGGTGTCGGTGACGAAGCCGTAGTCGAAGTTGTAGAAGACCGCCGACGACAGGACGCGATCGAGCCGGAAGACGCCGGCCTCGGGATCCCACTCGTACTTGTTGCGGCTGCCGCGCGGGATCTCGACGACGATCTCGACCTGATCGGGGAACCCGGGCCTCCGGGGCGGCCGCTTCCGCTTCGCCATCCCCGCACGATACCGAAACGCCGGAATCTGCCGCGCCGCCCGAGCCGGCGCCGTCACTCGTTGTAGAGGCGCTCCTCGATGAGCTTCTCCTGGACCGGCCGCCCGGTCGGGTCGAAGCACGAGTGGTCGAAGTGCTTCTCGTACTCGAGCTCGACGTTGTCCTGGCCGGCCCGGTTCTTCTCGACGGTCACGATCACCCAGTCACGGAACCGTTGCGCCTGGTACGGGTTGAACTCGATGTTGACCTTCGCGACGATCTGGTACTTCTCGTTGAGGATGAGGATCACGTCGGCCTCGTAGTTGATCGCCGACGACCCGCGCAGGTGGTAGTTCCGGAGGCGGCTGGCCTTCAGGCCCTCCTTGTCAGCGGCGACGATCGCGATGACCGGGACGTGCTCCGACAGGGCGATGTCCTTCAGGCCCTGGACGACGGACGTGACCTTCTCCGCCTCGCTCTCCGGCTCGGGCAGCTGGGGGACCTTCTGCAGGTAGTCCACGACAACCAGCAGCCGGCGGTCGCCGGACCGCTCGCGGTGCTGCTGGATGAGCAGCCGCAGGTTGTCGACCGTCGCCGTGGTCGCGGAGCCTCGAAGCAGGAACAGGTTGTGGCCGTAGCGGGCGAGCCGCTCGAGCGACGGCCGGAGCCGCGGGTTGGCGGCGATGTCGGCCATGCCCTCGCCGGCGTTGGCGTAGGTCGCGAGGACCTCGGCCCGGACCTCCTGGATCTTCACCCCGCCGGCCCGGTGCGGCAGCCGTGGCAGGAGCGACTCCATCGAGATCAGCCGGTTGAGCAGGTCGGCCTCGTCGTGCTCGAAGCAGACATACAGGACGTAGGCCTGGCCCGACGCGGCCACGTTGCGGGCCATCTGGAGGGCCATCGTCGTCTTGCCCGTGCCCTGCGCCCCGCCGATGAGCAGGAGCTCGCCGGGCTTGATGCCGCCGCCGATCGTCCGGTCGATCGGGGGCATGCCGAGCGGGACGGGCTCGTACTCCGCGAGCTGGCCCGACAGGACCTTGTCGTTGACGTCGACGAGCACGTCGAGCGAGGACCGCGGTGCCATCGAGCCGCTCTCGGTGTCGAGCCGCCACGGCGGCGGCTCGGCCTTCTCGCGGGGCCGCCGGCTCCGGGCGCTCGGGTGGGCCGGGCTGCCGTTGGTCGACTTCAGCGTGCCACCCATCGTCGGCGGCTCCGGCAGGGGCTCGCTCGGGAGCGGCGGCATGGCGGCCTCGGGGCGGCCGCGTCGATCGGCGCGGATCACCGGCGCGTCCTCGTCGACCGCATCGGGCGCCTCGAGGTCGACGTCGATCTCGGGCCGGTCCGCCGGCTTGCCGCGTCGAAGCTTCATGCCTCTCCCTCCCGAATCTGGTGCATCGAGGCAAGATCGTCCCAGAGACGGCAGAGGGTGCGTATCCCCGTTTCGTAATTCCCCATCCGCATGAATTCGTTCGGGGCGTGGGCGTGGTCGTCGGGGTTCGTGAAGCCGAGCAGGATCGGCGGCCGGTTCAGGACGGTGGCGAAGACCTCGGCGACGGGAATGGATCCGCCGCTGCGCATGAAGTACGGCTTCGCCCCGAACGTGGCCTCGAGCGCCCGCGCGGCGGCCCGGGCCACCGGGTGGTCGGCGCTGACGACGGACGGACGGCCCCCGCCAAGCTCGGTGACCTTGACCTCGACGCCGGGCGGGGCGACGGCCAGCACGTAGTCGCGGAACCGGCCGAACAGGACGTCGGGATCCTGGTCCGGCACGAGCCGGCAGCTGACCTTGGCGTGGGCCGTCGCCGGGATGATCGTCTTGCTGCCCTCCCCCTGGAAGCCGCCCCAGATCCCGTTGACATCGAGCGTCGGCCGGTAGCCGACTCGCTCGAGGACCGAGTAGCCGGCCTCGCCATGGAGCGACGGTGCGCCGGTGACCTC
The DNA here is from genome assembly GCA_035308445.1 of Candidatus Limnocylindrales bacterium. Classification (GTDB taxonomy): domain Bacteria; phylum Chloroflexota; class Limnocylindria; order Limnocylindrales; family CSP1-4; genus UBA5189. The sequence continues at coordinate 214,592 of DATGGQ010000030.1, read as the reverse complement.
GAGGAGCCCCTCCTCGTGGAGCGGCATCTCGGCGAGCTCGGCTCGCTCGGCCGGCGTGAGCTCGACGACGTCCTCGTAGAAGCCGGGCACCTGGACCACGCCGTCCCGGTTCTTCAGCTCGGCGATGATCCGGGCCAGCGCGTTGGCCGGGTTCTCGACGATGCCGCCGTAGCCGCCCGAATGGACGTCCGTGGCGCAGCCGCGGACGTCGATCTGGGTGTACAGCAGGCCGCGGAGGCCGAGCGTGATCGCGGGTCGGTTGCCCTCGAAGAAGCCGGTGTCGGAGATGATCACCGCGTCGCATGCCAGCCGCTCGAGGTTGGCCCTGATCCAGAGCGGGAGGCTCGCCGAGGACGACTCCTCCTCGCCCTCGAACACGAACTTCAGGTTGAGCGGCAGGGCGCCCCGCGTCGCGAGGAACGCCTCGGCCGCGGCGATGTGCATCGAGATCTGGCCCTTGTCGTCGGCGGCGCCGCGGCCGACGATCCGGCCGTAACGGATGAACGGCTCGAACGGCGCCGTCTCCCACTCGTTGACTGGATCGACGGGCTGGACGTCGTAGTGGCCGTAGACGAGGATCGTGGGCGCGTCAGGCGCGTGGAGCCAGTCGGCGTACACGATCGGGTGGCCGGCCGTGTCGGCCACCTCGGCATGCTCCAGGCCGATCCGGCGCAGCTCGGCGGCAAGCCACTCCGCGGCCTGCCGGACGTCCCCGGCGTGCTGCGGCAGCGCCGAGATCGACGGGATCCGGAGGAACTCGAGATACGAGGCGTGGCGGGCCTCGGTCGTGGCCTCGAGCTGTGCCTCGAGGTCCGGATCGATGGCCCGGGCCGACACCGCCTCGGCGAGGCTCGCCTCCCCCACCGCCTCGCTCAGGCGGGCGCGGGTGACGACGACGGCTTCGCCTTCGGCTCCGGCTTCGGCAGGGCGTCGGCCGGCGCGCTCGGCGGCGACTCGCGACGCCGCGGCGGCAGCCCGTGGATGTCCTCCTTGGGCGGCAGGTCGCTGAACAGCGCCTCGAACGATTCGGTGTCGACCGTCTCCTCGGCGATCAGCTTGCGGGCGAGCGCCTCGAGCCGGTCGCGATGGGTCTCGAGGACCTCGGCGGCCCGCTCGTAGGCCCGGTCGATGATCGCCCGGACCTCCTCGTCGATCCCCTTCGCGGTCTCGTCCGAGTAGTTGCGCTGCTCGCCGATCTCGCGGCCGAGGAAGACGAGCTCGTCGCGCTTCCCGAAGGACAGCGGACCGAGCCGGTCGCTCATCCCGAACTCCGTCACCATCCGGCGGGCCAGGTCGGTCGCCTTCTCGATGTCGTTGCTCGAGCCGGTCGTCGTGTCGCCGAAGATCAGCCGCTCGGAGACGTTGCCGCCGAGCAGGCCGGCGATCTTGTCCTCGAACTCCGACTTCGACTGGAGGTACCGGTCCTCGGTCGGGAGGGCCATCGTGTAGCCGAGGGCCATGCCCCGGCTGATGATCGTGACCTTCGTGACCGGGTCGCACTTCGGCAGGATCCGCTGGACGACCGCGTGGCCGCCCTCGTGGTAGGCGATGACGAGCTTCTCCGCCTCGGAGATGACCCGGGACTTGCGCTCCGGGCCGGCGACGATCCGCTCGAGGGCTTCCTCGAAGTCGTTCATCGCGATGACCTTGCGGTTGCGGCGGGCGGCGAGGATCGCGGCCTCGTTCATGAGATTCGCGAGGTCGGCCCCCGAGAAGCCGGGCGACTGTCGGGCGAGGTCCTCGATGGCGACGCCCTTGTCGAGGGGCTTGCCCTTCGAATGGACCTTGAGGATCGCGACGCGGCCCTTCATGTCGGGCCGGTCGAGGATGACCTGGCGATCGAACCGGCCGGGCCGCAGGAGGGCGGGGTCGAGGACATCGGGCCGGTTCGTGGCGGCGACCACGATCACGTTCGTGTTCGTGTCGAAGCCGTCCATCTCGACGAGGATCTGGTTGAGGGTCTGCTCGCGCTCGTCGTGGCTGCCACCGAGGCCGGCGCCGCGCTGGCGGCCGACGGCATCGATCTCGTCAACGAACACGATGCACGGCGAGTTCCGTTTGGCCTGGTCGAAGAGGTCGCGGACGCGGCTCGCGCCGACGCCGACGAACATCTCCACGAACTCCGAGCCCGAGATGCTGAAGAAGGGCACGCCGGCCTCGCCGGCGACGGCCCGGGCCATCAGGGTCTTGCCGGTGCCGGGCGGTCCGACGAGGAGCACGCCGCGCGGGATCCGGGCGCCGAGGGTGTTGAACTTCTCGGGGTATTTCAGGAACTCGACGACTTCCTGGAGCTCGGTCTTCGCCTCGTCGACCCCGGCGACGTCGTTGAACGTCACGACTTGCTTGTTGCCGAGGAACATCCGGGCTCGGCTCTTGCCGAACGACAGCGCCTGGTTATTCGTCCCCTGGGCCTGTCTCATCATGAAGTAGATGAATCCGCCGATCAGCAGGACCGGCAGGATGGCCGTGAAGAGGAGCGTGATCCACGAGTTGTCGGCGACCTTGTCGACCGAGTAGTTGTTCTGGTCGAAGGGGTGCCCGCCGGCGGTCGCGGCCGCCTGGATCTTGTCGAGGACGTCGACGTTGAGACCCGGGAACACCGGCGCCTGGACGGTGTAGACCTGGCCGCTGCCGGTCGGCGTGACGGTCAGCGTGGTGTCCTGCTGGACGACCTTCTCGACCTGCCCCGCGGAGACGTTCGACAGGAACTGGCCCCAGCCCACGGGCTGCGGCGAGGACGACCCGGCCAGCCAGGTGTAGAGCAGGGCCGAGACGCCCATCACGAGGACGAGCATCAACAGCCCATTGCGCATGAACTTCGGATTCAACGGAGCCTCTCGATCGAAAGCGGGCGGTGGGGGTCCTCCCGCCGGCGAGTATACGCGCCGGTTCCTTCGGACCCGCTGAGCCGGACGGCCCATGCCGCCCAGTACACCCGACAGGAATACGAACGGCCGGGTTCGGCGGATGCAGCCGGCGCGTGCGGGCGCGTGGCGACGGTGTGAAAACGGATGGGGTTGGTAGCTGGGACAGGATTCGAACCTGTGACCTAGCGATTATGAGCCGCTTGCTCTACCACTGAGCTACCCAGCCACGGGCGACGGATTGTAGACGCCCGACCGGCTAGGAGCCCCGGCCGAAGAGGACCGACAGCCAGCCATCGAGGGGCGAGCCGTGATCGGGCTGCGCGCCCACCCGGACCGCGGCCGAGCCGGGGGCGTCGGGGCCCGGCGTCGGGGCGCCCGGCGCCAGCGTGAACGGGATCTCGCCGGGCCCGCCGAGGCCGGCGGCCCGGGCCTGCAGGGCGATGAAGCGCGGGTCCTCGACGCGGGCGAGGTCGCCCTGGAGCGAGGTCACCACGTCCTGGAGCGCGGCGTTCTGACCGCGAAGCGCGTCGGCCCGGTCCGAGGCCGCCGAGGCCGAGGCGACGGTTCGGCCGAAGGCGATGAGCAGCCAGGCCGCGACCGCCAGCCCGGCCAGCTGGGCCAGGCGCCGGCGCGACATGTATGGCAGCGGCAGGCCGGCCGAGTCGAGCCGCGGGCGAGACGAGACAGCCGGATCGTCCGGGTCGGCGGCGGTCTCGGGGATTCGATCGGGCCCGGTCACCCGACGCTGCGGCATCGCGGCCGAGAGTAGCTACGTCTTCGAGGGCCGTCAATCTCGGGTTCGACCCGCGATTCGTGACAGCCGAGATGGCACGACAGGGCTCGACCGTGTGGCTACACTCGGCCAAATCGAACGGACGTTCTACCGGAGGGCCCACGGATGCGGACCTACGCCCCGGCGAGCACCGAGGCCGTGCTCGCCCGGCTGCTCGACGAGCCGTCTCTCGCATCGGCGGTCGTCCATCACCGCGTGCTGCCCGGCCGGGACGCGGAGCTCGTCGCGTTCCCCGACTGGCTCGATCGGCGGATCGTGCGCGGCCTCGAGGGCCGCGGAATCACGTCGCTCTACAGCCACCAGGCCGAGGCGATCGAGGCGATTCATGCCGGCGAGGACGTCGTGGTCGTCACGCCGACCGCGTCGGGCAAGACGTTGTGCTACGCCCTGCCCGTCCTGCAGGCGCTCGCGGAGGATCCGTCCGCCCGGGCGCTCTTCCTCTTCCCGACGAAGGCCCTCGGCCAGGACCAGGTCGCCGAGCTCTCCGAGCTCGCCCGAGCCAGCGAGCTCGACGTCGCGGCGGCGACCTACGACGGCGACACGCCGGCGCCGATCCGCTCGGCCATCCGGACGGCCGGCCAGGTCGTGGTCACGAACCCGGACATGCTCCACTCGGCGATCCTGCCCCACCACACCAAGTGGTTCCAGCTCTTCGAGCAGGTCCAGTTCATCGTGATCGACGAGCTGCACACGTATCGCGGCGTGTTCGGGAGCCACGTCGCCAACGTCCTGCGGCGGCTCCTCCGGCTCTGCCGCCACTACGGCTCGAACCCGATCATCGTCTGCTCCTCGGCCACGATCGGGAACCCGGCCGAGCTCGCCGCCCAGCTCACGGGCCGGACGCCCCGCCTCATCGCCCGCAACGGCGCTCCGGCCGGCGAGCGGCATGTGCTGCTGGTCGATCCACCGCTCCTCGACCCGGCGACCGGGGCCCGCGGATCGGCCCTCACCCACGCCCAGCGCTGGGCGCTGCCATTCCTCCGGGCGGGTCGCCAGACGATCGTCTTCGGTCGAGCCCGGGTCGCCGTCGAGATCATCCTCACCGGGCTCCGCGAGGCCCTCCGCGAGCACCTCGGACCCCGCTCCCGCATCCGGGGCTACCGCGGCGGGTATCTCCCGACCGAGCGTCGGGCGATCGAGCGCGGCCTGCGCGACGGCGAGGTGCTCGGGGTCGTCTCGACGAACGCCCTCGAGCTCGGCGTGGACATCGGAGCGCTGGACGTCTCGATCCTCGCCGGCTACCCGGGCTCCATCGCCGCGACGTGGCAGCAGCTCGGCCGCGCGGGACGGCGTCGGGAGACGAGCGTCGGCGTGCTCGTCGCGTCCGGCTCGCCCGTCGACCAGTACGTGATCCATCACCCGGAGTTCGTCCTCGAGGGCTCGCCCGAGGAGGCGCGGCTCGACCCGGACAACCTGCACGTCCTGCTGGCCCACCTCCGCTGCGCGACGTTCGAGGGGCCGTTCGACCCGGGCGAGGTCTTCGGCCCCGGCCCGGTGGACGAGCTGCTCGCGTTCGTCGCCGAGGAGGGCCAGGTCCGCAACGCCGCGGACGGCCGCTGGTACTGGAGCTCGGAGAACTTCCCGGCATCCGAGGTGAGCCTCCGGACGGCGGCGCCCGAGAACGTCGTGATCGTCGACACGACGCCGGATCGGCCGCGGGTGATCGGCGAGGTCGATCTGTTCGCCGCGCAGGTCCTCGTCCACAGCCAGGCGATCTACCTGCACGACAGCATCCAGTACCACGTCGATCGGCTCGACTGGGCGGAGCGGAAGGCGTATGTCCGCCGCGTCGACGTCGACTACTACACGTACGCGAACCGGGCGGTGACCCTGAAGCCGCTCGACGTCTTCGCGTCGACGCCGGCGACCGGCGGCCGGCGGGTCCACGGCGAGGTGATGGTCGCCAGCCTCGTGACCCTCTTCAAGAAGCTGAAGTTCGGCACCGACGAGAACGTCGGATGGGGGCCGATCGATCTCCCCGAGCTCGAGCTCCAGACGACCGCCTACTGGCTCACGGCGGAAGCCGCCTCGGACGGCTGGCGGCGGGACGACCTCGACGTCGCGCTGATCGGTGGCGGGCGGGCGATCCAGACCGTCGCGGCCGTGCTGCTCATGGTCGATCCGCGCGACCTCGGCCTTGTGACCCAGGTGCGATCGCCGCACCAGGAGTCGCCGACGATCTACCTGTACGAATCCGTGCCGGGCGGCGTCGGGCTGTCCGAGCGGCTGTTCGACCGGCACGAGGAGCTAATCTCCGGCGCCCTCGATCTCATCGAGGCGTGCGCCTGCGAGAGCGGCTGCCCAGCCTGCACCGGGCCACGGCTGGATCCGGCGGTCGATGCCAAGGCCCTCGCCGTCCGGCTGCTTCGCGGCCTCTCGGGCCGAGCGGCCATCCCGGCCCCCCACCGCGCTCCGAGCAGGCTCGGCCCACCGGCGGCCTCGAGGGACCTGGCCGCCGAGCTGGTCGAGGGCGGCCCTCGGGTGCGAACCCAGATCAGCCGGCCGTGACCGAGGCTCGCCTGCCCGCCGTCGGCCTCGAGCGCCGCCTGGCCAACTTCCGGGCGACGAGGGCGGCGCCGACCCGGGAGCCGTCGCCGCGGCCCACGTCAGGTTGGTCCGTGGCGGCCGAGCGATTGGCGGCGTCGCTGGACGGCGAGCTCATTCGGACCAGCCGGGGCACCTTCGTCCGGATCGAGTCCCCGACGACGCTGCTCCCGCTCGATCGGGAGCGGATCGCGACGCTTCCCGGGCTGCCGCCACCCGAGGCTCCCCTCCTCTGCATCGACACCGAGACGACGGGCCTGGCCACGGCCGCCGGGACGCTGGCGTTCCTGATCGGCCTCGGCTGGTGGGAGGGCGGCCGATTCCGACAGGTTCAGCTCCTCCTCCCCGACCACGCCGACGAGCCGGCCGTGCTGGCTGAGCTCGCGGACCGGATCCGCCCCGACGCCTGGCTCGTGACGTACAACGGCCGTGGCTTCGACTGGCCGCTCCTCGTCGCCCGGTTCCGCCTCGCCCGGGCGGATCCACCACGCCACGCCGGACACCTCGACCTCCTGCCGCTCGTCCGGCGCGTCTTCCGACATCGGATGCCGGACGCCCGGCTCGCGTCCGTCGAGTCCGTCCTGCTGGGCCTCGACCGGCACCACGACGTCGCCGGTTGGGAGATCCCCGCGCGGTACCTCGAGTTCCTGCGGACGGGCGAGCCGACCTCGCTCCTCGAGGTCGTCCACCACAACGACGAGGACGTCCGCTCGCTCGCGCGGCTGCTCGTCCACGTCGATCGGGACTACGCGGACCAGGCCCGCTGGCCGGAGGTCCCCGCCGGCGATCTGGCCGGGCTGGCGCGGGCGTTCGGCGGCGAGCGCCGCCACGCGGAGGCGCTCGCGTGCATCGATGCCGCGCTCGAGGCCGACCGCGTGCCGCGACTCGCCGCCCCGGACCGCCGACCGATCCATGCCGTCGGCGAACGTCGGGATCCCGACGATGACGGCCCGTGGTGGTCGCCGCGTCGTCGGCCCGACTTCGGCGGTCATGCGGGTCGGTATCCGCTGCCTGACGCGTGGCCCGCCGCGGATCCGCTCCGGCGCGACGCGCCGTGGACGGAGAGCCGCCTCCTCGCCGAGCGCGCGCGGCTCCTGCGGCGGCTCGGCCGCGAACGCGAGTCCGAGATGGCCTGGACGGACCTCGCCCGAGCGGGCGGGACGCTCGGCGCGCTGGCCTGGATCGAGGTCGCCAAGCTCCGCGAGCACCGGCTCGGGGACCTTGACGGCGCCATCGCGGCCGCCCAGCTCGCGGTCCGCGTCACCGACCGGCAGCGCGCGCTCGGCCGGCCCCTCCCGCGCCTCGAGGCGGGGCTCGTCCGGCGGCTCGGCCGGCTGAGGCGACGGATCGCCCGCGCTCAGGCCACCTCGGCGACGCGCCGTCGGATCGCCGGCAGCTCCGGAACGCCGGCGAGCCCCGGCCGCTCGACCGTCAGTGACGCCGCGGCCGCCGCGAACGTGAGCCGATCCGGCCACCCAGGCCCGACGCGGAGCCTGGACCCGTCAATGGCCGTGGCCACCAGCGCGGCGAGGAACACGTCGCCGGCGCCGGTCGCGTCGACCACGCCGTTCGACGGGATCGCGGGGTAGGCCCGCAGCGAGGACCGGGCCGGGCGTCGGCTGGTGAGCGCCGTGCCGCCGCGCTCGCCCCTCGTCAGGACGAGCGTCGACCCGACCCTGATGAGCTCGACCAGGTCCCGAAGCCGGACGTCCGGACCGACGTCCTCCTCGCTGACACCGAGGAGCTCGGCCCGCGCGACGAGCGGCCCGGCCGCGGGCGGGATCCGGCTGACGTCGCGGCCGGCGACGACGCCGCGAAGCAGGCCCTGCCAGCCGAGCGCCACGACGGCATCGCCGTTCGCCACGCCACTCCACCCGTCGCGGAGCTCCCCGGCCACTGGCGCCAGCACGACCGCGTTCGCGTCGATGGCCCAGCCCGCCGGCAGGCGGTGCGTCTCGATCGCGCTGGAGACGGCCAGGCAATGCTGGCGGCGTCCGGCCTCGGTCTCGAGGTTCTCGAAGACGGGTCCGCTCGGCAGCGGGGCCAGCGCCACCTCGACCCCGGCCTCGCGGAGGAGACTGACCTCGGTCGCGTGCGCCGCCTCGGCGTCGACGCCGACGAGCGCGCGGGTCGCGACGCCGAGCCGGGCGAGGGCCAGGCTGGCATACGCGACCGCGCCGCCGAGGCGCCAGCCACGCGGATCCTCGATGGTGACATCGCGCGACGCCGCCCCGACCACGAGCGCGACTGGCCTGTCTCGAACGGGTCCCGGTGTATCCTGCAGGCCCCATTCCTCCCTACGGAGACCGATCCCGTTGTTCTTCTATGAGCTCCACGAGGGCGACGATGACGTCTTCTCGGACCTGCTCCTCGTCCACGAGGAGGAGATGGACCCCGAGGACTTCTTCGAGCTCGTCCAGTCGATCCGGGAGCGGATCCTGGACACCTACGAGGACGATACGCTGATCGAGGCGATCGCCCGCGAGCTCGAGGCCGATCACGGCTTCACGTTCGTCTCGGATGCCCGGCTCACGGCCTCGGTCCACGTCTCGACGATCGAGCAGGAGAACCGCCTCATCGCGCTGGACGACGAGGCCCTCGAATCGGCTGAGTTCCGCACCCTGCTCGCCGACCTCGATCCCGACACCGGCCTGAACTGATCGGGCGGGCGGGCGAGCCGCCGGCGGTCATCGGCTGAAGAGGATCTCCAGGACGTCCCCGTCCTTCACCCGGTAGGTCTTGCCCTCGGATCGAAGCCGGCCGACCTTCCGGGCCTCGGCGGTCGAGCCGAGCGAGACGAGGTCCTCGTACGACACGGTCTCGGCCCGGATGAAGCCCCTCGCGAGGTCGGTGTGGATGGCGCCGGCGGCATCGACGGCGTTCGAGCCGTCGGGGATCGGCCAGGCCCGGACCTCGTCGGGGCCGGCCGTCAGGAACGAGATCAGGCCCAGGAGCCGGTACGACAGCCCGATCACCCGGTCGAGGCCGGACTCGGCGATCCCCAGCTCGGCCATGAACGCCGTGGCCTCGGCCGGTTCGAGCTCGCCGAGCTCCATCTCGATCTTCGCCGAGAGCGCCGCCACCAGCGCGTGCTGGTGGGCGTACGCCGCCTCGATCTCGGCCACCAGCCGGTGGGCCCCTTCGAGATCCCCCTCGCCGACGTTGAGCAGCACGAGGACCCGCTTCTCGGTCAGGAACCGGAAGCCGCGGACATCCTTCGCGTCGTCGGGCGTTAGGCCGAGGTCGCGGATCGGCTTGCCGGCTTCGAGGCCGGCCTTGAGCCGGCCGAGGATCCTGCCTTGCCGGTCGTTCGCCTCTCGCTCGGCCGGCGTCCCGTGCCGGCCGCTCGCCTCGAGGCGCTCGAGCCGCCGGTCCACGAGGGCGAGGTCCGCCAGGATGAGCTCGAGATCGAGGCGCTCGAGGTCCCGACCCGGATCGACCGACCCGTCGGGATGCGGGACGGCCGGATCGTCGAAGGCCCGGACGACGTGGAGGAGCGCGTCGGACTCGCGCAGCCGGGCGAGGTGCTCGGCCGGGAGCTCCTCGGCGCCGACGTGGCCCTCCGTCGAGGGCGGGGGCGCCGGGAGGTCGACGTAGGTCACGTCGGCGTGCACGACCTTCTTCGGCCTGAAGATCGCGGCCAGGCGGTCGAGACGGGCGTCCGGGACCTTCACGACGCCGACGTTGAGGGTCAGCGCACCGTAGCCGCCGGTCTCGGCATGACCGCGCGTGAGCGTGTTGAAGACGGTGGTCTTGCCACTGCCGGCAAGCCCGACGATCGCGATCTGCACCGGGTCGTCAGTAGCCCGCGGTCGGGTCGACGACGTTCCGCAGCGGCTCGCCAGCCCGAAAGCGGCGGAGGTTGTCGCAGAACAGCTCCACGCTCCGGTCGAGGACCCGCGCCGACGACCAGGCGGTGTGCGGCGTCACGACAAGGTTCGGCACGTCCCAGAACGGCGCGGCCGGCCCGAGGGGCTCCTCGCGGAAGACGTCGAGCGCGGCACCGCCGATCCGGCCCTCGCGGAGGGCCCGGACGAGCGCGGCCTCGTCCACCAGCCGGCCGCGGGCGACGTTGATCAGCCAGGCCTCCCGTTTCATCGCGGCCAACGCCGCTTCGTCGATCATCGAGTCGGTCTCCGGCGTCAGGGGCGCCGCCAGCACCACGACATCCGACTCGGCCAGGAGCGCGTGGAGGTCCTGGAGCCCCGGCCCGAGCACCCGATCGAGGCGGGGAACCATCGGGAAGCCGTCGTCAGCGTCGCCGCCGCTGGCCGGCTCAGATGCGTCGGGCCGGCGCTTCGTGACGATGACCTGGGCCCCGAACGCGGTCAGCAGCGAGGCGACCGCCCGGCCGAGCGAGCCGTAGCCGACGATCCCGACGGTCAGGTCGCGGAGCTCTCGGCCCTCGAGCGGCTGCCAGGTCCGCTCTCGCTGGAGCTCGAGCAGCTGCGGCAGCCGACGGCTCAGGGCGAGGATCATCAGCAGGACGTGCTCGGCGATCGGGCGGGAGAACACGCCCCGAGCGTTCGTCACGACGACGCCGCGGGCCATCGCGGTCGGGGTCAGCGCGCGCTCGACCCCCGACGTCGCCGAGTGGACCCAGCGCAGCTTCGGCGCATGGGCGAGCAGCCGATCGAACGCGTCGGAGCTGAGCCAGCCCCGCAGCAGCACCTCCACGTCGTCGACGGGCGCGTCCGCCAGGCCCTCGACCGACAGGTTCACGATCCGCGCCCCCGGCGCGGCCTCACGGATCCGCTCGAGGTCGCCGGAGCGGACACGCGCGGAGAGGATCGGGCTCACCGCGATCGCGAGGGGCACGCCACCCGGGCCGAGGCCCGGACCGACGGGTGACGTTGACGTCGGAGCGGTCACGCGACGCCGCCGCGGCGAGCTGCGCTGCCACCCGAGACCCCCGGGACGTCGGAGCCGCCATCCAGGACGCGCCGGATCCAGGCGTTCGGCTCGCCGATCTCGATCGGCGACGGCAGGGTCTCCGGGCCCTGCCAGATCTTCGCGAGGGCTGGCCGGCCGCGAGCCTCGGCCACGGCCCGGACGAACCGCTCGCCGCGTTCGTACTGCTCCATCTTCAGGTCCATGCCGGTCAGCCGGAGGACCGCCCGTTCGAAGCCCGTCCGCTGCTGCCGGCGCTCGTGGAACCGGGCCGAGATCCGCTCGACATCGGGCACGAGGCCCCGACCGACCTCGTCCATCACGTAGTCGCCGAAGCCCTCGAGGAGGCTCATGACGGCCTGCGTCTCGCGGAAGAGGCGGCGCTGCTCCTCGCCCATCAGCGCCTCCATCCAATGCTGGGTACCGCCGCCATCGCCGCGCAGCGTCCGGCCGACGGCCCGCAGCGCATCGCGGCCGAGGTTCGCGGCCGAGCCGCTGAACAACGTGAGCTGTCGCTCGAGCCGCTCGGCCAGGTAGGGACGGAGCCAGGCATTCGCCTCGAACTCGAACGCATGCGTGGTCTCGTGCAGGGCGATCCAGGTGCGGAACGGCGCGACGGGAACGCCGAGGGAATGGGCGGTCGCCCGGATGTTCTCCTCGACGAACAGGAGCCGCCCGTCCTCTGCCTCGGCGGACAGGATCGCCAGGTCGTACTGGCCGAGGACGCGTGTCCCCATGAAGCCGAGCAGGAAGGCCAGCTGCTGGCTCGTGAGCCAGCGATTGGCGAGGGCCATGAAGGCCCGGGTCGGGCCACCACCTTCGGGGACGACCTGATCGAGCAGGTCCGCCTCCATCCGGCTCACGAGCGACCGGAACGTGCCGACGTTCGCGCGGATCCAGCCGGCCCGGTCGACCACCGCCGCCCGATCGACGACACCCGGCAGCGGCGTGCCGAGCGCCTCGCCGAGGCGCGGCACGACCCGGGCCATCGCGGCGCGATATTCGCCCTCGGCGGCGCGCAGCTCTGACGGCGTGAGGCCGCCCGGAGCCCGCTCCGCGCGGCGGATCGCGAGCCGCTCGACCAGTGCCCAGTCGACGAGCCCGCGGCGAGCGACGCGCTCGGCCCGGCGGCCGATGACGGTCGCCGCGGCGCCGATCGCCGATCCGATCAGGAACCCGGCCTGCCAGCGCCGGTCGGTCCGCCAGCCGCCGCGCTTGCCCGTCATCGCACGCTCCCGGCGGACGTCGCGGCGACGGAGCGGCCCCGAGCGGTGCCGGCTCGACCGGTGCCCAGGTCGACGCCCGAGACGTCCGGGAACGACTCGCCGAACATGCGGGTCGCGATCTCCCGGAAGCGCCCGACGTCGCCGGTCGTGAGCTGCTGGTGCGTGCCCGTCGCGGTCGCCGGCGCCTCGAGGCCGTTGATGCCGAGGAGCTCGGACAGCGCGGATGCGGTTGCCTGGGCCGAGTCGACGATCGCGATCCCCTCCCCGACGACGACCTCGAGGACGGGGCGGAGCAGCGGGTAGTGGGTGCAGCCGAGCAGGAGCGTGTCGATCCTGGCGGAGACCGGCAGCGGGAACACGAAGTCGCCCGCATCGTCCCGGTCGCCGAGGAGCGGCGCGAGCGACCGCCGAACGGTGGCCTCGGCGTCCGGTCCGGCGAGCTCGCCGGCCTCGACCATCGGCACGAACGCCGGGGTCGCGTGCTCGTACACCTCGATCGCCGGATTCTCGTCCTTGATCGCGCCGAAGTAGGCCCGGGAGCGGATCGTCGCCGGCGTCGCGATGACGCCGACGCGGCGGTTCCGGGTCGTCAGCGAAGCCGCCACCGCGCCTGGTCGGATGACGCCCAGGATCGGCAGGTCGTAGCGCCGGCGAAGGTCGCCGATCGCAACCGCCGTCGAGGTGTTGCAGGCGACGACGACGGCCTTCACGTCGCGCTCGACGAGGGCGTCGATCGACTCCACCGAGAAGCGTCGGACCTCGTCGTCGGGCCGCGTCCCGTACGGAGCGCGGGCGTTGTCGCCGAGATAGATCGTCGATTCGGACGGCGTGCGCCGGACGATCTCGCGGAGGACGGTCAGCCCGCCCACGCCCGAGTCGAAGACACCGATGGGTCGCCGGTCGGTCACGCTCGGAGCAGCCTCGATGGCGGCTATCGGGCGCCGACCGGGAGCCGGGCGAGGAGGCCGCTGCGCTGGGTCGGTGCGGCGGCCGGAGCCTCGCCGCCGATGAGCTCGCGGGCGATCTCGAGGATGTCGCGGCTGACGCCCGCATCCGGCGAGGCCAGGACGAACGGCCGGCCCTGGTTGCTGGCCGGTCCGACCACCTGGCCTTCCGAGCGGAGCCGGAAGTCGGGGTCGCGGCCGATCACCTTGCGGACGTCGGCCGGATCGATGCCGGCCGCGGCGTCGGCGCGATTCAGGAGGTAGCGGATCTTGTCGATCGGGTAGCCGATCTTCCGGAAGGCGTCGAGCACCGCGGTCGTGTTGCGGAGCGTCGTGCCGTCGTACGTCACGATCTGGAGGATCGTGTCGGCCTGGTCGAGGATGCCGAGCGTGACCTCGTCGAGGGCCACCCCGGTGTCGACGACGATGACGTCGTAGAGCCGCCGCAGCAGCGACAGCGTCTTTTCGACGTCGCGGGCGAGGACCATCTCGGACATCTCGACCCGGGGCGGCGCCAGCAGGATCTCGACGCCCGACGGGTCGTGGTGGAGGACCTCGGACAGGTCGGTCTCGGAGATCCGGTCGGTCGGCAGGTCGAGGATCGACGGCGAGGCGTCCGGGACCCGCAGCAGCGCCCGGATGTCGGCGAACTGGATGCTGCCGTCGACGAGCGCGGTCCTGACCCCGAGCGACGCCGCGGCGGCCGCGAGGTTGAACGCGATCGTGGTCTTGCCCACGCCGCCCTTCGGCGCGAAGACGGCGATCACCTGGCTCGGCCCGTGCTCGGCTTCGGCGACCGCGGCCTTGTGGATCGAGATGACGCGCGACATCAGGTCGTAGCCGTTGAACGGCATCGACAGGACCTCGTCGATCCCCTTCGACGGGTCCGCGGCGAGCGGGTGCTGGGGCACGGTCAGGACGATGACCGGCACGCCGATGCTCGCCTCGTGGATCTGGCGCACGAGCTGCATCCCGCGCACCCGGCCCTGGAGGAGCCCGTCGATCACGACCACGTCCGGCCGCTGCTCGACGATGTGGCTCAGGGCGGCGCTCCCGTCGGCGATGACGTCGACGAGTCGAACCTGGGTCTGGGCGTTCAGCAGGCCGCGAACGTACTGCGCGACCTGGGGGACGTCCTCGACCAGGAGGAGCCTGACCTGATCGCTTCCTGGCATCGCCTGAACGGTAGCACGGGCTGCCGCCCGTTCCGGACGAGGGTCAGCCCGGCTTCCGGGCGATCAGGATCGCCCGCTCGCTGCCCGGCCCGAACGGCCCGAGGTCGTGATCGCCGGCCAGCTGCTCGACGACGAGGCCGCCTTCCTCGGCGAACGCCATGAGCTCGTCCGCCCCGATCAGCCGAAGGGCGTCCGAGCGCGTCCAGCGGCGGGGCGTCGTGCCCGGCTCGCCCTCGTCGAAGATCGTCGTGAGAGTCACGACGCGGGATGTCTCGTCGTACCAGGCAGCGGCGAGCTTCGTGACCTCGTGGCCCGACTCGGGATCCCGCCGCAGCCACTCCAGGGAGAGGCGGCCGTCGAACCGGACGAGATCGTCGATCGAGGGCAGCCAGGCGTCGACCACGACGAGCCCACCGGGTCGCAGGAGCTCGGCCATCGTGGCGAGCAGCCGCCGCTGCCGCCTTCGATCGGCGGCCAGCAGGATCGTGTTGAGGGCGATGAGCACGAGCCCGGCACCGTCGGCCGCGGCCGTCCCGAGATCGGTTCGCCGGACCTCGACCATATCGGCCCTGATCAGTCGGAGGCGGCGGGCGCCCTTCGTCGCGGCCAACCGCCGCTCCGCGCGGGCGAGCATCGCGGGATCGTCGTCGACGCCGATCACGATGTGCCCGGCGGCGGCCAGCGGCGCGGCGATGCGACCACTCCCGACGCCGAGCTCGACGATCGGACCGCCGGTGCGCGCCGCGGTTGCCAGGTACAGGTCGAGGTCACCCGGGTCCTCGCTGAGGTCGAGGTCGTAGAGGCGCGCGAGCGCCTCCGATGCGGTTTCGGGCCGGCCATGCCGCTCGGGCATCGCCTCGATCAGGCCTCCCAGCGGACCCGGCCGCCCGCCCGATGCTTCACCGCCAGCGCGGAGATGGCCTCCAGCACGACACGGTTCGCGATCATCGCGGTCGATTCGGCCCAGTCGTACGGCGGGGAGACCTCGACGATGTCCATGCCCGCGACGTCGACGGCGGCCGCGATCCGGCGGACCGCCCGCAGCAGCTCACGCGGTTGCAGCCCGCCGGGCTCCGGGGTCCCCGTGCCGGGCGCCGCCCCCGGGTCGACGACGTCGATGTCCACCGAGAGGTAGATCGCATCGGGACCGTCGAGGGCCTCGGCGATCGCCTGGTCGATCACCGCCTCCGCGCCGCGCTCCTCGATCTCCGCCATCAGGTGCCAGCGCAGGCTGTGCCCGTGCATCCATTCGAGAACGTCCGGCGGCGGCCAGTAGCCGCGCAACCCGACCTGGACGAAGTTCCGGCCCTCCACCGCCCCCGATTCGATGAGCCGCCGCATCGGCGAGCCATGCCCCGCCAGCTGGCCCCACGAGTCCGGCGCCGTGTCCGCGTGGGCATCGAAGTGGACGATGCCGATCCGGGTGGGTCGGCGGACCTCGGCGACCGCGGTGGCGCTTGGCCAGGTGATGGAGTGATCGCCACCCAGGACGATCGGGATCGCGCCCGTCTCGGCGACCTCGCGGACCTTGCGGAAGATCATCGCGTGACCGCGCGTCGGGAGGGTCGGCACGATGTTCGCGTCGCCCGCGTCGACGACCCGCAGCTCGTCGAACGGCAGGATGTCGAGCTGGAGCGAATGCATCGAGCCCGATGTGTACTGGGCCTCGCGGATGGCCCGCGGTCCGAACCGGGCGCCGGGCCGGTGGGTGACCATGTCGTCGAAGGGCGCCCCGACGATCGCCACGTCGGGTCGGAGCCCCCGGAGCTCGGCGGGATCGTCGACCCACGGCAGCTTCGAGAACGTGGTCGGGCCGACGTACGTCGGCAGGTCGGCGGGCTCGAACACCTCGAACTCGTCGGCCCAGCCCGCGCGGACGGCGGGATCAAGGGACGGGACGGCACGGCGCTCGCTCACGCGGATCCTCCGGGACCGGGCCGCGGAATGGGCGGGCCGGCCGATCGCGTTCGACGCCGCCGGTTCGGAATCCGCCGTCCAGCGGGGCGCCGTCGGCATCCTACACCCGAGATCGGGCCTCGCTTTGCCTCGCCGCGCCCTCGCTAGATCCGCGTGGAGAGGGCGGATTCGGCGACGACGGCCATCGCGATCAGGAAGAGCGCGATCGGCAGCTGGAGGATGCCCTGGATCCGGAGGACGACAAGGATCGCCACGAGCGCGCCGACCCACGCCGCCCGTCGGAGGGCCTTGATCCAGTCACCGCGGTAGGCGATCCGCCGCCGGCCGAACCCGGCCAGCCAGAACAGCGGCGCCGTGGTCAGGGCGACCGCGAGGCCCATCGCGCCGGCGCCGATGAACCCGTTCGCCGGATCGGCCCGCGGGTCCAGCGTCAGCACGACGACCCCCACACCGACCCACGCGGCCGCCGCGACCGCGAACAGGGCGAGGCTGGCCCGCCGGTCGCGCGCCTCCATCGTCCGGATCGGCTCGTCCCGCGGATCGGCCGAGGGCTCCATCGGCGGCGAGTCTATGTCGGCCCCACGGGCGCGACCGCGGCCTCGAGCTCGGCCAGCTCGTCGATCACGAGATCCGGCGAGGCGTCGTCCCCGGGCGCCGACGTCGGCAGCGGGGTGTCGCCCTGGCGGCCGCGCAGGTACGCGGCGTGCCAGCCGGCGCGCGTCGCGCCCACGACGTCCGCAGCCCAGTCGTCCCCGACGTGGAGGATCCGTTGCGGCGGCGAGCCGAGCAGCCGGGCGGCTTCGCGGAAGATCTCGGGCTGGGGCTTGATCGCCCCGACGCGCTGCGAGACGACGACCGCGTCGAAGAAGGGCAGCCAGCCCTTCGCCTGCAGGTAGCGGTCGATCGTCGCGGCCAGCGGCCAGTTCGAGAGGACGGCCAGCCGGAACCCGCGAGCGTGCATCCGCGCCAGGTGGTCTCCGGCACCGGCGATTGGCTGCATCGTCCGGATGAATGCCCGGCTGTAGGCGTCGACCCCCGTCGAGATCTCGGCCGGGTCGGCGAACGGCTCCGCGGCCGGGTCATCCCAGCGGCCGTCGGCCGGCGGTGGCGGGAATCCCCGGAGGCGGGCCAGGGTCCGCACGAAGCGCTGCCGAAGATCGACCTCGCGGCCGGCCGGGACCTCCTCGCGGAACTGGCGATCCCGCTCCTCGGCCCACACGGCCAGGAAGGTCGCCGGCTCGTCGACGATCCCGGCCCGGAGCAGGGCCTGGGCGGTGGCCGCCGCGACGGCGCGCGACCCGGCTCGGTCGACGCGGACCAGGGTGTTGCCGAAGTCGTAGGTCACGACCTCGACCTCGAGTGGCGCCGCCCTGCCCCCGGCGCCGGGCCTACCGGGCGGCACTCGAGGGGCAGATGTCACGGAACGGGCAGTAGGTGCAGGTCATCGTCGATGGCGTGGCGTCGAAGTCGCGCGCCCGGATGCCGGACGCGACCCTGCCGATCGTGGCCCGGGCTTTCTCGAGCCGAGCCGGGTCGACGTTCGCGCGACCGACGATCCCCGACTCGAGGAAGTGCAGCTGGACGGCGTCCGGCAGGCGGCCGGTCATCGCCTCGTAGGCCATCGCGTAGATCTGCAGCTGGAGCGAGTCCACGGCCCGCCGGCGAGCCTTGCCGTCGTCGCGAACGTCGCTCGACTTGTAGTCGGTGATGGTGACCCGCTCCCGGCCCAGGAGCTCGAAGGTCGGCGCGACGACGTCCGCTCGGGCCATGGCCCCGTGCGCGGCGGCCTCGACGGCATCTGAGGCGATCGGGCCGTCGGGACCGAGTGGCACGATATCCACCCGGTCGAAGCGGCCTCGGATCCGGTCGCCGTCGAGGGCGAACGAGAACTCCCGCTCGATCCAGGCCGGGACGACCGCACCCGGCTCGAGCTGGCTCGCCCGGAACCGCCGGAGGGCGGCGCGGCCCGCTTCGAGCCGTGCCGCCTCGTGCTCGCGGGACACGAAGCCTTCGCTCGTCCAGGCGGCCTCGAACGCCGCGATGAGCTCGCCCTCCGACAACGGCCGCCCGGCCGTCTGCGAGCGGTGGAACTCCTGGACCGCCTTGTGGAGCGCCGAGCCGTAGATCAGCGAGTGGTGAGGCGCCGTCGGGACCCGGAGCACCTGGCCGTAGCGATACCGCTGCGGGCAGGCCAGGTAGTCGTCGATCGCCGAGTGGCTGAGCGTCAGCGGCCCCTCGACCGGCACGCGGGCCGGCTCGGGCGACTCACTCGGTGGCGCGAGGCTCGCCAGGCGCTCCGCTGGCGTGCCGGCCGTGAGCCGTATCGATCCCCGGTCCGGCGGCAGCTCGAGTGCCTCGACGACGAACGGCGAGACGCGCCGCGCCCGGCCGCCAGGACCCTCGGCCGCGTGGCTGAGCAGGAGCTCGTCGCGGGCCCGGGTCATCGCGACGTAGAACAGTCGGCGTTCCTCCTGGAGGTGGCCGTCGCCTTCGGGCAGGATCTCGTCCACGAGCTCGACGGGCAGAGCGAGCGTCTCGCGGCGTCCGCGGGCAGGGAACCTGTCGGCCGCCAGCCCGGGGACGAACACCACGGGGAACTCGAGGCCCTTCGCCTTGTGGACGGTCATCACCGCCACGGCATCGACGTCGGGATCCGGATCCGCGGTCGGCGGGTCGTCGCCGGCTTCGATCAACGTCGCGAGATGGCGAGCGAGGAAGACCGCCCGATCGTCGGCCAGCAGCGCGGACTGGGTCCGCACGATGTCGAAGAACCGGGCGATGTTCGAGAGGGCCTCGTCGCTCGCCACGGTGTCGGCCGCCGCGAGTGTCGCGAGCCAGCCGGTGTCGCGGAGGAACGCGTAGAGCACTTCGCCGGCCGGGCGCCGGTGGGCGAGGTCGCGATACCGTCGGAGATCGGCGGTCACCCGGGCGATCACGGGACGACCCGCCTCGGTGAGTCGGACGGCGCCGGGGTGGGCCTCCACGTCCTCGAGGATCTCGAAGGCGCTCCGATGGCTCCGCCGGGCCGCCGTCATCAATGCCGCGAGGTCCGCCCCGGGCACGTCGTATCGATCCGAGGCCGCGAGCGCGTAGACGTCGACGCTGGACGTCGGGTCGGCGACGGCCCGGAGCAGCGAGAGCAGCAGCCTGATCTCGGGCCGAGCGTAGAGCCCGGACGTGCCGGAGAACCGCCACGGCAGCGCGGCGACGTTCAGCGAGCGCAGGACCGCATCGGCATCGGCATTCGCCCGGATCAGCACCGCGTGGTCCCGCGGCCGAGCGCCCGCGGTGACGCGGCGGCGGATCTCGGCGGCGATCCAGTCGGCCTCCTCGGCAACCGTCGCGAAGGCGGTGTGCCGCACGGGCGCGGCGTCGGGTGCGGACCGCTCGGGCGAGAGCCGCTTCGAGATCCCGACCCGGAGCTCGAGCCGATCGGGGTCGTTGTGCCGGATCAGGCGATGGGCCCGATCGAGGATCGGCGCCAGCGAGCGGTAGTTGCGACGGAGGACCACGGTCCGCGCACCGCGGTAGCGCTCCCGGAACTCGAGGATGTTGCTGATCGCGGCGCCCCGGAAGCGGTAGATCGACTGATCGTCATCGCCCACGACGGTCACGTTCCGGTGGCCCTCGGCGAGGAGCGCCACCAGCTCCGACTGGGCCCGGTTCGTGTCCTGGAACTCGTCGACCAGGACGTACCGGTACCGGCCCTGCACGGTCCTCCGCGCGGCAGGCGATTCGCGCAGGAGCTTCAGGGCCAGCGACACCTGGTCGCCGAAGTCGATGCCGCCGCTCGTGGCGAGGAGCTCCGTGTAGCGGGCGTACGCGGTCGCGAGCTCGCGCTGCCGGCGAGCGGTCTCGGCCAGGGCATCCGCTCGCAGGCGGTCCTCGTCGCCGACGTCCACGCCGGCGGCGACCTCGGCGACGGCCGCGGCCGCCTCGACGGCCAAGCGATCGGCGTACGCCTGGTAGCGAGCCGGCGAGACGTCCTCGTCGCGGCACCGCGCGAAGAGCGCTGCCAGCGCGCCGAGGAAACGGTCGGGGTCGCCGAGCGGCCGGTACTCGTCGAGCCCGAGCTCGAACAGGTGCTCCCGCAGGAAGACCACGACCTCGGGGCGCGACAGCACGCGGAGATCGGGCGCTCGGCCGAGCTCGAAGGCGAACTCGCGGATCAGCCGATCGCCGAAGGCGTGGAAGGTCGAGATGGCCGTGTCGGCGTAGCCGTACGGCACGAGCTGGTCGACCCGCAGCTGCATCTCCTCGGCGGCCTTGTCCGTGAACGTGAGCCCCAGGACCTCCGAGGGCTTCGCCCGGCGCGTGGCGATCAGCCAGGCGATCCGGCGGGTGATGACCTGGGTCTTGCCGGTGCCGGCTCCCGCGACGACGAGGAGCGGCCCGTCGCCGTGGGTCACGGCCCGTCGCTGCTCGGCGTTGAGGCCGCCGAGGAGCTCTCCGAGCCCATCGCGGTCCGCATCCGGCACGGCCTCGCCTTCCGGAATGACGTCGAAACCGTGCCAGACCGGGATCTGCTCGAGCGGCCGAGGCCGTTGCCTGGTGCGGGTCCGGTTCATGGGGGCCATGGCGCCATCCTCGGGGACGGCCGTGACAGCTCTGCTGACACCCCGCTCAGCGGGCCAGCGCCTGCCGCAGCGCCTCGGCCTCCTCGTCGGACAGCGCGACGTCCGACCGGCCGCGGACCACGGACTTCGCGTACACGCGCGTGCCTGCCCGAGCGTGCAGGCTGCTGATCACGAAGCCGTCGCCGTCGGCGTCGAGGATCGCCAGCGCGAAGCTCTGGTTGCCGCCCGTGTCGTCGAACGGGTTGTAGCGGACGAGGGCGACCCGTCCGAGCGATTCGCGGACCTCCGCCTCGAGCGCGGTCGTGCGCGACGCCACGGCGTCCACGTCCCGGACGACCTTCCGGACGCGCTCGAGATGCTGCCCCAGCACCGCCTCGAGGCTCGATTCGTCGCTCCCGCGGGTGAGCTGCTCGAGGCGCCGGGTCAGCCCGCCGAGCCGGCGCATGACCACGACGAGGAGGACGAGGACGGCGACGATAACGATCGCCAGGACCGCCACGAGCGGACCGGCGTTGGCCGAGACGAACGCGCCGAGATCGATCGGGTGGGTCCTCCTGCGGTGCCTCGATGGTATCCTTCGCCGCCGACGTCCCGGGCGACCGCCGCCGACTTCCCCGACCCAGGAGGCAACCCGGCCGCATGGCCAAGCGCACCCGATACGACAACCGGGCGACCGGTCGCCGTCCCGCCGCGAATCGCCTCGCGCGGCGCGAGCCGGCGAAGGCGAAGCCGATCGTCATCGAACCGGCCGCGACGTCCGCGCCATCGATCGACGAGCTCGAGGCAGCCGAGGACGCCGCTGGTCTCGGCGCCCCGGCCTGGGCCCACGGCACGCACCTGACCCAGGCGGAGATCGACCGCGCGGCCCAGCTCGAGTCCGAGATGACGACCCGCGAGCGGGCGCTCGCCGCCGCCCGCCAGCGCGCCACTGGCGCGGCGGGCCATCACGCCGCCCTCGACGTCAACGCGCCGCTGGCGGTGCGGGCCTCGCGGGAATACGCCTACGTCGCCCGTGACGTCCGCCGGATCATCGCCACGGCCGCCCTCATGGTCGCGATCCTCGCCGTGATCGCGATCCTCGTGAATGTCGTCGGGGTCGTCCAGCTCGGCTGAGGCCGCGCGTTCCCTAGACTGTCCGGGTGCCGTCCCGCCGCGTTCCAGGGACCCGTCCGGAGGCGCTCTTCCAGCCGCCTCCGGAGCGACAGCCGCTCGCCGCCCGCATGCGGCCGCGGACCCTCGATGAGTTCGTCGGACAGGGGCATCTCGTCGGCGACTCGGGACCGCTTCGCCGGTCGATCGCCCGCGGCCACCTCGGGTCGATGGTCCTGTGGGGCCCGCCCGGGACCGGCAAGACGTCGCTCTCCCGGCTGCTTGCCGACGCGATCGGCGCCGAGTTCACGACCCTCTCCGCCGTCATGTCGGGCGTGGCCGAGGTCCGGGCCGCCATCGCCGCGGCCCAGGAGCGCCTGGCCCTGAACCAGCAGCGGACCGTCCTGTTCATCGACGAGATCCATCGCTTCAACAAGGCCCAGCAGGACGCGCTCCTGCCGCACGTCGAGGACGGCACGGTCACGCTGATCGGGGCGACGACCGAGAACCCCTACTTCGAGGTCAATTCCGCGCTGCTGTCCCGCCTCCGCGTCTGGCGGCTCGAGCCGCTGACCGACGAGGAGATCGGCTCCGTCGTCCGACGGGCGATCGACGATCGCGAGCGCGGACTGGCCGGCGATCTCGGGCCCGACGACGGCCGGGGCGTCCAGCTCCCCGACGATGCCTTCGAGCACCTCGTGTCCATCTCGGGAGGCGACGCGCGTGTCGCGCTCAACGTCCTCGAGGGCGCCGTCGCCCTCGCCGAGTCCGAGGGCCACCGGAAGGCGGACGGCGGCCCGGTGGCTCCGGCCCTCGCCGACGTGGAGGCGGCTGCCCAGCAGCGGATCCTGGCCTATGACCGGGCCGGGGACGGTCACTACGACACCGTCTCGGCGTTCATCAAGAGCCTTCGCGGCAACGATCCCGACGGCGCGCTCTACTGGCTCGCGGCGATGATCGCCGCGGGCGAGGACCCCCGGTTCATCGCCCGCCGCCTGATCATCAGCGCCTCGGAGGACGTCGGGAACGCCGATCCGCGAGCGCTCCAGGTCGCGGTCGCAGCCTCGGACGCGCTCGAGTGGGTCGGCCTGCCCGAGGCCCAGTACGCCCTCGCCCAGGCGACGACCTACCTGGCCAGCGCCCCCAAGTCGAACCGGTCCGGCCAAGCCTACTGGGCCGCCGCCGGCGACGTCGCGGAGCACGGCTCCCTGTCCGTGCCGATGCACCTCCGGAGCGCGGGCAATCCCCGGATGAAGCATCACGGGATCGGCGTCGGCTACCGCCACCCCCACGATTACGAGGGCGCCGACGTCGAGCAGCAGTACCTGCCGGACATGCTGCGCGGCCGGCGCTACTACCTCCCGACGGACCAGGGCTACGAGGCCACGATCGGCGAACGGATGGAACGCCGGCGTCTGGCCCGCGAGCAGGCGCGCGAGGCCGGGCGCACGGCGCGAGACGAGCATCCGACGCCCGATGTCCCCCGCGGCGCGGGCGACCGGATCCTGAAGACGCGCGAGGCCAGCCGACGCCAGCTGGCCGAGACCGAGAAGCGCGACGCGTCGAGCTGACGGGCAGGCCGCGAGGCTGGCGGGAATCCGGGGCCACGTGCGACCATCCGGGCGCAGCCGACGTCCCCCCAGGAGACCGCCCGTGAGCCGCTTCGAGCCGAACCTCCGCATCCCCGGCCCGACCGGCCTGCCGCCGAGCGTCCGCGTCGCGGGCGGGCGCCAGATGATCAACCACCGCGGGCCCGCGTTCGCCGAGATCCTCGCCCGGATCCAGGCCGGGATGCAGCCGTACTTCGGCACCGCCGAACAGGTCCAGGTGCTGTCGTGCGCCGGCACGGGCGGCCTCGAAGCCGCCGTCGTCAACGTCCTGTCGCCGGGCGATCGGGTCCTCGGCGTGTCGATCGGCTCGTTCGGCGACCGGTTCGCCAAGATCGCCTCGGCCTACGGCGCCAGCGTCGACGTCATGGCCGCCGAGTGGGGCTGGGCCGCGGCGGCAGACGAGGTCCGCGAGCGACTTCGGGGCGGCGACTATCGGGCGGTGCTGCTGACCCACAACGAGACCTCGACCGCGGTGATGAACCCGATGGCCGAGCTCGTGCCCGCGATCCGCGCAGCGGCACCGGAGGCGCTGATCCTCGTCGACAGTGTCTCGGCCCTCGGGGCGGTCCCGTTCGAGATGGACGCCTGGGGCGCCGACGTCGTCGTCACGGCGAGCCAGAAGGCCTGGATGGCGGCACCGGGCCTCGCCATGGTCGCGGCCTCCGAGCGGGGCTGGGCGGCCATGGAGACCGCGCAGATGCCGCGCTTCTACCTCGATCTCCGGAAGCACCGCGACAGCGCGGCCGCCGGCGAGACCCCGTGGACGCCCGCGATCGCCGTCGTCTTCCAGGTGGACGAGGGGATCCGGCTCATGAACGAGGAGGGCATGGCCGGGGTCTTCGCCCGGCACGAGGCGAGCGCGGCCGCGACGCAGGCCGGGATCGAGGCGCTTGGGTTCAAGCTCTTCGCCGAGCCGGCGAACCGCTCGAAGACCGTGACCGCCGCGTGGATCCCCGAGGACCTCGACTGGAAGCCATTCAACGCCGACCTTCGCAGACGCGGCCTCATCCTGGCCGGTGGCCAGGGCAAGCTCACCGGGCGGATCTTCCGGGTCGGCCATCTGGGCTCGGTGACCGTCGAGGAGATCATCGCCGCGATGGCGACCCTCGAGGACGCCCTCCTGGCGGCCGGGCGCGACGTCGAGCCGGGTGGGGCGGTGGCCGCCGCGCAGCGGGCGGCGCTCGAAGCCACGGGGATGCGGACGGCCGTCGCGGCCGGATGAGGATCCTGGTCGCCGAGTCGATCGCGCCGGAGGGCGTCGAGGCGCTTCGGGCCCGCCACGAGGTCGACGTCCGGACCGGGCTGTCGCCCGACGAGCTCCGCTCGATCCTGCCCGGCTACGAGGCGCTCGTCGTCCGGAGCCAGGTCCAGGTGGACGCGCCGACGATTGCCGCAGGCTCGCGGCTCCAGGTCATCGGCCGGGCGGGCGTCGGGGTCGACAACGTCGACCTCGACGCGGCGACGCGGGCCGGGATCACCGTCGTCAACGCCCCGACCGGCAACACGATCGCCGCCGCAGAGCACACGCTCGGGCTGCTCTTCGCCGTCGCCCGTCGCATCGCCGCGGCCGACGCGTCCGTGCGGTCCGGCGAGTGGGCTCGGTCGCGGTTCCAGGGCGTCCAGCTGCGGGGCCGGACCCTCGGCATCATCGGCCTCGGCAAGATCGGCTTCGCGATCGCCGACCGGGCGCGAGCCCTGGAGATGCCGGTCCTCGGGGTCGACCCGTTCGTCGCCGGCGAGCAGGCGGCGATGCACGGCGTCACGTTGGTGGATCTGCCGACGCTCCTCGCCGGCGCGGACGTCATCACGGTCCACGTGCCGCTGACCCGGGCCACGACGAAGCTCATCGACGCCGAGGCCATCGCGAGGATGAAGCCCGGGGCGATCGTCCTCAACGTCGCGCGAGGTGGGATCGTCGACGAGGCGGCCCTCGCGGCGGCCCTCAGGAGCGGCCATCTAGGCGGCGCCGGGATCGACGTCTTCGTCCACGAGCCGCCGTCCGGCTCGCCGCTCCTCGACGCCCCTAACGACGTGCTGACGCCCCACCTCGGCGCCTCGACGGCCGAGGCCCAGGTGGCCGTGGCCGAGGAGGTCGCGACGCAGGTCCTCGACGTCCTCGACGGCCGCGCCGCGCGCTATGCGGTCAACGCCCCGCTCGTGACGCCCGAGGCGGCCAGGACGATCGGGCCGTACCTGCCGCTCGCCGAGATCCTGGGCCGGTTCTTCGCCCAGTTCGCGGGCACCGGCGTCCGGACGATCACCCTCGAGCTCGCCGGGGAGCTGGCCGGCGCCGATGCCGCGCCACTGACCGCGGCCCTCCTGCGCGGCCTCCTCGAGGACGTGACCACCGAGCGGATCAACCTCGTCAATGCAGCGCTCATCGCGAAGGCCCGGGGCATCACGGTCGTCGAGCGGAAGACCCGCGACGCGGGCACGTTGAGCGCCTCGATCGCGGTCTCGGGGTCCGCCGGCGGCCGCGAGCTGTCGGTCGCCGGGACGGCCGCCGGCGGCGAACCGCGGATCGTCCGGCTGAACGGCTACCGCCTCGACATGGCCCCGGCCGACGTGATGCTCATCACCCGGCACCACGACCAGCCCGGCACCATCGGCCGGCTCGGCGCCCGGATCGGTCGGGCAGACGTGAACATCGCGGCGATGCACCTCGCCCGCTCCGGCCCGCGGGAGGACGCGCTGATGGTCCTGGCCCTCGACGACGACGTGACCCCTGAGCTCGAGGCGGCGATCCGCGCGGAGCCCGGCGTGCTGGACCTGTGGACGATCCGACTCGGCGAGAGCGGCTGACGGTGGACGCGGGACGGCCCCCGCTGATTCCCGCCGGGCTCGACGCCACGCTCGTCCTGGTCCGGCACGGTGAGTCGGACTGGATCACGAAGGGCCTCTTCCAGGGCCAGGGCGACTCGCCACTCTCCGCTCGCGGCCTGCGGCAGGCCCAGCTCGTCGCCCGCCGCCTCGCGACCGCCGGCGTGCCTCCCGTCCTGCCGATCCCGGCGCGACCGCCCCTGGCCATTCGCCACTCGCCGCTCCAGCGGGCAGCCCGGACCGCGACCGAGATCGCCGCCGCGATGGCGGCCGCCGCAGACGACCATGCGGCGACCGCTCCCCGACCCGAGCCGGACCCGGGCCTGCTCGAGATCGGCCAGGGCCAGTGGGAAGGGCTGCCAGGGGCGGAGATCGCCGAGCGCTGGGGCGACACGCTCCGCAGGTGGCGGTCGGACCCGCTCGCCGCCTGGGCCCCCGACGGCGAGTCGCTCCCAGAGGTCGACGTCCGGGTGCGGGCCAGCCTGCGCTCCATCCTTGCCGAGCTGGAGACCGAGCCGCGCCTGGGCACCCGGCGCCGCAGCGGCGTCCTCGGCTACGCAGAGGACCTGGGCGACGAGCCATGGACGCTGCTCGTCGGCCACGACGGGGCCTTCAAGGTGCTCCTCCTGGCCGCCCTCGACCTGCCGCTCGAACGCTTCTGGCTCGTGCCCTTCGCGCTGTGCGGCATCACGGTCATCGAAATCCGGGCGGGCCGGCCACGGCTCCGCCTGCTGAACGCGACAGACCACCTGGCGGAGCTCGAGACCGAGGCCGAGCGGGAGCTGGTCGAGGAGCCGGAGCGAACCTGCGCGTTCTAGTCCGCGGCGCTACCGGGATCGACGCACGAACCGGCCGAACCCGCGCCGGACGATCGCGAACCGCAGGCGCCGATAGGCCGATCCGACGGCCTTCAACCGGTCCGGGCCGAGCGATTGCCGGCCGTATGCCACCTCAACCTTCGCTCGGGCGATCGTCGCGAGCTCGATCCGGGCCGACGGGACCGCATCGGCCAGCGCACCGGCGTACTCGTAGACCGTCTGGGCCGGGCGCGGTCCCAGCCCGAAGCGCGATGCCAGCTTGCCCACGCCACCCCAGGCGTGATCCGGGTCCATCGGCAGCCTCGGGCGCCGGCGGCGGGACGTCACCACCACGGCCACGACGACGAGGAGCAGCAGCCCGCCGACGACGGCGAACGGGCCGCTGCTCGTGGACGGCGGCTGGGCCGTCGAGCCGGCGCCCCCGCCCGGCAGGAAGGAGCCGTTGCGGTCCGGGTTGCGGTCGGGGTTTCGCTGGCGCGGGGTCGTCGTGCCGATCGGCCGGGCCGTCTCCTTCGGTCCGCCGGCTGGGATGAATGGCTCGAATCCGCGGGTCCCCGTCGGGTCGAACTCGATCCAGCCATAGCCGGCGAAGTACGCCTCGACCCACCAGTGGGCGTTCGAGGCGTCGACCGTCTCGGTCCCGTCGGCCTGCCGCTTGCCCGGGAGGAAGCCGTACGCGATCCGGGCGGGGATGCCGTCCTGCCGGAGGAGCATCGTCATCAACGACGCGTAGTACTCGCAATAGCCGGTCCGGATCGTCGCGAAGCACTCGACCGATGACATGCCGCCGCAG
The DNA here is from genome assembly GCA_035308445.1 of Candidatus Limnocylindrales bacterium. Lineage (GTDB taxonomy): Bacteria > Chloroflexota > Limnocylindria > Limnocylindrales > CSP1-4 > UBA5189. The sequence continues at coordinate 186,529 of DATGGQ010000030.1, read as the reverse complement.
CGGGCGTCGACCAGGTCGCGGACGTCCGTGTTGTAGGTGAACGCTGAGCCCCGCAGGTAGTCCTGCAGGGCCTGGGCGAAGTCGAACGGATTGTCCGGCGACGCGCCCGCCGCGTTGGCGGCGGCCGTCGCCTGGTCCTGGGCGGTCTTGAAGATCACCATCGAGTTCGGCCCGAGGGTGCCCTGCGGGATCTGGAGGTAGATGCTCGAGATGTCGTCCGGGTACGTCTTCGGCGACTGCCGGAGGCCGGCCTGGGTGATCCCGCCGGGCGCCGTGTCCGAGAACACCGGGACGAGGGCCGTGATCGTGTACGGGCCGCCGCCGGCGTACTGGACCGTGGTGAAGCGGTCACCGGTGAGCACGAGCGTCGTGTCCCGGTCGACGCTCGCGACGAACTCCGGGCTGAGGACAGTCGGGTCCTGGAAGATGCCCGGCGTGATCGTGACCGTGACCTTCGTGCCGCCACCGCCGGCGAGCAGCGACGGGTCGTCCTCCGAGTCGCCGAGGATCGGCGAGTTCGCCGGCCGGATCTCGGACGACGTGTTGTCCCAGCTCCAGCGACGGCTGCCGTCGTACGTGGCGTATGTGCCGGCCATCCAGCGCCAGACCGTGGTCACATTGCCCTCGACCTTGGCCGTGAAGGCGACGCCCGATGCCGGTAGCCACTGGCCGCCGGTGGTCGCGCTCGACTGGAATCCGACCGCGCCGAAGGGGCGCGGGTGGCCGCCGGCGGGCGCGAGCCGCTGGATGAGGTCCGAGAGCCCCGACAGCTTCGACGGCAGGTCGGTCCACATCCCCTGCAGGGGTGCCGATGACGCGGCGGTCGTGAGGACGAGCGCCCCGAACACGGCCGCGGTCACGAACTGGGCGCCGCCGGTCAGGTAGAGGCCCGAGATCGCGGACGGGTCGCCGATCCGGCGCCGGATCCACGTCAGCTGCTCGTCGTACGTGTGGGCCCGGACGAGGAGGGTGAGCGCGGCGATGCTGAACACCACGAGATAGACGAGCTGATCGTTCCCGGTCATCGACATGTTCGCCAGGAGCAGCAGCCCGACGAGGACGACCGCGTCGAACGGCCGCCGCCGGTTGAACACCGCGCTCGAGGCGGCCATGCCCGCCCCCCAGACGAGCGCCCCGAAGATCAGGTGGTAGTGCCCGAACTGGGAGGTGAACGGCCGCCCGTCGCGGATGAGGTCGGCCCAGACCTGGAACGCGACGTTGCCCGCGGTCCGGTACAGGAGCTCGAGGTTCGTCAGGTCGACCGGCCCGCCGAGCGCCCCGAGGACCGCGGCGGCGGCGATCAGCGGCAGCAGCAGGCCGGCGAGGACGGCCCCGACGAGATGGGTGAACCAGCGGTTCCAACCCGCCTTCGCGCCCAGGAGCTCGACGAGGATGCCGCCGACGGCTAGGAACGAGAGATAGCCGACCGACCCCTGGTTGCTCGGGATCCACGCCGCGTCGATCAGCGACCAGGCGAACGTCTCGACGAGGACGACCACCGCGACGAGCGTGAGCCAGCCCTCGGCCGGCCTGAGCCGGATCCGGTCCAGCGGCTCGTCGATCGGGCGCGGCAGCGCGGACGCCGTCATCCGACGAGGAGCTCCGCGAGCGGCCTGCCCGGCCGGACGATGTGGAGCGTCACGTCGAACTCGGCGAGGGCGTGGCGCAGGGCCCGCAGCTGCTGCTGGCTCTCGCGCTCGACCTCCGGGTCGGGTGGCTCCGGCGGTCGGCCGTGGAGGCGCAGGTCCACGTCGGCGGCGTGGCGCTCGAACGCGGCGTGGTCGAAGCCGACGACGACGCAGGCGACCCCCCGGGCCCGCAGCGTGGAGAGCGGCTTGACCCACGCCCGGTCCGTTGATGCGGTGATGATCACGGCCGTCATCCCGCGCCGGATCCGGGGCACGGTGGCGATCAGCGTCTCGGACAGCGGGTTCGCGCCGTCCCCGTCGACCGCGGCGAGCAGCTGCATGATCTTGAGGTGCTGCCGGCCGCCGCGGTCCGGCGGCAGCTGGGCCAGCCGGTGCGCGCCGACCGTCATCCCCACCGCCCGGTTCTCGAGGATCGCCTTGTCCGCGACCGCGGCCGCGACGCGGACCGCCGACTCCACCGTCGACTCGTCACCGGCGCCGACCTGGACGGACCGGTCGAGGTCGAGGATCACCCAGGCGTCGGCCGTCTGCTCGAGGTCGAACTCCTTGACCTGGATGTCGCCATGGCGGGCCGTGGACTTCCAGTGGATGCGGTTGAACGAATCCCCCGGCGCCCAGGGCCGGACCGTCGTTGCGAGCGGCGTGGTCTGGAGGGTCCGTTCGCGCATCGCGTGGCTGCCGTCGAGGTTCGCCGCCGGCAGCTTCCACTGGGGCAGCGGCTCGAGGCGCGGGTACACGACCACGTTCACGCCCGACCCGACGGTCGCGGACGATTCGAAGAAGCCGAACGGATCGCCCGTGCGGATCTGGAGCGGCTCCACCCGGAAGTGGCCGCGCCGGGTCATCGGCGTCCGGATGAGCCACGACCGCTCGGCCCGACCGCCGAGCGAGATCGCCCGGCCCGGCAGGCCGGCCGGAAGCGAGGTGGGGTTGTGAACCTCCAGCCACAGCTTCGGCACCCGGCTCGTGCTCCGGAGCGTGTATGTCACCCGGATGCGCTCTCCAACGTGGCCCGACAGCTGGTTGACGGCGTAGCCCGCCTCGAGCTCCGTCAGCCCGAGTCGCGTGAGGACGTATGACCCACCGACGACGAGCACCGCCAGGTAGACCAGGTAGAACAGGAAGGGCTGGCCGGTCGAGAAGGCGGCCAGGACGAGCACCGCCCCGAGGAAGAACAGCTCGATCCGTCGAAACACCTTCGTGCCGCCCGAGTGCCGCGATCGCCGGCCCGCTACGCCTCGGCCGACGCGCCGGAACGGACGGTCCGGGGGCCGCGGCCGGGCGCCGCCGGCGTGACCGCCCCGACGGGCGTCGACTCGAGCAGCTCCTTGACGACCTGGCCCGGCAGGATGTCGTGGATCGACGAGCTCGTCTTGATGATCAGGCGGTGGGCCAGGGCGGCCTCGGCCAGGGCCTTGACGTCATCCGGGATCACGTAGTCGCGGCCGAGCAGCCCGGCCAACGCCTGGCCGGACCGGTACAGGGCGATCGACCCGCGGGGCGACGCCCCCAGGTAGATGTCGGGGTGGTTCCGGGTGCCGTTCACGAGCCGGACGATGTAGTCGGACACGGTCGGGTCGACGTAGATCCCGCGGACCGCCTCCTGCATCTCGCGCAGCTCGTCGACCGAGCAGACCTCCTCGAGGTCGTCGATCGGATGCTGCCGCTTCTGCTCGTCGAGGATCACGATCTCGTCGACGGGGCTCGGGTAGCCGAGCCGGATGCGAAGCATGAACCGGTCGAGCTGAGCCTCCGGCAGGGCGAACGTGCCCTCGTACTCGATCGGGTTCTGGGTCGCGATGACGAGGAACGGGTCGGGCATCGGATAGGTCGTGCCGTCGACTGTCGCCTGGCGCTCCTCCATGCACTCGAGGAGCGATGACTGCGTCTTCGGGGTCGCCCGGTTGATCTCGTCGGCGAGCACGACCTGGCTCATGATCGGCCCGGCCCGGAACTCAAACTCCTGGGTCTTCTGGTTGTAGATCGACAGGCCGGTCACGTCGGACGGCAGCAGGTCCGGGGTGAACTGGATCCGCCGGAACGTGCAGCCGAGGCTCTTGGCGATGGCCTTGGCGAGCACGGTCTTGCCGGTCCCGGGGACGTCCTCGATCAGGAGATGGCCCCGGCACAGGAGCGCCACGAGGGCGAACCGGACCTCGGCATGCTTCCCGACGATCACGCGCTCGACGTTCGCGAGGACGCGGTCCCCGGTCTGCTGGATCCTCGTCATGATCCTTCCCTCTGCAACGGTCGGCGGATGGTACGACAGCATCAAAGCCGGCCGTCAAACGCCGGCTCAGCCGTTCGCCCAGGCCCGCCAGGCCTGCAGCATCTCGCCGGCGATGGGCGAGCCGCGGGTCGTCAAGCCACCGTGCTCGACCACGACGGCGATCGCGACCTGCGGGTTGTCGGCGGGGGCGAAGCCGATGAACCACGAATGCGGATCGTTCCCTGGGTCGAGTTGCGCGGTCCCGGACTTGCCCGCGACCGTGAGGCCCGGGACCTGGGCCCCGAACGTGTACTTGCGGCCGAGGCTGCCGTTGACGGCAAGCTGCATCGCCGCGTTGATCTCCGACGCGACGTTCGGATCCATGACCTGCCGCCAGACCGACGGGGCGACATCGGTCGTGCCATTGCGGCCCGTGGCCGACATGACGAGGTGTGGCGTCATCAGGACGCCACCATTGGCGACGGCCGCGGCCACGAGCGCCATCTGGAGCGGCGTCACGAGCGTCTCGCCCTGGCCGTAGGCGGCGTTCGCGAGCTCCACCTCGTCGCTGAAGCCGCCGCCGAACGAGCCGCCGCCATTCGTCACCTGGGAGACCGCCGTCGGGAGGTCGAACGGCAGCGACTGGCCAAAGCCGAACCGGGCGGCCCAGTCGGCGAGCGCCGCGCCTCCCGTCCGCAGGCCGGTGAGGGCGAAGTATTCGTTGCACGACACCTCGACGGCCTCGTCGAACTTCAGAGCCGTCCCGTCCGTCTCGGGATGGTGGCCGTCGTGGATCCGGAAGCCGTCCACGAGCAGGCCGGTCTTCTCGGCCGCGGGCTGCTGTGGGTAGGACGTGGCGGTGGTGATCGCGCCGCTGCCGAGCGCGGCCGTCGCGGTGACGATCTTGAAGATCGAACCCGGGACGTAGCGAGCCTGGGTGGCCCGGGGTAGCAGCGGCAGGTTCGGATCCGCGTTGACCGACGACCACGTCGCCGCCGCGGTCGTGGGGTTCGCGAGGGCCGACGCGTCGAAGTCCGGGGTCGAGGCCATCGCCAGCACATCGCCCGACCTTGGATCGAGCATGACGATCGCCCCGCGGTTGTCGCCGAGGGCCTTCACGGCCGCCTCCTGGAGCGACAGGACGAGCGTCGTCTGGAGAGCCTCCGGATCGGACGGATCGGCGCGGAACTTGCGCGTGAGGTCGAACAGTGGATCCGTCGAGGCGACACCGCTCAGCTGCGCGTTCCACGCGGCCTCGAGGCCGGCGTTCCCGTACGTCCGGCTCGAGTAGCCGATGACGCCGCTGAGCGACGGATCGGCGTAGACGCGATACGGCTCGCCGCTCGAGTCGCGGGCGTTCCAGGCCAGCCGCTTGCCGTCGCGATCCGTGATGACGCCGCGCAGGACCTGTCGGGAGGCGGCGATGACCGCCGCGTCGTCGGGCGAGCTGCTGAGGTCCGCGGATCGGATGACCTGCCAGTAGCCCGCGCCCAGCGCGAGCCCGCCGAAGGCGACCGCGAGCGCCAGGCCGACGCGCCCCAGCGCGGTCCCGATCGGGACGCGGCGACCGAGGAGGAGTGGCCGCTCGGCCATCAGGCAGCGCCCCGATCGACGAGCCGCCGCAGGCGGTTGCCCCGCCGGGGCGTGGGCGGCGGCAGCTCGGCGCCGCGATCGGACAGGGCGATGAGCAGGCCCACGACGAGCCCGTTCGCGAGGAGCGACGAGCCGCCGTAGCTGATGAACGGGAGCGTGATCCCGGTGAGCGGGATCAGCTTCAGGTTGCCGGCCAGGATGATGAACGCCTGCACGCCGACGACGAGGGACAGGCCGGCCGCGAGGATCGCCCGGAACTCGTCGGGCGCCGACGCGGCGATCCGGAGACCGCGCTCGATGACCACGAGGTAGAGCCCGAGGATGGCGAGGATCCCGACGAGCCCAAGCTCCTCGCCGAGCGCCGCGAACGGGAAGTCGGTGTGGAGCGCCGGGATCGGCAGATTGCCGCCGATGAGCGGCAGCCCGTTGCCCAGCCCCGTCCCGATCAGCCCGCCGCGGGCGAACGCATGGAGGGCCTGGACCACCTGGTAGCCCGCCCCGTTCGGATCGGCGAACGGGTTCAGCCAGATGTCGACCCGCGTCCGGACGTAGCCGAGCAGCGAGTACACGAGGAAGCCGCCGACGGCGGCCGCGACGAGGCCCAGCGCAACGTAGCTGACGCGCGCCGTCGCGACGTAGAGCAGCAGCAGGAACACGAGGAAGAAGAGGAGCGCCGCTCCGAGGTCGCGCTCGATGACCACGATGCCCAGGGCCATCGCCCACATCGCGACCATCGGGGCGAGGTATGGCAGCGGCGGTAGCCGGATGGGCCCGAGGCGGGTGGACTCCTCGACGAGCAGGGGCTGGTTCTCCGACAGGTAGCCGGCCAGGAAGATCACGAGGATGACCTTGAGGAGCTCCGATGGCTGGGCGGTGAACGGCCCGACGGCGATCCCGAGCCGCTGGCCGTTCACGGTGTGCCCGAGCACGAGGACGAGCGCGAGGAGCCCGACGCCAACCGCCGCCCACGTGTACTTGTAGCGCCGCAGCCACGCGTCGTTGCGGACGGCGACCGCCAGCGTGGTGATCAGCCCCAGGCTCAACAGCAGCCAGACCAGCTGGGTCTGGGCGAGGCCGCCGAGGCCGCCGGCGAGCGTCTGGGGCAGCCGCTCCATGAGCAGCAGGCTGATCCCGCCGAGGAGGCCGACCGTCGGCAGCAGGATCTGGTCCGTCCGGCGGCCGGCGACGGTGAGGACCGTGTGCGCGAGGGCGAGGGCGCCGAGGTAGATGGCGAGCAGGCCCGGATTCGCGAGGCCGAGGAGCGGCACGGGCTTCGTGTCGCCGTTCAGGTGGGCCGCGAGCGTCCGCTGGGTCGCCCCGAGGGAGAGGCTGCCCACGACGAGAGCCGCCGCGACGACGAGCAGGAGCCCGAGCTCACGGCGGCGGAGGCGCGGCCGGAGCGCGATCCGCGGCAGCGTCCGGCGGGCCGCGACGACGCCCGAGGTCACGGTCGCGCCCGATCGAGGCGGAAGCGCACCTGGCCAAGCTGCAGCTCGTCACCGAACGCCAGCGGCGAGATTCCCTCAATCCGGGAGCCGTTCACGAACGTCCCGTTCGTCGACTGGAGATCCTCGACGTACCAGGCCCGGCCGCGAAAGGTCAAGGTGGCGTGGGCGCTGGAGACGAAGTCGTCGTCGACGACGATCGCGTTGTTGACGTCGCGTCCGAGGGTCGCGATGGCATCCAGCCCGAACGCCGTTCCGACCGCCGGCTCGCCGCTCGGCGACGCGAGCACGATGAGCCGACCGAGGGCCGCGCCCGGCTCCCTCGCCGCGACCCGGAGGTCCCGCAGCAGCACCCGGACGACCGACCACAGGAACGCGTACAGGACGCCGAGGAACAGCAGCCGCAGTACCCAGAGCGCGAGGACGGCAGGATCCATGCCTCGGTGACGCGGCCTAGCCGGTGGTTGCGTCGTCGGGGGCGCCCCCAACCACGATCTCGGTCTCGCCGACGAGGATCCGATCCCCATCGCCGAGGACCACCTCGCGGATGCGCTGCCCGTTGACCCGGGTGCCGTTCGTCGACCCGAGGTCGGTCAGGACGAGATGGCCGTCGCGAGCGTGCAGGCGGGCATGCTGCCGCGAGACGCGCGGATCGCGGACGGCGACCTCGCACTCGTTCGCGCGGCCGATCCGCATCGGGCCGGTCACGACGACGTCGCGCGAGAGGCGGCCAGGCTCCCGGACGTGGAGGCTGGCGCGGGGCGAGCGGGGCACCGGGACCTCGAACACCCGGGTTCCGGCGTCGGGCGCCGGCGCGACCGTGGCCGGCTCCGAGATCGACGCCCGGATGTCGACCTCGCCGCGGACCACCGCGCCGTCGGGCCGGATCGAGACCCGCGGTCGCTCCGCGATGGCGAGCCGATGAGCGCGCGCGAATGCGAGCGCGCCCGACGCGAGGTCGCCGGCCACGATCGTCGGGTCGCCGAGATCGGCGAGATCGCCCGGATGGACGTGGATCATGAACTGGTCCGGCGCGAGCTCCCGGCCGTCGCGCACGACCCGGCCGGACTCCATTGCCCGCTCGACCCGGCGGAGCACCTGCAGCGGCTGGAGCCGAGTCCGGAACAGGCGGGCGCTCGGTCGCTCGACGAGACGCTCGAAGAAGCGCTCGACGCGCGACATCGATCGCATCGACCGAGACTACCAGAGGCCCTCGTTACGGCCGCCCCGCCCAACGGCCCGGTACGCCTGCCGCCGTGACGGCAGTACGAGCGGCCGGGATGGCCGCCCGATCGCGCGGGCTATAGTCTCGGCGGGGCCCGGCGGGAGCCGGGCGAGTCGAAGCCAGGGTGCCATGGCCGAGATCCTGACCGAGTCCTTCTGCGAGCGCTGCGGCACTCGCTACACGTTCGAGTCGCCCGCGCGACGCGCGAATCCCCTCGGGGCGCTGGGGACGGTCGGCCGCGGCCTGAAGAACTTCGTCGTCAGCCCGGACCAGTCGATCGACGAGGCGTTCGCCGTCGCCCGCGCCGACGCCGAGCAGAAGGCCACCGCCCATCAGCTCGAGGCCTTCCACCAGACCTTCAACTTCTGCCTTTCGTGCCGCCAATACACCTGCGCCAACTGCTGGAACGCGGTCGAGGGCCGCTGCCAGAGCTGCGCGCCGCTCCCTGAGCCCGAGGTCCTGCCCCAGCCGGAGATCGTGGCCGTCGTCGACGTCGAGCCGGAGACCGGGGTGGTCGCCGAGGCGCTCGCGATCGCACGCGCCGCGGCGATGCCCGCAGTCGAGCCGGAGTCGGCGGTCGAGTCGCCCGACGCCGATGTCGCGGAGCCCGAGCCGCCCGCCGAGATCGAGGCCGTCGCGGCGCTCGCCGAGATCGAGGGCGCTCGGGAGCCATCGATCGAGGTCGAGCCGGAGCCGTCGACCGAGGTCGAGGCCGAACCGGAGCCGTCGACCGAGGTCGAGGCCGAACCGTGGGGCGACTTCGACGTCGCGACCGTTGCCGAGGCGGAGTCGCCCGCGACGATGAAGGAGGTCGAGGCGGCACCCTCGCCCGCCGTCGCCGCCGAGCCGGAGCCCGATGCGGCCGCCTCTCCCAGTCAACCTGCGTCACCCCTGACCGGCCTGCCACCCGGCGTCAGCCTCGATGAGGAGATCGCCGCGTACGAGCTCCGGGTCGCGGCCCTGTCGGCGCCGGTCGAACCAGCCACGCCCCCGGTGCCCGAGCCGATCGAGCCGACGCCCGCGCCCGCCGCGCCGATCGTCGAGCGTCCGGGGCCGACGCCGATGCGCCGGCCCACGCCCGTCCCGGAGCCGCTCCGACCGGCCGCATCGATGCCGTCGCCCCGCGCCGGCGATCTGCGCCCGATCGACGTCCCGCCGCCGCAGCCCGTTCGGATCGTCGTCTCGGGCGCGGTCGAGGACCTGCCGGCCGCGTCCGCCGTGACGATGCCCGCCGCCCAGTCGACCGGCTCCTGCCCATCCTGCGGCCTCACCCTCTCCGCCACCGCCCGGTTCTGCCGACGGTGCGGGACCGCCCAGCACGTGGCCTAGCAATCCATCCAGACAGCGGCCCGAGCGCCGTTCCTCAGAGGACGGGCGGCGGCGCGCTCGGTGGCGGACCCGTCGGCGCGTGGCGCTCGCCGGTCCACGCCGCGCCGAGCAGGAGCGCCTGGAACGACAGCGCCAGCCAGGCCAGAGCGGCGAACACGCTCGCCAGGGTCCCGAGCAGGGCCGCAGCGCCGATCAGGCGAGGCGAGATGAAGACGAAGATCTGGGCCAGGATCCAGAGCGACAGCCCGACCACACTCGCCGGGAGGCGGATCGCCGTCCAGCTCGGCCGGTTCACGGGCACGATCCGGTAGACCAGCGCCACCGCGGCCACGACACCGAGGATCGGCAGCACGGCGAGGGCGATCCCGATACCCTGACCGATCACCGAGACGACACCGGCCGCGGTCCCGGCGTCGACGAACGCGAGCACCCCGGACACGATCGTGACGCCGAGCAGTGCCGCGACCAACAGCATGACCGCGATGAACGCATCGAGGTTCGCCCGGAGGAAGCCACGCCGCCGGCTGCCGCCGCTCGTCCGCTCGATCGCATCCTGGAACGAGACCGCGAACCGGCTCGCGCCCCAGAGCAGGCCCACGAACCCGATGACCGACACGGGCGCCGCGCCACGGGCGGCCTGGTCGAGCGTCGATCGGGCGAGATCGCGGAGGGGCGGGATCACCCCAGCGATCGTGTCGACGACGGAGCGCTGGGTCGCTGGATCGGAGATGAGCAGGCCCGTGACCCCGGCCAGCAGGAGGACTGCCGGAACGAGCGCGAAGAGGGCCGCGTACGCCAGCCCGCCGGCGATCAGCCCGCCGCCTGCGGCCTCGTATCTGGCCAGCACCCGCGTCGCGGTCGCGACCGGGCCAGAGCCCACGATCCCGCGGGCACGTTCGAGGAGCCGCCCGCGGAGCCCTCCGCTCGCCGGCTCGTTCAGCCGTCCAGCTCCGTGAACAGCCCCGGCTGGAGGTCTCCGGCGCGGACACGTCGCGCCGGCGTCACGAGGGCCTTGATCTCGCCTCGCCGGACGAACCGGCGCCCGCCGAGCTTGATGGACTGGAGCTTGCCGGACCGGGCCCAGGCGCCGATCGTCGAGGGCCGGAAGTGGACATTCGAGGCGGCGAGAATCGCCGCGGCTTCATCGAGTGCGATCCAGTCGTTGGCCGAGGGCACGTCAGTCGCCTCCCGCTGCGCTCGATGAGCCGGATGTCTCGCCGCCCGACGAGGTGCCCGGGGGCGTCGAGCCCCCCGAGCTCTCCGAGCTTCCCGAGCTTCCCGAGCTTCCCGAGCTCCCCGAGCTCGAGGCGCTTGCCGAGTCGGTGGCGGACGCCTTCTCACTGCTCGACTTCGACGCCGGGGTGCGCGTCGCGGCCCGGTCCTTCTTCGCCCAGCCCGAGCCCTTGAAGAGGATCGCCGGGGTGCTGAAGCCCTTCCGCATCGTGCCCTCGGCGCCGCAGCTCGGGCAGAAGCGAGGACCGGCTTCGTTGATCCCGTGGATCACCTCGGTCCGGTGGCCGCAGTTCGAGCAGAGATAGTCGTAGATGGGCATGCGACCGCGATTGTCGCGGGAATTCAGCCCCGAAGCAGGCGCATCCCGCACTTCGGACAGAACATCGCCCTGCCAGTTGCCTCGAACCCGCAGTGGGCGCAGGTCACGCCGGAGAACGAGCCGCCGCTCACCGGCCGATCGAGGGCCGTCACGCCCAGCGATCCGCTCGTCTCGAGGATGTTCCCCAGGAGGGCGGCGAGGATCCGGTTCCCGGTCCGGTCGGTGTCCCCGCGCGTGCCCCGACCGCCCCAGCCGATGACGCCCCGGACGATGAGGTCGCCGGTCGATTCGTCCCAGTGGGCCGCGACCCCGCCCACGATCGACGCGTACTCCGGATAGCCGCCGAGGTCGAGGTCGCCATCGAGCAGCGCGCAGGCGAAGGTGTCGAACGCCGGGTCGAGCGCATCGAGCGATTCGAGGATGAAGAGGCCATGACGGGTGATCGGCGACGCCCCGGCACGGGCCCGGAGCCACAGGTTGGCCTCGTCCGCATGGGTGATCGTCGGCGACGCGTGCCCGAGTCCCGGATCGAGCGCCTCGACCACCTCGACCGGGCTCCTCGCCAGGGGCACGACCATCCCGGGCAGCGAATCCATCGCCTCGGCGCCGCCCTTCATGCGGACGCCCTCGCTCGTCTTGCCCGAGAACGTCAGGCGGAGCTGGTGGTCCTGCGCCACGGCCTCCTCGGGCAGCGGCGCGGCGCGGCTCCGGCTCGGGGCAGCCGGCGCGGCGGGCGTGGCCGCCGGACCCGTCGCCGGGCTCTTCCGACGCAGGAACTCGAGCGGCATGGATCCTCCCCGATCGAATCGTTCGCCCGGCAGGCGCCGCGCCATCGTACCAGCGCGTTTCCGGCGCCCCCCGCAGCCGAACGTCCGGGGCCCGATTGTCAGCGCGACGCAGACTCCGCATTGGCCAGGATGACGGCCTCGAGGCCGGCCAGCCGCCGTGATCCCGGACCGAACGGTGCGACCGCAGCGCCATCGGGCTCGTTCGTCGAGTAGCGCACCGACCACGACCCCGCGGGCGGAGTCAGGTCCCGCGGCTCGAGGGCGAAGTTGATCGCGACGACGGCCCGCTCGGCGCCGGATCGGCGCTCGTAGGCCAGGACGTCGCGCGACCCCGTCGCCAATCGGGTGAACGAGCCGCGCTCGAGTGCCGCCGACCCGCGCCGGACCGCCAGGAGCCGCCGGTAGGCGTTCTGGACCGAGCCGGGATCGGCCGCCTCGCTGGCCACGTTCCGGCGGTCGTGATCGGGGCTCAGCGGCAGCCACGGCCGACCGTTCGTGAAGCCGGCTCCCGGCCCGGCGGCCCAGGGCATCGGCGAGCGGCACTGATCCCGGTTCCACCACGGGAAGAAGAAGCCCGCCCGGCGGGCCGGCGGGTCCATGATCGCCACTCGGGCCACTCGGATGTCGGGCAGTCCGAGCTCCTCGCCGTAGTACAGGAACGGCGTCCCGCGCAGCGTCAGGAGGAGGACGGCCGCCGCGCGCGCGACCCGGTCGGCGGTCGCCTCGTCATCCCGTCCGAGATCGCGCAGGAACCGGCTCACGTGCCGGGACCGGTCGTGGTTCGAGAGCACCACCGCAGGCCAGCGGTCGGGTCCGAAGGCCGCCTCCCGCCGATCGATCTCCCGGCCGATCGCCTCGGCCGACCAGGGCCGCTCCAGGAGTCCGAAGTCGAACACGAGGTGGTGGCCGTTCGTATAGGCGGCGGCCTGCGAGAGGTCGCCGGCGAACAGCTCCCCGACCGACATCCGGCCGGGCGCCTCGTCGACGACCGCCCGGAACCGGGCGATCAGCGCGGGGAAGTCCGGCCGGTCCTTGTCGTACACGTGCCACTGGCGATCCCAGGGCCGGCGGGACAGCTGCCAGCGGCGGGGGTTCGAGCGAAGCTCGGGGTCCTTGAGCAGGGCGTTGAACACGTCGAGCCGGAAGCCGTCGACGCCCCGGGCGAGCCAGCCGCGGACCATCGCCAGCTGGGCCTCCGCGGCCGCCGGCTCTCGCCAGTTCACGTCCGGCTGCTGGGGGAGGAAGGTGTGGAGGTAGAACTGGCCGCGGGCCGGCTCCCACTCCCACGCCGAGCCGCCGAAGAACGACAGCCAGTTGTTGGGCGGGACGGGCCGGCGGCGGGACCAGCCCGCCGGGTCGTGCCAGACGTACCAGTCCGCCCGCGGGTTGTCGCGCGAGCGGCGCGATTCCTGGAACCAGGCGTGGCGATCGCTCGTGTGGTTCAGGACGAGGTCGAGCAGCACCTTCAGCCCGCGGCGATGGGCCTCGCCGACCAGTCGATCGAAGTCGGCCATGGTCCCGAAGAGCGGGTCGACGCCGGCGTGGTCGGCGACGTCGTAGCCGCCGTCGAGGCCGGGCGACGGATAGATCGGCGACAGCCAGATCGCATCGACGCCGAGGCTGTCGGGGCGGCCGGCCAGGTGATCGAGGTGGTCGATGATCCCGGGCAGGTCCCCCACCCCGTCGCCGTTCGAATCTGCGAAGCTGCGCGGATAGATCTGGTAGGCGACCGCGGCGCGCCACCACTCCCCGTCGACCGTCGCCTGTCGCGCCATCGATCGCGATTGTGAGGAATCCGCAAGACCCGCCGCAGCCGGGTTCGTCACCCCACGGTCGCTCCTGTCAGATCGTCCCGAGACCGCCGCCGGAGGCCCGCGCGACTCGGCCGGACGACGGCTTGACGTGGCCCCGCGAGCCGGGTACTAATACGCGTTACTAACGCGCATTAGTTTCCCCCGCGGCGGCCGATTGAGCAAGGCCCCATCTGGGGCCTCCTCGGGAGGACCGCCCGCCTCGGAGCGGTGACAGATGCAGGTGCGGCGACCCAAGAGCGACGACGTCGCGGCCCGCGCAGGGGTCTCGCGAACGACCGTGTCGTTCGTCCTGAACGACACGCCCGGGACGAGCATCAGCCCCGCCACCCGGGAGCGCGTCCTCGCCGCCGCCGCCGAGCTCGGCTACCAGCCGCACGCGTCGGCCCGCGGGCTGGCGGCCGGCCGGACGCACACCCTCGGCCTCGTCCTCCGCCAGTCGCCCGAGCAGGTCGCCGAGGATGCGCTCCTGGCCGAGACCCTGCGCGGCCTGGCGGCCGCCGCCCGGGCCGAGCGCTACCGGGTCCTCGTCGAGCCCTACGCGCCGAATGACGGCGCCTACGGCGATCTCGTCCGGTCGCATCGCACCGACGGCCTCGTCGTCTCCGGCCCCCGGACTGACGACCGGGAGCTGGCCGGGCTGGCCGCCGCGGGCGCCCCGGTCGTCCTCCAGGGCTCCCTGCCGGGCGTGGACCTCCCGAGCGTCGACGTCGACAACGTCGGCGCGTCGAACCTCGCCGTCGAGCACCTCATCGGCCTCGGCCATCGGGCCATCGGCTGCATCACGAACGCCCCGCTCACCTACACGGCCGCCGCCGAGCGGCTCCAGGGCTACCTCGCGGCCCTCGAGGACGCCGGGATCGAGCGCCACCCGGAGCTGACCGCCGAGGCCGCATTCGACGCCGCCAGCGGCCGCCGGACCATGTCGCAGCTCCTGGCTCGGGGCAGCCTGACGGCCGTCTTCGTGGCCAGCGACGTCGTCGCATTCGGGGCGATCGCCGCCATCCGGGAGGCCGGCCTCCGCGTCCCGACCGACGTCTCGGTCGTGGGCTTCGACGACATCCCCCTGGCCGGCTTCTTCGACCCGCCGCTCACGACGATCCACCTCCCGGCCTTCGACCTCGGTCGGGCCGCCGGGGTGGCCCTCCTCGATCGGATCCACGGCCGCCCAGTGAACAGCCGGACGGTGCTGCCGACCGAGCTCGTCGTCCGCTCGTCCACTGCCCCGCCGAACCCGCGGCGCGGGCGCTCTCGCGACCATCCGGCTTCGCTGCCGGCACCGACATAGGAGGAGGCGTCATGGCATCGAACCCAGCCCCTCGGAGCGAGCACGAAAGGAGTCAGATCGGATGAGCCCAATTCACGCCAGGTCGAGGCCCCTGACCATCGCGGCGGGGATCGTCCTGCTCGTCGCTGCCTGTTCTGGCGGCGGCGGAGCCACGAACGCGCCGAGCGGCGGAGGCGGATCGTTGGCCCCGGCCTCGCTCGGCCACATCGGCGGCTCGGTCTCGGTCCTCGCCGTGTGGAGCGGCGGCACCGATCCGACCTCCGAGCAGTACGCGTTCATGCAGGTCCTCAAGCCGTTCGAGGACGCGACGGGCATCACCGTCAACTACACCTCGACGCGCGACATCAACGCATCGATCACGGCTGGCGTCGCGTCCGGCAACCTGCCCGACGTCGCCGGCCTCCCGGGCCCGGGCAAGATGATCGAGCTGGCGAACGCCGGCACCCTCAAGCCGCTCGACGGCCTGTTCGACGCGAACGCCTACCGGGCGGACACCCCGGGCTCGGCGGCCCTCGAGGTCAACGGCAAGCAGTACGCCGAGTTCTTCAAGGGCTCGATCAAGGGCCTCATCTGGTACGACCCGAAGGTCTACACGGGTGGGGTTCCGACGAGCTGGGATGACCTGAACACGAAGGCCCAGGCGGCCCTGGCGAACCTCAGCGGCACGAAGGAGTGGTGCATCGGGCTGCAGTCCGGCGCGGGCTCCGACGGCTGGCCGGGCACCGACTGGATCGAGGACTTCGTCATCCGCCAATCCGGCCCGGACGTCTACGACAAGTGGGTCGCGGGCACCCAGAAGTGGACCTCGCCGGAGATCAAGATGGCCTTCACCGAGTTCGGCAAGGCCCTCACGAACTCCTTCGGCGACGCGAACAGCATCATCAGCACGAACTTCGGCAAGGCCGGCGATCCGCTCTTCACGACGCCGCCGGGCTGCCTCTTCCACCACCAGGCATCGTTCATCACGAGCTTCTTCCAGAAGGACAATCCGAGCACCGTCGCGGGCACGGATTACAACTTCTTCCTGGAGCCCGACATCAACCCGCAGTTCTCCGGCGCCGTCACCGGCGGCGGCGACCTGCTCGGCATGTTCAACGACACCCCGCAGGCCGAGGCGCTGATGAAGTACCTCATCACGCCACAGGCCCAGGCGATCTGGCCCAGCATCCCGAACAGCGGCGCGATCTCGGGCAGCAAGTCCGTCGACGTGTCGATCTATCCGGATGACATCACGAAGGCCGCGGCGAAGGACCTGGCGAACGCCAAGATCTTCCGCTTCGACGGTTCCGACGCGATGCCGGCGGCGATGTCCGACGCCTTCCTGAAGGCGGTCGAGGACTTCACCAAGGACCAGACCCAGCTCGATTCGATCCTCGCCAACCTCGACACGGTCCAGTCGACCGCCTACGGCGGCTGACGGCCGCGCCGCTGAAGCGCCCGGCCGGAGCTCCTTCGGCCGGGCACCAACCTGAAGATCGGAGCCGACGAGAGGAGGAGCCATGGACCAGCGCCTGATCACGGCCATCGTGGTGGTGATCGCGGTGCCGGCGGTGCTGCTCGGCTACATCCTGCTGGTCGAGCGCGTCCTGGGGCTCGTGCCCGAACGCCGCCAGGCCAGCCTCCGGCCGTGGCTCTGGATCCTGCCAGCCCTCCTGCTGCTCGGCTTCTTCCTCGTGTATCCGACGATCGCGACGGCCATCCGGTCCTTCCAGGACAAGACCGCGGCCGCGAACTTCATCGGCTTCGCCAACTACCAGTTCTTCTTCTCGTCGCCGGACACCCTCGTGGCGCTCCGCAACAGCTTCATCTGGCTGGTCCTGCTGACCGCGTTGGTCGTCGTCGGCGGGCTCATCACCGCCGTGCTCTTCGACCGGGTGCGCTACGAGTCGGTCGCCAAGTCGCTGCTGTTCCTGCCCCTGGCGATCAGCTTCGTCGGGGCGGGCGTGATCTGGAAGTTCATGTTCGACTACGAACCCGCCGGGCAGACCCAGATCGGCACGATCAACGGCGGCCTGACAGCGCTCGGCATCGGGCCGGCCAGCTTCATCACCGACGCCCCGGCGAACACGATCTGGCTGATCGTGGTCGGCGCCTGGATCTGGACCGGGTTCGCGATGGTCATCCTGTCGGCCGCCTTGAAGGGCATCTCGCCGGAGATCCTCGAGGCGGCCCGGGTCGACGGCGCGAGCGAGCTCCAGCTCTTCCGGCGGATCACCCTGCCGCTGCTGTCGCCGACGATCGCGGTCGTCGCGACGACGATGATCATCACCGCCCTGAAGGCGTTCGACATCGTCTACGTCATGACGAGCGGCAACTTCGACACGAACATCCTCGCCCTCGACATGTACCACCAGCTGTTCGACTTCGGCCAACCGGGCCGGGCGGCGGCCGTCGCCACGATCCTCGTGATCCTGATCATCCCGGTGATGATCGTGAACATCCGCCGGTTCCAGGCCCAGGAGGCGATCCGATGACCGCGAGCGCCGCGACGACCCGCACCCAGGTCGCGACCGGCCGCCGCCTCCCGCGGGCAGACCGGCTCGCGCTCCACATCGCGATCGTGCTGATCCTCATCGGCTGGCTGCTGCCGACGCTCGGGATGCTCGTCAACTCGTTCCGGCCGGCCGGCGACGTCTCGGCGACGGGCTGGTGGACGGCGCTCACCCCGACGGCGAGGTTCACGTTCGACAACTACAGCCACGTGTTCGACCAGGCCGGGATCGGCAACGCCTTCCTGAACAGCCTGTTCATCACGATCCCGGCGACGATCATCCCCGTCTCGATCGCGGCGTTCGCGGCCTATGCGTTCGCATGGATGAGCTTCCCGGGCCGGAACATCCTGTTCGTGATCGTCGTCGGCCTGCTCGTCGTGCCCCTGCAGGCCACGATCGTCCCGGTCCTCAACGTCTTCCGGACGGTCGGGATCACGGGATCGGGCAGCGCGGTCGCCCAGGCCCTGCCGTTCCTCAGCGTCTGGCTGGCGCACACGGGCTACGGCCTGCCGTTCGCCGTGTACCTGCTCCGGAACTACATGGGCGGCCTGCCGAAGGAGGTCTTCGAATCGGCCGAGATCGACGGCGCGGGACACGCGACCGCGTTCTTCCGGCTGGTCCTGCCGATGAGCTTCCCGGCGCTCGCCGCGCTGACGATCTTCCAGTTCCTGTTCGTCTGGAACGACCTGTTCGTGGCGATCGTGTACATCGGGGCGACGAACGGCACGAAGCTGCCGATGACGGCGACCCTCGCCAACCTGGTGAACTCGCTCGGCGGCGACTGGCAGTACCTGATGGCGGCGGCCTTCATCTCGATGGCCCTGCCGCTCGTCGTCTTCTTCGCCTTCCAGCGCTACTTCGTCCGGGGCATCACCGGAGGCGCCGTCAAGGGCTGAGCCGAAGCCCTAGCGGCCGACCTTCGCGCGAAGGCTCGCGGCCTGGGCAGCGAGGTCGGCCTCGCTCGCCCGCGCCCCGTCGACCACGTGAGCCGGCGCTCGCTCGAGAAATCGCGGATCCGCCAGGCGGGCTCGCGCCCCCGCCAGCCGCCCCTCGACGAGCCCGAGCTCGCGCTCAAGTCGCTCCCGGTCGACGCCGCCGGCGGTCGCGACCTCGGCGGTCGCGGCCCCGGCGGTCGCGGGGCGCGAGAGGGACGCCTCCAGTCGCCCCGTGACGACGGCCAGCGCGCCCGCCGATGCGGCCGCAGCGACGCCGGTCGCCGCGACGGTCAATGGCCGCACGCGGGCCAGCCGCTCGATCACGGAGCCAAGAGCTGACACGGCGCTGCGGACGTCATCGGGTGCAAACACGGTGGCGGCGAGCCAGGCGCCAGGCTCGATGTTGGCCTCGGCCCGAGCATTGCGAATGCCACGGACCAGGTCGAGGACCTCGCCGACGGCCTCCTCCGCGGCCGCATCGCGGCCGGTCGAGGCCGGCCAGCTCGCGACGACGAGGAGCTCCGGATCGGCGCCATCGTGCGGCGTCGCTGCCCAGATCGCCTCGGTCACGTAGGGCATCACCGGGTGGAGGAGCCGGATGAACGTGTCGATCGACTCGACGAGCGTCCACCAGGTCGCCTCGCGTTCGGCGGCGGACAGGCTCGCGTCGGCCAGCCGGGCCTTGGCCATCTCGAGGCCCCAGTCGCAGAACTCCGACCAGATGCCGTCGTAGAGCGCTCGGGTCACCTCTGGGAGGAGGTGCTCCGCGATGCCGCGATCCACGGCCTCGATCGTCGCCGCGGTCCGGGACCGGATCCACCGCTCGACGAGGCCGAGGCGATCCGGATCGGGGGCCTGCCGCTCGGCGTCGGACGGCACGCCGGCCGGCCGGGCCCCGAGCACGAACCGGCTCGCGTTCCAGAGCTTGTTCGCGAAGTTGCGGCCCGTCTCGAGCTTCTGGTGCCCGAAGCGCTGGTCGAGCCCGGGGGTCCCGCCATGGATGAGGGCGAACCGCATCGCGTCGGCACCGGACTCGGCCATCACGTCGAGGGGGTCGATGCTGTTGCCGCGCGTCTTCGACATCCGGACGCCGCGCTCGTCCCGGATCAGCCCCGAGAGCACGACGGTGTGGAACGGCGGGGCGTCGGTCAGGTGGAGACCCAGCATCATCATCCGGGCGACCCAGAAGAACAGGATGTCGTGGCCCGTCTCCATGATCGAGGTCGGGTAGTAGGTCCGCAGGTCGTCGGTGGCGTCCGGCCAGCCGAGGGTCGAGAACGGCCACAGCCCGGAGCTGAACCACGTGTCGAAGATGTCGAGCTCCTGGACGAGCTCGGACGCCGGCCGGCCGCAGACCTCGCACGCGTCCGGGCCGGCCGGGTCCGACGTCACCGTGATGTGCCCGTCCGGGCAGTACCAGGCCGGGATCCGGTGGCCCCACCAGAGCTGGCGCGACACGTTCCAGTCGCGGATGTTCGTGAGCCAGTGCTCCCAGACCTTGTCGAAGCGGGCGGGCACGATCCGCGTCTCGCCGGAGCGCGTCGCCGCCAGCGCGGCCTCGGCCAACGGCCTGGTACGCACGAACCACTGGGTCTTCAGGCGAGGCTCGATGACGTCGTTCGAGCGCTGGCAGCGCCCGACGACCATCTCGTGCGGCGTCGCGGCGACGAGGTCGCCACGGGCGTCGAGGTCCTCCACGATCCGCCTTCGGGCCTCGTATCGATCCAGGCCGGTGTAGCCGTCCCCGGCGTCGTTGATCGCCGCCGCGTCGTCGAGGACCGTGATCATCGGCAGGCCATGGCGCTTGCCGAGCTCGTAGTCGTCGGGGTCGTGGGCAGGCGTGATCTTCACGGCGCCCGTGCCGAACGCCCGGTCGACGGCGGCGTCCGTCACGATCGGGACGTCCCGCTCGACGAAGGGCACCCGGGCGCTCCGCCCGACGAACCCCGAGTAGCGCGGATCGTCGGGATGCACGGCCACCGCCGTGTCGCCGAGGATCGCCTCGGGACGGGTCGTGGCCACGCTGATCGTCTCGCTCGGGCTCGGCTGCCCGGTCGCCGGGTCGATCAGGTGGTAGCGGACCGTCCAGAGCGTGCCCGTCTCGGGGGTCGGGATCGTCTCCAGGTCGGAGACGCTCGTCCGGCAGCCGGGGCACCAGTTGATGAGGGCCTCGGTCCGGTAGGCCAGGCCATCCCGATAGAGTCGCTCGAACGCCACGCGGACGGCCTTCGCCGAGCCCTCGTCCATCGTGAACCGCAATCGCTTCCAGTCCACCGACGCGCCGAGACCGCGCTGCTGCGTGAGCATCACCTCGCGGGTCGCGTTGATGAACTGCCACATCCGCTCGAGGTAGCGCTCCCGGCCGAGCGACTCGCGCGTCTCGCCCTCGGTCGCGATGAGCTTGTCGAGGACGTACTGGGCCGCGATCGAGGCGTGGTCGAGGCCGGGCAGGAACAGGGTCCGGTGGCCGCGCATCCGGGCGTGCCGGATGTACAGGTCCTCGACGGCTGTTCGCTGGGCGTGGCCCAGGTGCAGGGAGCCGGTGATGTTGGGCGGCGGCTGGATGATCGTGAACGTCGGCAGGCTCGGGTCGGCGCGGGAGCCGGCGCCGTCGGGCGCGAAGACGTCGGCCGCCAGCCAGCGTTCGTAGATCCCGGCCTCGAACTCGGCCGGGACATAGGCCTTCGGCAGCTCGGGCCTCGCCGTCGCGCCCTTCGCCGTCGCGCCCTTCGCCTCCCGGGCCTCGCTCGTCACGTCGCCTCCGAAAAACAGATCGCCCCGCTCGTCCAGCGGACGAACGGGGTCGTGGTGCCACCTGCTGGTTCGAGGTCCCCCCTCGGCCCGCTCATCGCGAACCGGTCCAGGCTCCGCGCCCGGCCTGGAGACCTCCTCTGGACGCGCTATCGGGCGTCAGCCGCGCGGCTCGCGAGCGACGTTCGGATCCGTCCTGCCGGCGCGGCTCCCACCGTCCCGCGCTCGCTTGGCGGCCGTCTCGGGCCTACTCCTCTCGGTCCTCGCCGTGAGGTCGGGACTGTACCACGGCCCCTGTTGATCGAGCGATGAGGGTCGCGGGCGACGTTACGGCGATGTCGAACGTCGAGGACGAGCGGCTCGGCCGTCTGCTCCGGCTGCTCCGCCGCCGGTTCGGGACTACCCAGGCGGCCCTCGCCGCGCGGGCCGAGGTTCCCCGGCTGGACATCATCCGCGTCGAGGCCGGGCGAGCCGGAGCGATTCGGCTCGATCGCCTTCGCCGCATCTTCGACGCGGGCGGTGCTCGAGGTCGATGGCACGTCGTGTGGAACGGCGCGGCGGCCGATCGGCTGCTGGACGAGCGGCACGCGGCCCTCGTCGAACGGGCGGTCACCGTCTTGCAACGGCGCGGCTGGACGACCGCGCCCGAGGTTTCATTCGCCGAGTTCGGCGAACGAGGCTCGATCGACATCCTCGCCGCTCGACCGGCGCGCCGGGCGATCGCGGTCGTCGAGGTCAAATCCGATCTCGGTTCGATCGAAGAGACCAACAGGGTCCTCGACGCGAAGGAGCGCCTGAGCCCGCGGCTTGCCCTGGCCCGATTCGGCTGGCAGCCGGCGGTCGTCGGCCGACTGCTCGTCCTGCCCGACGAGGACCGCCTGCGCCGACTCGTCGCCCGCCACGAGCGAACGATGTCCGCGGTGTACCCGGCCCGAGGCCCCGCCGTTCGCGCCTGGCTTCGAACGCCCGGTCACCCGCTCCGCGGCATCTGGTTCCTCTCAGAAGTGCGATATCCGGACGCGAGGCCGCCTTCGAAGGCCTGAACCGGAGCGGATGTGCTGATTCGCGCACGTCTGGGCCACGATGAGGAACGTCGGGTCTGGAATCGACACTTTTGAGAGAGGAGCCAGGGACGTGGAGGCCGCGGGAGGCGGCGGCGCGGCCGCCTCCGGCGCGGCCGCGGCGGAGCGGCCGCCTGGGCCTGAGCGCCGGCGTGGCCGGCTACGCGGTTGCGGCGCGCTCCGCCAGCCAGTCCTCGTAGTTCGTCTCGTCGACGCCGCTGTCGATCTCGGTCTTCGTGAGGAGGAGCGGCAGGCGACCCTCCCGGATCGTCTCCTCGGTGATGATGCATTTGCGGACGTCGGACCGCTCCGGGATGTCGTACATGACCTCGAGGAGCGCTTCCTCGACGATCGAGCGGAGGGCGCGGGCCCCGGTCTTGCGGTCGAGCGCGACCTCGGCGGCGGCGCGCAGCGCTCCGGGCGTGAAGACGAGCTCGACCTTGTCGAGCGACAGGAACTTCTGGAACTGCTTCGCGACCGCGTTCTTCGGCTCGACGAGGACCCGGACGAGGTCGGCCGAGGTCAGCGCCGACAGGGTCACGATGACGGGCAGGCGGCCGACGAACTCGGGGATCAGGCCGAACTTCAGGAGGTCCTCCGGCATGAGCTTCTCGAGGATCTTGCCGCGCTCGGCCGGCGTCGACGTCGCGGTCTCCGAGCCGAACCCGATCGAGCGCTTCCCCACCCGCTCCTCGACGATCTTCTCGAGACCGTCGAACGCCCCGCCACAGATGAACAGCACGTTGGTCGTGTCGATCTGGATGAAGTCCTGGTGGGGATGCTTGCGACCGCCCTGGGGCGGCACGTTCGCGACCGTCCCCTCGAGGATCTTGAGGAGCGCCTGCTGGACGCCCTCGCCCGAGACGTCGCGGGTGATCGACGGGTTGTCGGCCTTGCGGGCGATCTTGTCGATCTCGTCGATGTAGATGATCCCGCGCTGGGCCCGGGCGACGTCGAAGTCGGCGGCCTGGATGAGGCGGAGAAGGATGTTCTCGACGTCCTCGCCGACGTAGCCGGCCTCGGTCAGGGAAGTCGCGTCGGCGATGCAGAACGGGACGTCGAGGACGCGGGCGAGGGTCTGGGCGAGAAGCGTCTTGCCAGAGCCGGTCGGCCCGACCAGGAGGACGTTCGACTTCTGGAGCTCGACCTCGTCGACCGCGTGGCCGGCGTTGACCCGCTTGTAGTGGTTGTAGACCGCCACGGAGAGGACCTTCTTGGCCTTGTCCTGGCTGATCACGTACGAGTCGAGGGCGTACTTGATCTGGCGGGGGTTCGGGAGCTTCGCGACCGACGGCTTGGCCTTCGGCTGCTCGAGCATCTCCTCTTCGATGATCTCCTGGCAGAGGTTGATGCACTCGTCGCAGATGTAGACGCCCTGGCCGGCGATGAGCTTGCGGACCTGCTCCTGGCTCTTGCCGCAGAACGAGCAGCGATAGGGAACCTTCGTGCCCTTGCTGCTGCTGGTCGTGCTCACCCTGCTCCCTGTTTCCCCTTCTTCGGCTCGGCTTCGACGGTGCTCGGCACGCGGGCGACCGTGGCGCCCTCGCCACCGGACAGGCCGGCGTCGTGGGCCTGGGCGATCAACGACGCCCCGGGCACCGAGTAGACCGCGTCGATGATGCCATAGTCCCTTGCCTCTTCCGGGCTCATGAACCGGTCGCGATCGGTGTCGAGGTTCACCCGCTCGAGGGGCTGCCCGGTGTGCCGGGCGAGGATCTCGTTGTTCATCTTGACCAGGAGCTCCCACTCCCGCATCTGGATGACGGCGTCCGGCGCGTTGCCCCGGAAGCCGCCGGAGCCCTGGTGGATCATCACCCGGCTGTGGGGCAGGGCGTAGCGCTTGCCCTTCGTGCCCGCGGCCAGCAGGACCGACGCCATGGAGGCAGCCTGGCCGATGCAGATCGTGCTGACCGGGGCCCGGAGGTACTGCATCGTGTCGTAGATCGCGAGGCCCGCCGTCACCACCCCGCCAGGCGAGTTGATGTAGAGGCTGATGTCCTTCTCGGGATCCTCGGACTCGAGGAACAGGAGCTGGGCGATGATCAGGTTCGCGAGGTGGTCCTCGATCATGTCGCCGAGGAAGATGATCCGTTCCTTCAGCAGCCGCGAGTAGATGTCGTAGGCGCGCTCCCCGCGGCTCGACGACTCGATGACCATCGGAACGAGCATCTGGGGTCTCCTGTCTCGGTTCGGCTGGGCTACCGGCCGGCCGCGGCCGGCTGGGCGTCGGCGTGGCGGCCGGGGTCGGTCGCACCGGTCGCGGCGTTCGCCTCGGCTGTCTCGAGGGCGAGCTCCGCCGCCTCGCTGTCCTCGAGGTGCGGCAGGGCGGGATGGTCGGGGTGGGCGGCGAGCCACTCGTCGATCAGGCGCTCGACGACGCGGCTCCGGCGGAGCGTGCTGCGGATGAAGCTCCGGCCCCGCTCCGACTCGAAGTACGACACGGTCTTGCGGTCCTTGCCGTAGCGCTCGCGGGCCTTCTGGACCTCGGCCTCGACCTCGGCGTCGGTGATCGCGACGCCCTCGGCGTCGGCGACCTTCGAGAGCACGAGGAGGACCCGGACGCGCTTCTCGGCGTTCGGACGGAACTCGGCGTGGAGGTCGGCGTCGGTCTTCTCGACGACCTTCAGGTAGGCCTCCTCGGTGATCCCCTGCCGGGCCAGCGAGCCGCGGAACTCGTCGTGCATGACCTCGACCTCCTGGTCGACCAGCACGTCCGGCAGCTCCAGCGTCGCGTTCGCCGTGGCGTAGTCGATGATCCGGTCGGCGAAGTCGTGGCGGGCCCGGTCGAGGGCGTTGCGCTCCAGGCGGGTCTTCACGTCGCGACGGAGCTCGGCGAGGTCCGCGAACCGGCCCATCGAGCGGGCGAAATCGTCATCGACCTCCGGCAGCGACTTCTCGCGCAGCTCCTTGAGCTCGACGTCGAAGTGGGCGACCCGCCCGGCCAGGCTCGAGTCGGCGTAGTCGGCCGGGAACGTGATGTCGAAGCCGGTCTTGCCGCCGGGCTCGAGGCCGACGACGTGCTCCTCGAAGCCGGGGATCAGCCGCTCCTCGCCGAGGATTAGCGGCATCCGGGTGGCGCTGCCGCCGTCGAACGGCTTCCCGTCGCGCGCCCCGGTGTAGCCGATGACCGCGTAGTCGCCGTTCTTCGCGCCGCGATCGGCGACCGGCACCAGCGTCGCGTTCTGGTCGCGGAGCTCCTCGACCACCCGGTCGACATGGCCATCGTCGATGGCCTCGATCTCGGGCTTGAAGTTGAAGGCTCGGTGGTCGCCGAGCTGGACCTCCGGCCGGACCTGGACGGTGGCCGTGAAGATCAGCGGCTGGCCCTCGACGCCCTGCTCGACCTGCACGTCGGCCTCGGTGAGCGGCAGGATGGCCTCCTGGATCAGGGCGTCGCGGTAGGCCTTCTGGACGGCATGGTCGAGCGCGTCCTCGATGACCGCGTCCTTGCCGAGGACCGCCTCGAGGACGCCGCGCGGCGCCTTGCCGGGCCGGAAGCCGGGGATCTTCGTGCGCTGGGAGAGGTGCCGGACGGACTCGACTAGCTGGGCCTGGAGCCGGTCGGCAGGCACCTCGACGCGCAGCCTGACGGCGCTCCTGGGGGCCGGGGAGACGGTGACCTGCATCGGACGCCAGAGTATACGGAGAGGCCCCCGGCGCCGCCGGGGGCCTCTCGTTCGAGCCGGTTCGGGGAGCCAGGGCTCAGGGTGCGATGTCGTTGACGAAGCTCAATCCGTTCGGGGTGCCGAGGCCGGTGACGTTGTCCCAGCCGGATGCCGCCTTGAGCGAGGTGTCGGTGCCGAAGCTGATCACGAACCAACGAGTCGAGAACGGGCTGTTATAGATCGCGCTGTAGAAACCGGCGCCGTTCTCCGGACCGACGAGGTCGCTCGCGGAGTAGTTGGTCGTGCCGCCGGTGTCAGTGATCGAGCCGGTCACGTCGTCCGCTGAAGTCACCTGCTGGACATCGGCGAACGCCGCGCCGGAGAGGCCGTACAGCAGCGGCGCCGCTTGCCCAAGGCCACCGCCGTGCTTCTCGCTGGCATCGGCCATGAGGCCGCTGAACATGGGCGCAGCGAGGCTCGTCCCGCCGATGACGGCGACGCCGAGCGAGCCGTCGACGGTCTCGATGATCTCGACGCCCGTGAACGGATCCGCCAGGAAGCTGACGTCTGGTGTCTGCCGTTTCGCGCCGGGCAGGCTCGCCTGCCACGACGGCTTGGCAAAGGTCAAGCTGGGACCGCCACCGGCGCCGAACTGGAATCCGAGCCCGCTGGCCGGACTCATGTTGGGCGGGTCGATGGGCGGATTGCCCTGGGCGTTCGTCCCGGCGATCCGGGTCAGGTTGTTGCCCCAACCCGTCTGCCAGTCGATCGTGTTGTCGCTGTTGAGAGCGAGACTCGTCCCGCCGACACTCGTCGCGAACGGCGAGCTCGCCGGGAAGCTCACGGTCTTGAAAGGCAGGACGTGCGAGTAGTCGCCGTCGTCGCCGGAGCTGAAGTTGACGTCCATGCCCTCCGCGGCAGCCATTTCAAGGATTCGATTGTCACGAATGAACTGAGCCGGGTTGCCGAGACCTTCGACGCTGGCCCAACTGTTGCTGATGACATTGCCGAGGTGGTGGACGACGGCGTAGTTGATCGCTTCGTCGAGGTCGGCCGTGTTGTTCGGCCCGATGACGAGCGCGATCTTGGCCCCCGGGGCCATCGCATGGGCCCATTCGACATCGAGGGTGATCTCGGTCTGCCAGTTGTTGCAAAGGCCGCGTGGGTTGCAGACGCCGCTGTTCACGGCGCCAGGGGCGCGATAGATCGAGAAGTTGTCGGCGGTCAGATCCGGGAGCCCGTACAGCTGCGAGAAAACCTCTGCGTCGGTCCGGATCGTGGGCGAGCCAAACGCGTCGGTGATCACGATCGTCTGGCCTGTGCCGTCATAGCCCGCCCCGAACACGTCGTTCATGCCATAGGCGGTGTAGAGCTCGCTCGGCTGGTAGCCGCACGGCGGCAGATTGCCGAGGGTGTTGTTCGTGATGTCCTGGCCGTAGCGATTGCCGGTGTATGTCGCCGTCACGCTCGGGCTGGAGCTGGTGAACACGTCAGTTTCCGGCGCGCGGAAGCACTCCGGCGAGAAAAAGAACCCGTTCGGCGATTTCGTCAGGGGCCGGAAGGTCGTCGAGCCGTCGGGCATCGACGCGGGGACGTTCGTCGGCGAAAAGCCGAAGTCGTCCAGCCCGCTGATCGCGGCGATGTTGCCGCCGGCCGTGTCGGTGATCGTCGGGTCGGCGTTGTTGGACCGCTGGATCTGGCCGTTGAAGCTGTACCGGTCGATCGTTGTGTGGAAGGCCTTCTCGATCGCCGAGACCGTGCCGGACACCTTCACGTAGAAGTTGTTCTCGGCGACCGCGATGACCTTCAGGCCATGGGCGGTCGCGAAGTTCGACACCGCTTTCACGGCTTGGCTGGTGGGTGAGAACGTGGCGTCGAAGGACCCCTGCGAGTACCAGTTGTGATAGCTCGCGCTGCCCTTCTGGTACAGGGCGGCGACAGTCGCGTCGAGCTTGGACTCGTTCTGGAGCTTGAGCCACAGCGTGGCCGTGATCGTCGCCGACTGGTCGTAGAGCCCCAGCAGGGTCGCATGCTTGACGAACCCGGGCGTGTTCCCCGAGATCCGATACGAGCTGCTCGTCGCGCTCGCGGCACCCGCCGCCGAAAGGACGAGTGCGCCGGTCAGAGCGGCCGTCGCGAACGGCACGAGCCAGCGCCGCGGTGTCCCCGATCGGGAAACCATCCGAACCGCCTCCTTCGACCCGACCCGGAGTCCTGCGCCAGGCGACGGCGCGCGATCCGCCCGGTCGTCGAGTCCAATTGGTGCGATGTCGAGGCTCCTCCATGGGCCTCGACGCTCATCGAGCCGCAGGGTATGCGCGCGCCCTGCATGTTGCATTGCAGCGGCGCCGATGCGGTGCGGGTCGGCAACGGCCGACGCGCGTCGTGGGCAAGGAGGGGGTCGAACCCTCACGCCCCTTGCGGGGCACCGGCTCCTAAGGCCGGCGCGTCTGCCATTCCGCCACTCGCCCGGCCGAGAGGATACGGCCGATACGATTCGGGCCATGGTCGACCACGACGAGACGAAGGGGACGATCGCCCGGGCAGGCGACGTTGTCGCGGACACGGTCGTCGACGTCGCAACCGCCGCCGTCGCGGCCGCCGGCCGCCTGATCAAGGGCGACCCGACGGGCCGGCGGCGCCTCGCGAGGACGCCGCTCGCCAACCTCTTCGAGCTGCATCCCGACGCCCGATCGGCGCCGCGGCGCGAGCTCGGGACCATGACGATCCCGGTCGCCCGGGTGCTCGGGACCGCCGTCGAGGGCTCCTCCCAGCGGGCTGCGGATTTCCGGCCGTTCCCGCCGCTTCGCGGCTCGAATTGGGAAGCCCGCTGGCGGCGCCTTCGAGCGGCCCACGCCCGGCTCGAGCCGCTGCCGCCGATCGACGTCTTCCATGCCGCCGACGGCTACTGGGTCGTGGACGGCCACAACCGGGTCGCGCTCGCGAGGCTCGAGCACCAGGACGACATCGACGCCAACGTCGTCCATCTCCACCTCCCGGGCAGCGACGATGCGAACCTGCGGACGGCGGCGCTCGCGACGGTCCTCGACGACTCGGCGCAGCTGCGGGCCGCCACCCGGCGGCCGTCGAAGCCGGCCGACGAGGACGACCCGGGCCGGTGACGCGACGCCTGACGGTCGTCTGGGACGATCCCCGACCGTTCGCGACCCGGGGCGGTCGCCCGATCCGGATCCTCGCCGCCTCGGACGAGCCGGATCCGACCCTCGACCACGCCTCGAACCGGGCCGCGCTCGGTCCGCTCGACCTGATCCTGGGCTGCGGCGATCTCACGCCCGAGTCGCTGGCCTTCCTGGGCGACGCGTTCCCAGGCCCGTTGCTGTTCGTTCGCGGCAACCACGACCGTCGCGGCCCATGGCCCCGTCCGGAAGCGATCCCGGTCCCGTCGGCCGGCGTCGACCGTCGCACCATCGCAGCCGTCTCGCTCCTCGCGCTCCCGTGGCCCGATCGGGATGGTGGCGGCCTGCCGGACCCGGTCGCCCGCCGCGACGAGGGCCGAGCCTGGCGGCAGGTGCTCGGTCACCTCGGACCGCACCTGCTCGCTCCTCGACGCCGAGCCTGGATCGTGTTCAGCCACGTCCCGCCGCGCGGCGTCGGGGACGCGCCCGACGACCCCTATCACCTCGGCTTCGCGGCCTACCGCTTCGCGCTCGATCGCCTCCGGCCGCGGCTCTGGCTCCACGGCCACACGACCCGGGCGTCGCAACGGAACCCGGTCGTCGAGCACGGGCCGACGACCGTCATCAACGTGTCCGGGTCCGTCCTGGTCGAGCTCCGGCCGGGATAGGAGCTCCGGGAGCCCCGTCGCTACTGCCAGCGGAAGAAGCGGGCCGAGATCCCGAGGCAGACCACGAGCCAGCCGCCGAGGACGGCGAGGTCGACCGTCAGCGGCACGAACGGCGCGCCGCCGACCATGACCTGCCGGAGCGCGTCGCCGAGGTAGGTCAGCGGCATGAAGGTCGCGATGGAGCGCAGCCAGTCGGGCATGATCTCGAGCGGGAAGAAGATGCCCGACAGGAACATCAGCGGGAACTGGACGACGCTCGTCATCCCGTTCGCGGCCTCCTCGGTCCGGGCGAACGAGGCGATGACGTAGCCGATCGAGACGAAGGTCAGGGCGCCGATCGCGACGAGCCCGGCGATGGCCAGCCAGCTGCCGGCCACCTGCACGCCGAGGACCTTCACCCCGATGCCGACGATCAGCACGGTCTGGGTCGCGGCGATGACGAGCCGGACGACGATGTTCGAGCCGACGAGCGTCCAGCGCGGCAGCGGCGTCGCGTTGAGGCGCTTGAGGATCAGCTTCTCGCGCTGCTGCACCAGCGGGATCGAGGCGAAGATCCCGAGCTGCATGAGGGCCATGGCGAGGATGCTCGGGACGAAGTACGACACGTCCGTGAGCTGGTTGGTCTGGAGCGACTGGGTGGCGACGCCGATGACCGACGGCTTGCCGCTGAGCTGGAGGTTCGCCGCATAGGCCACGGCGTTCGCGATGGCGCCGAGGGCCTGGGCCGTGCTCGTGCGCGTCGGATCCGTGTAGAGCGTCAGCGAGACGGGGCTCGGCTGGCCGCCCCCGCTCAATGCAGCGGCCGCCGCCCCGAGGCCCGCCGGGACCACGACGATGCCGTCGACCTTGCCGTTCCGCATCGCCGTCTTCTCGTCGTCGAGGCTGCCGTCATGGAGCGTGATGACGCCGCTCTTCGCGAACGCGCTCCGGAGCTCCGCCGCCGCGGGCGTGCCGTCCTGGTCGACCCAGCCGAGGTCGTAGCTCGGGGTCCCGCCGCCGGAGAAGATCGTCCCGAAGAGAATCACGAACAGGATCGGGAAGGCCAGCGTCCAGAAGAGCGCCGCCCGATCGCGCACGAAGCTCTTCAGGTTGGCCCGGCTCAGGCTGATGAGGCTGCGCATGCGCTCCCCCGCCCTAGTCGCGCAGGGCCCGGCCGGTCAGCTCGAGGAAGACGTCCTCGAGGGTCGCCCGGCGGACGAGGAGGTTGTCGGGCTCGACGCCGGACGCGGTCGTGACGTCCAGGAGCGCACCGACCGTCGCCGGCACGTCGGCCGTGTAGAGCAGCGTCGCGCCATCCTCGTGGGCCACGCGCGTCACGTGCGCGAGCTGGGCGAGGCTCGCGTCGCCGATCGTCGCGATCGTGTCGAACTGGATCGCCTTCTCCTTGAACCGCCGACCGATGAGCTCGTCCGCGGTCCCGATGTCGAGGATCCTGCCGTGGTCCATGATCGCGACCCGGTCGCAGATCGCCTCGGCCTCCTCGAGGTAGTGGGTCGTCATCAGGACCGAGCGTCCATCGGCCTTCAGCCGGAGGATCAGGTCCCACAGGCCGCGACGAGCCGCCGGGTCGAGGCCGGTCGTCGGCTCGTCGAGGAAGACGAGCTCGGGGTCGTTGACGAGGGCCAGGGCGACCGAGAGCCGCTGGCGCTGGCCGCCGGACAGGTTCTTCGTCTGGGCGGCCTGCTTCTCGCGGAGGTCGAGGTCGTCGAGCAGGCGGCTCGTCGGGAGGCGCCGCTCGTAGAAGCTGCCGAACAGGTCGATGACCTCCGACACGTGCAGCTGCGGGTAGAGCGCCGCGGTCTGCAGCTGGACGCCGATCCGCTCCTTGATCGCGACCGCGTGGCGGGTGACGTCGAGGCCGAGGACGAGCAGGTCGCCGCTGTCGGGCCCGGTCAGGCCCTCGAGCATCTCCATCGTCGTCGTCTTGCCCGCGCCGTTCGGGCCGAGCAACCCGAAGATCTCGCCGGACTGGACCTCGAAGCTCACGCCGTCGACGGCCTTGACCTCGCCGAACGACTTCCGGACATCGCGGACGACGATGACCGGGGCATGCGGATCGCGGGGGGCGGTCACGGGCGTCCGCCGGGTGGCGAGGTCAGTGCGCGGCGTCGGATGAGCGCTTGCCGGCGCCCTTGGACCCGGAACCGTTCCGGCCGGGCGCCCCGTCCGGACTGGCCGCGGCGGCGGATCCCGAGCCTCCCTGGCGACCGCGAGCCCGGCCCAGCGCCTCGATGAACGTCGCCGGGTCGGTCTCGAGCAGCCGCTCCGCCAGCTGGCGCCCCGCCCGGATCGAGAGCGGCCGCAGCAGGTTGGCGACGAGCCCACCGGTCGCCGCGCCCAGGTCGCGATCGCGGCGGCTGGGGGCCTTCTCCTCGAGGTACTCCGCGAACTCGCGCTCGAGCGTGCCGCGGACCTTCTCGCCGTCCGGCCCGAGCTTGCGGAGCGTCTTCTCGACCTCCGGCGGCAGCATCGACTTCGGGAGGTCCGCGTTCGGCCCGAAGACGGCCCGCCGGATGCCCTTGACCACTCGACCCGGTCCGCCGAGGAGCAGGAAGGCGGCGCCGACGGCCGATCCGGCGACCTTGGCCGGCTCGCGCCGGATCCGGGCCGGGATGTCGACCGTCGCCCGCCCCGCGGCCTCGAGCCGGACGAGCTCCTCGCCGAGGCCCTCGCGGGCGGCTAGGACTTCGGCACGAGCGGCGTCCGTGCGCGCACCCACTCGATGGTCTCCTTCGTGAGCTCGATGGTCTGGTCGGGGGTGAACCGTTGCTTGAGCGCCTCGCCGTCGATCCCGCCGCGGGCGACCGCCACGCCGAGCCCGACGAGCCACACGATCAGCCCCAGCCAGATGCCCAGCGCGGCGTCGATCGTGTGGGGCCAGTCGGTCGCGGTCGCGAGGCCGACGGCGAGGGCGACGCCCAGGACGATGCCGACGACGAGCGCCAGGACGAGCCGGCCCGTCGAGACGCCGAGAGCGACGAGCGCGGCGATGACGGCGAGGTCGATGAGCAGGAAGACGCCGAGCAGCACGCCCCAGCCGATGGAGCCGAGGAGCCACTCCGCGAGGAACAGCGGAAGGCCGACGAGGAGGAGCATCAGCAGCGCGAAGAGGAAGCCGAACGCCAGCGCGAACAGCGCGATCATCCGGCCGACCTCGCCGGCGATCTCGCCGGCCTCGGCCTTCGCGAGGTCGACATGGGCACGGAACAGCCGCTTGCCGGCCGCGATCGTGCGACCGATCTGGTCCTTCAGGCCAGGGGCCTCGCCGCTCGTCATCATCGGCGGCATCGTACCAGCGGGCCACCCGCAGCCTCTACGCTGGCCGGGTGCGCACGATCGTCCGAGCCGCGATCCTCTCGATCGGCACGGAGCTGACGGTCGGCGAGACCCGCGACACCAACGCCGGCGACCTCGCCCGGGAGCTCGCCATCGAGGGTGTCGAGGTGCTCCGGTTGACGGCGCTCCCGGACGACCTCGAGGCGGTCCGCGATGCCCTCGACGCGGCGCTCCAGCGAGCCGACCTCGTCGTCACGACAGGCGGCCTGGGCCCGACGCCGGATGACCTCACTCGCGAGGCGATCGCCGCGCTCGTCGGGGAGACGCCGAGCGTCGACCAGGGGCTGGAGGGCTGGCTGGCCGAGCTCTTCGAGCGGCGCGGGCTGCCGTTCGTGGACGGCAACCGGAAGCAGGCCTGGCTCATCCCGTCCGCGTCGGCGGTGCCCAACGCCAACGGCACCGCGCCGGGCTGGTGGGTCGACCGGCCGGACGGCCGCGTGATCGTGGCGTTGCCCGGGCCTCCGCGGGAGATGCGGCCGATGTGGCGCGACGCGGTCCTGCCGCGTCTGCGCGATCGCGGGCTCGGCAGGCCGACGGCGGTGGTCAACCTGCGCACCACGGGCCTCGGCGAATCGCTGATCGCCGACCGCCTGGGGCCGATCCTGGACCGTGCGGCGAACCCGACGGTCGCGACCTATGCCCGCGCTGACGCAGTCGACGTCCGCATCTCGGCCGTGGCCGGCGACGCCGAGACCGCGTTGGCGATGGCAGCCTCGGCCGAACGCGAGGTCGTCGCCGCCATCGGCGACACGATCTGGGCCCGGGGGACCGCGAGCTGGGCCGAGGCCATCGGCGCCGAGCTCGATGCCCGCGGCTGGCACCTCGCGATCGTCGAGGTGGCGACCCGCGGGACCGTGATGGCGCTCCTCGGCGAGGGCCTCGACTCTCGGCTCTGCTTCGCCGAGGTCCTCCTCGAGCGACCGGGCCAGCATGATGGGCACGTCGCAGACCCCGAGCACCTCGCCGCCCGCGCTCGCGAGCTCGGACCCGCTGAGGTGGGCCTCGCCGTCGAGGCCCGGGAGCGCGGCCAGGACATGGCCGCGCGCGTCGCCATCGTGGATCCGACGGGCACCCATCGCGAGCGCCGGGTCGTGTTCCTCGGCGGCCCGATGGGTCGCACCCGCGTGGCCGTCGCGGCGGCCGCCATCCTCCTCGCCCGGCTCCGGACCAGTGCTCCGGCCACGGCGCCGGCCATCGACCCGCCGCCGACGCCCACCCCTTGACGCGCCCGCCTACCGTGTCGCCTGCGCGACAGTCCGGTCGTCCATGGCTGGCTTCGCGCGGGCGCGCCGGCGGGTCCACCATGCCCCGACCAGCCCGCGCCAGCAGGGAGTTTCGATGCGCCTGACCTTCCTCGGGACCGGGACCGCCCGGCCGCTGCCGGATACCGCGGCATCGGGGATCCTCATGGAGACCGACGACACGGCGGTCCTCTTCGACATCGGCAGCGGCATCGCCTCCCGGGTCGAGGCGACGATCGGAGCGCTCAACCTGTCGGGGATCGTCATCGGCCACTTCCACGCCGACCACTGGATCGATCTGGCGCCGCTGCGCTATCGGTTCCCGTGGGGCGATCCGGCCCCGGCGCCGTGCCCGCTGTACCTGCCGCCGGGGGGCCGGGACAAGCTCGAGCATCTCGCCACGGCCATCAACGAGCGATCGGCCTTCTTCGATCCGGCCTTCGCCGTCACCGAGTACCAGTCGGGCCACCCGTTCCAGATCGGTTCGCTGACGATCACCCCGCACCCGGTCGGCCACTACGTCCCGGCCTGGACGATGGACGTCCAGGGTCCCGACGCGCGGATCGTCTACGGCGGCGACATGGGCCCCAACGAGGTCGTCGTCGATCTGGCACGCGGGGCCGATGCGCTCATCCTCGAGGCAACCCTGGAGGACGGCCGGATGGACGATGCCCGCCGCGGCCACATGGACACGAACGAATCGATCGACCACGTCCGGCGGTCCGGCGTGCCGCACGGCTACCTCGTCCATTACCCATCGGAGCGTCGGGCCCGGATGCAGGCGCTGTGTGCCGAGTCCGGCGTGCCGGTGATGCCGGCGACGCCCGGCCTCGTCGTCGAGGTCAGCCACCGCGACATCGCCGCGGCCGGCTCCCCTCAGGAGATCGTCAGGACCGGCTGACCCGCGCCTGCGGCCGCGCGGACGCTCATCCGCGCTGCGACCGTCCGGGCGATGCTCGTCAGCGCCTGGGCCGCGGGGCCCGGCTCGCGCTGCGCAACGGCCGGCACGCCGACGTCGCCGCCCTGCCGGACCGTCACGTCCAGGGGCACGCCACCGAGGTACTCGACGCCGTGTTCGCGGCCGAATCGCTCGCCGCCACCACGACCGAAGATGTCGGTGACCTCACCGCAGTGCGGGCAGACGAAGCCGGCCATGTTCTCGACGATTCCGATCACCGGGACGCTCATCCGCTTGAACATCGCCAGCGCCTTCTCGACGTCGAGGAGGCTGACCTCCTGGGGCGTGGTCACGAGCACCGCGCCGGAGACCGGCACTGCCTGGGCGAGCGTCAGCTGCGCATCCGACGTGCCCGGCGGCAGGTCGATGACGAGGTAGTCGAGCTCGCCCCAGTCGACGTCGCGCAGGAACTGGGTGATCGCGCCACCGACGAGCGGCCCGCGCCAGATGATCGGCTGGCCCTGCGGCACGAAGAACTGGATCGAGATCGCCTTGACGCCATGGCGGCTGAGCGGCGAGATCTTGTTGTCGTCGGTCTTGCCGGGCTGGCCGTCGAGGCCGAGCATCAGCGGAACGTTCGGGCCGGTGATGTCGGCGTCGAGGAGGCCGACGGCGGCGCCGTCGCGGGCCAGGGCGACGGCCAGGTTGACCGCGATCGTGCTCTTGCCGACGCCGCCCTTGCCGGACGCGACGGCGATGACGTTCTTCACGCCGGGCAGCAGCTGCTCGGCTGTCCGCGGCGCAGCCCGGCGGACGGTCGCGCCCCAGCTGAGCTCGACGGACTCGACACCGATGGGATCGAGCGCGGCATGGACCCGGGACTCGATCTCGTCCTTGAGCGGGCATGCCGGGGTCGTCAGCTCGATCTGGAAGGCGACCGAGGTGCCGTCGATCTTCAGGTCGCGGACCATGTCCCGGGTCACGAGATCGCCGCCAAGCTCCGGCTCCTGGACGTGCCGGAGGGCTTCCATGACGGCGGCTTCGGTGATCGGCGAGATCAAGGCGGTGGGACCCTCGCTCCTCGGGCGCCGGACCTGTTCGGGCCCTGGCCCGAGGGTTCTGACGGCGGACGCGTCGATATCGTAGCCGGAGGTCCCGGGAGACGCCTCGACCGGCGCTGACCTCCGTCGGCCCTCGCCTCCCCGGATCTTGGCCATACGCACGCCCCACGAGCGTCAGGTCGGGTCGCGAGCCGTCGACGCCTCATCCCGGGCGCGGTACAGACTTCGTGCGTGGGGCTTGGCCGGTTCAGTGCCCCGCTCCGCGCTGGCTCCGTGCGTCGCCCTGCACGGGCGGGCGACCGGCGCGGCCATTGACGGCGGAACCGCTTGTCGCTCGACCGGCTCGGCGACGGCGCAAGCGCGCCTCTCGCTCGTCGGGCGTGCGTTAGGCAGGAAGCCTCGGCGACGCCGTCGACGCCGTCGACGCCGTCGACACCGTGGCCTGGCGCGACCGGCGCGGCCATTGACGGCGGAACCGTGTGTCGATTCCCCGGCTCGGCGATCGCGAGAGCCGGCCTCACGCTCGTCTGGCGTGCGTCAGGCAGGAAGCCCGCCGCCGAACCCGACCGCTCCCTTCGTGGCAGCCCAGCCCCACCGGATTTCGTCGCCCAGCGCTCGATGGCGTGCGAATCTCGCAATCCGTATCCTCTGCCGCGCGGTCCTCCGTCGTTTGACACTCCTTCGACGGCGTCCCTATCCTCCGACCACTGCGCGCGGTCGCCCTGCGATCGGCGGCCGGAGAGGCGCGCGGGCGTTCCGGAGGACCCACCTCGAGCGTGGCGGACGTCGGAGTCCGGCTGGTCCAGCTCACGAAGCGCTTCGGCGGCGACGCCCAGGGGCGACGCGGGCCGCAATCCGTCAGTGGCGCCGACCCCAAGGCCGGCTTCCTCGCGGTCGACCACATCGACCTCGAGGTCCAGGAAGGCGAGTTCTTCAGCCTCCTCGGGCCGTCGGGCTGCGGCAAGACCACGACCCTCCGGATGATCGGCGGGTTCGAGCAGCCGACCGCCGGCCGGATCGACCTGCAGGGCCGCGACGTCACCTGGCTGCCGCCCTACCAGCGCGACGTCAACACGGTCTTCCAGAACTACGCCCTCTTCCCCCACCTGACGATCTTCGAGAACGTCGCGTTCGGGCTCCGTCGCAAGAAGGTCGACAACGCCCAGGTGAAGCGCCGCGTCACCGAGATGCTCGAGCTCGTCGAGCTGCCGGGCTTCGAGAACCGCAAGCCGACCCAGATCTCCGGCGGCCAGGCCCAGCGCGTCGCGCTTGCCCGGGCCCTCGTCAACAAGCCGGCCGTGCTCCTCCTCGACGAGCCGCTCGGCGCCCTGGACCTGAAGCTCCGCAAGCAGATGCAGGTCGAGCTCAAGCGGATCC
Organism: Candidatus Limnocylindrales bacterium; assembly: GCA_035308445.1. GTDB lineage: Bacteria > Chloroflexota > Limnocylindria > Limnocylindrales > CSP1-4 > UBA5189. Next base: position 149,078 of record DATGGQ010000030.1, on the reverse strand, counting down.
AGCAGGAGGTCGGGATCACGTTCATCTACGTGACCCACGACCAGGAGGAGGCGATGACGATGTCCGATCGCATCGCCGTCATGAACAAGGGCCGCTACGAGCAGCTGGGCGATCCGGAGGTCCTGTACGAGAAGCCGCAGACCCGCTTCGTCGCCGGCTTCCTCGGGGTCAGTAACCTCCTCCCGGCGACGACCGACGGCTCGAACGACGGCTACGTCGGGCTGCGGCTCCAGGACGGCTCACCCGTGCGGGTCCCGAAGGCCCTCCTCGACGGACGGACGGGGCCGATCTCCCTCGGCGTCCGGCCGGAGAAGATCCGCCTTGCCGAGGCGACGGAGCAGATCCCGGCGGGCAGCAACCGCCTCACCGGGACGATCAGCGACGCCTCGTACCTCGGCGTCAGCACCCAGTACATCGTGAAGCTCCCGGATGGCCACTCGATCACCGTCTACGAGCAGAACGTCCAGCGCGCGACGAAGGCCGAGCTCTGGACCACCGGGGAGAACGTCCAGCTGTCATGGTTGCCGGAGCACTCGTTCGTGGTGAACGAGAGCCCGGCCGAGGCCACCGCCGACGCGGCGACCGCCTGAGGAGACCTGCACTGATGTCCGAGCACGACCAGCCCCTGCCACGCTTCAACGCCGAGCTCACCCGGCGGCGGTTCCTGCAGGGCTCGGCGCTTGCCGGGTTCGGCGCGTTCCTGGCGGCCTGCGGCGCCAGCACCGGTGGCGGCGAGTCGCCGACACCGGCCGGGTCCGTCTTCGTCCCGACCGCCCCGCCCGTCGCGACCGCGGCACCGAGCACCGCGCCGACGCCCCTCCCCTCGCCGACCGGCCCGCTCAAGTTCGCCAACTGGCCGGCCTACATCGACCTCGCGGGCAAGGCCGGCACGGCCGGCGTCTATGCCCCGGGCTCCTCGCCGACGATCGAGCAGTTCAAGAAGAAGTACGGCGTCGACGTCGACTACGAGGAGAAGATCGAGGACAACAAGACCTTCTACGCGACCATCCAGCCGCAGCTCCAGGCCGGCACGGCCACGGGCTGGGACCTCATCGTCATCACCGACTGGCTTGCGGCGAAGGTCATCAGCAAGAACTGGGCGGAGCAGATCATCCCGGCCGACGTGCCGAACGCCGTGGCCAACCTCCAGGACTCGCTCAAGGGCCGGGTCTGGGACGCCAACAACGACTACCACTACCCATGGCAGTCGGGCATGACCGGCATCGGCTTCAACACAAATGACCTCAAGGCGGCCGGGATCACCCCGCCGACGAGCCTCCAGGAGCTCTGGGCGATCAAGCCGAGCAAGGTCAGCTTCCTGACCGAGTCGCGCGACACGTTCGGGCTGGGTCTCCTGAAATTGGGCAAGAGCGCCGATCCCGCCCAGACCACGACCGACGACCTGCAGGCCGTCCACGACGACATCAAGCCGCTCGTGACCCAGGGGCTGATCTTCGCGGGCAATGAGTACCTCGAGAACTTCGCCGCGAAGAAGACCTGGGCGGCGATGGTCTGGTCGGGTGACCTCGCGTCGTCAGGGACCGCCGGCGACACGTTCCAGGTGCCCGACGAGGGCGTGATGATCTGGACCGACAACATGGTCATCCCGAAGGGCGCGGTCAACAAGTACACGGCCGAGCTGATGATCAACTTCGTGTACGACCCGAAGATCGCGGCCCAGATCGAGGACTACGTCTACTACGTCTGCCCGGTCAAGGGCGCCGACGTCGAGATCAAGAAGATCGACCCGAGCGCGGCGACGAACCCGCTCATCTTCCCGACCCCCGACATGGTCGCGAAGTACCACAACTTCCAGTTCCTGAGCGACGACCTCGAGACCGCGCTCGACAACCTCTATCTCGACCTGACCGGCGGCTGATGACCGCCCTCCAGGCGAGCCCGCCGCGGCCGTCGAGCCTCCGGCGGTGGCTGTCGTTGCTCGGGCCGTACCTGCTGCTGGCGCCCGGCCTGATCTGGCTCGTCTACTTCTTCGTCTGGCCGGCCGCCCAGATGTTCCTGATGGCGGTGTCCAGCGGCTCCCTCGACAACGGCTTCAAGCTGACCTGGACGCTCACGCCGCTGCACGACGCGCTCTTCAACTTCCCGACCCAGTGGAGCCACTCGCTGCTGTACGGTGCGATCAGCACGAGCCTCGACTTCCTGATCGGCTTCCCCGTGGCGTACACGATCGCCTTCCGCGGCGGGCGCTACAAGAACCTGCTCTTGTTCCTCGTGATCGCCCCGTTCTTCACGAGCTTCCTCATCCGCACGATCAGCTGGCAGATCCTGCTCGGTGACGAAGGCCCGATCCTGTCGTTCCTCAAGCACACCCTCGGCGTCGTGCCCGAGGAGTTCTCGATCCTGTACAGCCCGTTCGCGGTGATCGCCGGCCTGACCTACAACTTCCTGCCGTTCATGATCCTGCCGCTGTACGTGGCCCTCGAGAAGATCGATCCGGCCCTCCTCGAGGCATCCGGCGACCTGTACGGCGGCCGCTGGCAGACGTTCCGGAAGGTGACGTTCCCGCTGGCCCTGCCGGGCGTCTTCGCCGGCACGATCCTGACGTTCATCCCGACGATGGGCGACTACGTCAACGCGGAGCTTCTCGGCAGCCCGCAGACCCGGATGATCGGCAACGTGATCCAGGGCCGGTTCCTGCAGACCAACGACTACCCGATCGCGTCGGCCCTCTCGTTCGTGCTCATGGCCGGGATCCTGCTGGCCGTGTTCATCTATGCCCGCGCGCTCGGCACCGAGGACCTGACCGGCTGATGGCCACCGTCGCGGCCCAGGGCACGATGACGGCCCCGCGCGCCTCGGCCCGGGTCGCCCGGACGTTCGGCCGCTGGCGCCTGCCCGCCTTCACGATCGTCGCGATCGGCTACCTGCTCATCCCGATCGTCGTGATGATCATCTTCTCGTTCAACGACTACGCCGGGAAGTTCAACTACATCTGGAACGGCTTCACGCTCAAGGCCTGGGAGGCACCGCTCGCCTGGCCGGGCCTGCCCGAGGCGATCCGCGTCAGCCTGACGATCGCCGCCCTCTCGACGCTCTTCTCGACGATCCTCGGGACGATGATCGGCCTGGCGCTCAGCCGGTACCGGTTCCGGGGCCGCGGCGCGATCAACGCCCTGATCTTCCTGCCGATGGCGTCACCCGAGATCGTGCTCGGGGCGAGCCTGCTCACACTGTTCATCAACATCGGCCTCGGCAGCGGCGTGCTGCCGCCGGGTCTCGCGCTCCTGCCGAAGAATGCCCTCTCGCTCGGCTTCACGACGGTCCTGATCGCCCACATCATGTTCAACATCAGCTACGTGGTCGTCACCGTGAAGGCCCGCGTCGCGGGCTTCGACCGGCGGCTCGAGGAAGCCGCGATGGACCTCGGGGCGAACGAGTGGACGACGTTCTGGCGGGTGACCTTCCCGCTGATCTTCCCCGGGATCATGGCCGCGGCGATGCTCGCGTTCTCGCTCTCGATCGACGACTTCGTCATCACGAACTTCGTGTCAGGCACGACCAACACGTTCCCGATCTGGGTCTACGGCGTCATCCGCAACGCGCTCCCGGCCCAGATCAACGTGATCGGCTCGATCGTGTTCCTGACGGCCGTGATCGGCGTGGCTGTCACGACGATCCGCCAGGGCCGCGCCCCGCAGCTGGCGCGCTAGGCGCCGAGCTCGGGCGGCGCCTCGGGGTCGCCCCGGAACCGAATCATCCGGGCGATGTAGCCGGTCGTCTGGCGACGTTCGTAGATGACGAGCAGGACGGCCGATGCGACGGCCACGACGATCCCGACACCCAGCGCCGACGTCATCGCCGGCGCGACCTGAAGCGTGAGCAGGCCGCCGACGACCCCGGCGATCACCGCGCAGATCATCCCGACGACGCCTGGCGTGGTCACGAAGAAGTGCAGGGCGTTGCGCCCACCGGTGACCTGGACGGCCCCATAGGACAACGCGAACCCGGGCACGTCGAGGGTCGTGCCGGTCACGAACTCCTGCTCGATGCCGGGCTCGAGCCGGGTGTAGATGCCGCGGAGCCGGTTCATCCCGGCCACCCAGTACAGGTCCTCGTTGTTCACCTGGGTCAGGCGGACGAACGTCGCCACCCCGAGGAACAGCGTCGTCGACAGGACGATCAGGGCAAAGACGTTGAACTCGCTGCCGAAGCCCGCGGCGGATCCCACGAGCGCGAGGGCGACCGTGGCGGTCGAGAGGGAGGTCAGGAACATCGAGGTCCGGGAGAAGGCCTCGTTCCAGCTCATCGACCGGGTGGCCAGCAGGCTCCAGTGCTCGGTCGCGAGCAGCTGGGCCGCCTGGGGGTCGCGCCACCACTCGCTCGCGCCCGGCATCGGCGGGCGGGTCGGGGTGGACGGTCCGGCAGCGCCGCCGACCGGCATGTGCTCTTCCATCACGCGTCCTCCCTCGAGGAGACGAGCATGTCGCGCACCGTATCGTGGATCACGCCGTTCGTCGCGAGGATCGAGCGCCCGTCGAGCTGCCGCCGACCGTCGAAGTCGGTCACGCGGCCGCCGGCCTCCTCGACCAGCAGCTGCGGTGCCGCGAAGTCCCACGGCGCGAGATCGATCTCGACCATCGCCTCGGCGGCACCCTCGGCGACGAGCGAGTAGCCCCAGAAGTCACCGAAGCCCCGCTCGCGCCAGGCCGCCGCGCGCAACCGGCGGAAGCCCGGCGCGAGGCCCGACGCCTCGACGTCGATCGGGCCGGCGTACACGACCTGGGCCTCGTCGAGGGCCGTGATGCCCGACACCTTGATCCGGCGCGGGGCCCCGCCGGCGTCGACGCCCCAGGCCCCACCGCCCCGCCAGGCATACCAGCGGGCCCGGAGCGCCGGCGCCGAGACGACCGCGGCCTGGAGCTCGCCGTCGCGCTCGGCGGCGAGCAGCGTGGCGAACAGCGGCACGCCCCGCATGTAGTTGTGGGTGCCGTCGATCGGGTCGACGTACCAGCGGACGGAAGCGCCGGCCGACTGGTCCCCGTACTCCTCGCCGAGGACGCCGTGGCCGGGGAACGTCGCGGCCACTCGCTCGCGGACCAGCCGCTCGATCGCGGTGTCGGCCTCGGTCACGAACGTCCGATCGGGCTTGCGGGTGACGGACACGCCCCCGGTCCGGAAGGTTCGCAGGGCGATGGCATCGGCGGCGTCGCACCAGCCGAGCGCCGCCTCGACCCAGCCCCGCAGCTCCGTGTCGCTGCCCCGCCGGAGCGAGGCGCTCCAGTCCGCCCCGAACGCCGCGCCGGCGCTCCCGGTCACGGTCACGATCGGATCCGGGCCCCGTCGGGATCGTAGAGGGGCTCCCTCGCCACCTCGAAGCCGATCCACTCCCCGAAGACCTCGACCTCGCCTCGCGTCCCAAAGGCCGCCTGGTCCGGCGGCAGGTAGCCATAGGCGATCGACCTCCCGACCTCGAAGCCATACCCGCCGGACGTCACCCGGCCGAGGATCGCGCCGCCGACCCGGATCGGCTCGTTGCCGAGCGCGACCGACCGCGGGTCGTCGAGGATCAGGCAGCGCAACCGCTTCCGAGGGCCGGCCTCCCTCGCCTCGAGCAGCGCCGCCCGGCCGATGAAGTCCGTCCCCTTGTCGAGCCGAGCCGCGAACCCGAGGCCGGCCTCGTACGGCGTCTCCTCGGGGGTCATGTCGCTCGACCAGACGCGATAGCCCTTCTCGAGGCGGAGGGCGTCGATCGCGCGGTACCCGCCCGCGACCAGGCCGTGCGCCCGACCACCCTCCCAGAGCGTCGTCCAGAGGGCCCGGCCGTACTCGCTCGGGGTGTACAGCTCCCAGCCCAGCTCGCCGACATAGGTGACCCGCAGCGCGAGGACCGGCGCCTCGCCGATCGTGATCTCGCGCGCCGTCAGGTACGGGAAGGCTTCGTTGGAGAGGTCATCCTTGGTGAGGGGTTGGAGGATGTCCCGGGCCCGCGGTCCCCAGATCCCGAGGCACGCCCGGGACGAGGTCGTGTCGCGGACGCGAACGGCCGGGTCGCCCTCCGCCGGGAGCTGCTTCCGGATCCAGCCGAGGTCATGGTTCCCGAACGCGGTCCCGGTGACGATCAGGAACCGGTCATCGGCGAGGCGGGTGACCGTGAAGTCGCACTCGATGCCACCGCGCCGGTTCAGCATCTGGGTGTAGGTGATCGAGCCGACCGGCTTGTCGACGTCGTTGTCGCACAGCCGCTGCAGGAAGCCGAGCGCGCCCGCTCCCTCGACCTCGACCTTGGCGAAGCTCGATTCGTCGAAGAGCGCCGCCGCCCGCCGCGTCGCCAGCGCCTCCGCGCCGATCGCGGGCGACCAGTGCTCGCCCGCCCAGCCTCGCGGCCGCAGCGCGTCCAGCTCGGCCCGGGTCGCCACGCCGGCCCCGTCCTCGTTCGGCGTGAACCAGTTCGGGCGCTCCCACATCGACTTCTCGCCGAAGGCCGCGCCCAGCGCCTCGAGCTCGCCGTAGGCCGGCGAGAGCCGGAGCGGGCGGCCCGCGAGCCGCTCCTCGTTCGGGTAGTGGATGTCGTAGTAGGTGGCGTAGTTCTCGTAGCTCCGGGCGAGGGTGAGGGCCCGGCTCCGGTATTGCCCGCCGAAGCGCCGGATGTCCATCTTCCAGAGGTCGAGCTCGGGCTCGCCATCGGCGATCCAGCGGGCCATCTGCTGGCCGATGCCGCCGGCGCCGGCGATCCCGTGGGCGCAGAAGCCGGCGGCCACGAAGAAGCCGCGGACCTCGCTCTCCCCGAGGATGAACTCGTTGTCCGGCGTGAAGCCCTCCGGTCCGTTGATCAGCCGCGTCACGCCGGCGTGCTCGATGGCCGGCACCCGCCGGATCGCGCCCTCCATGATCGGCTGGAGGCGCGGCCAGTCCGGATCGAGCAGGCGGTGGTTGAAGTCGGCTGGCACACCGTCGAGGGACCACGGGTGCGGGTCGCGCTCGTAGCCGCCCATGCAGAGCCCGCCGACCTCCTCGCGGAAGTAGCACAGGTTGTCCGGGTCGCGCATCGTGGGCAGGCCCGGCGTGACGCCGTCCATCTCGTGGGTGAACAGGTACTGGTGGGCCATCGGGATGATCGGAACGGTCACGTCGGCAAGGCGGCCGACCTCGGGGGCATACATCCCGGCCGCGTTCACGACGACGTCGGCCTCGATCGTGAACCGCTCGGTGTCGCTACCGCCTGCCGCCCGACGCTCGACCTCGACCCCGCGCACCCGCCCACCGGCCGCATGCACCCCCACGACGCGGTGGTGCTGGCGGATGGAGGCGCCTCGCGAGCGGGCGCCGGCGGCCAGCGCCTGGGCGAGGCCGGACGGATCGAGCCAGCCGTCGGTCGGCAGCCAGACCGCGCCGAGGACCCCGTCGGTCGACATGAGCGGGAACCGCTCCCGCGCCTCCGACGCCGAGATGAGCTCGAGCGGCAGCCCGAACGTCTTCGCCCAGCCGGCCTGGCGCTGCAGCTCTTCGTGCCGGGCCTTCGTCGAGGCGAGGCGCAGCGACCCGACCTCGTGCCACGAGACGTCGACCCCCGTCTCGGCGGTCAGGCGCCGGTACAGCGCCGTCCCGTACATCATCATCCGGGTCAGGGTCACGGTCGACCGGAGCTGCCCGACGAGGCCGGCCGAATGGAACGTCGATCCGCTCGTGAGCTCGGCCCGGTCGAGCAGGACGACCTCTCGCCAGCCGAGCTCGGTGAGGTGATAGGCGATCGACGTCCCGCCGACGCCGCCGCCGATGATCACCGCCTGCGCGTGCTCGACCAAGCCCTGCTCCTCCCCTCAGCTCCGCCGCCTGAGGGTAGCCGCTGGCATGGCGCGACGAGGCCGCGGCATCGGGTCCCCCGTCGGCCAGATACCCGCCAGATAGCGACCCCCGTGGTACGAGACTGGAGCGCCCTGGCGACTTCTTGCTACCGAGCGATCAGAGTGCTGAATGACGAGTCTTCGCGCCGGAACGGGTCTCCTGCGCCGCCATACGGTCGTTCCGTACCACCCGGGTTCATGTCTGACGAAATCCGGGCTCAGGACCGATCCGCCTGAGGCTACGCTCCGGCCGTGGAGATCGAGGAGGTCGCCCGGCGAGTCCCCGGCTGGGCCGGCCGGCGGATTGCGATCGAGCCCATCGCGGCAGGCCTGACGAACCAGAACTTCCAGGTCGAGGTCGATGGCCAGCCGTTCTTCGTTCGCCTGCCCGGACCGTCCACGGACCTCCTCGCGATCGACCGCGGGAACGAGCTCTTCAATACCCGTGCCGCTGCCGAGGCGGGCGTCGGGCCAAAGGTCGTCCACCACGATCCCGAGAGTGGCGCGGTCGTCCTCGAATGGCTGCCCGGCCGGACGATGTCGAACGCGGCGTTCCAGGAGCCGGGCATGCCGACCCGGATCGCCGCGGCCCTTAGCCGACTCCACTCCGGCCCCCGCTTCCGGGACGACTTCGACATGTTCCGCCTGGCGGAGCGCTATCTGCGACTCGTGGACGAACGCTCGATCCCGATCCCCGCCGGCTATCGCGAGCGCCTTCCCCGGATCCCGCGGATCGAGGCGGCCCTCGCCGCCCACGCGCTGCCGACGGTCCCCTGCCACAACGACCTGCTGGCCGAGAACTACCTTGACGACGGGCAGCGGCTCTGGATCGTCGACTACGAGTACAGCGGCAACAACGACCCGTCGTTCGAGCTGGGCAACACCGCCCAAGAGCTCCAGTTCGACAACGACCGTGTGCGGGAGCTGTGCGCCGCCTACTTCGGCCCTGCCCGCTTCGCGGCGGAGGGGCCGGCGCTCCTGGCCCGGATGCGGCTCCAGATGATGATGTCCGACGTTGGCTGGACCCTCTGGGCCGCCATCCAGGCCGTGATCTCCACGATCGACTACGACTTCACGGGCTGGGCCAACGACCGCTGGACGCGCGCCTCGGCGATGCTCGACGGCCCCGACTTCGAGGGCTGGCTGCGCGACGCGGCCGCCGGCTGAGGGTCGGTCAGGACGTCCGGTTCAGGCCCGCATCTTCGAGCTGGTCGGGTCCACCAGGACATCGGCGGCCACTTCGCCGGCCACCCGATCAGCGAACACGTCGACCTCGATCGCGGTGCCCTCGGCGACGGCGGCCGGCAGGTACACGGTCCCGACCGTCCGGCCGACCGTGTAGCCGAAGGCCGCGCTCCGCAACCGGCCGACGACCTCGCCGCCGAGGCGGACCGCCTCGCCCCCGTAGATCGGGAGCCACTCGTTGCCGCCGACCACGACGGTCCGGAGGCGCCGCGACGGCCCATGGGGCTCGGCGGCCTGGCGCTCCCGGAGCGCATCGCGGCCGATGAACGACCGCTTTGCGAGGCGCACGAACGGACCGAGCCCCGCCTCCAGGGGCGTCTCCTGCGTCGTCAGCTCGGCGCCGTAGTAGCGGTAGCCCTTCTCCAGCCGGAGCGACTCGAGCGCCCGATAGCCGATCGGCTCGAGCCCGAGCGGCTCGCCCGCGGCGGACAGCGCGTCCCAGACCGGTACCGCCCACGCCGGCGGGACGGTGAGCTCCCAGCCGAGCTCGCCGGCGTAGGAGATGCGCGTTGCGAGAACCTCTGCGCCGGCGACGCGGATCGGCCGCGCCTGGCGCAGCGGGATCGCGTCGTCGTCGATGGCATCGCCGGTGCGGCGACCGAGGATGTCGCGCGCTCGCGGGCCCCACAGCCCGATGACCGTCCAGTCGTCGGTCACGTCGCGAACCTCGGCCCCCTCGCCGTCGGCGATGGCCGCCCGCAGCCAGCCCATGTCGGCGGCGAGGTAGCCGGCGCCCGTCAGGACGCGGAACCGATCGATCGCGAGCCTCGTGATCGTGACGTCGGCCAGGACGCCGCCGCGAGCGTCGAGGAACTGACCGTAGACAGCCGCGCCCACGGGTCTGTCGGCATCGTTCGCGAACACGCGCTGGACGACGTCAACCGCGTCCGGCCCGGACACCTCGAACTTCCCGAACGACGAGAGGTCGATGATCCCGGCCCGCTCCCGGACGGCCCGGTGCTCCTCCCCGACGCGCTCGAACCAGTCGGGACGGCGCCAGCCCGTCGAGCGCCGCTGGCGGCCCGTCCGGGTCCACGGCCGCCCGGGCCGAAGGAGGTCGGCGCGCTCCCAGCCGGCCTTCGTCCCGAAGACCGCGCCGGCATCCTGGAGCCGGCCGTGCAACGCCGAGAGCCGTCGGGGTCGCCCCGCCACGTCCGCGTCGTAGGGGAAGCGGAGCCGGTAGTAGTCGGCATAGGCCTCTGCGGCGAGGCCCGCCGCGAACACCGGGTCGCGATACGTGTCGGCGAAGCGCCAGGCGCGGTACGGCGCGATGTCCACGCCCGGGTCGCCGGTCGTGATCCAGCCGGCGATCGCCCGCCCGATCCCGCCACCGCCCCCGAAGCCGTTGAGCGACAGCCCGGCCGCAACCCAGAACCCGCGGATCCCGGGCATCGGCCCGAGCAGCGGATTCGCGTCCGGGGTCATCGCGTCGGGGTGGCAGACGAGCCGGACCGCCTCGGCGTCGGCCAGGAACGGGAAGCGGTGGATCGCGCCGGCCATCAGCGGGCCGAACCGCTCCCAGTCCGGTGGCAGCGCCGTCGCGGCATGGTCCCAGGGGACGCCGTCGAGCCACCTCGCCCGTGGCTCGGCCTCGTAGCCGCCGAACAGCATCCCGCCATGCTCGGCCTTGCCGTAGACGAGGTTGTCCGGGTCGCGCCAGGCCGGCATGTCGGCCGGCAGCTCGTGGCCCGGCACGGCCTTGAGGGCGACGTGCTGGTGGTCGATCGGGGTGGATGGCAGGAATGCCCCGACCATCGCCGCGACCTGCGGAGCCCACATCCCGGCCGCGTTCACGACGAGCTCGGTCTCGATCGGTCCACGCTCGGTGAGGACCCGGCGGACCGCCCGGTCCGGTCCGAGCTCGAACCCGGTCACGCGGCGGCCGAGGGCGAACCGGACGCCGAGCGTCCGCGCGGCGTCGGCCACCGCGTGCGTCGCCCGGTGGGGATCGAGGTGCCCATCGCCGGGCAGATGGACGGCGCCGTACAACGACTCCGGGGAGATCGCGGGCATGATCGCCCGCGCCTCGTCGGCACCGATGACGCCGACGTCGAGCCCGATCCCGCGCGCCCGGCTGGCGGCCCGCTCGAGCTCGAGGAGCTGCTCCGGCGACGACGCGAGGCGGAGGCTGCCGACCCGATCGAACACGCCCAACCGTTCGTACAGCTCGATGCTGTAGCGGCGGAACCGCATCATCGTGCTGGACGGGTTGAAGGCGGTCACGAGCCCTGCCGCCTGGCAGGTCGAGCCCGCCGTGAGGGTCGCCTTCTCGACGAGCAGGACGTCCGTCCAGCCGGCCTCGGCGAGATGGAGCGCGACGCTGCAGCCGGTGATTCCGCCGCCGATCACGACGACCCGGGCCTGCTCCATCCGCCGAGCCTAGCGTCCACGCAGTCCCGGACTGCAAGCGATCTGCGAGGGCGCGCCAGCGCGTCTCGCTCGCCGTCGCGTCGCGTCGCTACATACCGTCGAGGACAGGATCCCGTCCCGCCCAATGAGCCCGTTACGCGGCTCAGGGACGGCCCGGAGGATTGATGCGTCGGATCATCGGTGCGCTCGCGGCATCCGCCCCCGCCCTCCTGGCGATCGCCGGCGCGCTCATCATCGGCGCCGTTCCGCGCTAGCTCGCCGTCCCCGGGGCCCTAGCCCTCGGCGGTCGCGGCCAGGGCTCGCTCGAACCCCGGACCCCCGGCGTTCGCCAGCAGCCGATCGAAGTGCTCGGTGGCGTACTCGCGGAAGTCCACGTCCAACGTCGAGATGCCCTGCTGGAGCACGCCCCACATGGCCTCCCGGAAGTCGGACATCACCCGCATCACGGTGATCCTCGCGAGGTCGCCGCCACGGACTTCGCCGGCATATGCACCGAGCAGGATCGCGTCCGCGTCGGCCTCGAGCTCGTGGTTGATGCTGAAGTTGCCGAGGTCGAAGAACGGGTCGCCCATCCCGGCGTACTCCCAGTCCACGATCCGGATCCGCTCGCCGTCGTCGATGAAGTTGGCGTTGAGCAGGTCGTTGTGGCAGGGCCGGAGCTCCAGCGGGGCCGTCAGGCAGGCCAGCTCGATCCGCCGAGCGATCGCCTCGGCCAGGTCGAACTCCGGCGGGATCGTGACGCCGCGCGACTTCGCCAGGGCCCGGTAGGCCTCGACGATCCGGAACGGCACGAAGAGGCCGGGGATCGCCGGGCCGTCGTGGATCCGCCGCAGGGACGCGGCCACCTTGCGCAGCACGTCAGGTGTCCGGACCGCCTCGAGCGAGACCGGCGACCCCTCGATGAACCGGGTGACGAGGTAGCCCTCGGGTCGGACGAAGGCGACGACCTCGGGTCCGACCCCGACGCCTGCCGCGGCGACGGTCGCCGCGTGCTCGACCTCGCGGCTGATGCCGAGGAGATGGGTGTCGTTGCCGGCGAGGCGGACGACGTACCGATCCGGCCGGCCGTCGATCGAGATGAGGAAGTTGCGGTTCGTGATGCCGCCACTGAGCGGGACGAGGTGGAGCTCGGCGTCGCCGAGCTCCGGGACCCGTCGAAGCGCCGAGGCGAGCTGCTCGCGCAGCTCGCCTCGCAACTCTTCCGGTTGAGCGACCGTGTCGGTCAGGCGATCGCCGTCTCGCCGGTGGCGAGGTCGGCCTCCGTCGCCTCCTGATGACCGCGCTGGGCCACGACGTAGTACAGAAGGCCGACGACGAACACGAGCCCGAGGAACGACTCGAACACCGGGATCGCCGGCAGACCCGTGAGGGCATCGCTGCCGAGGAACGTCAGTGTGTTGATCGTCGGGTTGGTGAGATCCCGAAGGCCGTTGCCCCAGTCGCCGAAGGCGTCGGCATGCCACAGGGCGAAGTTGACGATCATCAGGCCGCCCCAGACGAGTGCCAGGACGTTGATGAGCGCCCCCCATGATCCGAGCTTGAAGCCGGAGGCCTGGTGCGGCCAGCCACGGAGCCGGGCGGCCAGGACGCCGATGTTGCACAGGAAGTAGCTGATGTAGATGGTTCCCGTGGCGCCGATCGCGATGACCCCGGCGCTGTTCGAGACGAGGAATGGGATGGCGGACAGGATGCCGACCGCGACGGCGGCGTTCGTCGGGGTCTTGAAGCCGCTGACGTGGCCCCACGTCCGGCCGAACGGCATTCGACCGTCGCGACCCATTGAGAACATGAGCCGGGTGGTCGCGCCCTGGATCGCCATCGTGCAGACGAAGACCGCGGCCAGGACGACGGTCAGGTAGATGTTCCCCCAGACGTCGCCCATGTTGGCGTGGATCGCGTCGGCGATCGGGAAGGCGCCCTTGCCGGCCGCCGTGATCTCCGCACCCAGGTCGGGAGTGGAAAGGATGATCGCCAGGATGAAGATCAGGCCGATGAGGCCGGACAGCAGGATGGCGCTCAGGACGCCACGCGGCGCGTGGCGACTCGCATCGATGGTCTCCTCGCCGTACGTGCCGGCGGTGTCGAAGCCGTAGACCACGAACAGGGACATGAACGCCGCGACCGCGAAGACCGGCAGGTAGTTGCCATTCGCCTGGGATTCGAGGCCGGCCGTGTCGGTCAGCACGCTGAGCGGCTGGTGGTTGAAGAAGATCAGCAGGATGCCGGCGAAGATGGCCATGCCGATGATCTCGGCCGCGACGCCGAGATTGTTGATGATGGACATGAGCCGGACGCCGAAGCCATTGATGAGGGTCGTGATCACGAGCGTGCCGAGGGCGACCCAGACGTTCCACGAGAAGGGTCCGATCAGCTGGGTGCCGTCGACGCCGAGGATCGATGACAGGACGAGCGGGACGGTGATCGCCACCGCGGTCGTCGTCAGGACGCCGGCCCAGAAGTAGAACCAGCCGGTGAACCAGCCCAGCGTCTTGTTGCTCAGGCGCTTCGACCACTGGTAGATGGAGCCCGCGACGGGGAAGTGGCTGGCGAGCTCGGCGAAGTTCAGGGCCACGAGGAGCTGGCCGCCGACGACGATCGGCCAGGACCAGAACATCGGGGCACCGCCGACGGCGAGGCCGAGCCCGAACAGGGTGAATGTTCCCGTCGACACCGAGATGTAGCTGAACGCGACGGCGAAGTTCGACAGGAAGCCGAGCGAGCGTCTGAGTTCGGGCTTGATTCCGAGTGACCGCAGGTGCTCGTCGTCGCGTGCGGCGACGTCCACGGCGTTCATGGATGGACCGGACACGGCTTCCTCCTCTACCGCCGCGGGCCGAGGCCGACCCGCGAGACCGTCCTCTTCGGAGTGCGCTTGGGTCTGGCCGCGAGGATAGGCATCGCCAAGGGCGGAATCAACACGAAAACCGCAGGGTCCGGCGGGTGACCGGACGGCGATTCGCAGCGGCCCGGCCAGCCGCGCGACGGGCCGCGAGCTAGCGGATGGCGAGGGCCCCCAGGGCGTCGGGAACCGGGCGCGACATGGTGACCGGCTGGACGTATCGGTCGACCGTGGCCCGGCTGCCCTCGACCCCGAGCTCGTGGAACAGGAACCGGACCTTGTGGGCCTGCGCCGCGAGGATCTCGTCCTTCGTCTCGAGGTCCCAGAGCTGGCGCTTGAACGGGCCGATCGCCTTCTTCCGGGTCGTGTAGACGAACTGCTGGTCGGTCTGGCCCGGCTTGCGCTCGTCGAGCGCGTTCGCGAAGCACCACGCCTCGATCTGGCGGTGCAACGAGGCGGGGAACGCGGGGTGCTCGTACAGGAAGTTCTGGAAGCCCGTCGCGAGATGGATCTCCGCGGTCTCGACCTCGCGGAAGCGGTGGAAGTCCTCGTCCGGCAGCGTCGAGGCGCCGTGCTGGACGGTCCCGGCAAGCCCGTACTCCTGGCGCGCGATCTTCCCAAGCCGCTCGTGGACCGAGAAGTCGACCGCGACCGCCGCCACCGTTCCGTCGGGATTCACGGTCCCGCCGTGAGACGTGCCGGTCTGGACGCTGACCTTGCTGATGCCGAGGACCGCCTCGCCGGTCCGGCGGAGCTCGCGGCTCAGGCCATCGAGGTAGGCCCGCAGCTCGGGCTCGGTCGAGTTCTCCTTGCCGACCTCGCCGATCTCCCCGCCGATGCTGATCGTCACGCCGTCGGCCTGGAGCGTCCGGATGAGCGTCGCCAGCTCGGCCGTCCGCTCGTAGTTCGTGCGCTGCTGGGCGTCGACGTCGGGCAGGTCGAGGTCGACGAGGGTCGAGGCGTCGATGTCGATGTTCCGGTAGCCGGCGTCGACCGCCAGGCGGCAGGCCCGCCGGATCTCCTCGGTCGTCGCCTCCGGGTCGGCCGCGTACTTCTTCGCATTGAACTGGTAGTGGTCGCCCTGGAGGAAGACCGGACCCTCCCAGTGCGCGGCGATCGCGCCGGCCAGCACGGCGGTCGAATAGTCGATCGGCCGCTGGAAGGTATACGTCTGCTCACTGCGGGCGAGCTCGAGGATGACCGCGCCCACGTCCTCGGTCTGGGCGGTCTCGAAGACGGTCCGGGCCATGTCGAAGGTCTGGGCCCGGATGTTGATCGCCGGAACCGTGAACCCGTGGACCTCGCCGCGGGCCCGGGCCATGTACAGGTCCTGCATGCTCGCCGACCGCGCTCCGAGGGCCTGGGCGCACTCCCAGACGAGCCATTGCGCCGCTTCGGCGGTCGCCGGATCGGTCGTGAAGGCGGCGGTCCAGGCGAGGTCCCGGATGCCGTCGGCCCGGAGGCGAGCGACGTCGTCGATCTCGATCCCGGTCGCGTGCGGATGGACGATCCCGGTCAGGCGGGACAGGAGCTCCGAGACGGAGCCGGCGACGTCGGGCATGCCGCGATGGTATCGCCGCCGCCCTCGCGACAGCCCTGCCCGGCGGTCGCCGGCGGTCGGCGGCGGTCGCCGGCCCTCAGTGCGGGCGATCGGTGCCCGATCCCCCGCCATGGCCGCCGCCATAGCCGACCTGGTAGCCGGCGATGAGCCGGCGCACCTCATCGAGGCGGGTGACGCCGGCCCTGGCGAGGCCGGCGAGGTCGTCCCGACGGTGGTGGAGATCGGCCTCGAGGTCGCCGGCCCGGCGCCCGAGGCGCGCGGCGATCTCCGGCAGCACGCCCCAGGCGAAGTGCTCGTACTCGCCGAGCGAGCTGTCCCACGTCGCGAGGACGGCCGGGTCCAGGCGCTGCGCGTGGCCGTGCGCGTCACGGGCGAGCGGCCGGACGTAGTGCGCGGCGAGCACCCGAAGACGGCCGCGGGTCGGCTCGGTGCTGGTCGATCCAGCCGGCACGGGCGATGGGCCGGCCGACCCGACCGCCCCGAGCACGAGGACGCAGCCGAGGAACGTCAGCTCGTCCGGAGCGAGCGACAGCGGGCCGCCCCCGAGGGTCTCGAACACGTCCTCGAGCCGTCGGCCGGCGACGATCCCGCCCGCCCGCTGGCCTCGCACGATCCGGCGAGCGCGGGTCGGGCTGAGCGGCTCCGTCAGGCCGTCGACGGCGGCATCCGGCCTCACCGAGGCGAGCACCCCGCTGAGCAGCTGCGCCGCGGCGCCGAGACGGTCCGGCGGGGCCGCGACGACGAGCGGCACCGAGCCCGCGACCAGCGTCCAGACCAGCGCGCCGAGCTCGGCGTCGAGCGCCCCCCGGGCGATGAGCTCCACGAGCGATGGCGGCTCGGTCGTCGTCGCGACGTCCAGTCGGCGGTCCATGCCGCGGAGCCTATCGTCGCCGGGAATCGAAGAGCCGGCCGGATCGCTCCAGCCGGCTCCGATCGAAAGTCGAAGGTCAGCCGCGCCCGAGATAGCGCTTCACGTCGGGCTGCCAGAGAAAGAAGAGGACGACGGCCGGCAGCACGATCCCGATGATCAGGCTGTAGACCGACACGCCGCCGGCGAGGCCGAGGACGCCGAACACGAGGGCGATCACGTACACGACCGCGCCGAGCGTCCAAGACCAGCGGCGAGCGTTCCACATCCCGAACGCGATCAGCAGGTAGAGCGCGCCGATCACGAAGACGATGATCGCGATCACGATTCCCAGGCCGGCCAGGAAGCCGCCCGCGGCGCCGGCGTTCGCGGTCCCGCTGCTGCCGACGATGCCACCGATGAGGCTCATCCCGAGGATGGCGAGGAGCCCGAAGAGAACGATCAGCACGCCCTCGATCCCGGCGATGATCGTGATGACGGTCGCGCCCGTCGGGCGAGCGCCACCGGCGGCGGCCATCGGCGCGGCCGGCGCGGGCGCGGACCAGCCGGCCGGGGCGGCCGGAGTCGGCGCCGCGGGCTCCGTGGGCTGGGTTGGCTCGGTCATGGATGGGCCTCCCTCTGCGGCCGGCCTCGGCGCCGACCCCTCGGCGACTGTACCAAGCGGGCTCCGTGACGAACAGTCCGAACGCAACGAACCTGTGCGTTGACATGCCGCGACCGTGTCCGGCATACTCCGCCGCCGGCGCGACGTCCGCGCCCTTGCCCACCTCCTGGAGGCGGCTCAGAGACATGACCAGCAGGCTGATCACCCGGCGAACGATGGCGCCGTTCGGCGTCGTCGATGGCGGGAGATCTGTGCCCTCCTCGAGGTAGCCAGCGGGCGGCGAGACCGCCCTCACGACGGCAACCACGAGCCGTGGGCCAGATCGGGCCCACGGTTCTTTGTTTGTCCGGAGACGTCCGGCCATGCAGCCGAGCCGCGAGCCCACCCGACGCCCAGCGCCGGATCGGAGCCCGCGGCTCGTTCCGTTTCCGACCTCCTTTAGCCGAGCCCGCCCACCACGACAGGGACACCGACATGACCGTCACGACCCTCCGACAACAGAAGACGACGCTCGTGCCGGATCGGCTGGCCAGCATCGCCGCCGACCTGCCGGTGGAGGCCGACGTGCCCGCGCTCCTCGTGGACCGGGTCACGAAGACCTTCGAGGTGGGCCGGAAGCGAAGGCCGGTCAAGGCCATCGACGACGTCTCGCTCCGGCTCGACCGGGGCGGAACCGTCGGGATCCTCGGCGCGAACGGCTCCGGCAAGTCGACGCTGATCCGGCTCGTCTCCGGCCTCCTGACCCTCGACGAGGGCCGGGTGGAGATCTTCGGTCACGACCTGACCGCGGAGGAGATGACCGTCAAGCGGCTCATCAACCGGGTGAGCGTCGACGCCGCCTTCTTCAAGAAGCTCAGCCCGATGGAGAACCTCCTCTTCGCCGCTCGCCTGTACGGCCTCGACGCCGGCCGGGCGAAGGTCCAGGCGGTGGCCATCACCGGGCGGCTGGGCATCGCCGAGAGGCGGCTTGGCCGGCCGATCGAGCAGATGAGCCGGGGCATGCAGCAGAAGATCGCGATCGCGCGAGCCCTGCTGACCAGCCCGGCCCTCCTGCTCCTCGACGAGCCGACCACGGGCCTCGATCCACGGTCGAAGCTCGAGGTCCAGGCGTTCATCGAGGAGATCCGGGAATCGCACGACGCGTCGATCGTCCTGACGACCCACGACCTCGACGAGGCCGAACGGCTTTGCGGCCGGATCGCGGTCCTCAACGACGGCCGAGTGGTCGCCGAGGACACCCCGGACGGGCTCAAGCAGCTCGTCGCCCGGCGCGGCGAGGCTCCGACCCTCCACGCCGTGTTCATGACCTACACCGGCCGGTCCCTCGACGAGGACGTCGAGGAGGCGGCCGAGGACGACGAATGACCGAAAGGAAGAGACCCATGCGCAGCAACGGACCACTCCTGCTGCTGTGGGCCCACGAGCACGCCGCTCGGGCCCACCGCGGCGCGGCCGCGGCACGGCTGGCGAACGAAGCCAGGCGACGCGACCACCAACCCCTCCGCCAGCGGCTCGGCCAGGCGCTCATCGCGCTCGGCCGTCGGCTCGCGACGGAGCCGTCCCCGCGGCTGGCTCGGTCCTCGTGACCGAGCCGACCGCCTCGAAAGGCAGACTTCGATGACCGCCCTCGCGCACGAGATGAAGGCGAGCTTCGCCTTCATCGAGCGCAACTTCTTCCTGTCCCGACGGTACTGGGGCTGGGAGATCGCCTTCCTCGTGTACTCGGCCGCCGGCGCGCTGTCGATCTCGCTGATCGGCGCCCAGGCCGGGGATCCCCGCCTGCTCCTGACCCTGATGGTCGGGGCGATCTTCTGGAACTACCTGTCGGTGGTCTTCAGCTGGATCGCCGAGACGATCGCGATCGAGCGCTGGGAGGGGACCCTCGAGTACACGATGATGGCGCCCGTCCGGCGCGCGACCCACCTGCTCGGCTGTGTCGCCTACGCGATGGTCTACGGGCTGATCCACACCGCCGCGATCCTCGTCGCGATGGTGCTGTTCTTCCCGAACCTGTCCGTCGCCCACGCCAACGTGGCGACCGTCCTGGCCTTCATGGTCCTGGGCTCGTTCAGCTTCGTCGGGATCGGGATGCTGGCCGCCATCCTGCCGCTCCTCTTCGTGGAACGGGGCGCTCAGATGGCGTTCGTGATCCAGTCGGTCCTGCTGCTCGTCAGCGGGGTCTATTACTCGATCGGCATCCTGCCGGGCTGGATGCAGGTGATCTCGCACCTGTCGCCGGCCACGTATGCCATCGACGGCGTCCGGAAAGGCCTGATCGACGGCGTGCCAGCGAGCGAGCTCGTCGGCGACATCTGGCCGCTCATCGTCATGGGCATCGTCCTGATCCCGTTCGGGCTGTGGGCCTTCGGGCGCGCCGAGCGATACGCGAAGCGCACCGGCAAGCTCAAGCGAGTCGGCTGATGGACGCCACCACGACGGCCGCGACCGTCCGTCGGGAGAGCGCGGCCGGAACGTCGGTCCTGCGGGCCTACCGGGGTCCGCAGGACCACCCGGCCATGGTCCGGGTTTCGGGCGCGGTTCGGGCCTTCAACGGCGAGCGAGCCTCTGCGACCGTCGCCGGCATGGACAGTCACTACAGCCAGTTCGACGCGGCGCGGCTGCTCCGCGACTGCGCGCTCGTCGAGGTCGATGGGCGCGTCGTCGCCTACGGCCGCGTCTCGTGGGAGCCGCAGGCCTCCGGGGCGGCCGCGGTCAACGGCATCCTGAACATCCATCCGGCCCACCGCGGCCGCGGCATCGAGGAGCTCCTCCTCGGGCACGCGATCCGCCGAGCGGACGAGCTTTCGACGGAGCTCGGCGAGGGCCGGCCGGTCACGCTCGGGATCTCGGTCACCGACCGGGATCCGCACCAGCGGGCCGCGGCCGCGGCACTCGGCTTCGTGGCTGCCCGCTCGTTCGCCCAGCTCATCCGACCGGATCTCGACGACGTCCCCCAGATCCCGCTGCCCGAGGGCTTCGAGATCCGTCGGATCGCGGCCGACGACCGGGCGATGCACCGGCGGGTCTTCGACGCCGATGCGCGGGCGTTCGCCGACACGTGGGGCCAGGAGGCCCCGTCGGAGGCGAGGTTCGAGAGCTTCATCGGCAGCCCGACGTTCGATCCCACGCTGTGGCGAGTCGCCTTCCATGGAGACGACATCGCCGGCCAGATCCTCAACTTCATGGATGAGGCGATCGAGACGGACGGGGGCCGGATCGGCTGGACGGAGGCGATCTCGGTCCAGCCGGAGTTTCGTCGACGGGGCCTGGCCCGGGCCCTCCTCGCCGCGAGCCTCCGCGCGGTTCGGGACGCCGGCGCGTCGCGAGCCGGGCTCGGCGTCGACCTGGAGAACCCGAACCACGCCCGGAGCCTGTACGAGAGCCTCGGCTACCGGATCGTGTCGACAGACCACTGGTACGAGCTCGCGCCGTTCCCGAGGGCACGACGATGAGGCCGCTACCGGGCGCGGACGGGCCGCGCGAGCTCATCTCCCTCGGCTGGGACGCGAGCCACGCGGCCGCGTGGTCAGGCCTCTCGGACGAGGCCGGGCGAGCGCTCGAGCCCGGACGCCTCACGAGCGGGGAACGGGGCGCGTTCGCGGTCGCCCTCGCGACCGGCGACGTGCAGGCAACGCTGTCGGGCCGGCTGCGGCACGAGACCGAGCTCGATCCGGAGGCCCTCCATCCGTCGGTCGGCGATTGGGTCGCGGTCGCCGCGGATGGGGCGGGCTCGGCAATCATCCACGCCGTCCTGCCGCGCCGTTCCGCGCTCGTCCGTCGCGGGCCCGTCGACGGGTCGGCCCGCAACCAGGTGCTCGCCGCGAACGTGGACGTCGCCTTCCTCGTCACGTCGCTGAACGCCGAGTTCAACGTCCGACGGCTCGAGCGCTACGTCGCCGTCGCGTGGGAATCGGGAGCGCTGCCCGTCGTGCTCCTGTCGAAGGCCGACGTCGCGGTCGATGCCGACGGCATGTGCCTCGCGGCCGAGGCGACCGCGCCGGGCGTCGAGGTCATCGCGGTGTCGGCATATACGGGCGCGGGCCTTGCTGCCGTTCGTCGCCATCTCGGGCCCGGACGGACCGTGGTCTTCCTCGGCTCGTCGGGCGTGGGCAAGTCCAGCCTCGTCAACGCCCTGGCCGGGTCGGACGTGATGGCGACCGCCGCGATCCGCCCGGACGATGCCCGCGGTCGGCACACGACGACGCGACGCCAGCTGGTCCGGCTCGACGCCGGACTGGTCATCGACACGCCCGGGCTCCGCGAGCTGTCGCTCGCCGACGGCGACGGCCTGACCGATGCCTTCGTCGACATCGAGGCCATCGCGGCGGGCTGCCGGTTCAGGGATTGCAGCCACTCGGTCGAGCCCGGCTGCGCCATCCGGACCGCGCTCGGCACCGGCGAGCTGGACCCCGAGCGCTGGGCGGCCTTCCGGAAGCTGGAGCTGGAGGCGCATCGGGCGGAGCTGGCCGGAAACGCGGTCGCGCGGAAGGCCGAGCGGCGTCGCTGGACGGCGATGATCCGCGGGGTCGAGCGGCACATGGAGATGAAGTACGGCGGCGAGCGATGACTCCGTCGGGCACCATCGCGACCCGGGCGTTCGACCCAAGCCGTGACTGGAGTAGCGCCGCCGAGCTGATCGCGACCGCCCACCTCCACGATGGGGTCGACTGGATCCCCACGGCCGAGAGCCTGGCCCACGACTGGTCCCCGGAGCCCGGGTTCGACCTGATCGCCGACGCCGTCGCCGTCGACGGCCGCGCGGGCCGCCTCGACGGCGTCGCGACGGTCGACCGGCGCGAGCGCGACGGCCGAATGATCAGCCACCACGTCAGCATCTGGGTCCGACCGGAGCGGCGACGGCGCGGCCTCGGCACGGCGATGCTCGAATGGGCCGAGGGCCGCTGTCGCGAGGCCGGACGCGCGTGGCCGCGACCGCCGGACTGGCCGCACGTGATCGGCGGCTACGGCATGCTGGGCGTCCCGGGTCACGCCGAGCTGGCGGCCCACCATGGCTACCGCACCCATCGCCATGCCTACCTGATGCTGCGCCGCGTGGCCGATCCCGTCGGCGAGCATCCCCTGCCGCCCGGGCTCGAGGTCCGGCCCGTCGATCCCTCGCAGTTCCGCGCGATCTGGGACGCGGATGTCGAGGCGTTCCAGGACCATCCCGAGCCAGCGACGCGGACCGAGGCCGACTTCGAGCACTGGTTCACGTCGCCGTACCTCGACCCCTCCCTGTACCAGGTCGCCTGGGACGGCGACCGGGTGGCCGGCTCCGTGCTGACCTCGATCAATCCGGACGAGAACGAGCGCCTCGGGGTCAACCGCGCCTGGCTCGATCACGTGTCGGTCCGGCGGCCCTACCGACAGCGCGGCCTGGCGGCGGCGCTGATCGCGTCGACGATCCGCCTCCTGGCGGCGCGCGGCGTCGAGGAGGCCGCGCTCGGGGTCGACGCCGAGAACCCGAGCGGGGCGCTCCGCCTGTACGAGGGCCTCGGCTTCCGGCGCTATCACGAGGAGATCGGCTACCGGAAGGAGCTGTCGCTCTAGCCCCGGACCTCAGAGCGGGAGGCGGCGCTCCCGGGCGACCCAGTCGAGCCACGGCCGTTCCGCGGCGATCGTCGTCTCGCGGCCATGACCCGGCAGGACCGATAGGCGGTCGTCGAGGCCGGCGAGGCGTGCCAGCGACTCGGCCATGGCCACCGGATCGCCGCCCGGCAGGTCGATCCGGCCGAAGGACCCGTGGAAGAGGGTGTCGCCGCTGAGGAGGAGGCCCGCCTCGCGATCGAGGAGGCAGATCGAGCCCTCGGTGTGTCCCGGCGTGTGGAGCACCTCGAGGCGCAGCGACCCGAACCGGATCTCGCCGCCATCGGCGAGCTCGACCGCCGGGATCGACGGCGGGATCTCGAACGGGGCCCACATCGGCTGGGGGTCCGTCAGTCGATGGGCGTCGAGCGGATGGGCCGCGACCTGGGCGCCGGAATGGGCGGCGACCGCCGCGTTGTCGCCGATGTGGTCCCAGTGGCCGTGGGTCGAGACGATCAGCTTCAGCGTCCAGCCACGGGCGTCGAGCTCGCCGCGGATCCAGTCGAGCGAGGGGATCGCGGTGTCGACGGCGATCGCCTCGCGCGTCGCCGGGTCGGCCAGGACGTGGACGTTCGTCGCGACCGGCCCGACGGTCCGGGACAGGCGCTCGGGGCTCACCCGCGGCCTCCGGCCGTCAGCCGCCGGCGTGGAGCTGCGACCGGAGGCAGTCGAACGCCTCGGCGACGACCTTCGCGGCGGTCGGCTCGAGGAGCTTGTCGAAGCTCGCGAACGGCCCCCGGATGGCGATCGTCGCCTGCCATGCGATCAGGGTCGGCCCGCCGGGCGGCCCGGAGAGCGTCAGCTGTCCCCTGGCGTCGAGCGAGTTGCCCGATGCCTCGCCCGTGCCCGTGACGGCTGCCCGATCCGGCGGCTCGGCGACGAGCTCGAGATCGGCCGTCAGCCGGGTGCTCATGAGGCCCGAGCCGACCTTCGTCGCCAGCCGGAACCGGCCCGGCCCGACCTCCTCGATCTGCTCGAGCCCGGCCGCGCAGCCGCTCATCTTCCTCGGGTCCGAGACGAGGCTCCACACGCGGTCACGCGGGGCGTCGATCTCGACCTGTCCCGACAGCTCCATCGTGGGCAGCCTATCGCCCGAGCCCCGCGAGGTCGGCCGGCGTGTCGACATCCGGGTTGCCGCCCGGGACGTCGACGTGCGCCACGAGCTCGGGGTGCGCCTCGATGACCGGTCCGAGGCCACGATCCCCGCGGACCTCGCCGACGAGCACGAACGCGGTCCGACCGACCGCCACCGGGTTCGGCCCGCCGCCGGCCGCATGGCGCGCGACGACGAACGGTCGATCACCCGCCCGGAGGCCGGCCACGAGTCGACGGATGATCGCCGGGTCGACCCTGGGCTGATCGCCGAGCAGGATCACCACGCCATCGACGCCGGGCATCGCATCGATCTCAGCCACCCCGATCACGACGGACGAGGCCAGACCCCGACCCGGATCCGGGTTGCGGACCCGCCGCTCGCCGTGCCAGGCGATGGCCGGCTCGATCGCCTCGACCGCGTGCCCGAGGACGACGACCACCGGATCGAGGTCGGCCGCGCGGGCCGCCGCGAGGACGTGCTCGAGCATCGGCCGGCCCTCGAGGGCCGCGAGCGCCTTCGGCGCGCCGAAGCGGGTGGATTCGCCCGCGGCCAGGACCAGGCCGGCGACCCGGGTCATACCCCGGCGCCCACCGCCTCGGGGGCGGCCGTGGCCGCCCGATGGAGCATCGGCCGGCCCGACCCGCCATATCGGTCAGCGACGATCTCGGCGAGGATCGAGAGGGCGATCTCGGCCGCGGTCCGCCCGCCGAGGTCGAGTCCGACGGGGCCGTGCAGGCGAGCGAGGTCGGCCTCGGGCACGCCGTCATCGCGGAGGCGTGCCCGACGGTCGGCCTGGGTCCTGCGCGAGCCGATCGCGCCGACGTAGCGGCAGCCTCGCCCGAGCGCGGCCGCGATCGCCGGCTCGTCGAACTTCGGGTCGTGGGTGAGGATCGCGACCGCGTCGTTCGGCCCGAGGCCGATCGTCTCGGCGACGTCGTCCGGCCAGCCGACCACGAGCCGATCGGCCTCCGGGAAGCGCTCCGGCGTCGCGAACGCCGGTCGGCCGTCGACGACGATCGTCTCGAAGCCGAGGGCACGGGCCATCGACACGAGCGGCCTCGCGATCTCGACCGCGCCGACGACCACCAGCCGAGGCCGAGCGGCGAACGTCTCGATGAAGAGCTGGCGGTCGCCGAGCTCCACCGTTCGCGACGTGCCGCGGAGGATCGCGTCGGCTGCCATCGCCGCCAGGGTCCCGTCCAGCGCCGGGTCGCCCAGGCTGCCGTGGAGCGTCCCGTCCGCGTCGACGACGAGCGGCGTCCGGGGCACCGCGCCGGCACCCGGCTCGTGCGCGCCGAGCCCGGGCCCCGGCGAGTCGGGCGGGAGCTCGGTCACGACCGCCTGGCCCGCCGCGCCTGAGGCCCGCGCGTCGCCCGCCGCCTCGACGACGGCAGCCGCGACGACCGGTTCCACCAGCACGTCGATCGTGCCGCCGCAGGCCAGCCCGACGTCCCACGCCTGCTCGTCGCTGATGCCGTACCGGATCACGCGGGCGCGTCCGTTCGTGCGAGCCCGGTCGATCTCCTCGGCCGCCGCGCCTTCGACGCAGCCGCCGCTCACCGAGCCGGCGATCCGGCCGTCGTCGGCCCGCAGGAGCACGGCGCCCTCGGGCCGCGGCGCCGACCCGAACGTCCGGATCACGACGGCTCGCCCGGTGTCGACCCCGGCCGCCCGCCAGGTCTCGAGGGCCTCGAGAACGTCCTTCATGCCCGGCGCAGCGGCTCGGCAGCCTCGGGGTCGCGCGACGGGCCGCTGACAACCCGCGGGGCGGCGATGGCAGCCTCGGACGCCGCCGAGGCCCCGCCGTCGGCGGCGACGTGCGCGGCCGCCTCGCGACTGCGATCCACGTCGCCGGCCCGCACCCCGGCCAGGATCTCGCCGAGGCGCTCGAGGCTGGCGACGCTGCCGGCTGGCAGGAAGTCGTCGATGTACGGATACGCCGCCCGCATCCCCGCGGCAAGCGGCTGGTAGCCGGGCGTGCCGGCGAGCGGGTTCAGCCAGACGAGCCGGTGGCACGACCGACGGAGCCGGGACGTCTCGGCCGCGACGAGCCCCGGATCGCCCCGGTCCCAGCCGTCGGAAACGACGATGACGATGCCGCTGGAGCGCAGCGTTCGTCGCGCCCAGCGGAGGTTGAACTCGCGGAACGACTCCCCGATCCGCGTCCCGCCGGCCCAGTCGTTGACCGCTTCCGAGACTCGATTGAGCGCTCGGTCGCGATCCCGGTCCCGAAGGATCCGGGTCACCCGCGTCAGGCGCGTGCCGAAGACGAACGACTCCGTTCGGACCGCGGATGACGCCGATAGCGCCTGGATGAAGCGGAGCAGCAGCCGCGAGTGGCGCTCCATCGAGCCGGAGATGTCGCAGATGACGACGATGGGTCGCGGCCGCCGTCGCTGCCGCTGCCAGACCCACGACACGATCTCGCCACCGCTCGACAGGCTCCGCCGGAACATCGCCCGGGCGGCCAGCCGCCGGCCGTGCTGATGGAGCTCGTAGCGGCGGGTCCGGCGCAGCTCGAGCCGTGGCTCGAGCAGGTCCACGAGCCGCTCGGCGTCGCGGAGCTCGGACGGCGTCATCCGATCGAACTCGAGGTGCCGGAGGACCTCGGAATGGCTGTAGGCGTCGGGCGAGATCACGAGCTCGTCGTCGGCCTCGCCCTCCGTCTCGCCCTCGTCGGACGGCAGGAGCGCCCGGAGCTGGTCGTCGAGCTCGGCTCGGCGCTCGTCGCCGAGGAGCGCCGCGTCCCCCGGCTCGGGCTCGCCGGCTTCCGCCTGGTCCACCGGCTGGAGGTCGCCCGGCTGGACCTCTGGCGGCAGGCGGTGGCGGGCCCGCCAGAAGCGATCGAAGACGTCGTCGTAGGTCGGCCGATCGTCCCGTCGCCGGACGAACACCGCCGCCCCCGCGTCGCGGACCTCGTCGCGGTCCCCGATGTCGACGACCTGGAGCGCCCGGGCGAAGTCGATCTCTGCCCCGAGGTCGACCCCCAGCCCAGCTCGCCGCAGGGCGCGCCCGAAGGCGGCCGACTGCGCAACGAGGCGGCGACCGTCGACCGCGGCCGGCGGACGGATCATGTCCCGGCGGCGGCTCCGCCGACCGCGCCGCCGGCGACCTCGGCGAGATACGACCGGGCGGCCGGGCCCTTGACGTGCCGGATGTCCTCCTCGTACTTGAGGACGACACCGAGCGTCTCGTCGACGATCGTCTCCGACAGCTCGGCGGCCCCGAGGGCCATGAGCGCCGCCGCCCAGTCGAGCGTCTCGGCGATCCCGGGCACCTTCGTGAGATCGGCCGCCCGGAGGCGATGGACGAAGTCGACGACCTGGCGGGCCAGCTTCGCCGGGGCCGCGGGGAGGCGGGTGAGCACGATCTCGCGCTCCTTCTCGGCCGTCGGGAAGTCGATCCAGTGGTACAGGCAGCGGCGCTTCAGGGCGTCGTGGACCTCACGGGTCCGGTTCGAGGTCAGGATGACCCGCGGCGGCTTGTCGGCCCGAACGGTGCCGATCTCCGGGATCGTGACCTGGAAGTCGGACAGGATCTCGAGCAGGTACGCCTCGAACTCCTCGTCGGCCCGGTCGATCTCGTCGATGAGCAGGACCGGCGCGATGCCGCCCGGTGATTCGAGGGCCTGGAGGAGCGGCCGCTTGATGAGGAACTCCGCGCCGAAGATGTCGTGGGCGTTGGCCTGGCCGGCGGCGCCGCGGGCCTCGAGGAGCCGGATCTCGAGCATCTGGCGCGGGTAGTTCCACTCGTAGACCGCGGTGTTGACGTCGAGGCCCTCGTAGCACTGGAGCCGGATGAGGGGCGCTTCGAGCGAGGCGGCGAGGACCTTCGCGAGCTCCGTCTTGCCGACGCCGGCTTCGCCCTCGAGCAGCAGCGGCCGGCCCAGCTGGAGGCCGAGGAAGACCGCCGTCGCGAGCGACCGCTCGGCGATATAGCCACGCTCGCGGAAGGCGCGCTGGATCGCGTCGGTCGAACCGAGGTCGCTGCTCACGGCGAGCTCAGGCCGACGCCGCGACGGCCACGCCGGCGACGTCCTCGAGGGCGTTGCCGATGCCGTCGACCATCGCCTCGATCTGGGACTCGCTGATCACGAACGGCGGCGAGATGTGGATCGCGTGGCCGCGGAGGACGCGGCTCGCGACGCCGTGCCGCAGGGCGGCGGCGATGACCTTGTCGGGCGTGCCCGGATCGGCCACCAGCACCTCCGGCTTGATCGCGACGGCCGCGGTCAGGCCGACCGTCCGGATCTCGCCGACGAGCGGCGCGTCGGCGAGGCGGCCGACGGTGGCTGCCAGCTTCGGCTCGAGCTCGCGGACGCGGGCGACGAGGCCCTCCCGCTCGATGATGTCGAGGTTCGCCAACGCCGCCGCCGCGGCCCCGGCGTGCCCGGAGTACGTGTAGCCATGCCGGAAGATCGCGCCGGGAACGGGCTCATCCCAGAAGGGCTCGCGGACCCGCTTGCCGACCAGCACGCCGCCGAGGGGCATGTAGCCCGAGGTCACGCCCTTGGCGAACGTGATGAGGTCGGGCTCGATCCCGAAACGGGTCGTCCCGAACATCTCGCCCATCCGGCCGAAACCGGTGATGACCTCGTCGGCGATGAGCAGGACGTCGTGCGCCCGGCAGAGCTCGTTGATCGCGGCCCAGTAGCCGGGGCTCGGCGGGATGACGCCGCCGGCGCCGATGACCGGCTCTCCGACGAAGGCGGCGATCTCACCGCCACGCTCCTCGAACAGGTCCGCCACCGCGTCCACGTCGAGCGGTGGCACCTGGGCCACGTCACCGATGAACGGCGCCCCGCCATAGCCGTTGCGCATCGCCGGCATCCCGACCAGCGCCGTGCCCATGACGTGCATCCCGTGGTAGCTGTGCTCGCGCGAGACGATGACCCGCTTGCCGGGCTTGCCGACGACGTCCCAGTAGCGCCGGACGAGCTTCGCCGCGGTGTCGATCGCGTCCGAGCCGCCGGAGCCAAGGAAGACGACCGTGTCGTCGAGCGGCGACAGGGCGGCCAGCCGGTCGGCGACCGCGATCGACGCATCCGTCGTGTATGCCCCGAACGACGAGTACGCCACGAGCCTCGTGAGCTGCTCCGCTACGGCCTCGGCGATCTCGCGCCGTCCGTACCCCACGTTGCAGAACCAGAGCGCCGCCGTCGCGTCGATGTATTCCTTGCCGTGCTCGTCGGTGACCGTCGCGCCGTTGCCCTCGACGATGACGATCTCGTGGTCGGCCACGACATGCATGTCCGCGAACGGGTGCCAGAACCTGCTCATCCCACCCCTCGGCGTTGCGCTCGACCGGCCGATGGTACGTCGGACCGCGCTCAGCCCGGCTTGCGTCGGGCGCCACGCATCGGTGGCGGCATCGGCATCGGCCGGCCGTGGCCGGCCGACCGGATGTTGATCGACCGCGGGTCGACGGCTCTGGCGAGCTCCTCTCCGGGGCCGTTCAGGAGTGCGACGGCCCGTCCGAGGCGGGCGAGCTTCCGCTCCGCCTGCTCCCACGGCAGCGCCAGGTTGCCCGCGATCGCCAGCCCGACCCGGGCGAGGCCGCGGCCGCCGGTCGAGGCGGCATAGTTCGCCGCCCAGATCAGCAGCTCCACCGCATCGTCGCTGCCGGATTCGGGCGAGAGCGCCCCGGCGACGATGCCGCGATCACCCGGCGTGACGGCGACGATGCGCCAGTTGTCGGGCCCCGCGATGAGGTCGACGGCGAGGCTCTGATAGGGGGCGTCGAGGATCGTCGCCGGCCCGGCCTCCCAGGCGGAGCCGTTGACGATCGAGAGCGACAGGTGCGCCCGGGTGACGCCGTCCGTGAGCCGTCGATGGGCGGCTCGGAAGAGCCCTCGCTCCCCTTCGTCCTCGCCGATCGCGTCGGCCGCCGTCTCCTCGATCTCGACGAGCGGGCAGCCCACGCTGGCAAGCGCGACGACCTCCTCGTGGAGCGCTTCCGCGGCGGCCATCGTCCGGCGTTCGCGATCGGCACGTCGGGCCGGCGGCACCCCGCCGGCCCACCCCAGGGAGTACGGACCCGGCAGCGCCTGCTTGACCGCCCGATCCGTCATCGCCGCAGCGGCCTGCCAGGCGTCCACCGTCAGCGGCCCCGTCCAGTCGCGCCATGCCTCGGGCCCGAGGGCGAACGGGTCGTGAGCGCCGAGCCGGCCGTCGGTGAGCGGCTCGAGCCCGGCCGCCTCCTGAGCCCGCAGCACGGCCTCGAGGCGTCCCGACCCCGGCGCGCCCGATGGCGGGGCGACGAGGCCGCCGAGCAAGGTCCCGAACATCGGCCGGAGTCTAGGGCCGCGGGGAGCGCGGCCCGGCCTCGCGCCCGATCGGGGCTTACGTTCCGCTTACGTGCTGGCCCGGTATTCAGGGAGGCCCGGGGTATCCTCCCGGCCGTGAAGACGATCCTCGTCGTGGATGACGAGCGGAACATCGTCGACCTCGTCCGGCTCTACCTCGAGAAGGAGGGCTTCGGGGTCATCTGGGCCACCGACGGCGAGGAGGCGCTGGCCCTCCATGCCCGCCATGACCCGGACCTCGTCGTCCTCGACCTCATGCTCCCGAAGAAGGACGGCTTCGAGGTCTGCCGCGAGATCCGGCGGCGCGGCGAGACGCCGATCGTCATGCTCACCGCCCGTTCGGACGACGTCGACTCGATCGTCGGCCTCGAGCTCGGCGCCGACGACTACGTCACCAAGCCGTTCAACCCGCGGGCGCTCGTCGCCCGGGTGAAGGCGATCCTCCGCCGCACCGACGCCAGCTGGCGTGGCGGGCGCCCGATCGAGGTCGGCGCGCTCCGGATCGACCCGCGACGGCGCGAGGCGAGCGTCGGTGCTCGCCACCTGGACCTGCGGCCCCGCGAGTTCGACCTGCTCACGGCGCTCGCCCGCGATCCCGGCGTCGTGCTGACCCGGGACGCCCTGCTCGAGGACGTCTGGGGCACCGACTTCCCGGGCGAGACCCGAACGGTCGACGTCCACGTCGCCGAGGTCCGCAAGCAGCTCGGCGATGACGGGCCGCCGATCGAGACGATGCGGGGCGTCGGCTACCGGCTCGTGCCCCCGCCGCGCGAGCCCGTCCCGAGCTGATGCCGCGCTCGCTCCGCGGCCGCCTGGTCGCGGCGTTCATCGCGGTCGCCCTGACCCTGCTGATCGCGGTCGGAGGGACGCTGTTCGTGGTCCTTCGCGGCCTGCACCAGGACTCGACGAGCGCCGGGCTCGGTGACGTCGCGAGCAGCGTCATCCCCCAGGTCCGCGACGCGGTCGGCACGGGCGACCTTCGGGGCACGATCCTCGCGGTCCGCGACGAGCTGGCCGCGCGGGACATCAAGGTCATGCTCATCGGCTCCGACGGCCGGCTCATGCCGATCGGCGGATCCCCGGTCGGCGATCCGATCATGACCTCCGACGGCATCCCGGGCGACACCCTGCGGGGAGCGGTCGTCCTGGACGGCGACCGATACCTCTACTCCGCGACGGTGATCCGCCGGGCGGCGGCGGTTGCGCCGCGGGCGGTCGCCTTCCTGGCCCTCGATCGATCGGGTGCCCTGGCCGTTGCCGACCTCGTCCGGACGCTCCCGGCGGTCGCCATCGTGATCCTGCTGATCGCGGCGCCGCTCGCCTGGCTCATCGCCCGGGGCGTGACGCGACCGCTGGACCGCCTCGCGGCGGCGGCGGCCGGGTTGCCGTCCGGTGGGACCGCGGCGGTGCCGGTCGAAGGCCCATCGGAGGTCCAGGCGCTGACCGGCACGTTCAACGCGATGGCCGACGAGCTGGCCGCGACGCGCCGGCGAGAGTCGGAGCTCCTCGCCAACCTCCGGCACGACCTTCGAACGCCGCTGACCGTGATCTCCGGGTACGCGACCGCCCTCCGCGACGGCACGGCCAAGGGGGCGAACGCGGCGAAGGCGGCCACGGCCATCGAGGAGGAGTCCGAACGGCTTGCCCGGCTCGTCGAGCAGATCGGTGCCGTGGAGCGCCTCCGGTCCGGCGACGACGGGCCCCGACCCGAGCCCATCGACGTCCACGCCGTCCTCGCCGAGGCCGCCGGCCGCTTCGCGGCGCAGGCGCAGGCTGCGGGCGTGACCGTCGTCGCGGACCCGATCGCTGACGGCGACCTGTCGCTCGCCGCGGATCGGGTGGCCCTGGACCGGATGCTCGGGAACCTGCTGTCGAACGCCCTCGCCGTCGTCGATCACGGCGGCACGATCCGGCTCGAGGCCGGCGCGACGACCCTGCCGCGTGATCGAGGGGCGACCGACCCGGCGGTCTGGCTCGGGGTCATCGACGACGGGCCGGGATTCCCGCCGGGCGGCGCGGCGAAGGCGTTCGAGCGGTTCTGGCGCGGCGACGAGGCTCGCGCGGGGACCGGCTCAGGCCTCGGGCTGGCGATCGTCCGCGAGCTGGCGATGTCGCATGGCGGGACGGTCTACGCGGAGAACGTGACGCCCCACGGAGCGCGGGTCGGGGTGATCCTCCCGCGGGTGCCGGCGACCCGCTAGAGCTGGACGCCAGCGAAGGCGAGGCCGAGGGCGATCACGGCGACGAGCAGCAGGATTCCGGCCGCGACCAGCAGCGGTGACTGGGTCGTCGGCTGGCCGCCCGGGTGCTGCCAGACCGACCGGAGCGTCGGCACCTTGCCGGGCTGGACGACGAGCCCCAGCCAGATCCCCGACACGAGGCCGCCGATGTGGGCGGCGTTGTCGATGAACCCGCCCGCGGCGAACCCGATCCCGAGGTTCAGCAGGATCAGGAACCCGAGCTGGCCGACGATCGCCCGCGTCCGCCGATCGAGCATCGGGTGGTGGACCCGCGTGCCGGCGAACAGGATCCCGATCAGTCCGAAGATCGCGCCCGAGGCGCCGACCGCCGGCGCCGCCGAGAAGACCAGGCTCGCCGTCGACGCGGCGATCCCGGTCAGGACGTAGAACGTCAGGAACATCCGCCAGCCCCAGATCTGCTCGACGATCGGGCCGACGAGGTACAGCGCGTACATGTTCGACCCGAGGTGGATGAGGAAGAACGTCGGGTCGGGCGAGTGCAGCAGGACGACCGACAGCAGCCGGTAGACCTGGCCCTGGACGACGAGCGTCGGATCCAGCCAGAGGAGGGCATACAGCGAGCCGGCCGGCGGGCCCGAATCCGGCCACGTCGTCGCCGGGGCCTGCAGGAACGCCACGACCGAGACCAGGACGGTGATCGCGACGACGCCGAGCGCCGCGCCGATCACGAGCCCGGATCCGCGGCTCCGGGCGAAATAGCGGTTGGCCGCGCCGCTGTTGCCCAGCTCCTTGTTCAGCCAGCCGAGCCGGCTCGCGATCTCGGCCTTGTCCGCGGCCGGGGCCCGTCGATCGGCCTCGCGATACGCGTCGCGAGCCTCGGCCAGCTCGTTGGCCCGCACCCGCGCCCCGGCGATGCTGCGCCAGGCCCGGTACGTGCTCGGCGTCTCGGGCAGCTTCGTGACCGCGTCCCAGGCGCGGAGGGCCTGGCCCTCGGCGTCGAGGCGGTACAGCGCATCGCCCGTGCCGAGCCAGGCCTCGGAGGTCAGCGCCGGATCACCGTGCCCGACGACCCGCTGGAAGTCCGCGAGGGCCTGCTGCGGCTCGCCGACATCGAGTCGCTCCCGGCCCCGATCCAGCAGGGCGTGCGCAACCGCGGCGGGAAGGGGTCCCTGCGACGCCCGGGCTGCGTCGAGGTCCGCGATCCCCGCCGGGGGCGGGTTAATGCCGGGTGCATCCATCGCGCCGGAGGATACTTGGAAACCGATGTGCGGCCGGTTCGCCCAAGAGCGCTCGACATCCGAGCTCGCCGAGATCTTCGGCGCGGAGGACCGGGTCGACCTGCCCGGAGGGCGGTTCAACGTCGCGCCGACCGACGATGCCGCCGTCGTCGTGCAGCGCGACGAGCATCGGGCGGTCACTGCGTTCCGGTGGGGCCTCATCCCCCACTGGTCCGAGTCGAAGGACACCGGGAACCGGATGTTCAACGCTCGCTCCGAGACCATCGATCGCAACCCGGCGTTCCGGTACGCGTTCGGGAAGCGGCGCTGCCTCGTCCCGGTCGACGCGTTCTACGAGTGGCAGCGCGACGGCAAGGTGAAGACGCCGTTCGCCGTCGTGAAGCCCGACGGCCGGCCCCTGGCACTCGCCGGGCTGTGGGCCGGCTGGAAGGACCCGGAGACTGACGCGGTCACGCGCTCGTTCACGATCCTGACGACGGGGCCGAACGAGATGATGAAGCCCGTCCACAACCGGATGCCGGTGCTCATCCCCGAGTCGGCCTGGGACCAATGGCTGGACCCGACGCTGACGAAGCCGAGCGACCTGCGCGAGCTGCGAGGCCTGCTCGAGCCGGCCGGCGACGACGAGCTGCGGATGTACCGGGTCAGCCGCCTCGTCAACGACGTCCGGAACGACGGTCCGGACCTGGTGGCCCCGGTCGGGTCGGATCCGGCGGCGGGATCCGCAGATACCGCCGTGGAGCCGCAGCTGTTCCCCGAAGCCGCGCTCAGGACCCGGAAGGGCTGACCGCCTCCACCCCGAGCGCGCCTGTCGCGTCCGCCCACGCGCCGGCCGGGCTCGCGCCACCGGCGAGCCGGATCGCAAGCGCCGCGACGAAGCCCGCGAACGCGCCGTCGGGATCGGCGGCGGGTCCGGCCACGGTGATCGTCCGATCGTCGCCTTCGGATCCGCCGGGGTCGTCCGCGCCGTCCGAGCCGTCCGCCCCGGCCCCGACGACCACTAGCCCGGCGCCCGACCAGGCGGCCGACGCGGCAGCGATCCCGGTTGTGCCCGGTGAGGGATCCACGAGGACGATCGCCCGGACGTCGGGCAGGTAGCGAAGCGCCAGGTCGAGGTCGGCCGGTTCCAGCGCCGGCGCCGGCGTCCGGAGCACCGCCGCGTGCCCGACCTTCGCCGTGCGCAACCCGAGGAGGTATCGATCCCCGCCGGCATCGGCCGGGACCGCCGCCACGAGCTCGACGGCATCGCCCGCCGAGGCCACCCGCTCGGCGGTCGTGCGGGCGAGGTCAGACGCCGCGCTATCGGGGGTCCGGCCCCGCACGACGACGATCACGCCGGGAGCGTACTCGCCGCGCGCAGGGACCATCTCGCGAGCCGCCATGGTCCTTCCGGGCTATGCGCGAACGCACCGTTCCAACGTAGGTTGCAAGGTGCCGCCGGGAAACTGCCCGCGTAGTACGTACGTACCCGAGCGAGGACCAGGTCGACCTTGAGGAGTCCACTGACTCGATCCCCGCGCGATCCCGCCGGCCGGCGCCCACGCCACCGCCCGAGCCGCGGCCAGTCCCTGGCCGAGTTCGCCCTCGTGCTGCCGGTGATGCTCGCCCTCCTCGGCATGGGCGTCGACTACGCCCGGCTGTTCTTCCAGTGGATCGACCTCGAGTCCGCGACCCGCGACGCGGCCCAGTACGTCGCCAGCGACCCGGCCCTGTCCTCGAGCGGCGGCGGCTACTACGACTCGACCGATTCGACGAACTACTGCTCGACGTATCCGTGCAGCTCGGCACCGACGACCGACGCGAAGACGATCCTCGACGGGGCGACCGGCCGGACCTTCACGAAGTCCTCGTCCCAGACGGACTGCACGTCGCCCAAGGTCTGGGCCAGCCTCTCGAGCCCCGACGTCAGCGTAGCGGACGGCGGCAGCAACCAGTACCCGGTTGCCAAGGTCGACGTCACCGCCTGCATCCCGTTCCGAATGTTCGTGTCCTACCCGTGGCTCCAGAACGGCACGTGGGTCGTTCGAACCGACCGGACGGTCTCGACCATTGTGGGGCGCTGAGATGCACCTGCTTCGCCGCCTGGCTCACCGTCGCCGGGGCGACCGGTTCGACGCCGGCCAGGGCCTCGCGGAGTTCGCGATCGTCCTGCCGATCTTCCTGCTCGTCGTCTTCGGGATGATCGACGTCGGGCGGGTCGTCTGGGCCACGGACGACATCACGAACGCCGCTCGGGAGGGCGCGCGATATGCGTCCATTCATGGTGGCTCGTTCCTGACCAGCTGCCCGGTCGGTCCGGGCCTGTCGGGCACGCCGGCCACCGGCTGCCCGGCGTGGTCGCCCGACTCGAAGCAGCCGATCCGGGATGCGACGAAGGCCTACTTCATCGCCTCGGGCGGCAGCTCCACGGTGTGGGTCTGCTACTACACCACGACCTCGTGCAGCGGCGACACCGACCAGTCGGGCGTGACGAACGTCCGCGGGACCTACGTGACGGTCACCGTCCAGTCAACGGTCCCGATCCTCACGGGCCGCCTCCTGGGCCTCAGCGGTTTCACGGTGAACGCCCATTCCACCGTCCTGATCAACAACTGACGAGGGGACAGATGCGACGCTGGACGAAGGCCAAGGGTGGCCCGGAGCGGCCGACCGAGCAAGGCCAGGTGCTCGTGCTCTTCGCGCTCATGCTGACGACGATCACGCTGCTCGCCGCCGTCCTGTATAGCGCGGCCGGCGACCTCGTCCTGCGGCGCCAGCTCCAGAACGCCGGCGACTCGGCGGCCCTCGCGGCGGCCAACATCATGATGCAGGGCGCCAGCGGCGAGTACCGCTGCACGTCGACCCGCATCGCGTCATCGGGCTCCGGCAACGATCTCTACACCGCGGCCAAGGCCAGCGTGATGACGAACCTCGGCTGGACGGCGGCCCAGGTCACCTCTCGGATGACGATGTCCTGCCCCAGCACGTCGGCCTACGGCAGCGTCGCGGTCACCGTCAACCTGTCGCTGAACGGGCCCTCGTGGTTCGGCGCCTCGGCCAACACCGTCGCCACGAGCAGCACCGGGATCAACGGCCAGATCACGAACGGCGACTACTCCGTGGCCCTGCTCGACCCCTCGGACCCGAACTGGACCGGCCATGGCACGCGAACGGGCTGTTCCTCGTACCTGATCAACGGCGGCGTGACCCTCACCTACGAGGGCTCGATCATGGTCGACTCGACCTGCACGCTGTCCACCAGCAGCAACGGCTCGGTCAAGGCCCAGAACTCGGCGTTCAGCATGACGATGCTCAACGGCGCTCGGCTCCTGACGGGCGGCCAGGTCTCGTCCGGTACGGTCTCGAAGATCACGCCGACCCCGACCGAGAACTACCGGCCGCTGCTGCCGGATCCACTCGCCGGCCTCATCAAGCCGTGCCATGCGACGAGCGGCACCGACTGCCTCGGGACGACGAGCTCGCTCCCCGCCGAGGACGTGGCGACGACCGGCCAGGGGCACTGCAAGAACACGAAGGTCGCCTGCGTCCTCTCGCCGGGCACCTACACCGGTGGCCTGCTCGCGGCCAACGGCAGCCAGCCGTCCACGCTGCTGCTCCGGCCCGGCGTGTACTACATCGCCGGCGGCGGCGTGCAGCTGAAGAGCTCCGCGGCCCAGATCATCGCGATCCCGTCACTGACCGGGAACTGCATCGGCACGTCCGTCGCGAACTCCTGCACCGACGCCAACGCCATCACCCGCTATTGCAACCCGACCAACAACAACAACGGCTCGTGCCAGCTCACGACGACGCAGGTCGGGACCAACTGGCAGAACGACTGCCAGGTGGTGACCGCGACCCCGACGCCGGCCGCGGCGCTGTCGAGCTGCGGGGTGCTGATCTATAACGCGCCGGCCGACAGCCCGGGGACGTGGTCGACGAACGGCTCGTCGGCCGACACGATCAACAACGGCTCGCAGGGCGTCCTGCTCCTGCGGGCCTACAACCCGACCTACGACACGGTGGCCTCGAACGGATCCACGGCCAACAGCACGACCTTCGCGAGCTACAAGAACCTCGTCGTCTGGCAGGCCCGGACGCCGGCGCCGAGCGCCTCGACCACC
Source organism: Candidatus Limnocylindrales bacterium (assembly GCA_035308445.1). Lineage (GTDB taxonomy): Bacteria > Chloroflexota > Limnocylindria > Limnocylindrales > CSP1-4 > UBA5189. The sequence goes on along the minus strand of DATGGQ010000030.1, from coordinate 111,261 downwards.
CAGCCGATCGTCGGCATGACCGGCGGATCGTGCGTCGTCCTCTCCGGGACCGTGTATGCGGCCGGAGCCGAGGTCGACTTCGGCGGATCGTCGTGCGGCACCGGCGGTGGTGCGGATGCCCAGAACACCCTCCAGTTCGTGTGCTGGGACCTGACCCTCGCGGGCAACAACAACTTCTACTTCGCCTACCGCCGGAACGCGTTCGCGACGCCGTTCGCCTACGGCCTCGTACAGTAGGCCGGTGAGCGACGCGTTCGGGGATCCCTGGGGCTCAGGCCCGGGGGCCGACGGAACCGCCGGCGCGCTGGGTGCGCCGGGCGAGGCGAACGAGGCCTACCTCGAGCTGATCGGCACGCACCTGCGGGCGTCCGGCGTCGCCGACGTCGGGCGATTCCGGCGGATCTCGGACTACGTCAACCTGCTCGACGGGTTCTTCCGCCTGCGGGACGTCGTGCTCCTCGATCGGACGGGCGCGCCCACCCGGATCACCCTGCCGGAGCTCCGCGTCCGGCTCGACGACGTCGCGATCGTCGGCCAGCTCGTGGTGGCCCCGCTCGGCGAGGCGAACGACGGCCATGTCGTCATCCCGAAGCAGATGCGGCGCCTCGTCGTGATGACCCGGGCTCACATCATCTACGGCTATGCCTTCATCCACGAGTCCGGCGGCCTCATCCAGTTCGTGGACAGCACCGACCCGAAGTTCATCCCGATGGCCAACGTCCGCGTTCGCTGGCTCGCCGATCGCCGGCTCGCGGGTCGCTACCCGTTCGCGCTGATCCAGCGCAGCCAGATCCTCGGGGTCGCCACCGAGGGAACCGGGGCGCCGAAGGCCGCCCGGGCGCGTCGCAAGGCGGCGGTGGCCGCAGCGGAAGCCGCCATGGCAGAGGCCGCGGACTCCGAGGAGACGCTAGCTGGAGCCGGCACCCGCTCCTGAGCCCGTGCCCGACCACGACGAGTCGGGGCCATCGTCATCGTGCTCCGTCTGGCCCGCGCCGTTGGTCTCCGGCGTCGATCCGGGGCCGGCGCCCTCGCCCGCGTCGCGGGTCTCGGCCGGTGACTCCGACTCCTCCGGCTCGCCGGAGGGCTCCTCGCTCTCCCGTGGGCGGATCGTGCTGGCCGGCGCGCTCGGCGGCACCGTCGGGCCGGCGCTTGCTGCTGGAACGGGAAGCCAGCCGAACACGCCCGCCGCTCCGTACGCGGCGGCTCCGCCAACCGAGCCGAGCACCAGCATGATGACCAGCACGTAGGCTAGGGCCGTCGCCCGAGCCCGAGGCCCGAAGCCGACGCCTCCGGCGATTCGGACGGCCGCGCCGAGGCTCGCGACGAAGCCCCGGGCGTCCGGCTGGCGGCGCAACGGCACCAGGAAGCCGCCGCGCCTGGGAATCGGCTCGGCATGGACGGCGGCCATCACCCGGTCGCCGAACGAGACGTCGACGCGGGCCGCGGACGTGCGCGAGGCCGCTTGCTCGACGAGCCGAGCAGCCTCCGAGGCGAGACGGAGCTCGTCCTCGCCGACGGCGCCATCGTCACTGCGGACCTCGGCGGAGTCGAATCGCGGGCGGCGATCGATCACCGCGGGCCGCCCGATTCGATCCGGTCGCGCAGCTGGATGAGCCCGCGCCGGAGATGCGTCTTGACGGTCCCGAGCGGCCGCCCGGTCACGGCCGCGATCTCGTCGAGCGACCGATCGGCGAAGAACCGGAGCGCGACGGTCTCGCGATACGGATCGCCGAGCGACGCGACGGCCGCCCGAACCTGGTCGGCGCGCTCCCCGCGGATGGCCGCATCGGCGGGATCGGTCTGGGCCTCGGCGTCGGGATCGGGCTCGATCCACGAGACGGGCCGCCGGCGACCGAGCTGACGAATGGCGAGCCGGATCGCGATCCGCGAGAGCCACGCCCCGAACGGCCCGTCGGCACGCCACATCGCGAGCGATCGATAGGCGATCACGAACGCCTCCTGGGCGACATCCTCAGCCTCCCCGAGATCGCCGAGCACGCGCAGGCACGCCCGCACGACCGCGCTCGATTCCCGGTCGACCAGGAGCCGGTAGGCCTCCGTGTCGCCGGCCAGGACCGCGGCCGCGATCGCGCGCTCATCGACGGCGTCCGTGGCCCTGGCGTCGATGGGCGACCTCCACTCGGCATGGCCGGTCGAGGGAGCGACCGGCATCGCGGTCATCGTGGCGTCGCTGCCCAGCCATCCGGACGTTCCGTTCGTCATCTCGGCGGTGATCCGGTCGGCACGCACCCTGCGTACCCGGCCCGCATCCTTGAGGCGACCGGAACCGGAAAGGTTTCAGCCCGAGGCAGCGTCCCCCGGCAGCGGCTCGCGGTCGACGACGATCTCCCCGAGGTCGGCGGCCTCGAGGGCAGGCAGGAACGCGTCGGCGTCGCCGACGAGCACGATCGCGGCATCGTTCGGCCGAACGTGGGCTCGGGCCGCGGCCACGACGTCGTCGGCCGTGACCGCCGAGATCGCCGGGCGGTAGCGACGGAGCTCGTCGAATGGCAGGCCGTGGACGACGAGCCCGCCGATCGCGCCGACCACGGCTGGCGGCGTCTCGAAGCGGAGCGGGAACACGCCGATGAGGAAGTCGCGGGCGGCGCGCAGCTCGGCATCCGTCACGTCGCCGGCCCCCATGCCCTCGAGGACGGCCAGCGTGTCCAGGACCGCGGGCACCGTGACGTCGGTGTTCACCGCGGTCCGGGCGGCGAACGGCCCGGCGGCTCGCCGCAGGTCGAACCCGGCGCTCGCGCCGTACGTGTACCCCTTCTCCTCGCGGAGCCTGCGGTTCAGCCGCGAGTCGAAGAGGCCGCCGAGGATGGCGCTCATCACCGACAGCGCGTGGAAGTCGTCGATCCGCCGCGGTAGCCCGACGTGCCCGATCCGGATCTCCGTCTGCACGGAACCGGGCCGGTGGTCGATGCGGACGAGGCGCTGGCGGCGGCCCTCGAGCGCCGACCGCGAGGTGATCGGGCCCGGCAGCTCCGACGTCGGGCTCGCCGTCCAGGCGCCGAAGTGGGCGTTCGCGAGGCCCAGCACGTCGACCCCTTCGAAATCCCCGCCGAGCACCAGGGTCATTCGGCTGGGCTCGAACCGGCGGCCGAGCTCTGCCGCACAGGCGGCGGCGTCAAGGCGCACGACAGTGTCGCGGGTCCCGCCGGACGGTCGTCGATATGGCGACGCGCGGTCGTAGATCGTGTCGATGAAGGCCTCTTCCGCCCGACGGCGGGGATCGGCCCGGGCCTGGAGGAGGTCGTTCAGGCGCTCCTCGCGGAGGCGCTCGACCTCGTTCGGCGGGAAGACGGGCTCGGCGAGGACCTCGCCGGCGAGGTCGAGGGCCGCGTCCAGCCGTTCGACCGGAACGTCGACGCTCACCGACAGCGCGTCCCAGCCGGCCTCGGCATGGAGCGACGCGCCGAGCCGCTCGGTCGCCTCGACGAGCTCGATCGCATCGTGGTGCTTCGTGCCCTCGGCGAGCGCGCGGGCCATGAGGCTGGTCACGCCCGCTTCGGCGTCCGGCTCGTCCACGGCACCGGCCGGGAGGACCAGCGAGGCCGATACGAGCTCGCGCCCTGGCAGATCCACGGCGATGACGCCGAGGCCGTTGCCCAGCGCGACCCGGTCGAATGTCGGGAACGTGTACGGGCGGGGCTCGCCCGGCGTCGGCCGCTCCGCGACGACCGTCGTGTCCGTCACGCGGCAGCCTCTCCGGGCTGCTCGTTCATCGCCGCGGGCACGTACGTGAGCACGACCCGGTTGTCCGGGCGGAAGACGTCCCGGGCGACCCCCTGGATGTCGGCGGGCGTGATGGCCAGGTAGCGCCCGAGGATCCGGTTCACGAGGCCCGGGTCGTCGAACAGCGTCGCGTACATCGAGAGCCGGTCGGCCCGCTCGTCGACCCGCATGAGCGCCCCGAGCTCGTCGGCCTCGGTGAGGGCCTTCGCCCGGTCGAGCTCGTCGTCCGTCACCGGCTCGACGGTCAGGCGCTCGAGCTCCTCCCAGAACGCGGACTCGAGCATGGCCAGATCCACGCCGGGCCGGGCCGTGGCCCAGCCGGCGGAGACCGAGGCTCCGCCGGTGAAGCCCATCGTGAAGAACGCGACGTCCTGGGCGATGCGGTCGTCGCGGACGAGCCGGCGGTGGAGCCGGCTGCCCTTGCCACCCGCGAGGACCTGGCCGGCCATGTCGAGGGCCTCCAGGCGGGGGTCGCCATAGACCGGGGCGCGCAGGCCCCAGTAGATCCGGGGCAGCGGGACGCGATCCGGCACGACCTCCCGGATCGCCGCGCCGAGGACCGGCGGCAGCGTCAGGTCGGGCAGGCGAACCGGCAGGTCGGGGTTCGCGGGGATGGCGCCGAAGTAGCGCTCGGTCCAGGCGCGGACGCGGGCGCGGTCGACGTCGCCCACGACCGACACGACCGCGTTGTTCGGCGCGTAGTGCAGTCGGAAGAACGCCCTGACGTCATCGAGCGACGCCGCGTTCAGGTCGTCCATCGAGCCGATCGTCGGGTGGTGGTAGGGATGGCTCGGCGGAAACAGCGCGGCGAGCAGCTTCTCGTTCCACGAGCCATACGGGCGGTTGTCGTACGACTGGCGCTTCTCGTTCTTCACCACCTCGCGCTGGTTGTCGAGGTTGTCCTGCGATAGCGCGTCGAGGAGCGTGCCCATGCGATCGGCCTCGAGCCAGAGGGCGAGCTCGACCTCGTGGGCCGGGACGGACTCGTAGTAGTTCGTCCGGTCGAGCCAGGTGCTGCCGTTGCCGACGCCGCCGGCCGCCTGGACGATCGCGAGGTGCTCGGCCTTCCCGACGTGGGCCGAGCCCTGGAACATGACGTGCTCGAAGAGGTGGGCGAAGCCCGTCCGGCCCGGCTCCTCGTGCTTCGAGCCGACGGCGTACCAGAGGTTGACCGCGGCGACCGGCACGAGGTGGTCCTCGGCGACGATCAGGCGCAGGCCGTTGGGCAGGCGCTCATCGCTGAACTCGACGGTGGGGACGGGCACGCCGGGATGCTAGCGCAGGCGCGCCTGCGGGCCTCAGAGCGGCAGGACGACGAAGAGGGTGGTGACGACGAGCCCGGCGAGGACGCCCTCGAGGATCATCAGCGTGGCCCTACGGGCATCGGCCGCGCGCTGGGCCGGATCCACGGGGATCTCGGCACCCAGCGGCCCGAAGTTCTCGACGCCCTGGGCGCCGAATCGGACGCAGAACCGGCGCGTCACCTGCAGCCACGACACGCCGGCCCCGGCGGCGAACGGCCACAGCCCGATCCGGGCGAGGTGCGGCAGGCCAGCGGCGAGCAGCGCGACGGCGACGACCGCCGTGGCACCCGTCAGGACGATGGCCACGACCCGGCGCCGGGACAGCTCGGCCGCGCCGATGTTGCAGCGCGTCGGGATGATGGCTCGCGAACCTGCCATGGCCTCCGAGGATACGACGGCCCGTGACGACCGGATCCCGACCGTCCCCGCTTGACATCGCCGGGAACGTGGTGTTAGATGCGCATCGAACAGTCGTCAGGAGGACCTTGAACAATGGCGAGTCGCGGACCACGAGCCGCCACGCGCCCGAGCCAGCGTCCGGCGAGCCCGCCCGTGCGGGACTTCACCGCGGCGTCCGCGTCCTTCTCGATCGAGTGGGACGTCCGGCCGGCCTTCGACTTCATCCTCTCGCTGTCCGAGGATTCGGGCACGACGGATGACCTGCCGGAGGCCGACCGGACCTGGCTCGCCGATGCGCTCGCCGCGCTGCCCGAGGCCTCACGCCAGTTCCTCGCCCACGGCACCCCGGGCCGGATGGTCACGATCCACCTGGCCGGGTTCCTCGTCGATCATCCCGAGCTCCGCACGGCGGCCTACGTGGTCGCCGCCATCCGGGCGACATCGCCGGAGGATCTGTTCCCCCACCTCGTCGGCGAGATGCACGACGTCGATCACGCGGAGCTCAAGCGAGCGCTCGCCGGCGATCGATCGGCCACCGATGCCATCCTGGCCCGCGTCGACGGCCACAAGTCCGAGGCGCTGGCCGGAATCCTCGCCGACCCGAACGCCGCCTATGACGGCCTCGTCGCGCTGCTCGAGGCGTGGGCGCCAGCGTTCGCGACCGTCGAGCCTCGCGTCGCCGGGATCATCCAGCGCGATTACGACCTGCGGGCCGCAGATCGCGAGCGGCTCGGCGGCGTCGAGCTCGTCGAGCAGACAACCGGCGGGATCCGGATCATGCCGGAGCCCGCGATCCGGCGGGTCATCCTCGCCCCGTCGTACTTCTCGCGGCCGTTCAACTACCTGTTCGGCGGGACGGACTGGCGGTTCGCCGGCTATCCGGTCGCGGACGCCGCGCTCGACGTGGATCCCCTCTCGCCGCCGCCATCGGTCCTGCGCCTCCACCGAGCCCTCGGCGACGCGACCCGGCTCCGGATCCTCAAGGCCCTCGCCGAGAAGGACCTGTACGGCACCGAGCTCGCGGCGCTCCTCGACATCAGCAAGCCCACGGTGACGCACCACATGGTCCAGCTCCGCGCCGCCGGCCTCGTGACCGCCGTCCAGGCCGGCTCGGCCGTGTATTACAGCCTCCGCCGCGAACGGCTCCAGGACGCGCTCGGCGACCTGACGCGCTTCCTGGTCGGCTGACTCCGATTGTTGCTGTCCTGAAAGGCGGACGACCAATGATTAGATCGATGACTAACAACCTTGAGATGACGATCGAGAAGGTCGGGAAGGGAGTCGAGCGATGATCGGGCTGATGGACGACCTGCGGTTCCTCACGGGAAGCCGCCACCAGGAGCTGCTCGCAGAGGCAGAGGCGCCCGCCGAGCTCGAGCCACCGATGACGAGGCCACCGACGATCGCACCATGCCGGCCGAGGCCTCGGCCCACCAGGGAACCTTCCGTGTCGCGGAGCGGACCCACGTCCGCGCCCTTCGCGCCGTGCATGCCGGGGCTGGCCAGCTGCCCGGTCACGGTCAGTGCGACGGGTCCGATGCCGCGGCATGCAGCCATGGCGAGGCCGCCGCGGCCTAGGTCGCGGCGGCCTCCGCCTGGTTCCGCGCGAGCGGCGAGCGGAGGGCCAGCCAGGCGTCGAGCGAGCGCACCTCCGCCAGCCGATCCGCGACCTCCGGGTCGAGGGCCTCGGCCGCGGCGATGGCCGTCTCGATCGCGGTGAGGCAGAGCACGCCCTCGCCGATCGCGGCATGGCGGATCTCGGCCGCGTCACGTACCGGTCCGGAGCGCGGCGTCGGCGTGTTCACGACGAGCCGGACGCGACCCGAGCGGATCATCCCGATCATGTCTGGGACGCCCGCGGCCTCGGATTCGTCCGACGCGAGGCGGGCCACGCGCCGGGCCTCGAAGCCCGCGGCCTCGAGCGCCGCCCGCGTGCCGTCCGTGGCCGCGAGGCGGTAGCCGGCCCGGTCGAGCGCGCGGGCGAGCCGCGGGAGATGGCCCTTGTCGCGGTCGGCGATCGAGAGCAGGGCCAGCGGCGCCGGGTCGTCGTGGCCCAGGTGCGCCCGCGGCGGGACGAGCGCCGCGCCGCGGAGCGCCTTCGCAAGGGCCACACGCGGGTCCACGTGGATCCCGATGACCTCGCCGGTCGACTGCATGAACGGCCCGACCGACGGATCGACGCCGCGCAGCTTCGCGGTCGAGAACGCCGGCGCTTTGACCGCCACGAACGGCGGCGGCTCGAGCAGGCGGTCGGGCCAGCCGAGCTCGGCGAGGGTCGAGCCGAGGGCGATCCGGACCGCGAGCTCGACCATCGGCACGCCCGTGACCTTCGACAGGAACGGCACCGTCCGTGAAGCCCTCGGGTTCACCTCGATCAGGTAGACGCCGTCCTCGCGGACGATGAACTGGGCGTTCACGAGGCCGGTCGCCCCGAGGGCCAGCACGATCCGGCGCATCGTGGCGACGATGAGGCCCTGGTCGGCAGCGCCAACCGTCTGGGGCGGGAACAGCCCGACCGAGTCGCCGGAGTGGACGCCGGCGCGCTCGACGTGCTCGAGCAGCCCGGGGATCAGCACGTCGACGCCGTCGGAGATCGCGTCGACGTCGACCTCGATGCCCTCGAGATAGCGATCGATCCGGACGGGCCGGTCCGGATCGACGACCGTGGCCGCGGCCAGCTGCCGGACGAGGTCGTCCGGCGAGTAGCAGAAGTCGATGGCGAGGCCGCCGATCACGAAGCTCGGCCGGACGATGACCGGGTAGCCGATCCGCTCCGCGATCGTCAGCGCCTCCTCCACCGAGTGGGCCATCCCGCCTTCGGGCTGGGGGATGCCCAGCCGATCGAGGAGGGCCGCGAACCGGGTGCGCTCCTCGGCCTGGTCGATCGCCTCGAGGTCGCTACCGAGGAGTGGGACCCCGCCGGCCGCGAGCGGCGCCGCCAGGTTCAGCGGCGTCTGGCCGCCGAAGGCGACGAAGGCCGGGAGGGTGGCGGACCCGGTGGGGCTCTCGGCGTCGATGACGGACCTGACGCTCTCCGAATCGAGTGCCTCGAAGTACAGCCGGGTCGAGGCGTCGAAGTCGGTCGAGACCGTCTCCGGGTTCGAGTTGATCATGACCGCTGACCAGCCCTCGCGGCGGAGCGTGTCTGCGGCCTGGACCGCGCAGTAGTCGAACTCGATCCCCTGCCCGATCCGGACGGGCCCGCTGCCGATGACGAGCGCCGCCGGACGCGGGACCGCCGGCGCCTCGGGCTCCGAGCCGGACGCGGCGTAGGTCGAGTAGAAGTAGGGCGTCTCGGCGGCGAACTCGGCGGCGCAGGTGTCGACCATCGCGAAGCCCGGGACGAGGCCGAGGCGCAGCCGGACGTCCCGGATCGCGCTCGCCGTGACCGGCGCACCGGCCAGCGCGGCCAGCTCGGCATCGCCGAGCCCGAAGCGCTTCGCCGTGACGAGCGTCGCGGCCGCCGCGTCGTCGTGGGCCGCCTCGAGGATCGACGGCCCGAGCGCCCGCACCCGCGCCTCGACGTCGACGCTCCGGCCCATCTCCGCCACGAACCACGGAGCGATCCCGGTCGCGACGTGGATCGAGGCCTCGGGCACGCCTCGCCGCAGCAGCGCCAGGACCCGCCAGAGGCGCGAGTCGGATGGAGCGAGGAACCGCCTCAGGACGATCGGCGCCGCCGATCGCTGGGCGAAGCGGGTCGACTCGCAGGCCTCGCCGCGCTCGCCGACCCAGCGAATGACCGCATCTTCGATGCTCTCGTCATCCTCATCTGCCAGCGCGGCCGCGAGGTAGTCGAGGGTGGCCCGCCAGGCCGGGTCCTCGGCGAGCAAGCCGGCGCCGGCCTGCTCGAGCCCGCGGAGGGCCTTGTTGAGGGCGCTCGAGAACGTCCGGTCGATCGCCATGACCTCGCCGGTCGCCTTCATCTGGCTGCCGAGGCTCCGATCGGCGGTCGGGAACTTGTCGAACGGGAAGCGCGGCAGCTTCACGACGACGTAGTCGAGCGCCGGCTCGAAGGCCGCGACCGTCGTGCCCGTCACGACGTTCGGGATCTCGGCGAGCCGCCGGCCGATGGCGATCTGGGCCGCCACGCGGGCGATCGGATAGCCAGTGGCCTTCGACGCGAGCGCCGACGAGCGGCTGACCCGGGGGTTGACCTCGATGACGACATACTCCGTGGAGTCCGGCGAGAGCGCGAACTGGACGTTGCAGCCGCCCTCGACGCCGAGCGCCCGGATGATCGCCAGGGCGGCGCTCCGGAGCCGCTGGTGGACCGGGTCGGGCAGCGTCTGCACGGGCGCGACGACGATCGAGTCGCCCGTGTGGACGCCGAGCGGATCGACGTTCTCCATCGAGCAGACCGCGATGCAGGTGTCGTCCGCGTCGCGCATGACCTCGTACTCGATCTCCTGCCAGCCGACGAGGCACTGCTCGACCATGACCTGGCCGATCGGGCTGGCGCGGAGCCCAGAGCGGACGCGCTCTCGGAAGTCGGCCTCCGTCTCGACGATGCCCCCGCCCGTGCCGCCGAGCGTGAAGGCGGGACGGACGATCGCCGGCAGGCCGATCTCGGCGAGGGCTCGCTCGGTGGAGCGTTGCCGCGCCTCGGCGCTGTCGCCCTCGATGATCCGAGACGGGGCATATGGCTGGCCGATCCGCTCGAGCAGGTCGCGGAACGCCTCGCGGTCCTCGGCCATCTCGATCGCCCGGAGCGGCGTCCCGAGCAGCCGGACCCCGTGGCGTTCGAGGACGCCTGCTCTGGCGAGGTCCATAGCCAGGTTGAGCCCGGTCTGGCCGCCGAGCCCCGCCAGGAGCCCGTCCGGCCGCTCGATCGCGATGATGGCCTCGATCGCCGGCACGGTCAGCGGCTCGAGGTAGACGGCATCGGCCACGCCGGGATCGGTCATGATCGTGGCCGGGTTCGAGTTCACGAGGATCGTTCGGACGCCCTCGGCGCGGAGCGCCCGGCAGGCCTGCGTCCCGGCGTAGTCGAACTCGGCGGCCTGGCCGATCACGACCGGCCCCGAGCCGATGATCAGGACGGACCGCGGCCGGTCGGTCATCAGAGCGCCGCCACGAACCGGTCGAAGACCGCCAGCGCGTCGAGCGGGCCCGGCGCGCCCTCGGGGTGGTACTGCACGGTCTCGATCGGCAGCTCCCGGTGGCGGAGACCCTCGACGGAGCCATCGTTCAGGTTCACCTGGCTGACCCGGAACCCGCTCGCGGCGGGCAGCGTGTCGCCGACGACCTGGACCTCGTGATTCTGGGCCGTCACCTGAACGTAGCCCGTGTCGACGTCGCGGACCGGGTGGTTCGCACCGTGATGACCGAACCGCAGGCGTCGCGTCTCCGCGCCGGCGGCTCGGCCGACGATCTGGTGACCGAGGCAGATTCCGAGCAGGGGCCGCCGGGCCTCGATGATCGCTCGGGCCAGGGCCGCCTGGGCGTCCAGCCGCGCCGGATCTCCCGGCCCGGGCGACAGCACGACGCCCCTGACCTCCGGGTCGAGCACGTCCTGGGGCCGCGCGGTATGCGGCAGGATCCGGACGCGGACGCCCCGGCGCCGCAGCGACCGGACGATGTTCGCCTTCAGGCCGAGGTCGACGATCGTCACGAGCGGGCCGTCCTCGCCCAGCCCGATCTCGGCGGCCGACGTCGGCGAGACCTGGCCGACGAAGTCCTGGTCTTCCCACCGGAGGACCGCCCGCGCCCGGCGGATCGCCCGATCCCGGTCGAGCGCGCCCGGCTCGACGATGAGCCCGCGGAGGCTGCCGGTGCTCCGGAGGCGACGGGCGAGGGCCCGCGTGTCGACGCCGGCGATGGCCGGGATGCCGTGCTCCCGGAGGAGGGCCGCGAGCTGCCGCGCGTCGTCCAGGACCGCCGCGGTCGCGTTCGCCACGACGAGCCCGCGGAGCCACGGCCGGAGCGACTGGTCGTCGTCGAGGACCCGGCCGTAGTTGCCGATCAGCGGATACGTCATGACGACGACCTGGCCGGCGTACGAGGGGTCGGTGCAGACCTCCTGGTAGCCGGTCTGGCTCGTGTTGACGACGAGGTCGCCACCGGCCGCGATCGGCGCGCCGAACGCGACTCCGTGGAAGATCGTGCCGTCCTCGAGCGCGAGCAGCGCCGGGCCGCGATCGCCGATGCGCGGATCGACGACGGCAGAGGAAATGGGGGTGAGGGCGGGCTGCTGGACGCGGCGAGGTTCGCCGCCGATGGTGCGGGGCGCCGCCATCGAGCCTCCTGCCCGGCCTCACGGGACCGGTACGCCGGCCTCACGGGACCGGCTTCAAGGACGGTCGGAGCCTATCACCGACACGGCCCGGACGACGCCCTACCATGACCCGCGACCGGTCGCGAGGGCGTCCGGCTCCGGGGAGGGAACGCCAGCATGCGCCGCCTGTTCACGGCCGGCCTGATCTCAGTGATCGCGATGGTTGCGGTCGCGTGCTCCGGCACGACGACCACCGCGGACCCCTACCAGCTCGCCTTCAATGCCAAGAACGCCGGCTGGGACCAGGTTCAGGTGGACCTTGCGCTCTCGGTCCAGAACGGCAGCGATTCGATCAATCTGCAGCCAGGCGCCGTCCGCCTCGTCGTCGACACGAAGGCCGGCAAGGGCCTGTTCCACGTGTCCCTGCCGGTCTCGGCCCTCGTGCCGAGCGTCGTGCCGTCGGCCTCGGACCTGGCCCAGTTCGGCGTGACCGGCGACACGATCGACCTCGACGTCCTGTGGGACGGCAGCGCGCTGTACGTGAAGAGCCCGCTCGCACCGTCGCTCGTGACCCTGCTCATGGCGAGCACCGGCGGCACGGCCCCCCAGGGCGACCTCACCGGCTGGCTCAAGCTCGCCACGGCGGCCGACTTCGCCTCGCTCGGGGCGCTCGCCGGTGGCGCCGGTGGCGCCGCCGGCGCCTCGACGGCGCCGATGGCCTCGATCGGCAGCGCGGCCGACCTCAAGGCCGTCCTCACCGACGCCGGGGTGACGCTCACCTACGTTGGCACCGAGCAGCACGCCGGCACGAACGCCGACCACCTCTCGGTGCAGGTCGACTGGCAGAAGCTCGCCGCGAGCGGCGCGGCGACGAACCCGTCGACCCAGGCCGAGGTCCAGCAGGTCATCAGCGCCGCCCAGAACGCGACCTTCACGATCGACCTGTGGCTCGATCACTCGAGCAGCCGGATCATCGCGGTCGAGGTCAAGGGCGCCTCGAAGTCCGACGCGACGCAGACGTTCGATGTCAACGTCACGTTCAAGACGCCCGATCCAGGAGCGAGCCTCGACACGCCCGCCTCCTCGGTCGACATCCCGCTCATGCAGCTCGTCGGCCCGATGGTCCAGCAGCTGTTGGGCGGCGGCCTGACCCCCTAGGCGAGCCTCAGGCGAGCCCGAGGCGGCGGGCCATCGCCGCCGCCTCGCCCCGGTTCGTCGCGCCGAGCTTGGCCATGATGTTCGAGACGTGGACGCTCGCGGTCTTGCGGGTGATGAAGAGCAGCTCGGCGATCTGCTGGTTCGTCCGGCCCAGGACGACGAGATCGAGCACCTCGCGCTCGCGCGCCGTGAACCCGTAGGGGTCCGCCGGCTGGCTCGTCGCGGCATCGGCCGGGCCGGCTGACAACCGAGCCGCCCTCGAGAGGGCGTCGATCCTCGCGACCAGCGACGCCGCACCGAGGGCGGCCGCCATGGCCCGCGCCTGGCGGAGGCGTTCCGCGGCGACCTCCCGATCGCCATGGGTCGCGATGATCGCGGCCGCCTCGCGATACCGACAGTAGGCCGCGACGTACGGCCGGTCCTGGGCGGTCCACGCGGCCGCGACGCTCGCCCAGCGGTCAGGGCGGGGTCGGCCGCCGAGCCGCGATCGCTCGGCCTCGAGGAGGTCGCGAATCGCGTCCGAGCGATCGCCCGCGGCGAGCTCGGGGCGGCGCCCGAGGACCTGCCGCATGACCCGCTCGACACGCTCGACCCGCTCCCGCGCGAGGCGACGGGGCCCGGCATCGGCCGGGCCGACCATCGCCCGATCCAGGGCGTCGGCCTCGACCCGGATGATCGCGATCGCGAGCCACGCGAGCGATGGGTCCGGCGGTCCCGGCTGGCTGGCCAGATCCGTCCCGGCATCCGCGGCGCGCCGGACCGAGTCGACGTCGTCGCGGGCTTCGGCGAGCTCGGCATCGGCCAGGAGCAACGCCCCGGCGAACTCGGTCCCGCCAAGGCGTCGCTCCAGGGTCCGTGCGCGGTCGAGCAGCGCGGCCGATTCGTCCAACCGCCCGGTCGCCGCGAGGAGGCGGGCCCGGTTGATCGAGATCCACAGCTCGCCGCGAGGCGCCGCACCGACGCGCAGGGCGCCTGACGTCGCGACGTCTATCTCGCGCCAGAGCCCGAGCGCCAGCTGCGCCTTCGCCGCGTATCCGAGAAGCAGCGCGCCGTACGTCCGGTCGAGCCCGATCCGGGCTGCGGTAGCCCGTGCCGCGGTTGCCGTCTCGAGCGCCTCGCGCGATCGCCCGACGCGGTCGAGGAGCGCCACGAGATTGATGGCCGCGAGGGCGATCCCCTCGGCCGAGCCGATCGCCTCGGCGATCCGCTGGCCCTCCCGGAACTGCCGCACCCCTCCCTCGACGTTACCGAGCGCCGCGAGGTCCCAGCCCAGCACGCCCGAGGCCAGCGCCTCCTCCCCGACTGTCTGCAGCCCGCGCGCCATGTCGATGGCGGCCCGCGCATCCGCGGCCGACTCTTCGTACCGGCCGGCGAACAGGAGGATCCCGGCGTGCTGGGCGAGTGCCGCGGCCCGCGCCTGGCTAGGCGGCTCCGCGGGAATGAGCTGGAGGGCCGCTTCGACCGCGGCCGCCGCGCCACGCCGGTCGCCCGATTCCCAGAGGTACCACCGAAGCCGGTTGTGGAGCACCCCGGCGGCCGCCGGATCGGCCTGGGCGTCGATCGCCTCGATCGCCGCGCGGCCAAGGGCGATGGCCTCGCCGTACTCGCCCGCCAGGACCGCACAGTCGCCGGCGTGGCTCTCGAGCTCGGCGAGGGACATCGACGCGAGGTCGGGGCCGTCGGCGACGCAAGCGAACAGGGCCCGGGCCCGCTGCCAGGACGCGAGGGCCTCGGGCCAGGCGTAGACGGCCTCGGCGGCTCGGGCCGCCTCGACCATCGGCCGGAGCGCCCGCGCCGGCTGCTCCGCGGCGTCCCAGTGCCGGGCGAGGTCGGCCGGGGACACCAGGCCACGCCCGTCCGCGATCCGTCGGACCAGCGCCTCGGCGCAGGCCTCATGGAGGCTTCGTCGCTCGCCCGGGAACAGCTCGGCGGCCACCGCCTCGCGGAGGAGCTGGTGCCGGAAGGCCGGCGGGCCTTCGGGAGCCGAACGATCGCGTTCGAGGACGCCGGCGACGATGGCTTCCCGGAGCGCCGCGGCCACTCGCTCGCGATCGAGGTGGAGGACCTCGATCAGCAGGTCCTCGTCGACGGTCCGGCCGATCACCGTCGCGGCGCGGAGGACCCGCCGGGTCTCGTCCGACAGCCCGAGCAATCGGGCGGCGACGACGTCCCGAACGACCGGCGGCAGGTCATCCCGGTCCTCGGCACCGGCCAGGAGCAGCTCCTCGACGAAGAACGGATTGCCATCGCTCCGCGCGACCAGCCGATCCACGAGGTCAAGCTCGGGCCGGTGGTCGAGCAGCACGCGGACCTGCTCCGCGACATCGCCCCGATCGAATGGCCGGAGGTCGACCCGATCGACGCGATCGTCGCGCTCCAGCTCGGCGACGAGGTCGAGGGTCGCCGGACCGAGATCGTCCGGGTCCGTGCGGAGGGTCGGGGCGATCAGGACCCGATCGTGGGCGAGGCCTCGGACGAGAAAGCCGAGGAGCTCGCGAGTTGAGGCGTCGGCCCACTGGATGTCCTCCACGACGAGGATCAGCGGGCGCTCGCCGGCGAGGCGCTGGAAGACGCCGAGGATGAGCTCGAACAGCCGGCCCTGCGCGGAGGGATCGGCCTCGCCGTCGAGGCCCACGGTCATCTCGGCCTCGCGGCTCGCGAGCTCGGGCAGCAGCCGGATCAGGACGCCGCGTCCCGGCCCCAGCAGGGCGGGCAGGCGCTCGCGCGGCATGTCGGCGACGATCCCCCGGAGGATCTCGACGAACGGCCCGTACGGCAGCGCCCCGCTGCCGGGCGGAAGGCAGGCGCCCGTCTCGCCGCGAGCCCGGTCCACCGAGACGGTCACGAACCGCGAGACCAGCCGCGACTTCCCGATCCCGGCCTCGCCGGCGACGATGACGGTCCGGCCGGAGCCGTCGATGACATCGTCGAGCAGCGCCACGAGACGCGCCAGCTCCCGTTCGCGCCCGACGAACGCGCGCCGTTCGAGGAGGTCGACCACGGCCCGCCGATGATACGCATCGCGTCAGGCGGGAACGAGGGCCTCCTGATCGAGGACGAGGCGCAGCTTCGCCCGGGCGCGACAGAGCAGGGTGCGGGTCGCGCCAGCCGATCGGCCGAGCGCCGCGGCGACCTCGTCACCACGACGGCCGTTCGCGGCGAGCAGGATCGCCTCGGATTCGACGGGTCGGAGGGTCTCGAGCGCCGACGCCAGGGTCGTGCCAGCCTCGCGGCCGATGACGATGCGGTCGGGCTGACTGGGCTCGCTCGGTCGGGCCAGCTCGGCGATTCGCCGGTCGGCCACCGACCGACGCCGGCCCCGGCTCATGGCCAGGTTCCAGCCGACCCGGTGCAGCCATGCCCCCGTGTCGTCGGGTGCGCGGCCGGCCGCGACCTCTGCGGCAAGCCGGAGGAACGCGTCCTGGGCGAGGTCCTCCGCGTCGGCGGGGTCGCGGGTGATCGCGGTGAGATGGCGGACGAGGGGCCCGCGGTGGGCCTCATAGGCCTCGGCAACCTGTCGCTCGTGGGCTTGCAGCATGTCGATCGCTCCAGCGGTCGCCGGCGGGTGCCGGCCATGGAGCGACCGTCGATCTAAGGCGCCGCCTCGCCATCGGGCTGCAGCCCTGATTCGGTGGTGCCCGGCCGCATAGGCCATCCGCACGCCGTCGGATGACGAACGCGCCTCTCGACGGCGGGCTGCCGCCGCGACAGCCTCGGGGCATCGTCATCACCAGGCGGCGAGTGCGGTCGCCACGGGAACGACGACGACCCCTCGGGCGCCTGCCCGGGGGGTCGTTGGTTCTTGCGCGATCGGGAACGTGGTGAGCCCGGACAGACTTGAACTGTCAACCCGCTGATTAAGAGTCAGCTGCTCTGCCATTGAGCTACGGGCCCGCGGAGGCGGAGGATACCCCAAGAGCCGGCCGGCGAGCCCTAACGGTCGGCTTCGCGGACCACGCGCTTCGGCGCGGTCTGACGCCAGGCGTTCGCGAGCAGCTCCTCGAGCATCGGCTCGTCGACGCCCGCGAGGCGGACGTTCACCCAGCCGAAGCGGCCCGTATAGGCGGCCTTCGAGAACGTCGTCGCGTCGAGGGCGAGGAGGTCGGCCTGGGCATCGGGCGAGGCCTTGATCGACACGATCTCCGCGCCTTCGCCGCCGATGGCGAAGATCTTGCCGCGGACCCGGAAGGTCAGGTCCGAGCCCCACGTGACGACCTCCTCGACCGTGGGCAGGGCGAGGGCGATCCGCCGGACGTCCTCGAAGGTCGACATCGCGGGCCGGCCCTCAGCCCGGCTGGTTGTCGATCTGGGCTCGCTGCAGCCGGCCCGAATAGTCGACGTAGATCGCCTTCCACTCGGTGTAGGTGTCGAGCGCGGCGTGGCCGGCCTCGCGGTGACCGTTGCCGGTCTCCTTCCAGCCGCCGAACGGCAGGTGGGTCTCGGCGCCCGTCGTGCCCGCGTTCACGTAGACGATCCCCGTCTCGAAGTCGCGCATCGCCCGGAACGCCGTGTTCGTGTCGCGCGTGAAGATCGACGAGGAGAGCCCGTACTTCGTCTGGTTCAGGGCGGTGACCGCGGCGGCGTAGTCCGGGACGGGCACCACCGAGAGGACCGGTCCGAAGATCTCCTCCTGGGCGATCCGGTCCATCGGCCCGACGCCGGCGAAGATCGTCGGCTGGAAGAAGTTGCCGTTCGCGAGCGCGCCGTCCGTTGCCGTCGCGCCGCCGATGACGAGCTCCCCCTCCGTCCGACCGATCTCGACGTACGAGCCGACCTTCTCGACCGCCGCCGGGTTGATCAGCGGTCCGACGTCGACCCGCTCGTCGAGCCCGGAGCCCAGGACGAGCTTCGTCGCTCGGGCCTCCAGGCGCCGGAGCAGGTCCTCGACGACCGGCTCCTCGACGATGACCCGCGACGCGGCCGTGCAGCGTTGGCCGGTCGTGCCGAAGGCCGACCAGATGATCCCGTCGGTGGCGAGGTCGAGGTCGGCGTCGCGCATCACGACAACGGCGTTCTTGCCGCCGAGCTCGAGCGAGACTCGCTTGAGCCGGTGGGCCGCCCGCTCGGCGATGTGCTTGCCCGTCGAGGTGTGGCCGGTGAACGAGATCACCCGGACGTCCGGCGACTCGACGATCGCGTCGCCCACGTCGGCGCCGGCTCCCGTCACGAGGTTGACGACGCCGGGCGGGATACCGGCCTCGGCCATCAGCTCGACGAGAAGCGTGGCGCAGTGGGGCGTGTCGCTGGCCGGCTTGAACACGACCGTGTTGCCGGTCACGAGCGCCGGCATCGTCTTCCAGCACGGGATCGCCATCGGGAAGTTCCAGGGCGTGATGATCCCGGCGATCCCGATCGGCTGGCGGATGCTCATCGCCCATTTGTCCGGCAGCTCCGAAGGCACGGTCTCACCGGCCATCCGGCGACCCTCGCCCGCCATGAGGAAGGCGATGTCGATGCCTTCCTGGACGTCGCCCCTCGCCTCGGCGAGCACCTTGCCCATCTCCCGGGTCATGGCCCGGGCGAGCTCCTCCTTGTGCTCGGCCATGAGGGCGCCGAAACGGTAGAGCAGCTCGCCGCGCTTCGGGGCAGGCGTCGCCTTCCATCGCGGCAGGGCCATCTCGGCGGCCTTGACGGCCATTGCCACGTCGGCGGCGGTGCCCCGCTGGAAGCGCCCGATGACGTCGCGGCGATCGGCCGGGTTCAGGCTCTCGAACGTCTCGCCGCCGACCCCGTCGACCCACTCGCCGGCGATGTACAGCTGGAAGGTCCGGGGGGCCGCGCCGGTGCCGCTGGTGGCGGCCGGGGCCAGGGTGTCGGTCATGCGCTCAGGATAAGTCGGCCGAGGCTCATCGACCCCTACGTCAGCCGGGCCACGTCCGGGTTGCCGGCCTGGCTGGAGCCGTTCTTGATCGCCCACGGCTCGAGGATCGCGTAGGCCGCCTCGGTCCACGGCGTCGGAACACCGGCCTGGCGTCCGAGCCGGATCAGCGCGCCCTGGAGGGCGTCGAGCTCCATCCGCCGGCCCTTGAGCAGGTCGTTCCGCAGTGAGGCGCCCTCGGAATCGGCCTGGGCGAGGACCCGCCCGATCGACCGCTCGACCTGGTCGTCGGGCAGCGCCACGCCCAACGCGGTGGCGACCTCGAAGGCCTCCTGCATGACGGCTCGCATCATCGCCACGGCGGCGGGAGATTGGCGGATGCTGCCGAGCGGCAGCTGGCTGGCAGCGCTGACGGCCGAGAACCCGACGAGCAAGGTGTACTTCTGCCACTTGGCCACGCGGACATCGGCCGTGACCTCGGCCTCGACGCCGCCGAGCCGGAACATCTCGGCGAGATCGTCGACCCGCTTCGAGGGCGGCCCCGGCGAATACTCGCCGAGGACCACCCGGGCCGGACCGCTCCGGACGACCCCTGGCTCCTCGATCGCGGCAAGGATGTAGACGGCCATCGGGACCACGTGATCGGGGCCGATGATCGCGGCGAGCTGGTCCTCGTTCTCGATCCCGTTCTGGAGCGACACGACCGCCGTCCGCAGGCCGAGCAGCGGCTTGAGCCGCCTCGCGGCCGACTCGGTGTCGTAGGCCTTCACGGCGAACAGCACGACGTCGACGATCCCGACCCCGGCGGGGTCGTCGGTCGCGGCCACGCGGACCGTCTCGCTGCCGCGTGGGGTGACGAGCGTGAGCCCGCTGCGGCGGAGGGCGTCGAGGTGCTTGCCCCGGGCGATGAGGTGGACGCCCGCGCCGGCCTTGGCCAGGCAACTCCCGAGATACGACCCGACGGCGCCTGCCCCGAAGACCGCGACCTTCATGGCCCGACCGGCTCGCCGCTCGGTGCGGGAGCTAGTCGACCCGCTCGACGGCCATGGCGACGGAGCCGCCGCCGCCGAGGCACAGGGTCGCGAGCCCGTACCGGCCCTGCCGTCGGCGGAGCTCGTACAGGAGCGTCGTCATGATCCGGGCACCCGACGCGCCGATCGGGTGGCCGAGCGCGATCGCGCCGCCGTTCACGTTGACGCGATCCCAATCGAACGAGAGCTCGCGGCCGTCGGCGAGGGTCTGGGCGGCGAACGCCTCGTTGATCTCCACGAGGTCGAAGGCGTCGATCGGCATCTCGACCTTGTCGAGCAGCTTCTTCACGCCCTCGACCGGGGCGAGGAACAGCCACTTCGGGGCGACCTCGGCCTGGGCATAGCCGAGGATCAGGGCCATCGGCCTGAGCCCGAGCCGCTCGACGGCCCGCTCGCTGGCCACGACGGTGGCGGCCGCGCCGTCGGTGATGCCGGGAGCGTTGCCGGCGGTCACGGTCCCGACCGTGGCGTCGCCGCGGTCCGGCCCGGTCGGCAGGTCGAAGGCCGGCTTCAACCGGGCGAGCGCCTCCAGCGACGTGTCGCGCCGCGGACCTTCGTCGGTGTCGACGACGGTCTCGCGGCCCCTGGCATCGGTCACCGTCACGGGCGTGATCTCGTCGGTGAACCGGCCGGCATCGATCGCGGCGATCGCCCGCTGGTGGCTCGTGAGGGCGAGCGCGTCCTGGTCGACCCGGCTGACGTGCTCGGCGATCGCGACGCGCTCCGCGTGCGTGCCCATGTGGCAGCCCTCGATGGAGCACCACAGCCCGTCGTGGACCGTCGAGTCGACGACCTTCCCGTCCCCGAGTCGATAGCCGAAGCGGGCGTTGGGGAGGAGGTACGGGGCGAGATTCATGTTCTCCATTCCGCCCGCGACGGCGACCTCGGCATCGCCCGCCCGGATCTCCGCCGCGGCCAGCATGATCGACTTCAAGCCCGAGCCGCAGACGCGGTTGATCGTGGTCGCGGAGGTCGTCTCGGCGAGGCCGGCGTTCAGGGCCGCCTGACGGGCCGGTGCCTGGCCCGCGCCGGCCTGGATCACCTGGCCCATGAGGACCTCGTCGATCGCCGTCCCGTCCGGCAGGCCGGCCCGCTCGACGGCCGCGCGGATGGCGACCCCGCCGAGCTCGACGGCCGGGGTGGTGGAGAGCAGCCCACCGAACTTGCCGATCGGCGTGCGTGCCGCGCTGACGAGGAAGACCTGCCCGTTGGGGCTCGAACGCTGCATGGCCACGAACCGATCCTACATCCCGGCGGGGCGGCGCCCCCTTGGACGGCCCAGACGCCTAGGTCGCGAGGAGATTCTCCGCCACGATCAGCCGGTGGATCTGGTTCGTGCCCTCGTAGATCTGGGCGCCCTTCGCGTCGCGCATCAGGCGTTCGATCCCGGTCTCGCGGGAGTAGCCGCTCCCGCCGAAGAGCTGGACGGCGTCCGTGGCCACCTTCATGGCGGCGTCCGACGCCGTCCACTTCGCGAGCGACGACGGCACGCCGATCGGTTCGCCGCGATCTTTGGCTCGCGCGGCATCGCGCACGAGGGCTCGAGCCGCGGCGACGTCGCGCGCCATCTCGGCGAGCATGAACCGGAGCCCCTGCAGCTCCGACAGCGGTGCGCCGAACCCCTTCCGCTGCTGGAGGTAGGCGGCGGCCTGCTCGAGCGCGGAGCGAGCGATGCCGACGCACCCGGCGCCGATCGAGATGCGGCCCTCGGCGAGAGCGGACAGCGCGATCCGATACCCGCGACCCTCCTCGCCCAACCGGTTCGCGGCCGGGACCTCGGCGCCCTCGAAGACCAGCTCCGCCGCCGGGCAGGCCCGGATGCCCATCTTCTTCTCGTGGGCCCCGAACCGGAAGCCTGGCGTCTCCTTCTCGACGAGGAACGCGGTGATGCCCTTGGACCCCTTCGATGGGTCGATCGTCGCGAAGACGAGGTAGTGATCGGCCTCGGGCGCGTTCGAGATCCAGATCTTCGTGCCGGAGAGCTTGTACGAGACGACATCCGACGCTGGTGCCGCGGCCGGGAGCTCCGAGCCGTCGCCGGCGTGGCGGGTCGCGCGGGTCCGGAGCGCCGCCGCGTCGCTGCCCCCGCCCGGCTCGGTGAGGCCGAATGCCCCGAGCGCCTCGCCGGCGAGCATCGGCGGCAGCCAGCGGCTGTGCTGCTCCTCGCTCCCGAACGTCACGACCGGGAGTTGGGACAGGATGTGCACGGACAGCATGACCGCGCTCGCCATGTCGGCCGCCCCGAGCTCCTCCATGACGAGCGTCCAGCCGAGGTAGCTGAACCCGGCGCCGCCCGCCGACTCGGGGATCGGGGCCGCGGTCAGGCTCAGCTCGCCCATGCGGCTGAAGATCGATCGGTCGAAGCGCTCGGCTTCGTCGCGCTCGATGGCGGTCGGCGCGACCTCGCGCTGGGCGAACTCCCGGGCGGTGTCGCGGAGGAGCCGCTCCTCCGCGGTGAGCCCGCCGTCAGACACGCGGAAACCGTCAGCCACGCGGGTAGGTGTGGAACCCCCGGCCGGTCTTCTGGCCGAGATGCCCTGCGGCGACGAGATCCACGAGCACCTTCGGCGCCGGGTAGTGCTCCTCCCCGATGCCCTCGTGGAGCACGTTCATCACGTTCAGGCAGACGTCGAGCCCGATGAAGTCGGCCAGCTCGAGCGGGCCCATCGGGTGGTTGAGCCCGACCTTCGCGCCGGTGTCGATGTCCTCGGCCGTCGCGCTCCCCTCCTCCAGGATCCGCATCGCCTCGGCGAGCATCGGCATGAGGATCCGGTTGACGATGAACCCGGGCCGATCGGCCGACACGATCAGCTTCTTGCCGAGCTCGTCGGCCAGAGCACGGATCTGCCCCTCGGCGGCGTCGGTCGTCGCCTCGCCGCGGATCATCTCGACGAGAGGCATCACCGGCACCGGGCTGAAGAAATGCATCCCGACGAACTGCCCGCGGCGGGCCGGGCTCAACGCCTCGGCCAGCTCGTCGATCGAGATCGAGCTCGTGTTTGTTGCGAAGATGGTGTCCTCGGGAGCCCGCTCGTCGAGCTGGCGCCACAGCCCCTGCTTGACGGCGACATCCTCGAAGACCGCCTCGATCACGAGGTCGGCGTTCCGAACCTCGTCGAGCTGGTCCGTGACGTGGATCCGCCCGAGGATGGCGTCGCGGTCCGCCTGAGAGAGCCGGCCCTTCGCGACCGATCGGTCGAGGTTGCCGGCGATCCGATCGCGCCCGGCCTCTGCTCGCCCGAGGTCGGGCTCGTACAGCGCGACCTGCTTCCCGATCGCGGCGTGGACCTGCCCGATGCCGTGGCCCATGAGCCCGGCGCCCGCGACGAAGACGTACTCGAACGACATCGGCGCGAGCCTACCGCGCCGCCAGGAGCCGGTCCGCGGCGGCATATGGGTCGAGCTCGTGGGCGGCGACGGACCGCAGCAACGCCTCGGTCGCGGCTCTGCGATTGCCGTCCGTGAGCCGCTGGCGGACCCGATCCCCGACGAGCGACCAGACCTCGGACGACGCCCGGGCCAGGCGCGCGGCGGCATCGGGCGCCGCGGCGACCTGCCGGCGATGGGTGTCGAGCGCGTCGAGGAGCTCGGCGACGCCATCCCCGGTCGTCGCCGTCGTGACCATGACGAGCGGCTCCTTCGGCCGCCGGTGGCCGTCCGGCGCGGTCGCCGGGGCCGCCGATGCTCCCGCATCGGCGGCGTGTGCCGACACGCTGTGCGCTCGCCCGTGGTGGCCGTTCGGCGCCGTGACCCGCGAGCTCGCCACGAGCATCGCCCGGAGCTGCGACGCGGTCCGCTGCGCACCGGGTCGATCGCCCTTGTTCACGACGACGATGTCGGCGACCTCGAGGAGGCCGGCCTTGATCGCCTGAACCTCGTCGCCCATCTCGGGCGCCTCGAGCACGACGGTCGTGTCGGCCGCCGCGGCAACCTCGACCTCCGACTGTCCGGTCCCGACGGTCTCGATGAGGATCAGATCGAACCCCGCCGCGTCGAGAACCGCCGCGGCCGTCGTCGTCGTCGCGGACAGGCCGCCGGCGTGGCCGCGGGCCGCCATCGACCGGATGAACACGTCGGGGTCTGCCGAGTACGCCTGCATCCGGACCCGGTCGCCGAGCAGGGCCCCGCCGGTGATCGGGCTCGACGGATCGACGGCGATGACCGCCACCGGCCGGCCACGTGCCCGGGCTTCGGCGATCAGCGCCGACACGAGGGTCGACTTGCCCGAGCCCGGCGGCCCGGTGATGCCGACGAGGTGGGCCCGGCCGCCCTTGGGGTAGAGCTGGCGGAGGGCCGCCTCCGCGATCGGCGTCCGGTTCTCGACGGCGGTCAGGAGCCTCGCGAGGGCGAGACGGTCGCCCGCCAGCGCGGACTCGGCCAGGTGACCGGCACGCGCCTCCGGCGCGGACTCGCCGCGCGCGGGCACGTCAGGCGGGCTGGCGGGCGTGCGCCCGGAGGAACTCGGCGACCTCGGCGATCGTGGTGCCCGGACCGAACGTCGAGGCGACCCCGGCCGCCTTGAG
This sequence comes from Candidatus Limnocylindrales bacterium, assembly GCA_035308445.1. GTDB lineage: Bacteria > Chloroflexota > Limnocylindria > Limnocylindrales > CSP1-4 > UBA5189. The sequence continues at coordinate 87,070 of DATGGQ010000030.1, read as the reverse complement.
GCTCGGGACGTCCTCGTCGGGGATGATCCCGCCCACGACCACGAGCACGTCGTCCATGCCGCGCTCCTTGAGCAGCTTCGTCACCCGCGGCACGAGCGTCATGTGGGCGCCCGACAGGATCGACAGCCCAACGACGTCGACGTCCTCCTGGAGCGCTGCCGTGGCGACCATCTCGGGCGTCTGCCGGAGGCCGGTGTAGACGACCTCGAAGCCCTCGTCGCGAAGGCCGCGGGCGAGGACCTTCGCGCCACGGTCATGACCGTCGAGGCCGGGCTTCGCGATCAGGACCTTGATCGGGCGATCTGGCATCGGCGGGATTGTGCCACCCCGGGAAGCCCATCGATCCGTGCCAGTGGCAGGTATCGGTCAGAGGATGACCAAGCCGTCGCCACCAGGGTCGCGTCCTGCCCGGAGCGCCGCCAGGACCTCGCAGGTCCCGATCGGGTAGCGCTGCCGGAGCTCTGGGTGCTGGCGAAGGAGCGTCCAGTGATGGGCGGTGTCGGCGAGCAGCAGGACGACGCGGAGCGCGCCGAGGTCCCGGCCCTTGGCTGCCGAGCGCCGCTCCACGAGCTGCACGTCGCTCACGCGCGTCTCGGCTTCGATCATGATCTCGCCCGCCGCGATCGTCACGACGGCGTCGGCGCTCCGCAGATCGCCTGCGATCGGGATCGGGACCTCCGTTCTCCACCTCACGCTTGCAACTCGAGCGCGAAGGCGACGGAGAAGTGCCAGATGACCGCGGTCGCGAGCCGGATCTCCGTTCGGGTGGAGCGACAGCGCGAGATCGAGCCCGACCGCGATCGCTGCGCGCGCCACGAGGTCGATCGTCGCCGACCTGGCCTCCGCTCGTTCGACGCGGCGGATCCGGTCCGGGCTCACGCCGACACGGCGCGCGACCTCGCGGCTGCTCAGACCTGCCGCCTGACGGGCAGCGACGAGCTCTTCTGCGGCACGGAGCCTGAGGAGGCGACTGCGTCGCTCTCCGCGCGCGGCGATCGAGTCCCGAACCGGCACGGTCCGAGCATGACCGATGCCGATTGGCTGGAGCTCACGTGCGGCTTACGAACACCCTCGCCAAGCGCTCGCCTCGCCTTGCCGACCACCTTCCGCTCGCGCTCGATCCGTCTGCCGACCACGTTCCGCCCGTGCTCGATCCGCCTGCCGACCACGTTCCGCCCGTGCTCGATCCCCCTGACAGGCAAACGCGACATCAAGGGACTCCTGAGCTGACCGCGTGGCCGCAGGAGTCTCGTAACCGACCAACAACCGCGTATTGGCTCGCCAGCGCGTCATCGGACAGCGGATGCGAGTCGAACCTGGGCGAGCGAGGGCCGCGGCGCCGGCTGCCACCGTCCGATGACGCGTGCCCACGTCTCATGACCGCCGATAGCGGTCGACGGCGACCGCCCGAGGCGGACGGCCCCGGGTGCCACCATCCGATGGCGCGTGCCCGAGCCGGCGACGTCCCAGAGTCGGGCGACCGTGCCCGAGCCGGCGACGGCAGACCGTGCTCCCGTCGCCGGACGTGCTCGCGCCGGCGGACGTGCTCGAACGGCGGACGTGCTCGAGCGGCGGACGTGCTCGAACGGCGGACGTGCTCGCGCCGGCGGACGTGCTCGCGCCGGCGGACGTGCTCGAACGGCAGACCGTGCTCCCGTCGCCGGACGTGCCCGAGCGGCGGACGTGCTCGCGCCGGCGGACGTGCTCGCGCCGGCGGACGTGCTCGCGCCGGCAGACCGTGCTCCCGTCGGCAGACCGTGCTCCCGTCGCCGGACGTGCTCGCGCCGGCGGCCGTGCCTGTATTAACGGCGGACGATGAGGTCGGACAGGTGCTCGCCGTAGTGGCCGAACGAGTTGCCCGCGATCATGCGGGCCGCCCAGGCGTCGAACGCGACCGCGTCCTCGTTGCTGAGCCGGGCGACCTCGCGGCGGAGGCGGCGGAACGACTCGTCGAGGGTCAGGAGGACCTCGCCGGTCGTCCGGCCTTCGGCACCTCGAGCAGCACGGGCATTCACAGCGTCCTCGTCCTCGAGGAACGGGGCCGGCTCGCCGGTCTCATGAAATCCGCTGAGGCGCTCGACCGTGATGTCGTGCCAGGCGGCGACGTGGGCCAGCATCTGCTTCCGCGTCCAGCCGTTCTCGCCGAGCCGCTGCTCGAGGAGCTGGGCCGGGAGGGCCCGGACGGCGTCGTGGAACGGCGCCCAGGCGTCGTCCATGGTGGCGATGAGCTGCTTGACGGTCGGCTGCTCGGTCGCAACGTTCATAGCTCCCCCTGTTTCCCGCGTCCGCGACCGGACGCGATCCCGGCGCTCCGCGATCCCCGGCGCTCCGCGGGCTACGAGCTCGGCGGACGTCGCTCGAGGTGGCTGTAGAACTCGGCTCGGGTGCGGTCGCGCGTCCGGAAGAGGCCGAGGACCGATGCCGTCGTCATGATCGTGCCGGGCTTCCGGATGCCGCGCATGACCGCGCACAGATGCGTGGCCTCGATGACCACGCCGACGCCCTGCGGCCCGAGGCGGTCGTCGAGGAACTCCGCGATCTGCTGGGTCATCCGCTCCTGGACCTGCAGCCGGCGGGCGTACATCTCGACGACGCGCGGGATCTTCGAGAGCCCGATCACCCGGCCCTTCGGGATGTAGGCGACCGACGCGTTCCCGAAGAAGGGCAGCAGGTGGTGCTCGCAGAGCGAGTAGAACGGGATGTCCTTGACGACGACCATCTCGGAGTAGCCGACGTCGTAGATCGCGTCGTTCACCAGCCGGTCGGGATCGACGTGGTAGCCGGCCGTCAGCTCGGCGTACATCCGATGGACCCGGTCCGGCGTCCCGCGGAGGCCCGGCCGATCGGGGTCCTCGCCGACCTCGACCAGGATCTCCCGCACGGCCTCCTCGACGGGGCCACCCGGCTCGTGGAGGGAGCCCGAGCCCTGGATCGCCTCGGCGACGTGGCCATTGGAGCCGGCCTCGCCGATCTCGGTCTCGATCTCGGCCACGAGCTTGCGGACGTGATTGGGCAGATCCGCCATGACCCGCGGATGGTACGCCCGGTTCCCGTTCCGACCTAAGAAGCGGTCGCGGCGGGCTCCCGGCCCGCCGCGCCGCGCAGCCACGAGACCGCGTTGGGCCCGAGCGCCGGGCCGTAGTAGCCGCCCTCCTGGAGGACGACCAGCCGGCGTCCGAGCGCCGCGACGCGCCGACCGATCTCGTGGTAGCCGGGCGTGGTCAGGGCGAAGTCGCAGATCGGGTCGTCCCGGTAGGTGTCGAAGCCGAGCGAGACGACGATCAGCGAGCCGGGCCGGGCGTCGATCGCCGCGAGCGCCCGGTCGATCGCCGCGAGGTAGGACTCGTCGCCCGTTCCTGCGGGCAGGGGCAGGTTCAGGTTCGCCCCGGCGCCCGGCCCCTCACCGGTCTCGGTGGCGTGGCCGAGGTAGAACGGGTAGATGCGCCGCGGATCGCCATGGAGCGAGGCATAGAACACGTCGCCGCGGCGCCAGAAGATCTGCTGCGTCCCGTTGCCGTGATGGAAGTCGACGTCGAGGATGGCGACCGGCTCACCGCTCGCCCGGGTGTACGCCTCCGCCGCGATCGCGGCGTTGTTGAAGAAGCAGTAGCCGCCGGCCATCGACCGGCCGGCGTGATGCCCGGGCGGCCGGCACAGCCCGTAGGCGATCGGCTCGCCCTCCAGCACCAGGTCGAGCGTCGTGAGGGCGACGTCGACGGCGCCACGGGCCGCGTCGTTCGTGCCCGCGACGATCGGGTTCGCGGTGTCGAGGCCCCACCAGCCGGCGCGACCGCCCGGCGCCGTCGGCTCGGGCAGGGCCGCCACCTGCTCCGGGCTCATGCCCTCGAACATCGCCTTGACCGGGTACGTGTCGGCGATCAGCGCCTCGGTACCGGAGTTCTCGGCCTCGACATCGGCCCAGACCGTCTCGAGGAACCGGACGAGGCCGGGGTCGTGCACGGCCAGGATCGGCTCGACGCCGTGGTCGGTGGGCCCGACGAGCTCGAATCCACCGTCGGCGACCAGCGATTGGCGGATCAGCTCGGCCCGGGCGACGACCTCGTTCGCCGGAATCGCCCTGCCGAGGTAGGTCTCGTAGCTCACGTCGTGGGCCTTGTGGCGCGGCGTGTACACGGCCTTCACGCTCGGATCGTAGCGACCAGCGATCGGCGGGTTCCAGGCGTGGCATCCTGCCGCCGATGACGAAACGCGTGCGCGGCTCGGGCCGACGCCGTGGGCCGGCGCGGGCGGCCCGCGAAGCCCGACGCGGAGCGGCCTTCGACGCGCTGGTCGATCGAGCCCTGGCCTCGATCCCGGACCCCTTCCGGGCGGCTCTCGGCGAGGTCGCCGTCATCGTCGAGGAGGAGCCCTCCGACGAGCAGCTGCTCGACAATGGCCTGACCCTCGACGACTCGATGTACGGCCTCTATGAGGGCGTGCCCCGCACGGCCTACGCCGCCGACTGGGCGCTGAGCCCGAACCGGATCACGCTGTTCCGGGCACCGCTCGAATGGGACTTCCCCGATCCAGACGAGCTCGAGGCCGAGGTCCGCCGGACGGTGGTGCATGAGCTCGCGCACCACCTCGGGATCGACGACGAGCGGCTGGACGAGCTCGGAGCCGGCTAGGACCGCCCGTCCGTGGCGCGTCGCCCCGACGCGCGCCTTACGGCTGCAGGTAGAGGGTCGGTGGGGTCTCGAACGGGCGGAGCGGGCCCTTGTCCGATCGGAGCTCGTCGCGGCTCGAGCCCGTGCCCGTCGCCCTGGTGAGCCAGGCGATCGCATCCCAGGCTGTCGGCTGCGAGATGTACTTCAACGGGATGATCGTCATGAGGTCGTTCCCGAACCAGCGCGAGCGGGACGAGGTCTGGTAGTACGCCCACTTGCCGTCCTGGTAGGCGTAGTCGGTGACGACGATCTGCCCGCGGTAGGCCTCGGTGACGAACGCCTCGTTGGCCGGCGCGAGGAGGTTCGAGAGGTCGGGGGCCGGGGCGAGGCCGCTCCCCTCGAGGACCGGTCCGACGTCGCTCGTGTCGTCGCCGGCGAGGGCGGGTACCGGACCTGCGAGGCGGATGACGAACACCAGCGCCCCGTCGTCGAAGGCCGCGGCGCCGTTGCTCGAGGTTCCACAGGTGACCCCCGCCGCGTTGCAGTCGAAGACGTCGCCCAGGACCCAGTCCGGCACCGTCGGGGCGAGGGCGTAGGTCGCCCCGAGGATGTCGAGCGGCGTCGCCGGCCAGGTCTGGTCGCCCGCCGGATCCGTCACCGTCACGGGCGCGCCCGACTGGAACACCGTCCGGCCGGCGCTCACGGTCGCGAGGTCATCGACGATCCAGCTTCGCGGGATCGGCGCAACGCCCTGCACCGAGGCGACGCCGTAGCCGGAGCCCAGCATCACGAGGACGATCACCGCGATCATCGGCCGCGTCACCCATCGAAACTTCGGCGCCCCGGCCGGGATCTCGCGGGCTCGATCGAGGCCCCCCGTGTAGAAGGTCAGGCCGAGGAACGCGGCGACCTGCGGTGCGGCGACGAGCGCGGCCACGGTGAAGCTCAGGCTGCCGAACGCCATCACGAAGGCCAGGCCGCCGAGGATCACGACGGCCAGCGGTCCGGCCCCACCACTGAAGCCGAGGTGGACGACGCTCGCGGCGCCGACGAAGAGGTCGAGGCCGGCGGACAGCGCGAACAGCTGGATCGCCGCACTCAGGAGCGTGAAGAGGGCGACGACGAGGGCGATCCGGGGCCGCGTCCGGGCGAGCCGGATCGAGCGCCGCAGTGCCTCCACCGCCCCAACGTCGCCGAGGACGACCCCGGTCGCGAGGAAGCCCAGCGGGGCGACCAGGATCGCCCCGAGGACGGACAGCACGACGCTGGTGCCCGTGCCGCTCGTGAACGCCGCGGAGAACGCGGCGCCCAGCACGAGCTGGAGGATCCCCGTGACCAGGCCGACGAGGATGGAGCCCCGGACGAGTCGCCAGAAGACCTGCCTCGCCCTCACCGTGGCCTCGCGGAGGGTGAACGACCGGTCACCTTCGCGGGCCGCGAGGAGGGCCACCGCGATCAGCTGGCCGTCGACCGAGACCGCAAGCCAGCCGACGATCGCGAGGTAGAGGAGGACCACGAAGAGGAGCAGCGGCCCCACGGTGGCGGGGTCGCGCGAGGCGAACATGCCCGCCAACGTGCTCGCGTCGGTGACCTGGAAGTGGGCGATGAGCTCGATGAGGAACACGATCGGCGGGCCGAGAAGGGCCAGCGTGAGCAGGCCGATGTAGATCGATGCCCGGCGGAGCTCGGAGCTCGCCCGGTACGCGAGCGACAGCCCGAACGTGACGACCTGGCGGGCGCTCGGCAGCTCGTAGGCCCGGAGCGGCGGCTCGACCTCCGGACTCGGAACGGCCGGCGCGGGTGCCGCGACTGCGGCCGGCGCGGGTGCCGCGGCCTCGGCCGGGTTCGCGGGCTCGGCTGGCTCCAGGGCGTCGGTCATGGTGCGGTGAGGGGCGCCGCCCGCTCGAGGTAGTCGGCCAGCTTCGTGAGGTCGAGGTTGCCACCCGAGAGGATCACGCAGACCCGCTCACCGTCGTGGATCGGAATCTGCCCGGTCAGCAGCGCCCCCAGCCCGGCCGCTCCCGCGGGCTCGACGACCTGCTTCGTCCGCTCCAGGGCGAACCGCATGCCGGCGAGGATCGTGGCGTCGTCGATGACGACGACCTGCTCCACGAACGCCTGGACCGCGGCGATGTTCCGCTCGCCGGCATATGGGCCGTTGAGGCCGTCCGCCACGCTCCGCGGCGCGATGTTGACCGGGTGGCCCGCGGCCAGCGCCAGGACCATCCCGTTGGCCAGCTCGGGCTCGACGCCGACCACCCGGGCCGACGGCCGTGCCCGGCGGATCGCCGTCGACACCCCCGAGACGAGCCCGCCGCCGCCGATCCCGACGATGACGAGGTCGACATCTGGGAGGTCCTCGAGGATCTCGAGCCCGACCGAGGCCTGGCCCGCGATCACGTCGAGGTCGTCGAACGGATGGCAGAACACGAGGCCGCGCTCGGCCCCGATCCGCTCCATCTGGGCCCACGATTCCTCGAATGTCGAGCCGATGAGGATGACCTCGGCGCCATAGCCGCGACACGCGGCGACCTTGGCCGGGTTCGCGGCGAGCGGCATGACGACGGTGATCGGCACGCCCTCGACGTGGCCGGCGTAGGCATAGCCCTGGGCGGCGTTGCCGGCGGAGATCGTGATCACGCCCCGCTGACGTTCGTCCAGCCCGAGCGTTGCGACCTTGTTGACCATGCCCCGCGGCTTGTACGAGCCGGTCTTCTGGAGGTGCTCGGCCTTCAGGTAGACCCGATCGTCGGCCAGGCGAACCCCCGTCTGGGCCCGGACGAACGCGGCGGCCGTGCTCGACGATAGCATCGGCGTCCGGTGGACCTTGCCGGCCATGCGCTCTCGGGCCGCGGCGATCCGCTCGGGCGAGGCGATGAGGTCGGCCATCGGGCGAGGATAGCGGCCGGCTCCGACCGTTCGGACAGCCGATGGACTTGCGCGATTGCGCAACCAGTGACATGATGGTCGCGATGGTCATCGACATCGCGGCGCCGGCCGCGTCCGAAGCGAGCTACGAGCGCACCGCCGTCATCGGCCGCGCGCTCGCCGACCCGAAGCGCCTGTGCGTCCTCGAGTCCCTCGCGAACGGCGAGCTGTCCGTCAGCGAGCTGTCGATGCGTGTCGGGTGCCAGGTCCCGAACATGAGCCAGCACCTGGCCGTCCTCCGGTCCGCGGGGCTCGTCGCCACGCGCCGCGAGGGCAGCACCGTCTTCTACCGCCTCGCCGACACCCGTGTCCTCGAGGCCTATCACCTGCTCCAATCGATCGCCCGCTAGGACGACGAGTCCCGCCCAGCGGGAGAAAGGAACCCATCCAGATGGCGATCAAGACCGCCACCGACGCCACGTTCGAGGACGTCGTGCTCCACAACGACAGGCCCGTGGTCGTCGACTTCTGGGCCGCCTGGTGCGGGCCCTGCAAGCTCGTGGCGCCCGAGATGGAGAAGCTCGCCGCGAAGTACGAGGGCTCGATCGACATCGTCAAGGTCGACGTCGACGCGAACCCCGGCCTGTCCCGGGCGTTCAACATCATGTCGATCCCGACCATCGCCTTCTTCGCCCCGGGCAAGCAGCCGATGGGCGTCGTCGGGTTCCGCCCGGCCGAGCAGCTGGAGTCGCAGTTCCAGCTGGCCTCGTATCCGAAGGTCGAGGCCGCTCCGGCAAGCGACAGCGCATCGTCCGCGGCCTGAGCGACCTCGCAGACAGCGACGCCCCGGCGGGCCCGCCGGGGCGTCTCGATTCCCGGCGCCGGCTAGTCCAGCGCGGCGAACTCGTCGAGGAAGCGGCCGAACATCCGGGCCGCGGTCGCGGCGTTGTCGAGGCTGTAGCTCTCGTCCGGCGCGTGGACGCGGATGTCCGGGTCGGTCGCCCCGATCGTCGACATCGGCAGCTCGTGCGCGGCGGCCACGTCCCACATCGGCTCCGTGCCGGCGGCGGACACCTGCAGCACCGCCCGCTTGCCCGTCGCGGCCTCGGACGCACGGGCCGACGCCTGGATGAGCGGGTGGTCCGGCGTCGTCCACCAGGCGCGGTAGCGATCGTCGTTCTCGACGACCTCGAGATCGCCGAATCCGTGGCGCTCGAGGTGCCGCCGCAGCGTCGCCACCGTCGTCTCGGGATCCATGTCGGGCACGAGCCGGATGTCCACCCGGGCATGGGCCTCGGCCGGCGTGATCGTGTTCCCGCCAGGACCCGTGTAGCCCGACCAGAGGCCCTGAACGTTCACGGTCGGATCGAGGGCCAGCGCGCGAACAGCCGCCTGGCCGGTGCGGCCGGCGACGAACCGATCGACCTTGAACTCCGGCATCAGCTCGGCCTCCAGCGCGCCGGCCGGGGCCGATTCGAGGACGGCGAGCTGGGCCGACGTCGGCGGTCGGACCTGCGCCTTGAGGCCCTCGATGGCCGGGACACCCTCGGCGTCCCAGAACGTCGAGAGGGCCTGCACCATCCGGATCGGCGCGCTCGGCAGCAGGTTCGCGAGGCTCGAGTGGGCGTCATACGCGATCGTCCGGCAGACCAGCTCGACCGTGACCATGCCCCTGACGCCGGCGAAGACCACGGGCCGGCCCTCGACGTCGAGCCCGCCGCCCTCGCTCAGGGCGGCGTCGCCCTCGAGGCTCCCGGGCCGCATCGCCAGGAGCCGCGGGAACGAGTCGCCGCCGCCCTCCTCCTGGCCCTGGGTCAGGAATCGGACCCGGCATGGCAGCTCGCCGACGGTGGCCAGGTAGGCCTCGAGCCCCCAGATCCGGGCCATGAGCTCGCCCTTGTTGTCGCATGCCCCGCGCGCATACAGGCGCCCGTCCCGCACGTCGGGCTGGTAGGGCGGCGTCGTCCAGAGATGCCACGGCGAGGCGGGCTGGACGTCGTAGTGCTGGAGCGCGACGACCGTCCGCCCGGATCCGATCTCGGCAACGACGAGCGGCGGGTCCCCCCGGTTCGTGACGAGGTCGACGGTGGTCCCGTGACCGAGGCGCCGGTAGCGCGCCGCGACCCAGTCCGCCGCGGCCTCGAGCGCCGCCGGGTCCGTGGCCTCGGACGGGATCGCGCAGAACTCGGCGAGCTCCCCGGTCCAGGCAGCGAGGTGGTCGGCGACGTAGCGATCGAAGGCGTCGTAGGCGGGCATCAGCGCAGGGTGTCAGGTTCGCGGGGCTGCCGTCTCGGCGCGCCGGTACGCCAGGCCGAACCAGGCCTCGAGCCGGTCGAGATCGTGGCCCTCGAGGGTCGACGGGGCGAACGAGACCCACTCCGGCCCGCGCGGGGATGGGGCGGTGTCTGGCGTCCTGAGCGCTGCCGCCGCCACGGCCCGATCGAGGCGCAGCTCGACCGCCGATCCGTGGAGCACGGCGAAGGCGGTCTCGCCTCGGCTCCAGGTGATCGAGCCGCCCGCCATGACGACCTGGGTGTCCAGCCCGGCGGCGAGGCCGGCCACGGTCGTGGCGAGGGTCGGTCCGGTCACCAGCCTCGAACCGTCACGACCGGGCGGCCTCGAGGATCACCTCGAGATCGGCCGTGTGGTCGGCGTAGTGGTCGGTGGTCTCGTTCAGGAAGTACGCCAGGTAGTCGGCGTGCTTGAGCCAGCGCGTCTCGGGCACGACCGTCAGGTAGCCGCGGAGCTCCCCGGGCGTCGTCTCGAACCGACGCCGGACCTCGGACATCGGGAGCTTGGCCCACTCGACCGTGATCTCGTCGTTGATGGCGTCGGCGCGCTCGTCCCACTCGCGATCCTGACGCTCCTTCGTCGGGCTGTGGGGACCGACGGCCAGCTCCCGTGCGACGTCGAGGCAGCCGGCCTGCCAGTGGACGAGGTGGGCCATCAGGTCCCGCCCCGACCAGCGGTCCGGGCCGGACACGCCGACCCCGAGCTGCTCGTCGCTCAGGTCGAGGAGGGCTTCGAAGGGCCGCCAGCCCTCGCGCTCCTCCTCGAGGAACTCCAGCGCATTGAGGTACATCGCGGGCCCTCCGTCGATCCCTAGACCGCGACCGGCTCGCGGTACTCGCCGAAGACACCGCGAAGGACGCCGCACTGCTCCCCGAGCGTCGCGTAGGCGGCCGCGCAGCGCAGGAAGTGCGGCATCAGGTTGGTCTCCGACGAGCCGGCCCTCGACGCCGCGTCCCGGAGGCCGGCCAGCGCCGCCTCGACGGCGGCCGGATCCCGCTCGCGCCGGATCCGGGCGAGGCGGCCCAGCTGGGCCTCGAGCGAGCCGGCCGGGACCTCGAGCACGGGCACCGTCGTCTCCTCGCGGTCGTCGAGGTAGGCGTTGACCCCGACGATCCGGCGCTCGCCGTCGTCGAGCTCGCGCTGGAAGCGATAGGCCGAGTCGGCGATCTCCCGCTGCGGATAGCCCTCCTCGATCGCCTTGACCATGCCGCCCCGGCGATCGATCTCGTCGATGTACCGCCAGACCTGGCGCTCGACCTGGTTCGTCAGCGCCTCGACGAACCACGACCCGCCGAGCGGGTCGATCGTGCCGGTCACGCCGGTCTCCTCGGCGAGGATCTGCTGCTGCCGGAGGGCGAGCAGCGCGGCCCCGGCGGTCGGCACGGCGAGCGCCTCGTCGTAGGCGTCGGTGTGGAGCGACTGCGTGCCGCCGAGGACCGCCGCCAGCGCCTGGATCGCGACGCGCGTCAGGTTGTTCAGGGGCTGCTGCGGGGTCAGGGAGACACCGGCCGTCTGGGTGTGGAAGCGCATCCAGGTCGATCGCTCGTTCTCCGCGTGGTAGCGCTCGCTCATGAGCTTGAACCAGACCCGCCGAGCCGCCCGGTACTTCGCGATCTCCTCGAAGAAGTCGCTGTGGGAGTTGAAGAAGAAGCTCAGGCGTGGCGCGAAGTCGTCGACCCGCAGCCCCCGGGCCAGGGCGTCCTCGACGTAGGCCATCCCGTCGGCGATCGTGAATGCCAGCTCCTGGACCGCCGTCGAGCCGGCCTCGCGGATGTGGTAGCCCGAGATCGAGATCGTGTTCCAGCGCGGCAGCTCCCGCGTCCCGAACTCGATCGTGTCCGTGACGAGGCGCATCGACGGCTCGGGCGGGAACAGGAACTCCTTCTGGGCGACGAACTCCTTGAGGATGTCGTTCTGGGTCGTGCCCTCGAGGGTTGAGCGCGGGAACCCGGCCTTCTCGGCCGCGACGATGTACATCGCCCAGATCGGGGCGGCCGGCGAGTTGATCGTCATCGACGTGGAGACACCGTCGAGCGGCAGGCCGGCCAGCAGGACCTCCATGTCGGCCAGGGACGAGACCGCGACGCCGCAGGTCCCGAACTCGCCCTCGGCCTCCGGCTGGTCGGTGTCGTAGCCGTAGAGCGTCGGCATGTCATAGGCGATGGACAGCCCCGTCTGGCCCGCGGCCAGCAGCGACTTGAACCGGGCGTTCGTGTCCTCGGCCGCGCCGAACCCGGCGAACATCCGCATCGTCCAGAGGCGGCTGCGGTAGCCGGACGGGTGGATGCCGCGGGTGAACGGCGGCTCGCCGGGCAGGCCGACGTCGCGGAGCGGATCGAAGTCGGCCGGCCAGGACCACGGCCCGTAGAGCGAATCGAGCTCGATCTCGCCGAGGGTCGCGAAGCGCTTCGCCCGCTCGGGCGAGCGGGCCAGCGCGAGGTCGAGGCGCTCGACCTTCCAGGCCCGGCGGCGCTCCTGCCAGGAGTCGCGGTCCGTCATGACGGCGACGGTACCGGAATCCCCGAGGCCTGCAAGGCAGCCTGGATCGCGGCCGCGACCCGCGCATCGTGCTCGGCCATCGAGGCCGTCGGGCCGATCGGGCTCGCGACGATCACCACGCGGACGTCGTCCCCGGCCTGCCAGACCACGATCGCCTGCTGCGAGTCGTCGTTCAGGGCATCGATCCGGAAGGCGTCGGCCACCCCCGGGACCTTGGGATGCGACGACTTGACGTTGTCGGTCTTCGTCCCGTTGATCGCGCCGGCGAGATAGAACTCCTCGGTCCAGGCCAGGGGCAGCTGCCCCGACGGCAGCGCGAGCACCGCGATCGAGGTGCCCGCGCCGTGGCCGTAGTCCCAGGTCGCGCCACCGAAGTCCAGCTCCCGGACCCCGCGCTCGACGAGCGTCCCGAGCGCCGCGTCCGAGCAGTTCCGCCCGGAGTCGACGGACGTCGGCGGGGTGCCGGACAGCGAGGTTGGCGCCAGCGCCTCGAGGGCCGGGAACGCCCCGGGCGCCCGCCCGTCGGCGAGGCAAGGGCCGGAGGTCGAGAACGTCGCCCCGGCGCCACCACCGGCGCAGGCAGCGACGAGCAGCCCGAGCAGGGCGGCGACGACCGCCCGACGCGCTCGGATGGTCAGGCTCCGACCGGCCGCGGCCGGCGAGCGACGCTGCGCCGGTCGAGGTCCTCCTGGACGACGCGGGCGGCCGCGACGAGCTCCGGGTCACGGGCGATCGTCCGGGCCAGCCAGTCGATGTACGAGGGCTCGAAGCTGGCGATCTCCCCGAGCGTGTGACCGTGGAACTTGCCGAATGCGATCGTCAGGGCGAGGGCGTCGTCGAGGCTCGGCGGCGGCGGCGGGCTGAAGTTGCGCTGGCGCGACCGATTCAGCGGGCCGGTCGGATGGGAGGCGCGGAGCGGCTCGCGATCGAGGCGGTCGACGCGGATCGGCGGGCGGCCGGCCGGGCGATGGGCCGGTCCGGTCGTCGTGTTCCGCGGGCGGAAGGTGCCCGAGGTGTCCAGCCGGCCGGTGACCGGCCGCGTCGGCTTCTCGGCCGGCGGCCAGCGCCGCCTGGTCGCCGCAGCCTCGGTCCCGTTCCCCTGCCCCAGCCGGCCGATCCGCAGCTGCTCGTAGGCCTGGTTGATCTCGGCCATCCGTCGTGTTGCCGCCCGCGCTGCCTGCGAGTCGCCGCCGGTCAGGTCGGGGTGATGCTCCCGGGCCAGCTTGCGCCAGGCGGCCTTGATCGTGGCCTGCGAGGCATTCCGGGGCACTCCGAGGACGTCATGGGGATCCCATTTCGGCACGAGGGAAGTGTATCGACGGGCCTCGCTTGACAGCCTCCCCGGCCCGGCGTCCCCTTACGTCGTGGCTTCCCGGATCACCGGCCGCCGGGCCGGCATCACCGCGGCGATCGGCCTCATCCCGCTCGGGGCGTGGCGGTTCGCGCATGCCTACCGCGCCCGGGCCGGGTACCCGCGACGGCACCTCCCCGAGTCCGACCCATCGAGCCTCGGCCTGCCATTCACCCGCGTCGACGTGCCGACGGTCGAGGGCCGAACGCTGCCTGGCTGGTGGATCCCGGCCGAGGGCGCCGATGCCCCGCGGCCGGCCGTGCTGCTCGTCCACGGCTGGGAGTCGGCGCGCGACAGGACGCTGCCGAACGCGCTGATCCTCCGCCGGATCGGGATGCACGTCCTGACCATCGACGTCCGCGGCCACGGCGAGAACCCAGGCGAGGTCCTGCCGCTCACCGCCGGCGAGTTCGGCGCGGACAGCCTGGCCGGCGTCCGCTGGCTGCTCGACCGGCCGGACGTGTCGGCGGTCGGGGTCCTGGGTCACTCGATGGGCGCGATCGGGGCGCTGCTCGCCGCGGCGGCCGAGCCGCGCGTTCGGGCCGTCGTGGCGATCGCCTCGCCGGCCGACCCCTACCGGTTGACTCGCCAGACGTTTCACCTCGCCAGCCTCCCGATCCCGAATGTCATCGCCTACCCGCTGGCGTGGCTCACCACGCAAGTGTTCCTGCAGCCGCGCGGGCACCGGGTGTCGGCCGTGTCGGCGGCCCGAGCGATCGCCCAGTACCGGGGCCCGGTGCTCCTCATCAACGGCAGCGACGATCGCGTGGTCCCGCCGGGGCACCAGGACCGGCTGGTCGCGATCGCCCGCCGAGCGCGAGGCGACGATCCAGCGGCCCTGCCGATCGAGGCGCTCACGATCCCGGGCGGCCACCACAGCTGGCTCTTCGAGTTCCCCTCGTACCGGCGGGCCATCGGCCTGTTCCTGACGCGCTGGCTGGACGGCCCGTTCACGCCCGAGGCCGCCGCTGCCCTCGCCGCGGACGTCCCGGCCACGCGGATGCCGGAGCGGGAGGACCGCGGGTTCTCGGCGCTGGAGGGCGAGCCCGGGGGCGTCCGGACCCTCGTCCGGGCCATCGCGTCACCCGATCCCGAGCCGGTCGCCACCGGCCGGATCACCGAGTAGCCGATGGACACCTGGGACGCGATCCGGACGAAGCGGATGGTCCGCCGCTTCGAGCCGCGCCCGCTCGAGACCGAGCGCCTGGAGCTAATCCTCGATGCCGGCCGCCATGCTGGCAGCTCGAAGAACAGCCAGCGCTGGGACTTCATCGTGATCGACGATCGTGCCCAGCTCGGGGAGCTCTCGAAGGTCGGGCCGTACGCCGGCCATCTCGCGGGGGCGGCCGTCGCGATCGCCCTCATCACCCCGGACCCGCGCGGCGCGAACGGCTCGCCCTCCGACCTGTGGGATCTCGGCGCCGCGGCCGACAACATGATGCTGGCCGCCTGGGCGATGGGCATCGGGTCCTGCCCGGCGACCGTCTACGACCCCGCCCTCGCCCAGGAGCTGCTCGGCTATCCCGACGGGCTCGCCTGCCCCTACCTCCTGTCGTTCGGCTACCCGGCCGACCCGGCAGACCTCACCCGCCCGCCGAAGGCAGGCGGTCGGAAGGCGCTCGACGAGGTGGTCCACCGCGGTCGCTGGTGACGACGAGCCGCCGCGTCCGGTAGCCCGCCTCGACCACTACCAGCGCGACGCCCTCCCCCCGGCGGGCAAGAATCGCGGCGAGCCGCCCCTCGGTGTCCGGCTCGAGGAGGAGCAGCGCAGGCCCATCCGCGAACGGGCTCGCCGACCGCACCCGCGCGCCGAGCTTCCGCTCCCGAGCGGAGGGTCGGGCGGCGAGCTCGACCCCCAGCGCCGCTCCCAGCTCCTGTTCGGCACGGTCGAGGTCGACGGTCGCCCAGGCGATCGCGGCGATTCGCCCGCCGTCGAGGCTTCGATCTCGCGCCACGGCGTCGGCCAGGATCGCCTCCGCCGCCCCGATGATCGCCCGCCCGGCCTCGCTGCCAGACCAGCCGGTCATCGCAGCACGAGATCCGCCACCGGATCCCCGAGCACGGCGAACCCGAGCGCCTCGTAGAAGCCCTGTCCATGGGCGTTCAGCACGTCGACCGCGAGATGGACGAGCTCGCCGCCGGCATCGAGGGCCTCGACGACGGCGAGCGCGGTCACCAGCGAGCCATAGCCCCGACCTCGCCAGGCCGGCCGCGTGCCGATCGAGGACAGGTACGAGCCGCCGGCGACCGTCGCGCGCCGGGCCACGGCGACAGGCTGGCCATCGTGGCGCAGCAGCACGACCGAGCAGCCGGGGCGCGCGGCGCAGGCGAGCATGTCCGTCTCGAGGGCGACCCGACGGAACGGATCGACGCCGAAGGCCTCGCCCACCACGAGGGCGGCGTCCTCGGCCCAGCCCTCCCGAATCGCCAGCGGGCGACCCGGCTGTCGGTCGACCGTCAGCGGCCCGGTGAGCCGTGGCGCCCACGCCGCGACCAGACGACGGGCCGGCCCGGGGTCGACGAGGACCATGCGCCGGTCCGACCCGATCCGGTCGAAGCCCGACGCGAGCAGCCGGGCCTCGATGTCAGCGGGCTCGTTGCCGGCGGGCAGCGGTCGGACGTGGGCGATCCGGTCGAGCGTCGCGAACAGCGTGACGACCTCGTCGAGCCGCCGGGCGAACCGTGCCGGCTCCGACGGCCAGCGCGGGCCGATCAGCCGATTCCAGAATGGCTCTGGGTCCGCCGGGTCGTAGAAGAGCCAGCCGTCGCCCAGGTCCCGGAGCTCGCGCCCGGGCGACTGTTGCGCCCGGGCCTCGTGGAGGAGCAGGCGCTCGCCGAGCGCCGGATCGCGCAGGGACTCGGGCACGCGCGAACCATACCGGGCCTGCCGACGTACATTCCAACGACCATCGGCCCAATCGATCGGAGCCTCTCCCGTGCATCGTTTCGCTCGCCTCGCCGTCGGCGCGCTCACCGTCGTGGCCCTCTCGGCCTGCTCCGGCTCGGGTGGCGCAGGTGGCTCGCAGGCCGCCGCACCTGGCGGCTGCACGGTGACCACGGCGACCGGCACCGTCGAGGCCGGCGTCGCGGATTTCCAGTTCAATCCGACGAACGTGACGGCAAAGGTCGGCGACGTCATCACGTGGAAGAACTCCGGTCCGACGGACCACACGGTGACGCTCGACGCGGGCGGCTGCGACACGGGCCACATCACGACCGGCTCCTCGGCCAGCCTGACGTTCACCCAGGCCGGCACGTACCCGTTCCACTGCTCGATCCATTCGTCGATGAAGGGGACCATCACGATCACCGGCTGACGGCGGCCGCCTCGCGCACACTGCAACCGTTCCGACGGAGGCCGTGTTGAGAGAGGCGATGGACACCGACGCGCACCTCGCGAGCCGGCTCGCGGCCGACCTCGACGAGGCGTTCCCGGCCCTGGTGGCCGATCACTCGAACCGGCTGTTCACGATCGCCTTCCGCCTCCTCGGCGACCCTCGCGACGCCGAGGAGGTGGCCCAGGACGCGCTCATCCGCGCGTATCGGGCGATCGCGGGCTATCCCGCCGAGCGGACGCGCGACCTCCGGCTGCGACCGTGGCTCGCTTCGATCGCCGTGAACCTCGCCCGGAACCGGCGTCGCCGGCTCGAGGATCGACGGCCGCCGCGCTCCCTCGAGCCGATGCTCGCGACCGGCTTCGATCCCGCCGACGACGGCGGCGACGCCGGCGCCCAGGCCATGGCGCGACGGGAGGCGATCGCCGACCTCGCGTCGGCCCTCCTCGACCTGTCCCCGACGATGCGAGCCGCCGTCGTCCTCCGCCATGTCGACGGCCTCTCGGTCGCCGAGACGGCGGAAGCCCTGGGCCGACCGGAAGGCACGATCAAGGCCCAGGTCGCCCGCGGCCTCGAGCGGATGCGCCTCCGCCTCGAGCCTCGAGAGATCGACGTCGCCTCGACCTCCATCGTGCGACCCCGCTCCCCGATCCATGGCGGCCGCCCACTGGCGACCGCGGAGGTGCCCGCATGACGACCCTCGAGATGCAGCTCGCGACCCTTCGCGCGACGGCTCCGGCCTCGCTCGCCACCAACACGCTCGTGGCGCTCGGCCTCGCCGATCGATTTGCCGCGACGGAATCGCCGCTCGGCGAGGTGTTCGTCGCCTGGAACGGGCGCGGCGTGTCGTGGGTGGCCCTGGCCGGCGACCCGGCCCGCTTCGAGCAGGCGCTCACGGACCACACGGGCCGGCCGGCCTCGCGGGCGGAGGCTCTGCCACCGAAGCTGGCGCGGTCGATCGCCCGCCGCCTCGGCGGCGACCGCCGGGCCAGGATCGAGCTCGATCTCCGCGGCTCGACGTCGTTCGAGGCTGCCGTCTGGCGGAAGGCGCTCGAGATCCCCCGCGGGGAGGTCCGGCCGTATGGCTGGATCGCGGCCGAGATCGGGCACCCGAAGGCCGTCCGAGCGGTCGGGACGGCCCTGGCCCGCAACCCGGTCCCGCTCGTCGTGCCGTGCCACCGCGTCGTCCGGAGCGACGGCCACATCGGGAACTACTCGATGGGCGGCTCGGACAACAAGCGCCGCGTGCTCGCGGCCGAGGGCGTCGACGTGCCCGGTCTCGAGGCCGAGGCGGCCGAGGGCTTCCGGTACGTGGGCTCGGACACGACCCACATCGTCTGCCACCCGACGTGTCGCGACGCCCGGCGGGTCACTCCTCGACACCGGGTCAGGTTCGGATCGCTCCGTGCGGCCACGGTTGCCGGCTACCGGCCGTGCCGCCACTGCCGCCCGGTCTCGCTCGCTGCCTGAAGCACGGCGCCGGCTCGCCGGCGGACCCAATCGCAACCAAATCGAACCGTGGCGAGCGGGCCGGCCGGATGCTAGTCTCGACCTGATTTGGACCACCAGACTATGCCAACTGCCGCGCGGGCGACGGGCCTCCGGCTGTGGCTGGCGCTGGGCGTCATCTACGTCATCTGGGGCTCGACGTACTTCGGGATCGCGATCGCGATCAAGACCGTGCCGCCGTTCTTCATGGCGGCCATCCGGTTCGTGATCGCGGGCGCGGCCCTCGTCGCCTGGGACCTCGTCCGGAGCCCCGAGGCGCGCCACTGGCCGAGCCGCCGACAGCTCCTCGACTCCGTGATCGTCGGCGGGCTGCTGCTGGCCGTCGGGAACGGGTTCGTGGCCCTCGGCGAGCGCACCGTGCCGTCGGGCATCGCCGCGATCCTCATCGGGATGATGCCGGTCTGGTTCGTGGTCCTCGGCTGGCTGTACTTCCGGGAGCGGCCCGGCCCCATCGTCGGCCTCGGGATCGTGGTCGGCTTCGCCGGCGTGGCAGCCCTGGTCTGGCCGACGGGCACGGGCGCCAACCACTTCGACGCGTTCGGGCTCGTCGTGCTGCTGCTGGCACCGCTGGGCTGGGCGCATGGCTCGCTCTACGCCGCGAGGAAGGCCCACCTGCCCCATCGCCCGCTCATCGCCTCGGGCCTCCAGATGCTCGCGGCGTCGGTGCTGCTGCTCGTCGAGGGCTTCCTGATCGGCGAGGGCGGCACGTTCGACCCGTCCGCGATCTCGCCCGAGTCGATCCTCGCGATCCTGTACCTCGCCGCCTTCGGCAGCATGCTCGCCTACACGACCTACGGCTGGCTCCTGCGGCACGCCCCGCTGTCGCTCATCGGCACGTATGCCTACGTGAACCCGGTCGTGGCGGTCGGCCTCGGGACGCTGTTCCTGGCCGAGCCGATCAGCCTCCGGACGCTCGTCTCGTCGGCCGTGATCATCGGGGCCGTGGCGATGATCGTCACGGCCCGCGGGCGCGTGAGCCGGGCCGAGGCCACGCCGTCCGAGGAGGCGGGTGCCGATCCGGCGACAACCGCGGACGAGCTCGGGCTCCGGCGCGGGGTCGTCACGGCTGCCAGCGTCAACCCCCTGTCGACGACTCCGCGAGCACCGTCCGGCTGATCCGCCGGGCCATCGCCATGATCGACAGCATCGGGTTCACCCCGATCGCGGTCGGGAACGTGGAGCCATCCGCGACGTAGAGCCCGCGGACGATGCCGCCCCCGGCTCCCGTGCCGGAACGGACATGGCCTCGCGGGTCGGCCGCGTGGTCGGCGGACCGGCCACCCATCCGCACCGTGCCCAGCTGATGGGCCGAGAAGACCGAGCCGCGATTCGGGGCGAAGTCCGTCGCGCCCAGGTCGACCTCGAAGCGGGCGAAGCGGGAGGCCTCGTCGGCGCCGTCCAGCCGGTGCCGGACCATCGGGCTGCCGACGCCGACGAGCTCCGACACGCCGCCGGCGGCCCGTCCGATCCGGGCCATCGAGACGAGTGCGTGCCGGAGCGTCGCGACGCCCTCGGCGTCCAACCGGTAGTCGATCCGGACGCGGCCGGCACGCGACATCGTCGTCCGGCCCTCGCCCCCGTCGCGCGTGACCGCGATGAGCGGCGCGACCCGGCGGGCGCGGGCCATGAGCTCCGCGTGGTCCGCCGCGCCGGCCCACGGCAGGGCGAGGGCGATGAGCCCGAGGTGCCCCGGCGCCGACTCGATGACGTAGCCGCGGCGGCCCGGCTCCGGCATCGAGAACTGGACCGAGCGTGCCGCCTGCATCGTGCCCCGCCACATGTCGGCGGGCTCGGCCATGAGGGCCGCGACGAGGGACACGGGATGGAGGCGCAGGTGGCGGCCGATCGCGGGATGGCCGATCCCCGAGGCCTGGAGCACCGCCGGGCTGCGGAGCGCGCCGGCGGCGATGACGACCTGCGGCGCCCGGACGACCAGGCGCCGGACCTCGGCAACGGTCGGGTCGCCGGCGCGGGTGACCGGCAGGTGGCTGAACGGGTCCGCGGCCAGCAGGCGACCCTCGACACCGACCGCGCGCCCGCCCTCCACGAGGACGCGCGTCACGCGGACACGATCGACGATTCGGGCGCCGGCCTCCGACGCGGCGCGCAGGTGGACCCGGATCCCCGACTGCTTCGCGCCGACGACGCAGCCGAAGGGGCATGACCCGCAGACGCCACAGTCGCTCGCGTTGCGCCGGATGTGGTCCGCCTCCCAGCCGAGCGCGGCCGCCCCCCGGAGGATCAGCTCGTCCTTCGGCGGGACGACCGTCGCCGGTGCGACGCCCAGCTCGCGCTCGATGGTCGCCACGTCCTCGACCCATTCGCCATCCGTGACCCCGTCGAGCCCGTGCTCGGCGGCCCATTCCGCCCGGACATCGGCCGGGGCGTCGATACAGGTCATCCAGTTCACGAGCGTCCCGCCGCCCACGCCGGATCCGGCGAGGATCGTCACGGCGCCATCCCACGTCGAGAGCAGGCCATGGTTGAGGTACAGGCGCGAGAACGCGTCGAGCTCGATCCGTGGCATGGTCGCCTCGTCGACGAACGGCCCGGCCTCGAGCACGACGACCGAGCGCCCGGCCCGGGCCGCCTCCGCGGCCACCACGCCGCCGCCCGCCCCGGAGCCGACGACGACGACGTCGGCCTCGAGCTCGACCGTGGCGTCCGAGCCGTGCGTGGCCCGGTCGATGTCGAGCGGCCGGATCGGCGTCAGGTCATCGGTGATCGGCGGATGGTCCGGGTCGTAGCCGATGCTTGCGGGCAGGAGGTTCGGCGCCTCCGGCGGGCCGGGATCGGCGTAGGCCAGGAACGTGAGCAGCCGCCGGAACGCGGCGAATGCCGCGCGCTGCTGGGGGACCCGAGACGTGGCCCAGGCAAGCAGCACCCGCTCGCGGGCCGCCGCGTCCAGCCGGTTTAACGGCCCCCAGGCACCGGCCATGACGCCATTGGCGGGCCCGAGCTCGAGGGCTCGGAGCACGAGCCGGAGCTGGCTGACCTGGGCCGGGTCGGCGGCCCGGGCAAGGGCCTCGTCGGCGAGGGCCGCGATCCGCTCGCCGTCGGCGGCGGGAACAAAGGTCGAGGCGAGGGTCGCGAGGGTGCGCCGCTCGCCCGGCGTCATCGGCCGGCGCGCCCGCTCACGCGCGGCCGGTCTGGGTCGCCGTGGCCGCCGGCAGGCGCTCGAAGCCCTCGGCCGGGAGCGGCTCGCAGCGGAGCGGATGGTCCTCGCGATAGCCGAGGGCGTAGTCGGCCTGGATGAGCGTGTGGAGCTGCGAGGTGCCCTCGTAGATCACCGACGCTTTCGCGTTCCGCAGGTAGCGCTCCACCGGGAACTCGTTCGAGTAGCCGTTCGCTCCGTGGATCTGGATCGCGTCGAGGGCGCTGGCCACCGCGTGATCGGTGGCGTGCCACTTCGCCAGCGAGGTCTCCCGCGTGTTGCGAACGCCGTGGTTCTTCAGGAAGCCCGCGCGCCAGACGAGCAGCCGGCCCATCTCGGTCCCCGCGAGCATCTTCGCGAGCATCTGCTTGACGAGCTGGTGGCGACCGATCTCCTCGCCGAAGGTCTGCCGCTCGTGGGCGTACTTCAGGGACGCGTCGAGGCACGCCTGGGCGAGGCCGACGTTCCCGGCGGCGACCGTGTACCGGCCCTGGTCGATGGCGCTCATCGCGATGATGAAGCCCTCGCCCTCCTCGCCGATCCGGTGCTCGACCGGGACGCGCACGTTCTCCATCGAGATCGTGCCCGTGTTGCCGGCCCGAATCCCCAGCTTGCCGTGCAGCGTGCCGGTCGTTAGTCCCAGCATGCCCCGCTCCAGGACGAACGCGGTGACGCCCCGCCAGCCCTTCGACCGGTCGACCGAGGCGAAGACGAGGAAGTGGTCGGCCAGGTCGGCGAGGCTGATCCACTGCTTCTGGCCGTTCAGCACGTACGCGTCGCCGTCGAGGCGGGCCGTCGAGGCCAGGTTCGCCGCGTCCGTGCCGACACCCGGCTCGGTGAGACCGAAGGTCGCGAGCTTCTCGCCCTTTGCCTGGGGCACGAGCCAGCGCTGCTTCTGGGCCTCGGTCGCCCATTGCATGAGCGTCAGCGAGTTCAGCCCGACGTGGACGCTCTGGACGACCCGGAATGCCGTATCGGCCCGTTCGAGCTCTTCGCAGATCATCGCCCACGAGATGTAGTCCATCCCGGCGCCGCCCCACCGGCCATGGATCGGGGCGCCGAGCAGGCCGAGTGCGGCCATCCGCCCGAAGACTTCGCGGTGGACCTCGCCCTGCTCGTCCCACTCGCGGATGTGGGGCAGGATCTCGTCCTCGGCGAAGTCCCGGACGGTGCGCTGGACGAGCCGGTTCTCGTCGGTCGGGCGGAAGTCGAGCACGTTCGGCATTCTAGGGAGCGTGACGGAGCCCAACCCCACCGCCTCGTACCGGGCCCTGCTCGGCGTGCCGCACCTCGGGCGGGCGCTGTCGGGGATGCAGCTGGCCCGGATCGCCCAGTCGATGCTCGGGCTTGCTCTCGTGCTGTTCACGCTCGGTCGGTACCACTCGCCGGAGCTGGCGGGCATCGTCACGTTCGCCGGCATCGCGCCAGGGCTGCTCGTCAGCCCGATTGCCGGAGCGCTCCTGGACCGCCACGGCCGGACTCGGCTCATCACCCTCGACTTCGTGATCGCCGCCGGCTCGCTCGGGCTCATCGCGGCCCTGGCGATCGGCGACCTCCTGCCGGCGTGGCTGCTCGTGCTCATCTCGGGCCTCGCCTCGCTCACCGGCCCCCTGAGCGCCACCGGCCTCCGGAGCCTCTTCCCGCTGATGGCGCCGCGATACCTGTGGGAGCGCCTGAACGCGGTCGACTCGAACGGCTACGTCGTCGCCACGATCATCGGGCCGCCGGTCGCGGCGCTGCTCGTCGGGCTCACCGGCGGCCCGCTCGCGATCCTCGTGATCGCGGCGGTCTTCGCGCTGGCCGCGATCATCGTCATCGGCGTGCCGGATCCGCCGACCGAGACGGCCACGTCGGGGCGCCTCCTCCGCGACGCCTGGGACGGCCTCAGGTACGCCTGGAGCAACCTGACGATCCGCGGCCTCGGCTTCTCGATCACGACCCTGAACATCTCGGGCGGGATCGTCTCGATCGTCGTCCCGCTGATCGTCCTCGACCGGCTGGGCCTCGACCAGGCGACCGTCGGCCTCGTGTTCGCGGTCTCGGGCGTCACCGGCGTGGTCGCCGGGCTGATCTCGGGCCGGCTCGACACGCGCGGCCGGGAGCGGACCTTCATCGCCGTTCCGATGCTGGGCATGGCCGCCTCGACCACGATCCTTCTGCTGCCCCTCGGCCTCACGGCGCCGATCGTGGCGATGGGCCTGTTCGGGCTGGTCAACGGGCCGATGGACGTGGCGATGTTCACGGTCCGCCAGCGCCGGACCGATCCGGCCTGGATGGGTCGGGCGTTCGCGGTCTCGATGTCGTTCAACTTCGCCGGCTACCCGGTCGGGGCGGCGATCGGCGGGTTCCTCGCGGCCCGCTCGATCGAGCTGGCGATCGTCGTCGCCGTCATCGCCTGCCTCGTGGCGACGGCCTTCGCGGCCCGGCTGATCCCGGCCCGGGAATGACGAGACCGCCGCGGGCCTCGGGCCCCGGCGGTCCGGTCAGGACCTGCGCGCGGTCAGCGGTTGTTGTCGAGGAAGCGCCGGACATCCTCGAGGAGGAACCGGCGGTCGCCGCGCTTGCAGACCTTGTAGTACTTGAGCTCGCCCCGATCGCCGAGCCGCTTCACGGTGTTGACGTGGAGATGGAGCATCTCCGCAACCTCGGACGCAGTCAGCATCTTGCCAAGCTCGTTGACAGCCAACGACGCCATTCGATGTGGGCCTTTCGCGACAGTTCGGGCCGGCGGATGAAGGTCGGATGAGGATGAGTGCGGAACCGGCTCGCTGTCGGCAGGAACGTACGGTTCGGTGGAGATTGCGCCAAGCCGTACTTCGGTCAGGCCAGCGGGGGTACTAGCATCCGGCGACGATGACCAGCGCCGCGACGCTCGACGCCATCCGCCTGTTCGTCGCCCTCGTGGCGGTCGCCGCGATCGTGGCCATCGTCGTCCGGCGCCTCGCGATCCCGTACACGGTGACGCTCGTCCTCGTCGGCCTCTTGGCCGCCGACCTGAGCCCGGCCCAGCTCCAGGTGACGCCCGAGCTGGTGCTCCTCGTCCTCCTGCCGGGCCTCGTGTTCGAGGCCTCGCTCGGCCTTGATCTCGGCGAGCTGCGGCGATCCTTCGGCGGAGTCGCCCTGCTGGCCGTGCCCGGCGTCGTCGTCACCGCCGCGTTCGTGGCCGTCGTCCTCCACGTCGCCGCCGGCCTGGACCTCGGCCTTGGATTCGTCGTGGGCTCGATCGTCGCGGCGACGGACCCGGTGGCCGTCATCGCGACGTTCCGCCAGCTCGGCTCGCCGACCGAGCTGCGGACGGTCGTGGAGGGCGAGAGCCTGCTCAACGACGGAACGGCCCTCGTCATCTTCGCGATCTCGATCCGGGCGCTGGCCGGCGGCGTCACGCTCGCCGACGAGGTGGGCGCCTTCGCGGTCGCCATCCTGGCCAGCACGGCGATCGGCGTCGCGGGCGGGTTCGTCGCGACGCGCCTCATGGCCCTCGTCGACGACCACCCGATCGAGCTGAGCCTGTCCCTCGTCGCGGCGTATGGCACGTACCTGCTCGCCGACGGGCTCAACCAGTCCGGCGTCATTGCCACGCTGGCCTCGGGGATCGTGATCGGCAGCTACGGCCGCCGGGTCGGGATGAGCGAGCGGACCCGGGAGGCGCTCGACACGGTCTGGGAGTTCATCGCCTTCCTGCTGACCGCGTTCGCGTTCCTGCTCGTAGGTCTGGCGATCTCGCTCGCGGCGCTCGTCCAGGCGGCCGCCTGGATCGCGTGGGGGGTCGTCGCGATCGTCGTCGGCCGGGCCGTCGTCGTCTACGGCCTGCTCGGCGGCGCGTCGCGCCTGATCGGGCAGGCCCGCGGCACCGGCCACATGCCGCTGGGCTGGCTCCATGTCCTGTTCTGGGCCGGGCTGCGGGGCGCGGTCGCCGTGGCGATGGCCCTCTCGCTGCCGGCCGACCTGCCGCAGCGCGGCCTGCTCCAGGAGATCGCGTTCGGCATCGTGTTGTTCACGCTGTTCGTCCAGGGCTCGACGGCCGAGCTGGTGGTCCAGCGCGCCGGCGGCGGTCGGCGCGAGGCGGTGGTCGCGGAAACCGCCTAGCGACGGGTCCGTGGAGGCGGCCGCCTCGACCAGCCGTCGCGATCGACCGCGCGACGGCGTCGACCGGGCAGCATCGCGACGGCGACGAGGCCCGCCAGGACAAGGCCGATCGCGATGCCGGCAGCGATCGTGACCGTCGGGATCCCGCCGCCCGGCGTCTCGCTGCCGGGGACCACGGTCGGCGGGCCGATCACCGGCGTGCCGCCCGCGACGGTCGCGCCGGGTCCGGCCGAGGCAACGGCGCTCGGGCCGACACCGGGTCCGATGAGCGCGAAGTCCCCGAACTGGGTGATCACGGCCAGGAACTCGGCCGCCTGCCCTTCGGGCGTCGTGTCGAGGGTCGTCCACGTGCCGTTGGCGAAGAGGCCCATCGTCGCCTGGGTCGTCGTCGGATCGGGGGCCATCAGGATGACGCTGACCTTGGCCGACGCGGGCGCGGTGACAGGCGATCCGGCCTGCGTCGTCACGAGGATTCGGTAGACGTTGCCGAGGATGTGGCCGTCGGTCGGCAGGGCGGTCGGCTGGACCGGCGTGATCGAGACCTGCAGCGAGGTCGTGGCCGGCGGCATCACGAGGGCTCCGGGAACCGCGAACAGCTGGGCCTGCGGCGTGAGCTCCTGGGTGGCGACCGTGACCAGCGGGCTCGATCCGCCCTTGACCGGCAGCGTCGCCGCGCCGCTCGAGGGGTTGCCGGGGTGGTTCGGGGGTGGGTCCAGCCAGACGTACGGCTCGACCTGGGTCACGCCGTCGTAGAGCGGCGGGCCGGCGAGGCGTCCGGTCGCTGCGGTCGCGAAGGCGAGGGCGAGCCCGACGACGATGCTGGCGAGAGCCGCCCGGCGCCGAACGAGGCCCCAGCGCCGGCCGGTCGCGGCCGCGGTCACAGCCACCAGGTCGCGAGGTCGGCGATCGCATGGGCGATGGCCGGGCCGAGCCAGCCGCCGCCGGCCAGCCGCAGGCCACCGAGGAAGATCCCGACCCCCAGGTCGAGCGGCACGACGTGCCAGCCGTACAGCGGGACGTGCATGACGGCGAAGGCGATGCTCGTGACCGCGACCGCCGCAACAACGCCGCCCGCGCGCTCGACGGCTCGGAAGAGCACGCCTCGGAGCAGGAGCTCCTCGGCCCCGGCCACGAGCAGCGTCACCGCCGCCCACGGAGCGAACGAGGGCGCCGGCTCGCCGATCGGCCGCGGCACCGATGAGCTCGCGACGACGGCGATCGCGATGAGCGCCGTGCCGCCGACAACCCCGTAGACGACCTCGGCGACCCGCGGACGGCGGAACGCCACCGTGCCCTGGCTGCCGACGACCGCGACCCAGACCAGGGCGGCGCCGAACAGCACGCCGACGCCGATCGCGTCGAGGCCGTCGACCGTCGCCGCCCAGCGTGCCCCGATGACGATCGCGAGGCCGGCGAGCAGCCCCGCCGGCCGAAGCCATCGAGCCGCCACGGGATGACCGGCGAGGCGACCCCCGCCGAGCGCCGCCGCCTCAGCGCCTCGCGTCGCGCTGTCCGCGCCGAGCGCCGCCCTCTCCGATCGCCGGGCCGTCCGCCCCGCGATCATCGGCCGAGCGGCACGAAGGCGATGGCGCCGGTCGCGTACGACGGCGGCCAGACGAACGCGTACTGGCGGACGGCCTGCCACTGCCAGATCACCGCGGCCGCCCGCAGGTTCTGGCCGAGCGTCGCTTCGTCCGTCGAGAACCGGAGGCCGGCGCCGTTCGGCAGCGCGCCGGTCGGCAGGTCCACCGCTCGGGCAACCGAGGCCACGGCCGCGGGATCGAGGCCCGGCGAGGTGCTCGCCGCCGCCGGCAGGACGTCCGTGAACAAGGCCCACGCCGCCGAGAACCCGGCAAGGGCCTCTTCCGAGGCCTCCGCGGTCGGCGATTCGGCCGGCCCGATCAAGGTGTACGGCTCGCCGCTGCCCCACGCCGGGTCGCCGCTGCCCCACGCCGGGGCCCCCGAGGCCGCCGACGCCGCCGTGGGCGCCGCCGAAGCGGCCGTGGCCGCCGCCCACGCCGCCGAGAAGCGGTCGTACGCCGCCTTCGCCGTCGGATCGAGCGCATCGGGCCGGAACCCGGCCGTCGGTCGATCGGAGGCGAAGATGCCGATCGCATCAGCCCCGAGATCGCCGGCGAAGTCCGGGTCGCACTCGGCCATCGTCGAGCCGATCAGAGCCCCGACCCTGAGGCCCGACGCCAGCATCGCCTGCCGGAAGGCGACCCCATCGGGGATGTGGGAGGCGAGGATGATCGCGTCGGGGCGCGCCGCCTTCAGCTGGTCCATCAGCCCAGTCCAGTCCGGCATCCCGAGGTCGTAGGTCGCCTGGGCGACCACGTCGAGGCCCGCCGTCGTTGCCGTGGACGCGGCCGCGTCGGCGACGGACGTCGCGTAGGCGTCGTTCGCGTTGACGATCGCCACCCGCGTCTGGCCGACCGCCTTGCCGAGCCGGCTCGCCAGCTGGGTCGCGACGAACGTCGCCGAGTTGGAGCCAAGGTTCGTGCCACTCGCCCCGACTCGGAACACGAGGGGCAGCCCGCGGCCGGTCAGCTGGTCCGCCACGGCGCCGGATTCCCAGTAGAGCAGCCCGGCCTTGTCGGCCGCCGCGCTCGCGGCGATGGACAGGTCCGACGAATAGGCGCCGATGACGAGCCGGATGCCGTCCCGGGCGAAGCCGGCCATGATCCCGTCGGCGTCGGCCCGGCTCTCGAGGTCGCGGACGTCGAGGACCACGGGCCGGCCATCGATGCCGCCGTCGGCGTTCACCATGTCGACCGCGATGCGGACGCCGGTCAGCTCGGGCACGGCCAGCGCCCGGGCGTTGCCGGTGATCGGGAACACGGCGCCGATCCGGATCGGCTGGGCCGAGACGGCCTTCACGAGCACGAAGCCGCCGACGGGGGCGGCGATGGCGAGCAGGGCGATACCGAGCCCGAGGCGCGACGGGCGGCGGCGTGGGTGGACGAGCGGTGTGGTCATGTCGGCTCCTGGTCTGTACCCGGATGGTGCGCCATCAGCGGCGACGACGACGTTTGGAGGGCACGCGGGCCCGGTTGCGGGCCAATTCGGCGGCGATGGCCCGGGCCCGACGCTCGCGACGCAGCCGGAGCACGAGATAGACGGCGACCGCGACGAGCGGAACCCCGATCGCGAGGCCGATCGCGGCGATCGGGCCGAGGTCGAGCGGCGGCGAGACGCCCGTGAGCACGGCATAGTCGCCGAGCTCGGTGACCTGGGCCTGGAGCAGCCCGAGGGCGCCGCCATGCACGGTCTGGAGCGCGACCCAGCCATCAGGGGTGTCGTGGCCCAGGACCGCGTCCGTCACGCCATCGGGCTCCCGAAGCGTGATCGTCGGCTGGGCGCCCGGGGCGACGCCGAACGCGTTCCCGGCATCGTCCACGACCGTGAACCGGTAGACGTTGCCGGCGATCGCCCCCGCCGTCGGCTGGTCGAGCGGCTGGACGGGCTCGATCGTCACGTCCATCGACGTCGAGCCGGCTGGCGCGACGAAGGCGCCACCGAGCGCGATGAGCTGGGCCTGCGGCGGGTTCTCGGGTGTGAGGGCGGCGAAGGCTCGACTCTGGCCGTTGGCGTCGAGGCCGGGCTTCGAGGCGAAGCCCCCGGGATTGCCGGGCTGGCTCCCCGTCGGGGTCAGGTAGCGGTACGGGTCGAGCTGCGACAGGCCGTCGTAGAGCGGGGTCAGCGTCGGGAACGCGAGCTGCGCCCCGAGCGCCCACGCGGCGCCGACGGCGAGCGCGGCCGCGGCGGCTCGCGGGACCGTGAACCGGGCGAGCCGCACCGCCGCTACTTGACGGTGAAGAAGACTTCGGCCGAGTAGACCCGCGGGTTGAACGGCGCGTGGTCGGCGGCCACGAACTCGGCCTTGAGGACGTACGTCCCGGGGCTCACCGGGATGTCCTGGGTGAGGCCGTAGTTCATCGAGACGAGGTTGTTGTCGACGTACAGGTGGATGTGGCCGGTCGTCGGGCTGATGCTCGTGGTCGTCGCGGGCACGATCGTGGCCCCGGTCAGGGTCAGCACGACATGGACGGTCGGGCCGCTGAGCTGGGCGCCGTTCGTCGGCTCGACGATCGTCACGACGGCAGGCGACGACGGGCGGGGGCCGAAGCTCGAGACGATGCTCGCCCCGGGCGATGTCGCCGGCGCCGTGGTGGGGCTCGCCCCACCGCCGCAGGCCACGGAGCCCAGCGCCACGAGGAGCAGGACGGACGAGAGCCCGGCGAAGCGGGGCGATCGGCGATTCATCGGGACCTCATGGTTGCACGGAGCTCGGAGGGCTGGCGCCGGCCGAGGGCGGCGGCGCCGGGTCGACCGTGAGCTGGATCTGGACCGCGAGCTGCTCGCCGGTGGGCGCTGGTCCGGTCATCTCCGTGACGTCGGTGCCGGATTGAAGGTCGACGTCCGCGACGAAGTGCCCCGGCTCCAGCATGCGCGGGGTCAGCGGCGACTGCGCGCAGCTCGACGGGCCGATGGACATCGTCACGCTCTGGACGGGCAGCTCCGTGCCGTTCGCATCGAAGAACGTCACGTGCAGCTCGTTGTGGCCGGCGGTCCCGGGGTCCAGGTAAACCTGCGCGGATCGACCGGCCGGGAGCGATTCGGTGAAGATCGTCGGCAGCCCCGGGGCGGCGTTCTGGGTCACGATCGGTGTCGGCGATGGCGACGGGCTCGTCGGGCAGCGGGTCGTCACGGACAGGGGCACCTCGACCGAGCCGGTGCCGTTCACGACAAGGGCCGTCACGGCCCAGGCGCCGGCGATCGAGAGGTTCGGGCCGGTCCCCACGAAGACGCCCGGGCTCGATCCGGATGGCGCCAGGTCGAGCGACGACGAGCCGATGTCCGGCCGCGAGGGCAGGTCGAAGCGGAGGCTCACCTTCGTGGCCGCGACCGGCTGGCCCGTGTCGAAATCGGTCGCGGTCGCCGTGAACGTGTTGAACCCGGCGAGCCCTGGCGAGACCGCGAGGCTGAGCCGAATCGACGTCCCGAAGTCGTTGCCGCTGACCACGAGCGGCCCGATGGTCGCGGCCGGGCTCGCGCTCGGACCAGTGCCGCCACCGCCGCCGGCCTCGACCGGTGGCGCCAGGTTCACGAGCGAAGCGGAGAACAGGATCACCGTTGCGCCGACGAGGAGCTCGCCGGATCCCACCAGTCGGAGGCCCCTGAGTCGACGCCCGGCGGCCGGGACGCTGACGAAGTGGTTGAACGCGCCGAGCAGCGCCAGGATGCCGAGGAGTCCTGTCTTGATGATGACGAGATGCCCGAAGTCGGTGGCCAGGAGCTGGTCGATCGTCCCGACCTCCTGGATGGCTCGCACCAGGCCCGTGGCGGCGACGATCGAGATGCCCGCGGTGCCCACCCACGAGAAGCGCTTCACGAGCGTTGCCGTCCCGGGGCCCGGCTCGCGCCGGGTCGCCACGAGCAGCCCGGCCAGGCCGCCCAGCCACATCCCGACCGCCGCCACGTGGAGCCACTGGATGGCGACCGAGAGGATCGGCAGCGCTCCGGCGGCGGCATGGCTGGCGCCGACGTCGGCGAGCAGCGCTCCGGCGGCAGCAAGCCCGCTGACCGCGAGGGCCGGCCGGACCGCGCGAGGCCGGATGATGAACGCGGCGATGGCAGCGGCCGCGACGACCATGGCCGCCGTCCGCTCGATGATGACGGGTCCGAAGGACGTTCCGAGCGCGTCCGCGGGCGCGACGCCGGCTTCGCTCAGCTGAACGACGATCACGGCCACAGTGCCCACGGCGGCGAGCAGCCAGGCGATCGGCACCAGGCGCCGAGGGTCGAACGGCGCCGCGCCGGCGACGACCGCCCCGAAGAAGGACAGGCCGAGGAGGCCGATCAGCCCGACGAAGAGCAGCCACCGGGCGGCGATCGCGGCGTCCGATGGCCCCGAGGATACGGTGGTCCCGGGGCCGGGGCCGACCTCGCTCGGCGGCGGGGTCTGGCCGCCGACACCGAATGCAAACGACCCCGTGGCGTTGTGGCCGTCGACCGCGGAGACGGTCCGCCAGGCGACCGTGTAGACGCCCGGCGGCAGCGGGTTGAGCGGGACGACCAGCTCATCCGCGTTGCCAGGCGCGACTGTCGTCGGGCCCGATGTCACCGCGGCCCCCGACGAGTCGAGGACCCGGATCGACGACAGCTTGGCGTCGGGCCGCTCGCCGAAGACGATCGAGACCTGGGTCGGCGCCTGGGCGAGGCTCGAGCCGGGGCTCGGATCCGAGGATTGCGGCAGGGCATGCGCGAGCGTCGCGCCGGCGAGGACCGCCAGCCAGACGAGCGCGATGGTCGATGCGGCGACAGCGCGGCGCATGCCCTGCCCCGGCGTGGTTACGCCGCGCCGGTCCGACGCCGAGTGGCGACGAACAGGGCGGCGACGCCGACGACGATCCCCACAGCCCCGACGAGGATGCCGACCTGGAGGGCCGTGCTCGCCTGGGCCTGGGCCGACGCGGCCGCCGAGGCCGCGTCGCTCGCGGCCGTCTGGGCCGCCTGGGCCATGGCCGCCACATCCGGTCCCGAGCTCGCGGCGGGGGCCGCGGACGCCCGCGCCTCGAGCCGGCTCACGGCCGTGGCGACGTCCGAGATCGAGGGCAGCTTCGTCGGGAAGTCCACGGAGCTCCCGTCGACCACCGAGTTGAACGTGGAGTCGCTGGCGGTGGCCGTCTCGTCGACGGCCACGCCGTGGATCTTCCCGTTCAGGTGGAACGTGTAGTCGCCGGGCACGGTCGGGTCGAGGGAGGCCTCGTAGTCGCCGGGGATCCCAAGGCCCGTGTCCGAATCGAACGCGTTGTTGAGCGGCAGCGCGGCCGAGGACTGGCCGGACAGGCTGACGACGACCGTCAGGTCACCGTCCGGGATGTCGGTGACGGCCTTGCCCTTCGAGTCGGTGACGATGACCTGGACGGCGTTCGGGATACCGACATAGGTCGGTTCGACCTTCCAGCCGAGGGCCACGGTGTAGCCGCCGAACGTCTTGACGATGTGGGCCTGGGCGGTCCCGGCCAGCAGGAGCGACAGGCACGCCGCAGCGGCGAGGATGGCGGCCAGCCTCGGCCGCGCGGGCAGGCGATGAGAAGACATCCGAATCTCCAGAGCGGCCCAGGCCATGCCGGCCGGGGCGGGATCGGTCGATGCGCTCTTGGTGAGCGCGCGGGTCAGGCGGCGACGACCGCGGGCGGGGCCCGACCGGCGATCTGGTGGGCGACGATGGCCGCATGGCGCGGCTCGACCCACGGGATGCGCGGCCGCAGCGCCGAGGTCCGGCCGACGAGCGCCGCCCGCCGAGCGGCCGCGAGGCGCGCGACGAGCACGCCCCGGCGCCAGCGGAACAGCGCGAGGACGAAGCCGACCGCGAGGCCCACGCCGACGACGATCGGCACGGCCCACGGGTACTCGGGCGAGACGAGCAGCCCGACGCCCGGCACGGTGAGGCCGACGCCGGCGCGTTCGATGTTCTCCTGAGTGGTGAGGAGGATCGCGACGGCGATCGCGAGGCCGCCACCGATGCGGAGCCACGACCGGACGAAGGCCCGGGGATCGAGCCGACCGATCTCGGCGGCTGTCGGCGAGCGCTTCGGAGCGATCGACGCGGTCCGGTTCGCGGCCCGCGCCAGCCGGACCAGCTGGATCGCGCCGGCGAGCGCCAGCCCCACGCCGAGGACGATCGAGGCCCAGACGGCGATCGACCACGCCAGGTCGTGCCCGTTGTGGGCCAGCTCCTCGCCGTAGGCCGAGCCGTAGCGGACGAGGAACACGATCGAATGGGCGAGGACGAGCGAGCCCAGGACCGCCCCCACGGCGGTGAGCAGGCGGCCCGTTCGAGCGACCATGGCGGGTACTCTACCCTGCCCGACCGATCGGTCCACTCGGGCGGTCAGCGCGGGTGGCGTCCCCGGCAGGATTCGAACCTGCGACCCGCTGCTTAGAAGGCAGCCGCTCTGGTCCACTGAGCTACGGGGACGCGATCGGGGCCGCGAGTCTACCGGACGACCTGCTGCGAGATGACCGTCGCGCCAGCCGGCTCGGACGTGACGCGGCCGGCGCGCCGCTCCGGCTACCTTGCCGGGCACGGAAGGAGGCGACATCCGTGCTGACGCTGCTGATCATCCTCATCGTCCTGTTCCTGCTCTTCGGCGGAATCGGCTACGGCTATCGCGACGCATGGGGCGGCTACTACACGGGCGGCACGAGCCTGCTCGGCCTCCTCGTCGTGATCTTCGTGGTCCTGTTGCTCCTCGGCGCGATCCACCTGTAGGTCGAGCGCGCCAGCCTGCGCGAGACGGCCCCGGCGACGGCTCCGACCCGTTCGGAGCGCAGCCGGGGCCGTGCTATGCTCCCCGGCCCTCGGCCCGGCGCGGGCCGCGAGCGAGGAGCCGAGCCCGGATGACCGCCGCGCGATCCGATCGCGAAGCGTCGGCCACGGCTGATTCCGGGGCCTCCCAGCTGGCCCTCGACCTCCCGGTCGAGCTCCCGCGGCTCCAGATCGAGCCGGACTGGAAGCTCCAGCCCCGCCTCTGGGGCCACTCGTTCCATCCGATGTGCTCGTACCTCGCGAGCTTCCCGGCTGCGCTCGCTCATGCCTTCGTCGCCAGGTACAGCCGCCCGGGCGATGTCGTCCTCGATCCCTTCTCCGGCCGCGGGACCGCGCCGCTCCAGGCCGCGGCCGAGGGACGGATCGGCGTCGGCAACGACCTCAATCCGTTCGCCTGGTGCCTGACGGCCGCGAAGCTCGAACCGGCGACGCCGGCCGAGGTGGCCACCCGGATCACCGCCCTCCGCCTGGCCTACCGAGCCGTGGTCCGGGCCTGGCGCAGCCGCGCGGCGGACGTCCAGGCCACCGCCGGGCGGGCCGAGCCCGGGTCGGTCCCGACGGAGGTCGCTGTGGCCTTCCATCCGCGGACCTTCGCGGAGGTCCTGTTCCTGCGCGAGACCCTCCGGCTCGACGACCGGGTGGATCGCCACATCGCCGCCGCGATGACCGGCATCCTCCACGGCAAGAGCCCGGCCTACCTCTCGACCCTTATGCCGAACACCTTCAGCATGGCTCCCCGGTACGTCCGCGAGTACGCCGCTCGCACCGGCTACGCGGCGCCGGAGCGCGACACGTTCGCGCTCCTGGAGGCCAAGATGCGGCGGCTGCAGCGTGACCCGGCGCCGCGCGGGCCGGGGCTGGCGCTCCTGGGCGACGCCCGCGACGCCGGGGCTCGGAGCCGCGCCGCCCTCAGGACCGCGGGCCTGCCGGATCGAGCCCGCCTCGTGGTGACCTCACCGCCCTACCTTCGCGTCCTGAGGTACGGCTACTACAACTGGCTCCGGACATGGTTCCTCGGGCTCGACGGCTCCGCGATCGACGCCTCGCTCGATGCCGCCCACCATCGGGCGCCGTATCTCGCCTTCATGCGCGAGGTCCTGGCCGGACTGCGCCAGGCGCTCACCGACGATGCCGTCGTCGTCCTGGTGATCGGCGAGGTCGCGACCGACCGCGGCCACGCGGTCGACGGGATCGGCCTCGCGGATCGCGTCTGGGAAGCGGCCGCCCGGCCGGAGGGCTACCGATTGGCGGGCGTCGCGGTCGACGAGGTCGATCCGAATCGCAAGATGACCCGCCTGTGGGGCGACGAGGCGGGGCGGGCGACCGCCCGGGATCGGATCCTGGTGCTCGGCGCGACCGAGGCCGGGCGCCGCCGCGCCCTGGCCGGCGCGCCCCTCCCCGTCGACTGGACCTGGCCGCCTCGGCTGCGGAGCCTCTGACGCGCCGCTCGCCGCGCTAGGATTCGCGGCCGTGAAGCAGATGTACCACCCGTCCGACCTGGCGGCGATGGACCCGCTCGTCCTGATGAAGAACCTTGACCACGTCCGGATGACGAGCCGGCGCCTGAGCTACATCCTCCAGCAGCAGGTCCACCTCTACGCGCCCGAGGCGAACGAGCTCCGCGAGCGGATCGACCAGTACGTCGAGGCCGAGCGGCAGATCGAGGGCGAGATGGCGAGGCGTCGGATCCGGGCCTGAGCCCGGAGCGATCGCCGGGGCGGCGGTCTAGACGACCGCGGCGGCCCTCGAGCGCGAACGGCGGCCGACCCGCGCGGTCGACGAGGCCCGCTCCTCGGTCACGATGCCGGTCACGACCTGCGCGAGTCGGGCCATCTCCGACAGCCCGAACCCCAGCCCATGCTCGGCCAGCTCGTCCGGGCCCCAGCCCCGGAACAGGCCCCGGACGGCCACCGCGCACATCTCGTCGTACAGCTCCGGCCAGCCGACGGGCCGGCGGCCGTAGCAGAAGCGGACGAACTCCACGGCCTCGGCAGAGACCGCCCGCGCTGGCGCCGGGCGCGCGATCATCGATCCTTCCTCCCACGTGCCGGAAGGGCACGGCAAACCGGTCGGAGCGCACGGCGAAGCGGGCCGCGGCCCCGTCTGGGGCGATTTGGGTGTCCGGACGCCCCTCCCGGGAGGTCTGGCCGGTGCCGGCGATGGTACGTCCGGCCGCCGATTCGCCGGAAGGTGGTTTCTCCACCTTTTCGTCCACGAACTTATCCACATGGCCCGACAGCCGGCCCGTCGGCCCGATTCAGGCCTTCCGGCGGACCCCCAGCCCAGGTCGATCGGTCAGGATCCAGCGGTGGTCGTCGCCCAGCTCGAGGCCCGCGAACGGGTCCTCGGCGAGGAGCAGGCAGCCGTCGAGGTCCACCCAGTCCGCGAGGGACGCCACGGCCGCCGATGCGGCGATCCCGACCGACGTCTCCTCCATGCAGCCGAGGAACGTCCGGAAGCCGAGCTCCCGGGCCCGGGCGAGCATCCGGGCGGCGGGCCCGATGCCGCCGCACTTCGCAAGCTTCACGTTGACCCCGGCGACGAGGCCGGCCAGCGCATCGAGGTCCTCGATCGTCACGCAGGACTCATCGGCGACGATCGGGATCGGCGAGGCCGCCTGGAGGTCCGCCAGCCAGTCGAGCCGGGTGGCGGGGAAGGGCTGCTCGATGAGCTCGACCCCGACGTCGAGCAGCTCGGGCACGAGGACCTCGGCCATCTCGGGCGTCCAGCCGGTGTTCGCGTCGACGCGGAGCGGCTTGTCGTAGACGGCCCGGACCGCGCGCAGCGTCGCGAGGTCGGCCGGCCCGCCGCACTTGATCTTCAGCGCCGGGAACGCCGAGGCGCGGATCGCCCGCTGGGCGACCACGGCCGGCTCGTCGAGGCCGAGGGTGAAGTCGGTCGGCGGGATCGTGGCCGACAGGCCGACGAGCGCATGGGCCGGCTGGCCTGCGACCTGGCCGACGAGGTCGTGGAGCGCCGTGTCGACGGCGCACTTGGCGGCGCCGTTCCAGCGGATCGCGGCCGTCACCCGCTCGCTGGCCGCGGCGACGCCCGCCGCCGTGGCTTCGACCTCGCCGATCGCCTCGAGCAGCAGCGGCATGACCGCCGCCACCGTGTCCGTGGTCTCGCCGTAGAAGCGATCCGGAAAGCCCTCGCCGATCCCGACGACACCCGGGAACCGGTCGTGGCGCAGCTCGACGATCACCGTCGTGACGGAGCGGCCGGCGCCGGGCTCTGCCCGGGCGATGACGAACGGGTCGCGGAGCGGCAGGCGAAGGACCTCGTGCCGGAGGGCGAGCGTCACGCCCTCGCGGGCCCCGGAGCCGAGGCGCCCGCGGGTTCGAGCGCGGCATGGATCGCGGCCCACAGCCGATCGCCGCCGAACCGGACCGGGTCGGCCGTCGGCAGCCCGGTCTCGCGCTCGGTCGCTTCGATGACGCGGTGGGCCGCGGACGCGTCGGCGATCAGCGACGTGTTCAGGGCGACCGCGACGACCTTCGACGGCGCGACGAGCCCGGCGACCGTCTCGTGCAGCCGGATGAACGCGGGCAGCCGGGCGATCGGAAAGTGGGCGTCCGGCAGGTGGTCGAAGTCGTGCTCGGCCATGCCTGGCTTGTGGACCATGACCATCGCCTCGGGGGTCGCGCCGTGGATGAGCCCGAGCGTCACCGACGAATAGGCCGGGTGGTCGAGCGAGCCCTGGCCCTCGACGATGATCCAGTCGCCCCTCGCTTCGCCCTCCTCGACCAGCCACTCGACCGTCCCCTGGACGAAATCGCTGATGACCCGGTCGACCGCGACGCCCCAGCCATCGATCATCATCCCGGTCTGGCCCGTGGGGACGAACACGGCCGCGTCGCCCTGGGCGAGGGCCGCCTTCCGGAGCTCGAGGGCGACCGACATCTTGCCGATGGCGCAGTCCGTCCCGACCGTCAGGATCACGTGCTTGCCGGGCCTATGGCGACGCCCGATCGCCGTCTCGTGGCGCTCCGGCGGTCGCCGGTAGTCCACGATCTCCGTGCCGGCGGCTGCGGCCGCGGCCGAGAGCTCCGGGTCGTCGCCAAGGAACGTGTGCAGGCCCGAGTGGACGGCGAGGCCGGCCTGGATCGCCTCGAGGATCGTCTGCCGCCAGGCTGCCGGAAGCTTCCCGCCGGTCGGCGCGATCCCGATGAGGAGCGTGTCCGGCTTGCGTGGCAGGGCCATCGCGTCGGCCACGGTGGCCACGGCGGGGATGTCGTGGCCGGGCAGCCACTCGGCGACGTTGCGGCCGGCGATCGAGGAGTCGAGCAACGCCACGACGTCGTCGGTGCCGTACCGGATCACGCCGACCGCGGTCTTGGCGTGGTGGGCCTCGAACTGGCCCTCGGTGAGGATCAGGAGGTGGCGCACAGATCGAGGATAGCCACCCTCCGGGTCCCGACCGGGCGCGGTCAGCTCGCTTTGTCGCGGATCTGCAACGACCCGCCCGGCTGGCTCGCTGCGTTGCGCTGCGGCCGGGCCTCATCACTACACCCAGTCGGCCGGGGGTCCAACGCCAACACGCCCAGGCGCGTGAGGGAGGCTATGAACGTCCTCAGTCGGCGAGGTCGCGCGGCGATCCTCGCAGTCACCATGCTCGGTGCCCTGATGGTCGTCACCCAGATGGAGGTGTACGCGGCCTCTGGCAAGACGACGGGCATCACGTTCGGCACGCCGGTGCGCCTGCCGACGTTCGAGGCCTGCGGCGGCTACGAGCCAGGGATCGCCATCGATCACTTCGGCAACATCTATGTCACCGCGCACAAGCAGAACCACTGCGACGCGGTGGCCGCAGATCCCAGCGCGCCGGACGGCGTCCGCGCCGAGTCATGGCTGTGGACGTCGACCGACGGCGTGAACTTCGTCGACCTGCCGGGCCTCGCCAACCTGCCCGTCGCACTCGACCAGATCGACGTCGGCGACGAGGGCGACATCGGCCTCGACGACGCGAACCACCTGTACTTCGTCGACACGAAGGTCGTCGACGACCACTTCGCCCGCTGGACCATCGGCGGCCTCGGCGCTTCCAACATGACCCAGGACATCGCCCGCCCGGTCGTCCCGAGCCTCATGCCCGTCGACGACCGGCCATGGGTCGTCGCCCACGGGTCATCGACGGTCCTGTACGCCGGCAACGAGGGCGACAAGGACACGTACAACGTCGGCAGCGTCGCGGCCGGATGCACGGGCACCGGCATCGTGCCGCCCCAGCCCGGAGCGCACCAGCAGCCGCCCGGCGGCCGGTACACCGTCTTCCTCTCCCATGACGGAGGCTCCACCTTCGATCCGGTCGGCTGCACGCTGCCGGACAGCGGCTGGTGCCGACCCGCGGCCGATCACACCCCCGGTTCGCTGTACCTCTACATGGTCTGCACGAATGACGGCGGGGCGGACGACGAGGTGAACAGCGCCGGTGACGCCGGCTTCACGGTCGGCAACCTGTACGCGTACGTGTCAGCCGACGACGGCGCCACCTGGCACCGCTACACGATCGACAGCTACAACAGCAACCTGCCCGGTGGCGGCGCCACGAACGACATCAACTGGCCGCAGGTCGTCGTTGCCAGCGACGGATCTCTGTACGCCCTGTTCAACAACCCGGTCACCGGCCTCGACAGCACCGGGACGCGGATCAAGGTCGATTCACGGCTCCTCCTGTACCACTCGACGAACCATGGCAAGTCATGGTCGAAGCAGGACGTGACCCCGCCGAACGAGGGTCTGATCCGGTACAGCTGGGTGGACGTCGCCCGGGACGGCCACACGATCGGGGTCGGCTACGAGACGCATGCCACGCTCGACGGGAACTGGCACGTCTA
Organism: Candidatus Limnocylindrales bacterium; assembly: GCA_035308445.1. Lineage (GTDB taxonomy): Bacteria > Chloroflexota > Limnocylindria > Limnocylindrales > CSP1-4 > UBA5189. Next base: position 47,194 of record DATGGQ010000030.1, on the reverse strand, counting down.
CGGCGGCACCTCGCCGAAGTTCGGCAGCCCCGTGACCTACTCGCTCGCCGATCCCACCGAGACGGCGCCGGCCGGCGACTTCAACTACGGCGATTTCTTCGAGGTCGCATTCGACAACCTCGGCCATCTCGACATCGTCTACACCCGCTGCACCGACCTCGTCCCGGGGGATGCCACGACCGACTGCGACAACTCTGACGTGTACTTCGTGCGCAGCCAGTGATGGCGCACAGCAGCGGGTGGGATTGGTACCGCATATCGGATTCGAACCGATGATCTCCGCCTTGAGAGGGCGGTGTCCTGGGCCTCTAGACGAATGCGGCACGGACGGGTCGCGGCGCACCGCGACGGGACCGGGATGATACCAAGCCGCCGGGCGGAGGCGACCGCCTGCGGCCGGCGGCGACCGGGGCTCGACTAGAGCCGGTTGGCCTCGAGGAAGCCCCGCACCGCGTCGGCGACCTGCTGATGGCTCTCCTCGCCCAGGATCAGCCCGAAGTGGGAGTGAGCGCCGAACGGCTGATAATCGGCCCCGAGCCAGCCCGCGAGCTGCTCGGCCTCCGCCGGTCTGACCGTCCGGTCGAGGCCGCCGGCGATGACGAGCCGGGGGGTCGTCCGGAACGCGTCGGGATCGACGCGGACGCCCCGCAGCATCGCCCGCCGCGCCCGGCCGGATTCGCGGGGCTTCTGGCCGAGCAGGTGCTGGACGCGCAGGACGTCGGCGAGGGTCAGGTCAGGGTGGTCGCGGCGGAGCCGCTCCGGCAGCGTCGCCCAGCCGATCTGCGACCGGCCGTAGACGTCGGGCACGTCGCGGATCTCGTGGGCCTCGGTCCGTCCGCGGACGTCGAGCGGGCCTTCCGGGGCGATCAGCACGAGGCCCGCCACGGCCCGTCGCTCGGCGGCCTTCAGGGCCAGCAGCGCGCCCATGCCGTGGCCCACGACGACGACGCTCGGCCCGAACCGGTCCATCGCCGCGCCGACGTCCTCGACGTACGACTCGAACGAGAGCTCCTCGGGATCGGCGGTCTGGCTCCAGTAGTGGTTCCGGAGGTTGAGCGCATGGCCTTCCCAGCCGCGCGCCGCGAAGTAGCCGAGGAAGCGCTCCCACGCCCACGAGCCGGCGAGCTCGCCATGGACGAAGAGCAAGGGCTTGCGACGCGACCGTCGCTCGGGCAGCCACGACTCGATGTAGACGCCCCGGGCGTGCAGCTCGATCTCGTCCTTGCGGATGGGCCGGCCGTTCACGGTCGGGACCTGGGCGCGGACGAGGACCTCCTCCGGTGTGTCGGACACTCGGCTACTCCAGCGGGTTGATGACGAGGCCGGTCAGGGCCTTCGGGTAGATGTAGGTGCTCTTCTGGGGCATGACGTCGCCCTCCGCGGCGACCGCGATGATTGCCGACTCGGGCGTCGGCTCGAGCAGGAGCGCGGCGTCGGCGCCGCCCACCCGCTCGTCGACCCAGCGAAGCGCCTCGGCGACGTCCTTCGTGTACCGGATTCTGCCGCCCTCGGTCGCCGTGGCGTCAATCCCCGTCAGGCGCTCGATCGCCACGCCGGCCAGCGTGACGTCGAGCCCACGGAGGGCCGGACCGCCGGCCGGGAGGCCCGCCTCGAGGGCGTCGCGTCGAGCCGTCAGGACGAAGCCGCCGTCGCGAGTCCACAGCCCGAACCGGCCGCGACCTCCCGCCCCGACGCCCGCCGGCCCGAACGCCCGGGTCAGACCATCGCGATCGGCCGGCCGAACGTCGAACAGCTCCGGCAGGGCGTCCATCCCGACGTGATCGCTGCCGGCGATGCCCGTGAGCACGCGGTGGGTGGCGAGGACGGTGAGCGGCCCTTCGACCGGCTCGAGGAGGAGCATGAGGATGGAGGCCCAGCCGGGCGCATCGGCACCGGCCGGCGCACCGGTCCGCCGCTCGTCCGCGTACCGCAAGGCGGTCTCGTAGCGGTGGTGGCCATCGGCGAGCGTGATCGGGCCGGCGCCGAGCCGCTCGCAGACGTCGGCCACGACGTCCCGGTCGGCCGGGACCAGCCAGAGCCGATGCCGGACGCCGGCATCGTCGACCAGCTCCGAGACCGGTGGAGCGTCGAGGTGGCCGAGCCAACCCGGCACGAGCCCGGAGGGATCCTCGTACAACCCGACGACCGGGCTCGTGTTGACGTTCGTGGCCCGCAGGAGCCGGTAGCGGTCCTCCTTCGGAGCGGCCATCGTGAGCTCGTGCGGGCGGATCCCGGAACCCTCGCCGAACGGCTCGAGCCGGACCCGCGCGAAGAGCCCCCGCCGGCGGTGCTCGACGTCGGTGCCGGGAACCCGATAGGTCTGCTCGTACGGGTAGATCGACGGCTTCGGGTCCCGGTGGAGCGTGCCGTCGGATCGCCAGGCGGAGAGCGTCCGAGCGGCGCGCCGGTACCGCTCGTCGGGCTCGTCGCCCGGCTCGGAGATCGGCAGGTCGAGGCGGACCACGTTCCGCGGGTCCCTGGCGGCGAGCCCGCGGCGTTCGTCGGCGTCGATCACGTCGTACGGCGGAGCCACGACCGCCGCGAGGTCGGGCACGATCTCGGAGGCATAGCGGAGCGCACGGAAGGGCTGCACGAGGGGCACGGTCGGGGATCGTACGATACCGGCCGAGGAGGGTTCAGATGATGGACGAGCTGTCGGCGGCCGGCATCGACGCGAACGAGATCCCTGTCAGCCCGGACCGGCTGGTCGTTGTCTACCAGCCACCCGACACCGGCAGTGAGGTCGACCCCGTCTCGGTGCTCACCCTGATCGCGGGGGACGCCGGCCGTCGGGCACCGAACGGCTGGGAGCTCGCCAGCCTGACCTCGATGAACCTGCGCCACGCCGCGCTCTTCATGGGCCGCCAGGGCAGTGGCTTCGAGTCGAAGGTCGCGATCATCGCCGTCTATGCCAAGGCCTGACCACCGCCCGCCGCTGCGATAGCGTTCCGGCGATGCCCGAGGTGCTCTGGTCGCCGCCACCCGACGTCCGCGAGCGGTCCCGGATGGGCCACTACCTCGACTGGCTGCAGCGGTCGGCGGGCGTGCGGTTCGACGACTACGACGCCCTCCGGCAGTGGTCCGTCGACGAGCCCGACGCGTTCTGGCGGAGCGTCTGGGCCTATTTCGACGTCGGCGGTGCAGGGGCCGGACCGGTGCCTGCCGGGCGCGGGCTGGCCGACGCCCGCCTGCCGGGCGCGGTCTGGTTCCCCGGCGAGACCCTCAACTACGCCGCGGCCGCGCTCCGGATGCCCGGCCGGGCCGACGGGGACACCGTCATCGTCGGTCGGTCCCAGACGCGGGCCGCGACGGACCTGAGCGCCGCGGGACTGCGCGACGAGGTCGCGCGCTGCCGAACCGGGCTTGCGGCCCTGGGCGTCGGCCGCGGCGACCGGGTCGCGGCCGTCCTGCCGAACATCCCCGAGACCGTGGTCGCGCTCCTGGCGACGGCGAGCCTCGGCGCCATCTGGACGTCGTGTGCGCCGGAGTTCGGGACGCGGGCGGTCATCGATCGCCTCGGCCAGGTCGAGCCGAAGGTGCTGCTCGCGATCGACGGCTATCGCTACGGCGAGGTGGCGATCGATCGGCGCGCCGAGCTGGCCGAGATCCGGGCCGCCCTGCCGAGCGTCCGGACGACGGTCGTCCTGCCGTACCTCGATCCGGTTGGCTCGGCAGCGGTCCCCGACGCGTTGGCTTGGGCCGATCTCCTCGCCTCGAGCGGCCCGCTCGCCTTCGAGCCGGTCCCGTTCGACCACCCGCTCTACATCCTGTATTCGTCGGGCACGACCGGCCTGCCGAAGGCGATCGTCCACGGCCACGGCGGGATCCTGCTCGAGCACCTGAAGGCGCTCGCCCTCCACACGGACCTCGGTCCGGCGGACCGCTTCTCGTGGTTCACGACGACCGGCTGGATGATGTGGAACTACCTCGTCTCGGGCCTCGCCGCGGGCAGCTCGATCGTGCTGTTCGACGGCAACCCGGCGTTTCCGGACCTCTCCATCCTCTGGCGACTGGCTGCCGAGACGGGAACCACCTACCTCGGGGTCAGCGCCCCGTTCCTGATGGCCTGCCGGAAGGCAGGCATCGCCCCGGGCCGCGACCTCGATCTCCATGCGCTTCGCGGCGTGGGATCGACGGGCGCGCCCCTCTCCGCGGACGGCTTCCGCTGGGTCCGCGACGCCGTTTCGCCGTCGATCCCGGTCGGCTCCCTGAGCGGTGGCACCGACCTGTGCACCGGGTTCCTCGGGCCGTCGCCGCTCGTCCCGGTCTGGGCCGGCGAGATCAGCTGCCGGATGCTCGGCGCCCCGGTCGAGTCGTTCGACCCCGCCGGCCAGGCAATCGTCGGCCGCGAGGGCGAGCTGGTCATCACGGCGCCGATGCCGTCGATGCCGGTCGGGCTGTGGGGCGACGCAGACGGCAGCCGGATGCGGGATGCCTACTTCTCGACGTTTCCGGGCGTCTGGCGACACGGCGACTGGCTGACGATCACCGACCACGGGTCGTGCATCATCAGCGGCCGGAGCGACGCCACGCTGAACCGCGGCGGCGTTCGGATCGGGACGGCCGAGTTCTACGGGGTGGTCGAAGGCCTGCCCGAGATCGCCGACAGCGTCGTGATCCACCTGGAGGACGCGGCCGGCGGGGCTGGCGAGCTGCTGCTGTTCGTCGTGCCCCGTGCGGGTGCCGTGCTGGACGAGGCCCTCCGCCGGCGCATCGTGACCGCCCTCCGCACGGAGCTGTCGCCGCGGCACGTCCCGGATTCGATCGAGGCTGTCGCCGCCGTGCCGCGGACCCTGTCCGGCAAGAAGCTCGAGGTGCCGATCAAGCGCATCCTGCAGGGCGTGCCGCCCGAGCAGGCCGCCTCGCGCGACTCCCTCGCCGATCCCCGGGCGCTGGACCCGTTCGTCGCCCTGGCCCGAGCCCGCCAGGCATGAGGCCCATGATCGCCGCCCGGGCGGCTCGGGCCGCGACGCTCGCGATTGCGATCGTCCTGGTCGCCGGCTGCTCGGGCGACTACGCCCTGCCGACGCCGACCCCACAGGACTTCGGCGGGATCGTGACCGCGCTCGCCGCCGACGGGATCACCGCCAGCCAGCCCGTCTCGGGCGACGCCGGCTGCTCGGATCCCAACCTGGTCGCGGCCGCGATCTCGTTCCATGCCATCGGGGACGGGGTGACCGATCCGGTCCTGCTGCGGGTCTACATCTTCGGGAGCACCGACGCCTATGACCGTCGCCGGCCCGATGTCGACGCGTGCGATGCCCGCTGGGCGACCGACCCGGCGACGTTTGAGACGGTGGATGCGGCGCCGTACGTGGTCGCCGGGCAAGGTCCATGGCCGGACGCGTTCAAGGCCGCGATCCAGGATGCGTTGCGCGTCGCGGCCGGGACCGCCTCACCGAACCCTTCCTGATGGGGCCCAGGGGCGTACGTAGCCCGAACGGGTCAGGCGATACGTAGGCGATGGTCGCGGAGGTGTCAGCCCGCGCCGCACCTTGGTCCCCGGCCGCGCGGACCACCGGATAGTCGTCCCCGGAGGTCGGACTCGCGAACCTGCCGGGCATGAGGAAGGGACGGGGCCCGCGGGCCCTGTGGGCACTGGCTGGCGCGTTCGTGCTGGTGATCGCGAGCTCGACCGAGGCGCTGGGCATGGCGCCGGACGTCCGGACCGCGGCATCGGCCGAGGAAGGGCGCGCCGTGCCGTCGCTCACGCTGGGGGCGAACCTGGATCGGTCCCCGCTCGCCCCCTACCAGGAGCTCGCGCGAACGTCGGCCGTCTCGGCCGCGTTCGCGCGAGCACACCCGGTGCCACCGACGCGCGACACGAAGACGACCTCGAGGCCCACCGCCCCGATCATCCGGAACCACCTCTGGATCCCGGCGCTAGGCATCAGCCGGACGGTCTTCGCGTTCCCGTGCTGGCGCCGATCCGCCCCCGCAAACTACGTCTACCGCTGGGGCTGTGCCGGGCGGAACAACGTCTACCTGCTGGGACACGCCTGGGGCGTGTTCAAGGCCCTCCATGACGCCTACGTGAGTGGCAGGCTCAATGTCGGGATGGAGGCGACCTACGCCGACGGGAACGGCCACATCACCCACTACCGGATCACGACCTGGCAGGTCGTCTCGCCCACGAACACCACGTGGTCGCGCTCGACGCGGGTGCCGAGCATGACCCTCCAGACGTGCGTCGGCCCGAACAGCGAGTACCGCCTGGACGTGCGGCTGGTTTCGTACTGAGTGCGGGGGCGCGGTTCCGTCCGGGCGCGGCGCGACTCGGGCGCGGCCCGACTCGGGCGCGGCGGTCAGCCGCTCCGCAGACCCAGGATCTTCCGGGCGATGACGAGCCGCTGGACCTGGCTGGTCCCCTCCCCGATCTCGGTCAGCTTCGCGTCACGCAGGTAGCGTTCGACCGGGTACTCGGTGACGTAGCCGTAGCCGCCGTGGACCTGGATCGCCGCGTTCGTCACCCGTGACGAGACCTCCGACGCGAACAGCTTGGCCTCCGCCGCGGCCTGGGAGTAGTCGCGGCCCCGGTCCTTGAGCCAGGCCGCGCGCCAGACGAGGGCCCGGGCCGCGTCGATGTCCGTCGCCATGTCGGCGACGAGGAACGCGACCCCCTGGAACGCGCCGATCGGCTTGCCGAACTGCTCGCGGGTCTGGGCGTAGGGCACGGCCGCGTCGTAGGCACCCTGGGCGATCCCGAGGGCCATCGCCGCGATCGAGATCCGGCCGCCGTCGAGGATCTCGAGGAACATCCGGAAGCCCTGGCCGAGCTCGCCGAGCAGGTTCTCGGAGGGAACCCGGCAGCCGTCGAAGACGAGCTCGCCCGTCGCCGACGCGTGGAGGCCGAGCTTGTCCTCGAGACGAGCGACGCGGAAGCCCGCCGTGTCGGCCGGGACGATGAACGCGGAGATCTCCGGCGAGCCGTCCGCACGCGAGCCGGTCCGGGCCGTGACGACGTACGTGCCCGCCTGGCCGGCGTTGGTGATGAAGCGCTTGCCACCGTCGATGACCCACGCGTCGCCGTCGCGCCTCGCGGTCGTCCGCGTCCCGCCGGCGTCCGAGCCGGCCCCGGGCTCGGTGAGCCCGTAGGCGCCGATGACCTTGCCGCCGGCCATCGGGACGAGGTAGCGGTCCTTCTGGGCCTTCGTGCCGGCAAGGTGGAGCGGGCCGCAGCCCAGCGAGGTGTGGGCCGCCACGATGATCCCGAGCGAGCCCCACACCCGGCTGATCTCCTCGACGGCGATCGCATAGGCGAGGTAGTCGAGGCCCGCGCCGCCCTCGTCCTCTGGGATCGGGATCCCGAGCCAGCCCATCTCGCCGAGGCGGCGGACGATCTCGATCGGGAACCGGTGCTCGCGCTCGTGGCGCTCGATCTCCGGGGCGACCTCCTTGACCATGAACTCCCGGATCGTCGAGCGGAGGAGCTGGTGCTCCTGGGACAGGTCGAGGTCCATCGCGGCCGAGCCTACCAGCCGCCCCTCGGCGGCCGCCGACGACCCCGCGACTTCCCTGCTAGCCTCCGGCCATGGGTGCTCGGTCCGGTGGCTCCCGCGAGCCTCGCCTCGGACCTCGGAGCGCGCGCCGCTAGCCCGCCCGTGCGTCACCCCGCCCCAACCGATCAGGCAGGCCCCCCGCCGACGAGCGTTCGGACGCACCCGGCCGCGACCCCGTCGACCCTCCGGCGGGCGATCCTCCTCCATCTCCGGCAGGCCGGTCCGTGCTCGCCCGACACCCTCGCCGCCGCGCTCGGTGCAAGCCGCACCGGGGTCCTCCAGCAGCTCCACGCGCTGGAGGAGGCGCGCCTCGTCGGCCACGCGGCCGAGAAGCACGGCGTTGGCCGGCCGCGCCACGTCTACGACGTCACCGCCGACGCCCAGGACCTCTTCCCGGCCGACTACGGCGGCTTCGCGTCGGGCCTGCTCAAGGCGATCGCGTCGATCGGCGGCGACGATCTCGTCGAGCAGGTCTTCGAAGCCCGTCGGCGACAGATCGGCGATCGCGCCCGGCGGAAGTTCGCGGAGCAGCTCCCCGCGGATGCGCCGCTGGTTGACCGCGCTCGCCTCCTGGCCGTGCTCCAGGACGATGCCGGCTACCTCGCCGAGGCGGTCGTCGACGCCGAGGGCGTGATCCGCCTGCGCGAGCACAACTGCGCGATCGACAAGGTCGCGAAGCGGACGCCATACGCCTGCGACGCCGAGCTGGCGCTGTTCCGGGAGCTCCTCGGGCCCGACGTCGTGCGGGAGACCCACATCGCCTCCGGCGACCGCTGCTGCAGCTACCGGGTCGGCGTCCAGTCCGGCCCCTCGAACTAGAAGCGGCGCTAGGCCTCCTCGCGCTCGACGACCTGGCGCGGCTCCGGCAGGCGGGCACCGAGCGAGATGTCGGAGACGTTCGGCACGAACGAGGCGGCGAGGCTCGTGGCGGCCACCTGCTCCTGCTCCTCGACCGACAGGATCCCGAGCCGGCCGAGCGTCCGGAGCTCGTCCCGGATGTAGGTCTTCAGCATCTCCGGGCCGTCGGTCGAGATCGTGAAGCGGACACCGTTCCGGCGGAACGTGTCGAGGATCCAGCGGACCTCTTCCCAGCCCGAGACGACGCGAGTGTTGACGTTCGACGTCGGGCAGATCTCGAGGACGATGCCCCGCTCGTGGAGCATCGCCATCGCCCGTGGGTCGTAGGCGGCCTTCACGCCGTGCCCGATCCGATCGGGCTCGAGCACCTCGACGACGCGGGCGACCTCTTCGACCGGCCCCGACTCTCCGGTGTGGATCGTCAGCCCGAGACCGAACTGCCGCGCCCGCCGGAAGAGGGCCTTGTAGTCGGCGACCCGGAACGTCGCGGACTCGGGCCCGGCGATATCGATGCCGACGATCCCGCGATCGCGCCAGGCGATCGCCTTCTCGACGAGGATCTCGTTGAGCTCGAACGAGAACGCGCGGTCGAGGCAGAAGATCAACCCGGGCTTCACGGGGTACTCGAGGCTGGCCCGATCCATGCCCCGGGTCGCGGCGGCGATGATGTGGTCGAGGTCCTGCTCGCCGCCCCGGTTCCGCTTCATTGGGTTGAACCGGAGCTCCATCGTCGTGATGTTGTTCTTGCGATACGCCCCGCCGACGACCTCGTACACGCTGCGCTCGACCGCGAACGGCGAGCTCTGGATCAGCTCCGTCCAGTGGAACAGCTGGAGGTACCCGTCAAACGACTTCGAGCCCTTGGGCCCCACCGTGATGAGGTCGCGGAACTCCCAGTAGTCCTTCGTCGGGAGCTTGATCCCCTGGGCGTGGGCGATGCCCCACATGATCGGCGGCGTGACGGCCGCGCCCAGATGGCAGTGCAGCTCGGCGAGCGGGACGGACCGGGATAGCTGGCGCGGCATCTCGATCGAGGATAGCCGAGCGCGCTGGCCCATCGATCACGCGCCGATGCTCGGTCGCGCGCCGAGGCTCGGTCGCGCGGTCATGCTCCGGCGCTCGATCACGCGCCGGCCCTCGATCACGCGCGATCCCCCCGGGCCCACTCGGGTGTCGGATTCGGAGTCGTCGCGGGGATGCCCGCTGCGACCGATCCGGTCCTCAGGTCCGAATCCAGTGTCCGAAGCTCCTGCGACGCCCTCGACGTCGCACGTCCTCGGACTCGGGAGCCGATGGCGATGCCTCGCGCGTCGCAGCGACGATTGTCCGTCCGGCGCCGGGCGAGGCACGAGGGTGATCGCCGGATAAGGGCGTAGTCGTGGAATTGGCCAAGTGCCCTCCCGGAACAACCTCGTGGCAGCCAGGCGGGCGGCCGATCGTGCTCATCAGACGCTTGGCGATGACGTCCGCCGGCAGCGCCAGGACGCCGGGCTCACTCGACTCGAGCTCGCGCGAGCCGCCGGAATCGACGACGCGTACCTCGGCAGGCTCGAACGCGGCGTCGGACGCCCGTCGCTCGACACGTACGCAAAGCTGGCCGTCGTCCTCGGCGCGGATCTCGCGGCCCGGCTCTACCCGAACACCGGGCCGCTGATCCGCGACCAGCACCGGGCTCGGATCACAGAGGCTCTGTTGGAGCTCCTGCACCCGCGATGGCAGGCCTACCCGGAAGTGGCCGTTCGGCAGCCGGCGCGAGGGTCGATCGACCTGGTGCTGCACGCCGAGCGCGAACGCGTCGTGGTCACCGCAGAGATCCAGTCGGAGCTCCGCCGTCTCGAGCAGCTCCTTCGATGGTCAGCGGCAAAGGCCGAGTCGCTGACGTCGTGGGAGGGCTGGGCGCATCTCGGCTCCGTCGAGTCGCGGTCGCAGCTGCTGATCGTCCGGTCAACGAGGGTGACACGGCAGATGGGTCGTGACTTCGCGAAGCAGATCGCCTCGGCGTTCCCAGCGCATCCCGCCGACGCCATGGCGGCGCTGACGACGCCGACCGGGCCGTGGCCGGGTGCGGCGCTGATCTGGGTGGACCTGCGTCCGGAGCAGATCCGGTTCATCCGGCGACGCTGAGCCGAGGGCAGGGCTCAGACGCCGAGGCCGAACTGCAACTGGGCGGCCGGCTCCTGACCGCGGGACGCACCCGGGGCCGGAGCCGTCAGACGCGCCGGGTAGATCGGCGGCGGGTGGGCGCCGACGCCGACGGCGAAACGGTTGCGGAGGTCGGCGACCTCGCGGCGAACGGGCTCGACGAGATCGTTCGGGAGGTATGCCCGGCCGCGGTAGAGCGACTCGTACCGGGGCACGAGCTCAGGCCAGTCGCGGGCGAGGTTCTCGAGGAAGTGCTCCCGCGTGCCCGGTCGCAGGTACAGGACGTTGGTCCAGATCGACGTCGCGCCGGCGTCTCGCGCGGCCCGGACGACATCGGCGAGCTGGTCGGGCCGATCCGAGAGTCCCGGCAGGATCGGCGCCAGGCCGACGCCTGCCTCGATCCCCGCCGAGCGCAGCATTGACAGCGCCCGCAGCCGCTGCCGGGGTGGCGCGGTGCCCGGCTCCGTCGTCCGCCAGACCCCGGGGTCGAGGGTCGGGACCGAGAACGTGACCGAAACCTGCGCGCGGGTCGCCGCCTCGACCAGGACGTCCACGTCGCGCACGATCATCGGGCCACGGGTGATGATCGAGAAGGGGTTCGCGGCCTCGGCGAACGCCTGGATGCAGCCACGCGTCAGCCGGAAGCGGCCCTCGGCGGGCTGGTAGGGGTCCGTGGCCGCGCCGACGGCGACCACCTCGCCCTTCCACGAACGCCGGGCGAGCTCGCGCCGGAGCACCGCGACGACGTTGGTCTTCACCCGGATCGACCGCCCGTAGCGGTCGTCGGACGGGCGGTCCGCCCGCCGCTCGAACGCCCGCACGTAGCAGAACGTGCAGCGATGGGCGCAGCCCATGTACGGGTTCAGCGACCAGCCGAACATCATCCCGGTGACGCGATTGAGCGCCGAGCGGCACGGCTCTTCTCGGTATTCCGCGCTCATGGCCGATCAGAATAGAACGCCTGTTCGACTTCGCCAAGCATCTTTCGATATGCCGCAGGGCGCCACGATCGCGTACCCTCCGCGCAAGCGTCACGAGCGCGCGCTCGGGCGCCGTCGCCGCGCCGGCCTGCGAAAGCCCGCGGCCAGAGGAGGAGCACCTTCGATGATCTCCGTTCAGCGACGCCTCGCCGGGCTGTTTGCAGTGGCCGCGCTCGTGGCCACGGCATGCGGCGGTGCCGGGGCCAGCACCGCCCCGACGGCGGCTCCGACCACGGCATCGGCCGCCACCTCAGCTCCGTCCGTCGCGGCCTCCGCCGCCGCGGCCACGCCGATCACCGGCGGCCTGCTCGACAAGGTTCTGAAGGCCGGGGTCCTCGTCGTCTCGACGGACCCGGACTACGCCCCGCAATCCTTCCTCCAGCCTGACGGCACGTTCGTCGGCTTCGACATCGACGTCGCGAAGGAGATCGCCAAGCGGCTCGGCGTCCAGGTCAAGTTCGTGACCCCGGGTTGGGACGTCATCACCGCCGGCAGCTGGGCGGGCCGCTGGGACGTCAGCGTCGGCTCGATGACGATCACCGTCCCCCGCCAGCAGGTCCTCGATTTCACCGACCCCTACTACTACACGCCGGCCCAGATGGCGGCGACGAAGAAGTCCGGCATCACGACCCTCGCCGGCCTCGCCGGCAAGGTGATCTGCGTCGGCAAGGCGACGACCTACGACGACTGGGTCCAGGGCAAGTTGCAGAGCGTCTCCCTCGGTCCGGTCGCAACGCCGCCGACCGGCGCCACGGTCAAGGAGCTCGCCACCGACCAGAACTGCGCCGAGGCGATCACCGCCGGCCAGAACGTCGGCGACGGCTTCCTCAGCTCGGACACGGTCATCGAGAGCGCGATCCAGAACGGAACCCCGATCGTCACGGTCGGCACCCCGGTGTTCACCGAGCAGCTCGCTGCCTCGGTCGACAAGTCGGGCCCCGATCCGACGGACTTCGTCGCGGCGGTCTCGAAGATCATCGACGACATGCACGCCGATGGGACCCTCAAGGCCTTCTCGATGACGTGGTTCAAGGCCGACTTGACCACGCCGCCATCGGGCGGCTGACCCCGGCGAACTGAGCGGCCGGCCCGTCCCGGGCCGGCCGCGGTCATCCAACCTGAGGCGCCCGGAGGACAGGATCGTGACTCAGGGCATGGGCTCGGCAGCCGCACTCGTGGGCAGCCCGCCGGGGCTTCCACCGATCGTGGTCGACGTCGAATCGGCCGGCCGGCGCCAGACCACCGCGTTCCGGATCCGTTTCTTCCTGACCTGGGCGGTCATCGTCGCGCTGGTCGGCCTCCTCGTGGTGCTCGGCGCCCACAACAACCCCCGCTTCCACCTGACGGACTGGTTGCCGTTCATCTTCTCGGGCGTCGGGATCACCCTCTTCCTGTCGATCACGTCGATCGTCATCGCCTGCGTCCTGGCCGTCTTCGGTGCACTCGGGCGGCTCTCGACGAATCCCTACCTGAACGGCGTCGCCTCGCTCTACGTGTCGCTGGTCCGAGGGACCCCGCTCATCGTCCAGATCCTGTTCATCTTCCTCGGCCTGCCGGCCGTCGGGATCGTCGTGCCCGACGTGCCGACCGGGATCATCGCCCTGTCCTTCAATTACGGCGCCTATCTCACCGAGGTCTTCCGAGCCGGCATTCAGGCCGTGCCGAGCGGCCAGGTCGAGGCCGCCAATGCGCTCGGCCTGCCGCAGCGGCAGGTCCTCCGGCGCGTCGTCCTGCCGCAGGCGATCCGGATCGTGACGCCGGCCGTCGCCAACGACTTCATCGCGATGACCAAGGACTCGGCGCTCGTGTCGATCGTCGGCGTCCAGGAGCTCCTCTGGAAGGCCGAGGCCGCGGGCACCCCCTACGTCGAGGTCTTCCAGACGATCGCCGTCGCGGCGGTCATCTACTGGGTCATGACGATCGTGCTGTCGCTGTTCCAGGCCCGCCTCGAGAAGCAGATGGCCGCGGGAGACCGGCGGTCATGAGCGCCGCCCAGATCATCGACGGCGCCGAGCCGACGGGCGACCCGTTCGCGAGGCCGGGCCGGTTCACGCCGCCCGGCGCGGAGCCGATCGTCCGCGTCGGCGACCTGGAGAAGTACTACGGCCGCAACCACGTCCTTCGGGGCGTCAACCTCGACGTCTTCCCGGGCGAGACCATCTGCCTCATCGGGCGCTCCGGCTCGGGCAAGAGCACGCTCCTGCGCTGCGTCAACTTCCTCGAGGAGCCGACCGTCGGGACCATCGAGGTCGACGGCGTGATCCTCCACGCCTCGCCCACCCGGAAGCGCAGCGTGAGCGAGCGCGAGCAGATCCGGCAGATCCGGATCCGGGCGCAGATGGTCTTCCAGGAGTTCAACCTCTTCCCGCACCTGAAGGTGATCGACAACCTGATCCTCGCGCCGATCCTGGTGAAGGGCGTGGCGAAGGACCAGGCGATCGCGACGGCCGAGAAGTTCCTCGCCGTCGTCGGCCTGAGCGAGAAGCGCGACGAGTACCCAAACCGCCTCTCGGGCGGGCAGAAGCAGCGCGTGGCGATCGCCCGGGCGCTGTCGATGGAGCCGAAGGTGCTCCTCTTCGACGAGCCGACCTCGGCCCTCGACCCGACGCTCGTCGGCGAGGTCCTGCTCGTCATGGAGCAGCTCGCCCACCAGGGCTCGACGATGATCGTGGTGACCCACGAGATGGCCTTCGCCCGCGAGGCGGCGGACCGGGTCTACTACATCGACGAGGGCCGGTTCGTGGAGGTCGGCCCGCCCGAGCAGGTCATCGACGCGCCGCAGGATTCCCGGACCCAGACGTTCCTCGCCCGGCTGAACGCCCGGCAGAAGCCCGAGGCGATCGCCGAGGTCGCCGGCATCCCGACCACCGCCCCGGCGAGCGCCTAGCTGGCGAGCGCTCCCGGGATCACCCGGCCGCTGGCGTCGATCGTCGCCTGCCGCCGGCGGAGGGCCTTCAGCTCGGCGCCGGGCACTTGGTCCCGCGCGTGGTAGCTGGAGCGGACGAGGGGCCCGGATTCGACGTGCCGGAACCCGAACGCGAGCGCCTCGGCCTTCATCTCGGCGAACTCGTCGGGGTGGTAGTAGCGCTCGACCGGCAGGTGCCGCAGGGACGGCCGCAGGTACTGGCCGATCGTCAGGATGTCCGTGTCCACCGCCCGCAGAGCCTCGAACGCCTCGGTCAGCTCCGCGCGGGTCTCGCCGAGCCCGACCATCAGCGAGCTCTTGGAATGCACCGCGTGGCCGTACTCGATCGCATAGACCTTCGACCGCTGCAGGACGGACAGCGTCCGGTCCCAGCGCGCGCGCTTGCGGACGGGCTTCTGGAGTCGCCGCACCGTCTCGAGGTTGTGGTTGAGGATGTCCGGGCCAGCCTCCATGACGGCCCGGAGCGGCGCCTCCTCGCCGTTGAAGTCGGGGATGAGGACCTCGACCCCCATGCCCGGGATGCGCGCCCTGAGCTCGCGGATCGTGTTGGCGAACACGTGCGCGCCGCCATCGGGCAGGTCGTCCCGGGCGACCGACGTGACGACGACGTGCTCGAGGCCGAGATCCTGGAGCGCATCGGCGACCCGTCGCGGCTCGTCCTCGTCGAACCAGGTCGGCCGGCCGGTCTTGATGTTGCAGAAGCCGCAGGCCCGGGTGCAGGTGTCGCCGAGGATCATGATCGTCGCGGTGCGCTGGTCCCAGCACTCCCCGATGTTCGGGCAGTGGGCCTCCTCGCAGACCGTGTTGAGGTTGAGGCCGCGGAGCAGGCGCTTGAGGTCGTGGTAGTTCTCGCCCGAGGGGATCCGGGCGCGGATCCAGTCCGGGTGACGGCGAAGGACCGCCGAACTGTCGACGACGGCGCCGCCCGGGCCGACGACGAGCGCGCCGCCGCCCATCGCGATCGAGATCGGCTCCTGGGCCGCGTGCTCGTGCCCGCCGGGCGGCTGGAACATCGGCAGCTCGCGGTTCATCGGGTCGAGTCTACGGTTCGAGGCCGTAGGTCGCGCGCAGGCCGTCCTCGATCGGACGGGCACGGAAACCGAGCTCGCGCTCGGCCTTCTCGGCGGTGGCCCAGTAGGTCACGTCGAGCGAGGCCGAGAGGATCTCCGACAGGTTCGGCTGGCCGATGAGCGCGCCGAACGGCCCCATCCGCCGGACGAGGCCGGCGGGCATCGCGAACGGCACCTTCCGGCCGCCGAGCCGGGCCGCTAGCGCGACGGCGTCGTCATAGGTGATCGTCGGCCCGGCGAGCACGTAGGACTCGCCGGTCCGGCCCCGGTCCAGGGCGGCGACGATCCCGAAGGCGAGGTCGTCGACGTGGACGAGGGCGGCCCCGAGACCCGGCAGCGCGCGGTACGGCAGCCGGCCCTCGTAGGCGAGACGCAGCTGCTCGCCGAAGCCGGAGTGGTCGGCCGGTCCGTAGACCTGGGACGGCATCACGATCACGACCGGCGCATCCCGCCGGATCCGCTGCTCGACGACCTCGTGCGCGCCGTACTTCGTCTCGTCGTACCAGCTCACGAAGCCCTCGCCGAGGTCTCGCCGATACGTCTCGTCGACGATGCGGCCATGGGTGTTGCCGAAGACGTTGACCGTCGAGACATAGACGAGGCGGGGCAGGTGGGCATCTTCGGCCGCGTCCAGCACGCGCGTGGTCAGCCCGACGTTCGCGTCCCACATCGCGCCGCGCTCGGCCTTGCGGATGCCGACCCGGTACTCCCCGGCGGCGTGGATCGCGGCATCGAAGCCGCGGAGCGATTCGGCCAGGGCGCGGACGTCCGAGAGGTCGTCCTCGACGACCGTCGCGCCCATCGCCGCAAGCGGCTCCGCGCGCCGCAGGTCCCGCACCGGGGTCGTGACGTCGTCACCGCGTTCGACGAGGAGCCGCGCCACGGCCGACCCGACGAAGCCGGTGGCCCCGGACAGCCAGATGCGACGACGAGCGGGCGGAGCCGGCGCGGCATCCGCAGCGGACGCGCTCGCGATCGGGGTGCCCGCCTTCGCCTTCGCCGTCGCCCGCGGCCCGGGTGCGGCCTTCCGGGCGGGAGCCTTCGGCGTCGAGGCGCGGGATCGCCGGGGTCTGGGCGTCCCCGGCGCAGACGGATCGCTCAGTAGATCGCCGTCTCGGGCCCGACACCCTCGAGCCAGGCCTTGATGTCGCGGAGGAGCGCGGCGCCGCCGGCGCCGTCGTTCGCGCGATGGTCGAGGGCGAGGACCATGTTCATGAGCTGGCGCACGCCGAACACGTCGCCGTCCGGCGTCTCGATGACGACGGGCCGCTTGGTGATCTTGTCCATGGTCACGATGGCGACCTCCGGCACGTTGATGATCGGCATGACCATGTTCGTGCCGAGCCAGCCGGTGTTGTCGACGGTGAATGTGCCGCCGCCGAAGTCGTCGATCCGGAGCTTGCCGGCCCGGGCCCGGGCCGAGACGTCCGCGATCGCCTTGTTCAGGCCGCTGATCGAGAGCTGGTCGACGTCACGGACGACGGGGACGATCAGCCCGTCGTCGACGGCCACCGCCACCCCGATGTTGATCCGCCGCTTGGCGACGAGGCCCTGGTCGGTCCAGTGGGCGTTCAGGGTCGGATGGCGCTTCAAGGCCTCGGCCGCGGCCTTGATGACGAACGGCACGAAGCTGAGGGAGACGCCCTCGCGAGCCTGGTAGCCGCCCTTCTCCCGGTCCCGCAGCCTGGCCAGGTTCGTGACGTCGACCTCCATCTGGACGTAGGCGTGGGGCACCTGGAGGGCACGGGTCATCTGGGCGGCGATGCCCTTGCGCATCTGGGTCATCGGGACGAGGACCTCGTCCGCACCCTCGGGGAAGGTGATGCCCGGGCCGACGGTCGCGGCCGGCAGCTGGCGCGCCGGGGCGGGGCCCGACGGCGCGGTCGGTGCGGCGGTGGGGGGCTGTCGCGGCGGGCTCGACGGAGCCGCCGGGGCGGGCGCGAGCGCTGCCCCTCCCGCGGCTGCCGTCCCTCCGGCGGCGTCCTGCCGGCCGACCGGCTTGCCGGTGCGCTGGCTCTCGATGTAGTCGGAGACGTCCTCGCGCGTGATCCGGCCACCGCCGCCGGTGCCGGCGATCATCGCCGCCGTCAGCTCGTGCTCGCGAAGGAGGCGGCGCACCGCAGGGGTCATGCGGGCATCGCCGTTGCCGGCCATCTCGTGGACCGCCCGCTCATCGGAGCCGGCCGGCCCGTGGCCGACGAGGGCGGGGGTCGCGGTCATCGAAGCCGGCGCGGGGGCAGGTGCCGGTTTCGGAGTCGCCGGCGAGGCCTTCACGGGCTCGAGCGTCGGAGCGGGCGCTTCGGGGGCGGGCGCTGCGGTTGCCGGCCCCGTCGCTGCAGCGGGAGCCGCGGCGCCTGCCGGTGCCGTCGCAGCAGGAGCCGCCGCGCCTGCCGGCGCCGGGCTCGCGGCCGCGCCGGCTCCTTCCTCGATCACCGCGATCTCGGCGTTGTTGGGAACCGTCGCACCTTCCTCGACGAGGATCTCCTTGAGGACGCCCTCGTAGGGCGATGGCACCTCGGCGTTGACCTTGTCGGTGATGACCTCGAGCAGCGGCTCGTACTTCGCGACGTGGTCGCCCGGCTTCTTGAGCCACTTGCCGATCGTCCCCTCCGCCACGCTCTCGCCGAGCTGGGGCATCGTCACCTTGGGCACCAGTCAGCTCCTCCGGATGCGATCGTCGATCGTCGGCACGGCCGAAGTTTCGCGCATCGGGCGATGTCGCGCCGCGCGCAGCCGGTTGCGCCGGGGTTGCGCTGGGGCGGCGGCGGGGCCGGCCGCGTCCTTGCGGCTCCGTCGGGTCCCGCCTCGAACTGCCTCGCGTTTCGGACTGCCTGTCCCGAATCCGGGCGAACGTTGCTCAATCCTGGGGCTGGCGTCCGATCGTCGACCCAAATCGACCGGCAGCGGCCCCGCTGACGTTCGATTCAGGACGGGCAAGCCGGTCCATGACGAGGCCGGCCACAGTTCGGGACTCGCCGTCCGATCCGGCGCAAAGCCCCAAGGAGCCACAACGCCTGGACGACAGCGCCTGGACGACAGCGCCTGGACGACAACGCCTGGACGCCTGCGCGGACGCGCCCGAGCGCGACCCATTGGGCGGCGGTTGCGATCGACGATCAGGCCGAGGGCCGATCGGCACCCGGCCGAGTCCCGGCCATATTGTCACCGGTCGGAGCCGCCGCCGCTAGTCTGCCGGGATGCAGCCGCGCCCGGTGGCCCAGCCGACCGGCACCGTCACGTTCCTCTTCAGCGACATCGAGGGCTCAACGAAGCTCGTCGAACGCCTCGGCGACGGCTGGCCCGACCTGCTCGAGCGGCACCGGCGGGCGATGCGCGCCGCCTTCGAGACGTACCACGGGTTCGAGCAGGGCACCGAGGGCGACTCCTTCTTCGTCGTCTTCGGCAGCGCGACCGACGCGGTCGCGGCCGCGGTCCAGGCCCAGCGCGCGCTCGCGGCGGAGGCCTGGCCGGCGGACGGCCGGATCCGGGTCAGGATGGGCCTCCACACGGGCGACGGCCGCCTGTCGGGCGGCGACTACGTCGGGCTCGACGTCCACCGCGCGGCCCGGATCGGGGCCGCCGGCCACGGTGGCCAGGTGCTCCTATCCGAGACGACCGCGTCGCTGGCCGGCGCCAGCCTGCCCGCCGGCGTCCGCCTCGTCGACCTCGGCCTGCACCGGCTCAAGGACATGCCCCGACCCGAGCGGATCCGGCAGCTGGCGATCGACGGGCTGGCGGCCGAGTTTCCGGCGCTCCGGTCCCTCGAGGCGCGGGCTTCCAACCTGCCCGTCGCGCTGTCCAGCCTCGTCGGTCGCGAGGCCGACGTCGCGGCCGTCCGGGATCGGCTGCGCGAGTCGCGACTTGTGACCGTGATCGGCCCCGGCGGAACGGGCAAGAGCCGCCTCGTCCAGGAGGTCGCGCGCGAGGTCGCGGCGGAGCTCGACGGTGGCGCGACATTCGTGCCGCTCGACGCGCTGCGGGACGCGGCGCTGATCCCCACCGAGATCCTCCGGGCGATGCGCCTCGACATCGCCTCCTCGACACCGCCGATCGAACGGCTCGCCGAGGCGGTCGGCGATCGCCGGACGCTGCTCGTCCTCGACAACCTCGAGCAGCTCGCCGGGGCCGGCGCGATCGTCCGCGATCTGCTCGGAGCCATTCCCAGCCTGATGGTCCTCGCCTCGAGCCAGGCGGCGCTGCGGGTCGCCGGCGAGCAGGAGTACTCGCTCCAGCCGCTGCCGGCCGACGATGCCGTCCGGCTCTTCGTCGAGCGAGCCCGGGCCGTCCGCCCGGACTTCAGCATGGCCGACGCCGACCAGGCGGCGATCGTCGCCATCGTCGAGCGGCTCGACGGGCTGCCCCTCGCCGTCGAGCTCGCGGCCGCGCAGGTCCGGATGCTGCCGCCCGCGGCCATCCTTGCCCGCGTCTCGGACCGCATCGACGCGGTCGCCAGCCGCCAGCAGGACCTCCCGGCTCGGCAGCGGACGCTGCGCGGCGCGGTGACGTGGAGCTACGAGCTGCTCTCCCCCGGCGAGCAGGCCCTGTTCCGGCGCCTGTCGGTCTTCGTCGGTGGGGCGACCATCGCCGACATCGAGGCGTTCGAGGGCTGTCGGGGCCGGGCATTCGAGGCGCTCGAGACGCTCGAGGGGCTGGTCGATCGCAGCCTCGTCGTCGTCCGGCGGACTTCGGCCGAGGAGCATCGCTTCGTCCAGCTCCAGACGATCCGGTCGGTCGCCCGCGAGCGGCTGCAGGCCGCTGGCGAGGAGGTCGAGGCGCTGGCGGACCACGCCACGGTCTTCGAGCAGCTCGCGATCCAGGCTGAGCCGCGGTTGTACGGGTCCGGTCGCCGGGCGTGGCTGGACCGTCTCGCCGCCGAGCACGACAACCTCAGGGCGGCGATCGACCGCGACCTGGCGGCGGGCAATCTCGAGGGGGCGCTTGAGATCGCATCGCGGATCTGGCGGTTCTGGCAGACCCGGGGCCACCTCGTCGAGGCGCGCGGGCGCCTCGGCGTGCTCCTCGATGCCGCAGCCGCCCGCGACGATCTCTCGCCGCTTGTCCTGAGCCGGGCCGAGGAGGCCGCCGGCAGCGTCGCCTACTGGATGCGGAACGTGGCCGCGGCCGACGTCGAGCCTCACTACCGCCGGAGCCTCGAGCTCGCCCGCCAGTCCGGTGATCGCGACCGCGAGGCGTGGGCCATCTACAACCTCGCGTTCGTCTTCGACTTCATCGCGATGACCACGTCCGAGCACTACGACCGGGAGCGCGGGGCGTCGATGCGTGCGGAAGCGCTCGACATCTTCCGGGCCGTGGGCGACAAGCGCGGGATCGGCGAGTCGCTCTGGGCGCTGGGCGGGAACGCAATCGCCATCGAGGCCGATGCGGATGAGGCGAGGGACCAGCTCGAGGAGGCGGCCGCGGTCCTCGCGGAGATCGGCGACAGCTACGGCGCGAGCTGGGCCCACATGTCGCTGGGCATGCTCGAGATGAACAACGGCCGGCTCGCCGAGGGTCGCGAGGCGATCCTGAAGGGCACCAGGATCTTCCTCGCCGATGACGACGTGACGGGCGAGATCGTGGCCATGCGAGCGCTGGCGGCGCTGGCCACCCTCTCCGGGGACGATTCGAGCGCGGTTCGCATCGAGGCGGCCGCCCAGCAGGCGGCTCGCCGCATCGGTGTCGATCCGCCGGAGATCAACCCCATCGTCGCGCCGATCGTGGCCGCTCGCAGTCGGCTCGCCCCGGACGCCGTCGCCCGCGAGGAGGCGGCGGCCGAATCGATCGAGCCACGGGCCTTCCTCGAGAGCATGCTGGCCGAGAGCGACACCGTCACGAGCGTGACCGGAGCCTGAGCCCGACGCGCAGGCAGCGCGGGCGCCCCGCGGCCGGGGAGGTCAGGTCGCCGGGTCCGCCCCCCCGGGCTGGCCGTTCGAGGTGGAAGCCCAGGGCCTCGAACATCGCGATGTCGTCGCCGTACTCCCAGTCCTCGACCACCCGCCCGTCCACGACGCGATGGAGGCTGAGGCCCGGCGACGAGGTCTCACGGCCGCTCGCCGGCGCGCCGAAAAACGGTCCGCTCTGGGTCGCCCGGATCGTCCACCGGGCCACGGCGCCGAAGCCGTCGTCGACCGGCAGGATCGTCTCGACCTCGTACCGGAAGTCCGGCAGCCCGGTCCGGTACGACCCCAGGGCCCGGACGACCTGATCGACGTCGAGGTCGCCGGCGCCCGAGTGGTGGACGTAGCCCGGTCCGGCGAGCTCGCGCAGACCGTCCGTGTCACCCCTGTTCACGGCCTCGAAGAACCGCGCCACGACCGCGACGGCTACCCCGCCCGACGTCACGCCATCAGCCTCCAGTCCTCGCGCGAGCCCGGGTCAGTACGCGGCGAGCTTCCGGATGCCGTCCGCGATCTTGGTCGGGTTGACCATGAACCAGTCCTCCAGGACGTGGTTGTACGGGACGCCCGGGACGTCCGGGCCGGCGATTCGCGTCACCGGCCCGTCGAGGTAGTCGAAGGCCTCCTCGGCGACGATCGCGCAGATCTCGGCGCCGTAGCCGAGGAACCGGTTGTCCTCGTAGACGACGAGGCACTTGCCGGTCTTCTTCACCGACGAGAGGACCGTGTCCTTGTCGAGCGGTCGCAGGGTCCGGAGGTCGACGACCTCGACGCTGATGTCGTCCTCGGCGACGATGTCCGCCGCCTCGAGGGCGTAGTGGGCCATCAGGCCGTAGGCGATGACCGTGATCTGGTCGCCCGGGTGGGTGATGGCGGCCTTGCCGAGCGGGATCGTGTAGTCGGTGTCGGGGACGTCGCCGCGGACCGAGCGGTACATCTTCTTGTGCTCGAAGAAGAGCACCGGATCGTTGTCCCGGATCGAGGTCCGGAGGAGGCCCTTGGCGTCGTACGGCGTCGACGGGATCACGACCTTCAGGCCTGGGACATGGCTGAAGAAGGCCTCGACCGACTGGCTGTGGTAAAGCGCGCCGTGGACGCCGCCGCCGTACGGGGCTCGGACCGTCATCGGGATCGCGAACCGGTTGTTCGAGCGGTAGCGGAGGCGTGCGGCCTCGGAGACGAGCTGGTTGAACGCCGGCATGATGAAGTCGGCAAACTGGATCTCGGCGATCGGCCGGATGCCGTTCATCGCCGCCCCGATCGACGCGCCGACGATCATCGACTCCGTGAGCGGCGTGTCGATGACGCGGTCGTCGCCGAACTCGGCCCACAGGCCGTCCGTCGCGAGGAAGACGCCGCCCTTCTTCCCGACGTCCTCGCCGAGGACGATCACCGAGTCGTCCCGGCGCATCTCCTCGCCGATCGTCTCGCGGATCGCCTCGATGAAGGTCTTCGTGGCCATCAGCGAGTCCCGGCCGGGCCGGTGGCGCCGGGAGCCGCGGCCGGGACCGCGTTCGCGTCGCCCTCCGCCTCGGCGTCGTGCGTCGAGCCGAAGCCCCAGGCGGGCGGCGTCTCGGACGGCCAGTCCTCGGCGAACACCCACTGCATCGCGGTCCGCGGATCCGGATCGGCGGCGTTCTCGGAGTAGTCCGTCGCCTCGTCGACCTCGGCCTTGATCTCGGCCTCGAGATTCGCGAGGACCTCGTCGGTCAGCACGCCCGCGTCCTGCAGCTGCTTCCGGAACTTCGGCACGGGATCCTTCGAGGACAGGCCGGCCAGCTCCTCGGGGTCGCGGTACTTCGTCTGCTGGTCGTCCGAGGAGTGGGCCGTCAGTCGGATGACCTTGGCCTCGATGAGCGTCCCGCCCTCGCCTCGACGGGCCCGGTCGACGGCTTCCTTGGCCGCCCGATAGCACTCCAGCACGTCGGACCCGTCGACCACGACGCCCGGCATCCCGTAGCCCTCGGCCCGGATCGCGACGTCCTTCACCGGCAGCTGCTTCGCCACCGGAACGCTGATCGCGTAGCCGTTGTTCTCGACGACGAGGATGAACGGCAGCTTGTGGACGCCGGCGAAGTTCAGGCCCTCGTGGACATCGCCCTGGTTCGCGCTGCCCTCGCCGAGGGAGCTCATCGCGACCTGGCCGGTCTTCCGGATCTTCGCCGCGAGCGCGATCCCCACGGCATGCAGCATCTGGGTCGCGACCGGCGACGACACCGACACGAGGTGGTTGTCGATCGAGCCGTAATGGCCCGGCATCTGGCGCCCGCCCGATGACCGATCGACGGCCTTGGCGTACTGGGCCGTGAGGATGTCCCTGGCCGTCATGCCGAAGGTCAGGCAGGTCGCGATCGAGCGGTAGAACGGCGCGAACCAGTCCTTCGTCTTGTCCATCGGCCAGGCGATCCCGACCTGGGCGCCCTCGTGGCCCTGGCCGCTGATCACGAACGGGATCCGGCCGGCGCGGTTCAGGACCCACATCCGCTCGTCGATCGCCCGGGCCAGCGCGACCAGCTTGTACATCCGGACCAGATCGTCATCGGACAGGCCGTTGGCGCGGGCGAGGTCGGAGTCGAGCTTCGCCGCCATCAGAAGTTGATCGACCTTCCGTCGACCGCGAGCGCCGCCTCGCCGACAACCTCGCTGAGCGTCGGGTGGGCATGCGTCGCGCCACCGATCTCCCAGGGCGTCGCCTCGAGCGTCAAGCCGAGGGAGGCCTCGGCCACGAGGTCGGTGGCGTGCGGCCCGATGAGATGGACCCCGAGGGTGTCGCCGGTCGCGGGGTTGCCGATGACCTTCGCGAAGCCCTCGTACTCGCCGCCGATGATCGCCTTGGCGATGGCCTGGAACGGGACCTTCCCGACCTTGTAGGGCAGACCTCGCTCCTGGCACTGCTGCTCGGTGAGCCCGATCGATGCGATCTCGGGCCGGCAGTACGTGGCCCGCGGCTGCTGGACGTAGTCGATCGGGTGGACGTCGTTCTCGCCGGCGATGACGTGGGCCGCGACGATGCCCTCGTGGCCGGCCGTGTGGGCGAGCATGAGCCCGCCGATCGCGTCACCGATCGCGTACAGGTGCGGCTCGCGGGTCCGCTGCCGGCCGTCGACCTTGATGAAGCCCCGCTCGAGCTCGACCTTCGTCGTCTCGAGCCCGATGTCCTCGACGTTCGGCGCCCGGCCGGTCGCGACGAGGAGGAGCTCGGCGCCGATCTCAGCCGCGTCCTTGCCCTCGGGCCCGACCGTGAGGCTCAAGCCCGACTTCGTCGTCTTCACGCTCTTCGGATCGAACCGGGCATTCGTGATCACCGTGATCCCGCGGCGGCTGAAGCTCCGCTCGAGGGCCTGGCTGACCTCGCGATCCTCCAGCGGCACGACCGCCGGGAGGTACTCGAGGAGCGTCACCTTCACGCCGAGGTCGTGGTACATCGAGGCGAACTCGACGCCGACCGCCCCGGCCCCGATGACGATGACGTCCACGGGCAGCGAATCCGCAACGAGGACGTCATCCGACGTGACGATCCGCTTGCCATCGGGCGTCAGGCCCGGCAGCGACTTCACCCGCGAGCCGGTCGCGATGATGACGTCCGTCCCCTCGAGGACTCGCTCCCCGGCCGAGCCGACCACGCCGTCCTCGCCGGTCATCTGGACCCTGACCGTCCGCGCGCCGTCGAGCCGGCCGCGGCCCTGGATCCACGTCACCTTGTTCTTGTCGACGAGGCTCTTCAGGCCGGTCCACAGTCGCTTCACGACCTGGTCGCGACGTTCCGCCATGCGGGCGTAGTCGATGACCGGGTCGTCGACGCCGACGCCGTACTCCCTCGCGTGCCGGACGCGCTCGACGAAGGCGGCCGATTCGAGGAGGGCCTTCGTCGGGATGCAGCCCTGGTGGAGGCACGTCCCGCCGATCTTGGCCTGGTCGACGAGGGCGACCTTCAGCCCCAGCTGCGCGGCGCGGAACGCGGCGGTGTAGCCGCCGGTGCCTGCGCCGAGGACGACGAGATCGAAGTCGTTCGAGGAGCCGACGGCCATCGCCCGGGATGATAGTTGCCGCCCCGGCGTCATGCCGGTGAAGGGTCGGCGTCGAACGGGATTCGGCGGGACCCGCTGCTAGACTCGCGCCCGAGTCCCGCCCTTGCCGTGGGGGTGCCGTGAACGACGCGCTGGTCCTCCGGATCGCCCTGGTGGCTGTCGGCTACCTGTCGGGCTCGATCCCGGTGGGCGTGCTCGTCGCCCGCCTGAGCGGCGGCCCGGATCCGCGGTCGATCGGCTCCGGCCGGACGGGCGGCACGAACGCGCTGCGGGCCCTCGGGCGGAAGTGGGCGGCGCTCGTCGTGACCGGCGACCTCGCGAAGGGCGCGCTGCCGGTGCTGCTGACCCGGGTCCTGCTCGGTGGCGACGCCGTGGCCGAGGTCGCGGTCGCGGCCGCCTGCGTCATCGGTTCGGCTCGCTCGGTCTTCCTCGGGTTCCACGGCGGCCGAGGGGTGGGCACCGGCGTCGGGACCATGCTCGTCATCGAACCGCTGGCCGTGATCATCGCGGCGCCGGTGTTCTTCCTCGTGATCCTCCTGACCCGCTACGTGTCGCTCGGGTCGCTCCTCGGCTCGGCGGCGATGTTCCCGGCGATGCTGATCCTCTGGGCGGTGGCCCAGGGCTGGGTGCCGCCGGCATACCTGATCTGGGCGGTCGTCGGCCCGGCGCTGATCTGGATCGCCCATGCGGACAACATCGATCGCCTGATGCACGGCACGGAGCGCAAGTTCGACCTCGGCCTGCTCGCCGGTCGTCGGAGCGGCGGGGCCTGACCGTCCCGATGCCGACGCAAGGCGTCGACCTGCTCGAGGCCGCTCGGCGCAACGATCCGGCCCTCGCCGACCTCGACCCGTCCGACCTCGCGGCCGCGATCCGCGCCCGACTGGCCGCGGCGGATGCGCGGGGGCCCTCGAGCTGCTCGGTCGCCTGGGGCGCCGCTTCTCGTCGACGAATGCGCTCGACCTCGGGGCGGCGGTTGCGTCGGAGGCGCTGCACGCCACGGACGGCGTCGACGTGAGCCCGTGGCGAAGCCGCGTCCTGTACTTCGATGGGCTGTACGCCTTCCGGCAGGGCGATGCCGACCGGTCGCTCGCCCGCAACTCGGAGGCGCTCAAGGTGGCCCGGGCAACCGACGACCTGCTCGACGAGTGCCAGGCGATCACCGGGCTGGCCCGGCTCGCGTTGCGGGCGGGCGACTACCGGCGGGTCGTCGAGATCACGACGGAGGCGCACGACCGCGCGTTGGCCGCGAGCGATGAGGTCGCGGCCGAGGGACCGCTCCACCTGCTGGCCGCCGGAACGCGCCTGCTCCATGAGTACGCCGCCGCGCGGGCCCTGTATCTCGAGAGCCTCGATCTCAACCGCCGGCTCGGGAACACCGGCTGGGTGTCGATGGAGCAGCAGAATCTCGGCTGGGTGGAGCTCCACCTCGGCGACGCCGACGCGGCGGCCGCGCTGTTCGAAGCCGCCGAGCCGGGCAACGACGCCTACAGCGGCGCGTTCACCGACCTCCAGCAGGCCGGGCTGGCCCTCGTCC
Organism: Candidatus Limnocylindrales bacterium; assembly: GCA_035308445.1. Classification (GTDB taxonomy): domain Bacteria; phylum Chloroflexota; class Limnocylindria; order Limnocylindrales; family CSP1-4; genus UBA5189. Next base: position 20,257 of record DATGGQ010000030.1, on the reverse strand, counting down.
GCGGCCACCGCGACCAGGCTCGGCTCGCCTACGACGCGGCCGTCGCGACCATTCGCGACCTTGGAGCCAAGCCCGATCCGGACGACCAGGCCGAGATCGACTGGCTCGGCTCGCAGCTCACGTGAATCGAAAGACCCGAGGCGGCTGACACCTCGGGTCCTGGTTTCAGAGCTCTGGTTCCGAGGCCCTCACGTGGACCTCGTGCCGAGAGGAGTCTGGGAGGCTACCCCCGCATCGTGCGGAAGCAGTCGGAGCAGTAGACGGGCTTGCCGCTCGTCGGGCGGAACGGGACTCGCGCCTCGTTGCCGCAGTTCGAGCAGGTGGCGGTGAACATCTCGCGGGGGCCGCGGTCGTAACCGCCGCCGCCACCACCGGAGTAGCCACCGCCGGAGCTGTAGCCACCACCGGAGCTGTAGCTGCCGCTGTCGCTGTAGCCGCCGCCGTAGCCGGCGCCGGATGACTGGCGAGCCGCCTTGCGGGCGGCGCGGTCAGCTGCGCAACGACGCGGCTCGGTGAAGCCACGCTGCGCGTAGAAGTCCTGCTCGGAAGCTGTGAACACGAATTCCTGTCCACAGTCCGCACAGGTCAGAACCTTGTCCTGGTACAACGAAAGAACTCCTCTCGGTAGCGCCGCCGCGATCCCCGCTCGGGTCTCGCGTCAGCCGTGAGAGGAGTCCGGTACCGGGTCGTTGCTACACGTATGTAGTCGCGGCCGTTCCGCGACATTGGGCGGCCGCAGCATACGCAATCGAAGCGATCCTGCCTAGCCCTGTATTTCCGATGAGGATTGTAACCGATATCGACGAGGTCTGTGGTTACGTGTCGGACGGAGCCCCGCTGGCGGCCCAGCCGCGGGATCGCTCGACCGCGCGCGACCAGCCGCGCCGGAGCTCGCCGCGGCGCGCGGCGGCCATCGCCGGCGCGAACCGGCGATCAAGCTGCCAGTTCGCCCGGATCTCGTCCAGGCCCCGCCAGTAGCCGACGGCCAGCCCTGCCAGGTACGCCGCTCCGAGGGCGGTCGTCTCGGTGACCGCGGGCCGCTCGACGGGGACGTCGAGCAGGTCAGCCTGGATCTGGAGCAGGAGGTCGTCGACGGCCGCGCCGCCATCGACCCGCAGGGTCTCCAGGCGCGTGGCTGAGTCGGCGGTCATTGCCTCGAGGACGTCGGCGACCTGGTGGGCGATCGACTCGAGGGTCGCCCGCGCGATCTCGGCGGCCCCGGTCGCCCGGGTCAGGCCGACCAGGGCACCCCGGGCGTAGGGATCCCAGTAGGGCGCACCGAGGCCGGTGAACGCCGGCACGAGGTAGACGCCGCCGGTGTCACTGACAGACGCAGCGAGCGCTTCGACGTCGGCCGATCGCTCGATCACCCGGAGGCCATCCCGCAGCCACTGGACGGCCGAGCCGGCGGAGAAGACCGAGCCCTCGAGGGCGTAGGTCACCGGGCCATCCGACTCGAGCTGCCAGCCGATCGTCGTCAGCAGCCCATGCGCGGAGGCGACGGGCTCGCTTCCCGTGTTCAGCAGCAGGAAGGCGCCCGTCCCGAAGGTGTTCTTCGCCTGCCCTGGCTCGAAGCAGGCCTGGCCGAACGTCGCGGCCTGCTGGTCACCCGCGAGGGCCGCGATCGGGATCGGGCGGCCGAAGATCGAGGGGTCCGTCTCGCCGAAGACGCCCGACGTCCGGCGAACCGCCGGCAGCACGGCCGACGGGACGTCGACGAGGCGCAGCAGCTCGTCGTCCCAGGCGAGGCGGTGGATGTCGAAGAGCAGCGTCCGGCTCGCGTTCGAGACGTCGGTGGCATGCACCCGCCCGCCGGTCAGCCGCCAGAGGAGGAACGTGTCGACGGTGCCGAAGGCGAGCTCGCCGGCGTCCGCCCGGGCGCGCAGGTCCGTGGCGCCGTCCGTACCGGGGTGGTCGAGGACGTGGGCGATCTTCGGGCCCGAGAAGTAGGCATCGAGCGACAGGCCGGTCCGGGCCCGGAAGAGGGCCTCGTGGCCGGCGGCGCGAAGCGCGTCGCAGGCCGGCGCGGTGATCCGGCTCTGCCAGACGATCGCGTCGGCGACGGGCCGACCGGTGGCGCGGTCCCAGACGATGGTCGTCTCGCGCTGGTTCGCGATCCCGATGGCGACGATCCGCTCCGCGCCCCCGGCCGCATCGACGACCTCGCGGGCGACCGCGAGCTGGCTCGCCCAGATCGCCTCGGGATCATGGGTGACGTGGCCCGGCGACGGGAAGCGCTGCTCGAACGGCTCCTGCGCCGCGGCGACGATCCGCCCGTCGTGGTCGACGGCCATCGCCCGGGACGACGTCGTGCCCTGGTCGAGGGTGAGGATCAGGCCGTCTCGGGCCACGGCACCCCGTACTCCCGGCGCGCGGTCGCGAGATAGCCGGCCACCTCGGACGCCTGGCGCGCGGCGTCCCAGCCGAGCTCCGCGCCGAGGATCTCGGCGACCCGCGGGGCGATCGATGCCCCCCGATCCGGCAGGACCTGCACGAGCCGCATCCGCCGCGCCACGACGTCGTCGAGCGACGCTGCGAGCTCGCGCCTGGCCGCCCACGCAACCTCGGCCTCGAGCTGATCGACCTCTGGCCCGAGCGGCCGGACGAGGTCGAGCGCTCGTCCCATGGCGAGCACGTCTGTCGCCTCGGTCCCGTGCCTGTCGACCAGGGCTCGGGCCGTCCGCCCGTCCATCCCGGGCTCGAGCGCGAGCTGCACCGCCAGCTGGTCGAGCGCCGGTCGCGGCGCCGCGCCGAGGAGTGGCAGGTCCGCGGTCTCGGACGGTCGGGCGGTGGCCATTCCGGTGCCGACCGCGGCATCGACGACGTCCCTCGCCATGACCCGGTACGTCGTGTACTTGCCACCCGAGATCCTGACGAGGCCCGACGGGTCGCCGCTCACTCGGTGCTCGCGGGAGGCCTTCACGGTCGAGCCCGCCGGGTCACCGACGAGCGGCCGCATGCCGGCGTAGGTGCCGACGATGTCCGCCCGGGAGAGGTGGAGGTCGGTCGTCCGGTTGACCGTGTCGAGCAGCTCGTCGACGTCGTCATTCGGCGCGGCGATCTGCTCCGGCTGGCGTCCGTCGGGGTGGTCCGTCGTCCCGATGATCCAGTGGCCGGGCCACGGGATGACGAACACGACCCGGCCGGGGATCCGCAGCGTGATGCCTCCCCGGGCATCGAGCCGCTCGCGCCGGATCACGATGTGCGAGCCGCGGCTCGGGTGGAACGCCTCGCCCGCGGTCGTGGCCGCGAAGCGCTCGGCCGGGCGCGCGGCCCAGACACCGGTCGCGTCGATGACGTGATCCGCCCGGACCTCGAACGCCTCGCCCGACTCGAGGTCGCGGACCCGGGCGCCAGCAACACGCCCGTTCGCATCGAAGGGTGCCTCGGCGTGGACGCGGGTCGCGGCCACGGCGCCCATCGCCTGCGCCGTGCGCAGGACGGTCAGGGCGAGCCGGGCGTCGTCCTCGACACCGTCGTGGTAGACGATCCCGCCGGTCAGGCCCTTCCGCCGCAGCGACGGCGCATACGCGAGGACGTTCCTCGGCGTGAGGTGCTTCGCGAAGCCGCCGTCGCGGTACGACCCGAGGATGTCGTACAGGAAGATCCCCGAGCCGTAGAACGCCTGGTGGACGAGCGGGATCCCGTAGACCGGGAAGAGGAACGGCTCGAGGCTGACCAGGTGCGGCGCCAGCCGCAGCAGCCTCGATCGCTCGGCGAGGGCCTCCGCAACCAGTCCGAAGCGGAGCTGCTCCAGGTACCGCAACCCGCCGTGGATGAGTCGCGAAGATCGACCCGAGGTGCCCGAGGCGATGTCGGCCTGCTCGACAAGCGCGGCCCGGAGACCGCGGCTCGTGGCATCCAGCAGGGCCCCGGCGCCGACGACGCCGCCACCCACGACGAGGACGTGGAACCGCTCGGTGGCCAGCCGCTGGAGGGCGGCGGCCCGACCGGCGACGGCGGGCAGCGGACGATCGACCTCGACGGGCGGCGGGGCGACCACCGGGCTCAGACCTCTGGCGGGCGGCTCGAGGCGATCCGCCAGAGCAGCCATGTCGTCCCCACCAGGAGGATCCCCACGACGAGCGGGGTGCCGCCGACGATGCCCATGAGCCCGGGCACGGCCGTCGTGATCACGTCGAGCCCGAGGACCAGGCCGACGGCGACCGCCGCGACGATCAGGACCTCGCGCCAGCCGATCTGGCGAGCGTCAGCCACGGTCCGCCTCAGCCACGGTCCGCCTCGGGTGGGATGCCGATCGGGGCGACGAGGACCTTGCCGGCGAGCGCGGCTCCCCGCCGGGTCCGGAGCCCCGTCTTCGGGCGGTGGAACGTGACGGTCAGATCGGCTCGGACCACGGGGTCGGAGGGATCGCCCGAGGACAGGTCGACGGCCGTCGGCGTGTCGACGGCCAGGATCGGGACCCCCTCGGCGCGGGCCCGCTCGACGATCCCGACGGCGCCCCGGATCGGTTCACGGAGCGAGCCCTGCACGCCGGTCCCGAGCAGCGCGTCGATGACGATCGACGCCCTGGCGACATGCTGGGCGAGGATCGCGAGGTCCCGCGGATGACCGGCCAGGCTGCGCGTGACCCGGCTCTCGTTGTCGAGGCGGTCCCAGTTTCGGGCGGCGTCCGGGGAGCTGGGGCGCGACTCGGTCGAGACGAGGACGACGGCGACCTCCGCGCCAGCCTTCGCCAGGCGACGGGCGGCCACGAGCCCGTCGCCACCGTTGTTCCCGGGGCCGCACAGGACCAGGATCGGGCCCTTTCGCCAGCGCCCGGTCGCTTCGGCCAGCGCCTTGCCCGCGGCCGCGACCGCCGTGCCGGCCTGCTCCATCAGCCGCTGGCCCGGCACTCCCATCGCGTGGGCCCGCAGGTCGGCCCCGGCCATCGCCTCGGCGCCGATCGCGGAGCGGCGCGCGGCGTCGGACCAGCGGCGCCGGAGACCGGCGAGATCGAGCTCGAAGAGCTCGGGGTCATCGGCCGGCAACGGCGTCCCGGACAGGCGCCCGTTGGTGCTCGAGGCCACAGCGGATTTCACGCACGAAGCCTATCGGCTCACGCCTGGGGCAGGCGGGCGCGGCGCGGCCGGCCGTCGAGCTCCACGAGCCCCTCGCGGGCCATGGCAGCCAGCGCCACCTCGATCGCGGGCACGCCATGCGGCCCGATCTCGCCGTCGAAGTCGGCCCAGCGGTCGGCCGGCGACTCCCGGAGTCGATCGAGGATGCGGCCGCGGAGCCAGCGGGACGTCGATTCGAACCTGGGCTCGGGCGGGCGGGCACCCGACGCCTCCGACGCCCATGCCGCCTGCGCGTCCCCCTGGCGCGCGCGCCGTGCGAAGCGGCAGGACGGCCGGAGGGGGCACTCCCCGCAGCGCGGGTTCCGGGGCCGGCAGAGCGTCGCGCCGACGTCCATCAGGGCATGCGTCCACTCCCCTGCCGCACCATCGGGCGCGAGCTCGTCCGCAGCGCGCTGCAGCGCGGGCGGCGTCGGCGACTGGTCGAACAACGCCCGGCCGAGCACCCGGCGAACGTTCGTGTCGACCGGGCCGACGCGCCCGCCGAACGCAAGCGCGGCCACGGCCCGGGCCGTGTACGGCCCCACGCCGGGCAGGGCGTCGAGCGCCGCGAGGTCCGACGGCACGCGGCCGCCATGACGCTCGACGATCGCGATGGCGGCCGCCCTGAGGGCGATCGCCCGGCGGTTGTAGCCGAGGCCGCGCCAGGCCCGGAGCGCATCGGCCGGTGTCGCCGCGGCGAGGGCGGCCGGCGACGGGAACGCGCCCATGAACCGCTGCCACGCCTCGGCCGCCCGCGCGGCCTGCGTCTGCTGGGCCATGAGCTCGGACACGAGGATCGCCCACGGATCCGATGTTCCCCGGAACGCCAGGACGCGGCCGTTCGCCCGGTACCAGCCGAGGACGGCGTCGTGCAGCGCGTCCATCTCGGGTGGGGTCACGTCCCTACGATACGGCCGTGCGATTCGGAGCCGCGTTCTGGATCCAGCGGGCGGGCTGGCCCGATCTGCGCGATGCCTGCCTCGCCGCCGAGGCGTCGGGCTTCGGCAGCCTCTGGCTCGACGACCACCTCCTGTCCGACGAAGGCGACTGGCGCGACCCGAAGCTGGAAGGGTGGACGGCCCTTGCCGCCCTTGCCGCCCTCGCGCCACTGACCCAGGCCCGTCTCGGCCTGCTCGTCGCGGCAAATACGTTCCGGAACCCGGGCCTGACGGCGAAGATGGCGACGACGCTCGACCACGTCTCGGGCGGCCGCTTCACCCTCGGCATCGGGGGCGGCTGGTTCGAGCGCGAGCACGAGGCCTTCGGTCTCGAATTCGGCACGGGCTTCGGCGAGCGCCTCGATCGCCTCGAGGACGCGGTCGACATCATCGAGCGGCTGCTCGCCGGCGAGCACGTGACCCACCACGGGCGGTTCTACGACCTCGACGACGCCGTGTGCCGACCCCTCCCCGTGCAGCAGCGCCTGCCGATCCTCATCGGCGGGTCCGGTCGCGAGAAGACCCTGCGCACGACGGCCCGCCACGCCGACCTCTGGAACGGCTACGGCGAGCCGGACCGGATCGCCGAGACGTCGGCGGTGCTGCGCCAGCGATGCGAGGAGGTCGGGCGACCGTTCGAGGCCATCGAGCGGACGGTCACGATGGACGTCGCGATCCGCGACACCGCCGCGCAAGCCGAGCGCGACTACCGCGCGATCGAGGACCGCCACGGCATCCACGGCCGGATCGGCTCCGACGGCACGCCCCGGGGCCTGAACGCCGGCGGCCCGCCGGATCGGGTCGCGGCCTACCTCGCCGAGCTCGACGCCATCGGCGTCGCCGAGGTCATCTGGGTCTTCAGATCGCCCTTCGACCTCGAGACGATGCGCCGCCTGCCGGAGGTCCGGGCCGCGCTCGAAGGCTGATGCCCGCGGATCAGACCCGCAGCATCACGTGCTTGACGACCGTGTAGTCCTCGAGCGCGTACATCGACAGGTCCTTGCCGTAGCCCGACTCCTTGAAGCCGCCGTGTGGCATCTCGGACACGAGCGTGAAGTGGTCGTTGACCCAGACCGTCCCGAACTGGAGGGCCTTGGCCACCCGCATCGCCTTGCCGATGTCCCGCGTCCAGACCGAGGCCGCCAGCCCGAACCGGACGTCGTTGCCCCAGGCGATCGCCTGCTCCTCGTCGCTGAAGCGCTGGACCGTCACGACCGGTCCGAAAACCTCGTCCTGGACGATCTCGCTCCTCTGGTCGGGACCGGCGACGACGGTCGGCTCGTAGTAGGCCGGACCCTGCGCGCCGCGATGCCCGCCGACGACGACCTCGGCGCCCTTGCCGTTGCCGGTCGCCCGCTCGACGAAGCCGGCCACCCGGTCGGCCTGCGAGGGCGAGATGAGCGAGCCCATCTCGAGCTCGGCGCCGGTCGTCGGGTCGCCCCACTTCATGTCCCTGACCTGGTCGGCCAGCTTCGAGACCAGGTCGTCGTAGACGCCCGGGCCGGTGATGACGCGGGTCGCCGCCGTGCAGTCCTGGCCGCTGTTCCAGTAGGAGGCGAAGCGTAGCGTCTCGGCCGCGAGGTCGAGATCGGCGTCGTCGAAGATGATCACCGGAGCCTTGCCGCCGAGCTCGAGGTGGAGGCGTTTCACCCGATCCGCGGCGATCTTCGCGATCTTCTTGCCGGTGTCGGTGTCTCCGGTCAGCGAGATCATCCCGACGAGCGGGTGGGCGACCAGCGCCGGCCCGATCGCGTCGCCGGTCCCCGTGATCACGTTCAGCACGCCCGCGGGGAAGATGTCCGCCGCGAGCTCGGCCAGCCTGATCGCGGTGAGGGGCGTCCGGGCCGACGGCTTCAGGACGACCGTGTTCCCGGCGGCGAGCGCCGGACCGATCTTCCAGCCGGCCATCATCAGCGGGTAGTTCCACGGGGCGATGCTCGCGACGACCCCGACGGGGTCGCGACGGAGGATCGACATCCGGTCGGCGACGTACTCGTTGGCGGCCTTGCCCTCGATGTTGCGCGCGGCAGCCGCGAAGAACCGCAGGTTGTCGGCGATGACCGGCATGTCGATCGCGGCGATGTTCAGGGGCTTGCCCGAGTGGGCGGCCTCGAGCTTGGTCAGCTCGTCGGCGTTGGCCTCGATCGCGTCGGCCAGCTTGAGGAGCATGCCCATCCGCTCGCCGGGGGTGGTCCGGATCCAGCCGGGGAACGCCGCGGCGGCCGCCTTCGCCGCCCGATCCACGTCCTCGGGATCCGACGCGGGGACCTCGGCGATGACCTGGCCATTGGCCGGGTTCTCGACGCTGAGCGTCTTCCCGCTCGCGCTGTCGACCCACTGACCGCCGATGAACTGCTGCTGCGGCTTCACCCGCTCCATGACCGCCATCGAAACGACCTCCAGGCTTCGAATCTCAGGTCGCGCGTCCGTTCGGACGCGGGAATTCGCACGGCTGCCGGGTCATTGTGCGCCAGAGCGCATCTCAGTGGACGGTCACGGCCGCCGAGTACACGTCGAAGCGGCTGAGCGCACCGTCCGGGTTCGTGCCGGTGCTGTTGGAGTTGTCGGCCCACGCCGGATGGATGACGCCGCCGTAGAAGCTCAGGCCCGTGTAGTCGCCGTAGTCGATGCCGTTGTGGGCGTCGGCGGCGTTCGATGTCCCGGCGCTGACCTGGACGTTCGCGGCCCACGTCGCGCCGCCGTCCTTGCTGACCGTCAGCCAGTACTGGGCGTCGTCGTTCGGGATCCCGTCGGTGTCGCCGGGGCCGCCGAGGCCGAGGTCGTTCCGGGCATCGTGGAAGCCGACGGCCACGTAGCCGGACGTCGGATCGAGCGAGATGTGCGGGTTGAACTGGGAGTTCACGCCCGCGTCGTCGTTGACCTTCGTCGGCGCTGACCACGTCGCGCCGTCGTCGTCCGAGTACCGGACGTAGATGTCGGTGTTGTTGCTCTCGTCCGGCGTTTCGTCCGTGTACACGAGGTACACGCGACCGGCGTGCGCGCCACCCGTCCGGTCGTAGGCCAGCCCGGCCTCGGCGTCGATCGAGCGGCCCGATTGGGCCGGGATGTAGTCGAATCCGCCGACGTTGGTCCAGGTGGCCACCCGAGCGGGCCCGAAGCCGGCCGGGCCGAAGCCGTCCGGATCCACGTTCGTGAAGATCCGCTCGGGCCCCTGGCCGCTCTCATCCTCCTGGCAGGCGTTCAGGACCTGCCCGTCGGGGCCGACGGCGATGTCGCCGTAGGTGCAGTGCTTGGGCCCCGGGACCGTCTCGGGCGCCGTCCACGCGCCGAGCTGGCCGAGCCCGGTCACGTGCAGGCCGCGGACCGTCAGGAGATGGCCGCCGGTGCTGTACGGCTTGTAGACGAACCACGTTCCGCCCGGGCCGGTCGCGAGACTGGGCTGGTCGGTTCCGGCGCCCCACTTCTGGCCGTTGTTCGTCGGCGTCGAGTTGTCGGAGTGGTCGATCGTCGCGAGGAAGTGGAGGGTGGTCCCGCCGTCGGTGCTGTAGGCGGTCTGGACCTTCTTCGCCCGGAGGTCGAGGTAGACGAGGAAGTAGTTGCCGTACGCGTCGAAGCTGCCGTTCGGGTCGCAGCACGCGGTGCCGAGGTCCGTGCTCCCGTCGGCGATGACGCCGGACGTCCAGGTCGTGCCGCCGTCGAAGCTGACCGCCTTCATCAGGCCATCGATCCGGGCGAAGTTCGAGATCACGACGATGTTGTCGGAGTTCGTCGGGTTCACCGCGACCGTCGTCTCGCTCTCGTTGTCCGCGAAGCCGCTGATGTCGACGTTCGGGCCGACGCTGAGGACCGGCACGGCGACGGTCGAGCCGGCCTGACCGAGGAGCAGGGCCAGACCGGCGATGATCGCGGCGGCGGTGGACTGGACCTTCGGACGGGGCATCGGGCACCTCCCTGGCCGAGTGAGTGGGCCACCATGGTGGCAGGTCCCGGCGATCGGCCGCGTCGCCTGTCCGGCTAGGCGCCGCGCCGCCGCGGCGACCACGGCACGAGGACCCGCTCGAGCCGGCCCACGAGCCAGAACAGCCCCACCGAGATGACGAGCACGATCAGCACGGCCCCGAACACGAGGTCGATCCGGAAGCTCTTCTGCGACGTCAGGATCCAGATCCCGAGCCCGTCGAACGCCCCGACGTACTCGGCGTAGACCGCCCCGAGCAGGGCGTACGTGACCGCGATCCGGATCCCCGTGAAGAACGACGGCAGGGCTGTCGGGACGCGGAGCAGGCGGAGCGTCTGGCCCGAGGTGGCGCCGTAGGTCCGGAACAGATCGTCGGCGTCGGCCGGGACCGCGGCGAACCCGTCCAGCAGCCCGACCACGATCGGGAAGAACGTCAGCAGGACGATCACGATCGCCTTCGGGAGGAGGCCGAACCCGAACCACAGGACGAGGATCGGGGCGACGACGAGGATCGGAACCGCCTGGCTCCCGACGAGCAGTGGGTAGAGCGCGCGCCGGAGGGCCGGCGCGAGGTCCATGGCTAGAGCGGCCGCGACGGCGAGGGCCAGCGACGCCCCGAACCCGACTACCGCCTCACCGAGCGTGACGAGCGTGTTGTGGACGGCCAGGTCCCGCTCATCCCAGAGCGCGGCAAGGATCCGCGACGGCGCCGGCAGCACGAACCCGGTCACCCCACCCGACGCGCCGGCCAGCTGCCAGGCGGCCACGAGCAGCGCGACGATTGTGATCGGGACGAGGCGCCGGGACATCGGGCCGCTCAGGGCAGGTACGAGTCCGAGAACAGCGAGGCGTAATCCGGCTCGGTCGTCACGACCTTGCCCGCCGCATCGGTCAGTAGGTGCTGGTCGAAGAGGAACTTCGAGTAGCCGGTCCACTCCTGCAGCGTCTGCGTCCCGACGTTGCCGTTCGCGTCGACGTAGTAGCCGCCGCTCGCGAGGAAGTTGGCCGAGTCGACCGGCAGCTTCGGGTTCGCGTCGAAGACGCCAGGGTTCTGGGCGATGAGGATCGCGGCGGCGTCGGCCGGGTTCGTGACCGCGTACTCGAAGCCCTGGACGGTCGCGGAGACGAACCGCTTCGCGAGGTCCGGGTGGGCGGCGAGCCACGGGTTCGAGCAGGCCAGCACGACCTGGTAGAAGTCCGGAAAGCCGTAGTCCTGGAACCTGAAGTAGCGGAGGGCAATGCCCCGCTCGGTCGCCTCCACGCCCTCCCAGGCCGTGAATGGGATCGTGAAGTCGGCCTGCTTCGAGTAGAGCGCCTCGTAGGCCGTGCTGTCGGCGGTCACGACCTTGAAGTCGCCCTTGCCGCCGTCGGCCTGGATGACGAACTTCAGGGTCGGGACCTCGTTCGGGTAGCCGAACCCGGCGTAGACCTTGCCGTCGAGCTGGCGGGGCCGAGTGATGTCGCTGGAGGCGAGGACCCCGATCGCGGAAGCCGTGTGCTGGAGGATGGCCATGACGCTCGTGATCGGGATCCCGGCCGCGACCGCGAACGTCAGTGCGTCCTGGAAGCTGATCCCGCAGTCGGCCTGGCCGGCGCCCATGAGCGTCTCCGGAGCAGTGTTGTTGTACGGCAGGACCTGGAGCTCGACGCCGGCCGCCGCGTACCAGCCCTTCGCCTGGGCGACGTAGAAGCCGGTGTGGTCGGTGTTCGGCGTCCAGTCGAGGGCGAGCCGGACGGGCTCGGGGGTCGGCGTGGCGGTGGGCGCCGCGGTGGCGCCAAGGGTGGCGGAGCCGCCGCCGGTCGGGTTAGTGGCGGCGCCGGCCGAGGGCGTCGAGGACCCGGCGGCGCTGCAGGATGCGACGACGAGGACGAGCAGCCCGACGAGCGGGCCGCGGAGAAGGCGATCGAAGCGGGGCACGTGAACCTCACAGGAACAGGAATGCCGCCTCGGGGTTCCCGGGCGGCATCGAGTAGCTGTGGGCCTGCTTCCTTCGCCGGTACGAGCCGGATCAGGTTCGGCGGGTCTGTGGCGGTTGCCACACTCTCAGCGCGTTCGCGCTCCCCGGAGGCGTGTTCAGTTGTGCGGGCATCCTAGACCTGTTCGCGGATCCACGCGACGACGTCGTCGATGACCTGGTCGCGCTCGGTCTCGTTGTGGACCTCGTGGCGGGCCCCCGGATAGACCCGCCGGGTGACCCCCCGGCGACCCTCGAAGGCCTGGCTCGAGGCCGTCGGGACGAGCTGGTCGTCGCCGCCGTGGATGACGAGCGTCGGGATCGCCAGGTCGTGCAGCCGGCGCGTGACCCGCTGCTGCTCGGCAATCGCCGCGGTGCCGAGCCGGACGGTCGAGCGATGCTCGTTGAGCGGGTCGGCGAGGTAGTCCGCCCAGACCGCCGGGTCGCGGGACAGCGAGTCCGACCGGAGGCTGTTCGCGACGCGGGTCGACGGTGCGATCCGGTTCAGGACCGTGGCCAGGAGGCGCCGCCACGCCGGGATCGCCGAGTCGATCGCCGGCGCCGACAGCACGAGGAGGTCCGGCTCGGCCCGCGCATCGAGGGCGTAGCCGAGGCAGACGAGCCCGCCCAGCGAGTGGCCGTACAGGACAAGCGGGACCGCCGGCTCCAGCGTCCGCAGCCACTCGATCCGATGCTCGAGGTCGTCGTGGAGTCGCGACCAACGGTCGACCCAGGCCCGCTCCCCGCCCGACGCGCCGAAGCCGCGCAGGTCGATGGCGTGGGCGTCGATGCCCGCCGCGGCGAGCCGCTCGCCGACGTGCTCGTACCGACCGGAGTGCTCGGCCAGCCCATGGACGAGCAGGAGTCGTGCCCAGGCCACGCCCATCGGCGCCCAGTGCCGGGCGACGAGCGGCGTCCCATCCGGCGCCGGCCGATGGGTCACCGTGGAGGGCATGCCCGGCAGCCTACGCTGTGGCGATGCGGGAGCGAGGCTGATGCCGCACCACGCGGCGGACTGGGTCGAGATCGCCGACCGCGTCTTCACGAAGCGCTACGTGTTCTTCGACCAGGAGATCGGCGTCGTCCTCGGCGACGGGGAGGCGCTCGTCATCGACACCCGCGTCACCGAGGTCCAGGGCCGGGTCATGCGCGACGAGATCCGGGAGCTGACGCCGAATCCGGTGACGCTCGTCGTCAACACGCACTGGCATCACGACCACACGTTCGGGAACCACGTCTTCCGGCCGGCCGTGATCTGGGGTCACGAGCGCTGCGCGCCGGGGATGCGCGAGCACGGCGAGCGGATGCGGGCCGAGCTCGCGAGCTCCATCCCGGAGCTGGCCGAGGCCGTCGCCGCGGTGACGATCGAACCGCCCGAGCGGAGCTTCAGCGAGCACGCCCGGATCCACGTGGGCGGGCGGCTGGTCGAGCTGCGATACCTCGGCCGGGCCCACACCGATGCCGACATCGTCGTCGAGGTCCCGGACGCGGGCGTCCTCTTCGCCGGCGACATCCTCGAGGACGGCGCCACGCCGTACTTCGGCGATGGCTACCCGCTCGACTGGCCCGAGACGGCGCTCCGGCTCGCCGCGCGGGTCCGCGGCCCGGTCGTGCCGGGCCACGGCGCGATCCGCGATCGGGCGTTCGCGGACGAACAGGCCGCGGCGATCGGCGAGATCGCCCGGCTCGCCCGCGAGGTCCGTGCGGACCGCCTGTCGCTCGACGAGGCGATCGCGGCCTCGCCGTTCGCACCCGCGACGTCGCGGGAGCCGCTCGAGCGAGCGCTCAGGCAGCTCCGCGGCGAGCTCGACTAGGCCCGGTTCGGGACCGACTCAGGCGGCGGCGCCGGCCGCCATCGACGCCGGCAGGGCGTCGCCGCTCTCCCGATCGAACAAGTGCAGCCGGTCGAGCGGCAGTTTCAGGTCGATGACGTCGCCGGGCTGGACGCGATGCGCGGAATCGACGACCGCGACGACGTCGCCCTCGTGGCCCTGGACCGTCAGGTGCAGCAGCTCCTCGTTGCCGAGGTACTCCACGACGTCGGCCTTGGCCCGGATCGTCCCGGCCGCGCCCGCATCGCCGAGCTCGAGGTGCTCCGGCCGGAAGCCGGCGACGAGCGTCTTCGAGCCGTCGACGCCCGTGAACCGGCCCGGGATCGGGAATGACAGGCCGTCGCCCGAGACCTTGCCGTCGCTCGCCGTCACGTTCGCGAAGTTCATCGCCGGGCTGCCGATGAAGCCGGCGACGAACAGGTTCCTCGGATGGTCGTACAGCTCCTGCGGGGCACCGACCTGCTGGAGGAGGCCGCGGCTCATCACTGCGATCCGGCTGCCCATCGTCATCGCCTCGACCTGATCGTGGGTCACGTACACGGTCGTGGTCCCGAGGCGCTGGTGGAGACGGGCGATCTCGGCCCGGGTCTGGACACGGAGCTTCGCGTCCAGGTTGGACAGCGGCTCGTCCATGAGGAAGACGGCCGGCTCGCGGACGATCGCCCGGCCGAGCGCCACGCGCTGGCGCTGGCCGCCGGACAGCTCGCGGGGCTTCTTGTCGAGGTTCTCGAGGCCGAGGATCCGGGCCGCATCGGCGACGCGCTTGTCGATCTCGGCCTTCGGGACCTTGCGCAGCTTCAGGCCGAAGGCCATGTTGTCGCGGACCGACATGTGCGGGTAGAGGGCGTAGCTCTGGAAGACCATCGCGATGTCGCGATCCTTGGGGGCGACGTCGTTGACGACGCGGTCGCCGATCCGGAGCGTCCCGTCGCTGATCTCCTCGAGCCCGGCGATCATGCGGAGGCTCGTCGTCTTGCCGCAGCCGGACGGTCCGACGAGGACCATGAACTCCCCGTCCTGGATCTCGAGGTTCAGGTCCTGGACGGCGGAGAAGTCCCCGAAGCGCTTCCAGACGTGATCGAACGTCACGGTGGCCATGGCGTGTTCCCTTGCCCCGCCGCGCGGAGACCATCGCGGACCCTTGCATCTGGTCGCGAGCGAGTCGCGGCCTGGACGGGTCCCGTACGTGGCACCGGTCGTGGAGCCGGGGCCATCGTAGCGCGGGAGGCGCCGGAGCGATCCCGCCGATTTCGGGGGTTCAGCCGCCGAGGTTGACCAGCCAGCGGCCCCGGGCCTCGCCGGCCCGGACGGCATCGAGCGCGCCCTCGAGCCCATCGAGGTCGACCTCCGTCAAGCGCTCGCCGAGGGACCGCGGCCGGAGGTCTGTCGCGAGCCGGCCCCAGAGCTGCCGCCGCGCTTCGATTGGCAGGTAGGCCGAATCCATGCCGAGCAGCGACACGCCCCGGAGGATGAACGGGAACACGGTCGTCTCGAGGTTGGAGCCCGAGGCGTTGCCGCAGGCGGCGACGGCCGAGCCGCGCTTCAGCGTTCGGAGGATGTACGGTAGCGTCGCCTGACCGACGGAGTCGACGGCCCCCGCCCAGCGCTCGCCCTCGAGCGGCCGCCCCGGGATCGCGCACTCCTCGCGGGTGAGGAAGCCGACGGCGCCGTGCTCCTCGAGCCAGGGGTGCTGGTCGGGCTTGCCGGTGGACGCCCAGACCTCGAAGCCCCGATCCGCCAGCAGGGAGATCGCCGTGCTCCCGACACCGCCGGTCCCACCCGTGACGAGGACCGGCCCGTCGGCCGGTTCGAGCCCCCGGCCGATGAGCGCCTGGACGGACATCGCGGCGGTGAACCCGGCGGTGCCGATCGCCATCGCCTCGCGGGCGGAGAGCCCGCCCGGCAGGGGGACGACCCACCCGCCGGGCACCGAGGCGTACTCCGCGAAGCCGCCGTGGTGGTTCGTCCCGAGGTCGTAGCCGTGGACGATGACCCGGTCACCGTGAGCGAAGTCCGGATCACGGGACAGGACCACGGTGCCGGCGAGGTCGATCCCCGGGATCAGCGGGTAGGTCCGGGCGACGCGGCCGTCGGCCGTCGCGGCCAGCCCGTCCTTGAAGTTCACCGACGACCACTCGACGCGGACCACGACGTCGCCGTCCGGCAGGAACGCCGCCGGCACGTCGCGGACGCCGCGCACGAAGCCGCTCTCGGGCTTGTCGACGACGAAGGCGCGGAACTCGGTTGGAACAGCCATCGGGTCCATGATGCGGCTCCGGCGACCGGCCGTGCCGAGGACCCGCGACCCGCCGCTCGTCAGGCCCCGCGGCGCATCATGCCGGCAGGTCCGCGGCGGCCCAGGCGTCGAGGAGCGGGAGCGATCGCAATCGACGACCTGACGCAGCCGCGAGCGCGTTGGCGATCGCCGGGGCGACCGCGATGATCGGCGTCTCGCCCGCCCCCGCGGACGGCTCGTCGCGGCGGTCGAGGGTGATGACCTCGATCGGCGGCACGTCGCTGAACCGCGGCACGCGGTACTCGCGGAGGGAGCCGTTGGTGATCCGCCCGCCATCGAAGTGGATCGCCTCGAAGAGCGCGCCGCCGAGGCCCATGACCGTCGCTCCCTCGATCTGGTTGACGAGGTTGTCGGGATCGACGATCGCGCCGCAGTCGAAGGCGGTGACGATCCGGGTCACGCGGGGCTGGCCGTCCGGCCCGACGTCGACCTGCGCCCCGGTGGCGACCCGGCCATCCTTCTCCAACCCGATGGCGATGCCGAGGCCGCGGCCCGCCGTGAGGACGCCCGGCCAGCCGATACGCTCCGCCACGGCACGGAGAACGATGGCCAGTCGTTCGTCGTCGAGGTGCTCGAGCCGGAACGCGACCGCGTCCCGACCGGCACGAGCGGCGAGCTCGTCCATCGCCGCCTCGCGCGCGAACGTGTTCGCGGTCGCGGCCAGGCCGCGATAGGAGCCCTGGGGCAGCGGCGAGTCCGCCGGCTGGTACCGGATCCGCTGGTTCGGGATCTCGTACGGCGTCTCGATCGCGTTGCCACCCGAGTTCGTGTTCGTGAACTCCCAGGCCGTCAGCCGCCCGCCTGCGTCCAGCGCGGCCCGGACGTCGATGACCGCAGCCGGCCGCAGGTACGCACCCTGGAACTCCTCGGCCCGGGTCCAGCGGACCTTGACGGCGCGACCCGCGGCTCGGGCCAGTCTCGCCGCCTCGATCGCCGCCGCCACGTGGTGCTTGCCGCCATAGCCCGAGCCGGTCGGCGGGACGATCACCCGGACGTCCGCGACATCCACCCCGAGCGCGCCGGCCAGCGCCTCGCGGACGCCGAACGGCCGCTGCGTCCCGGTCCAGACGGTGAGGCGCCCGAAGGATCCGCGCTCCCATTCGGCGACGGCCGCCCGAGCCTCGAGCGGGACGTGGGCGATGTAGGCCGTTCGATACGTGGCTTCGAACGTCGAGGCCGCCCGCGCTCGGGCTCCGTCGACGTCGCCCAGCGTCTGCCCGACCTCGCCCTCCCAGCCGCCGACGTCGACCGGGTGCTCCCGCAGCCATGGCTCGAGGCCCGCCTCGGTGGGCGTCTCGCGCCCGACGGTCCAGGTGATCCGCAACGCCTCGAGGGCCTGCTCCGCCCGCGCCGGATCGGGCGCGGCCACGCCGACCAGGTCCGGGTACTGGGCGAGGACGGCGCCAGACTTGCCACCGAGCTCGGACGAGTCGACCGCGCCGAGGGAGGCGCCGACCCGTGGCGGGTGGGCGACCCGCCCATGGAGCATGCCGGGTAGCGCGAGGTCGGTCGTGTATCGCTGGCGACCGCCGACGACGGCCGGCCCGTCGCGACGCGGGTGCTCCCGGCCGGCGACGACCCAGTCGTCCTCGGTGACAGGGGCTTCGTGGGCGGTCGCAGTCACAACGTCTCGACGATCCCGCACCAGCTCGCCGACGTCGATCGCCTGCGAGCCGTCACGGGTCGAGACGTGCCCGGCGGACAGGATCAGGTCGGACGGATCGATCTCCCACCGCCTGGCGGCCGCCTCCCTGAGCCAACGCCGAAGTCCAGCACCGGCATAGCGCAGCACGGTCCCGGCATCGGGTGTCGAGCGGCTGCCGAACGTCCCGATGTCGAACGGGCACAGGTCGGTGTCACCCATCATGAGGTCGACGTCCTCGAAGGCGAGGCCGACCTCCTCGGCGACGACCGCCGTGAGCGCCGTCCGATTGTCCTGCCCCACGTCGACCTTGCCCGTGAACGCCGTCGCCCGGCCGTCGGTGCCAAGATGGATCCAGGCTCCGCCGTCGGTCGACCACACGCCATGCGTCTCGCCGAGCCGTTCGACCTCATCGGGCGGCAGCACCGCGACGACACCGCTCCCGAGACGCTCGAACCAGTCTCGGTCCGCCGGCTCCACGAGATCCCACGGTCTCGCCGGGCGTTCGGCCGGCCCGATGGTGAGAGCGACCGCCTCGATCGCGCCCGCCTCCGGCGGCGTGCGGGGCGTCGGCAGCGTGCCGTCCGCACCAGTGGCGAGCCTGGCACGAGCCCGCGCGATCGCTCGCATGATCCGCGGATACGTGCCACATCGGCAGACGTTGCGGTGCATCGCCGTGACGACCTCGTCGTCGGAGGCGTCGGGCCGGGCTCGCAGGAGCGCGGTGGCGCAGACGACCATCCCGGGCGTGCAGTAGCCGCACTGGAACGCCCGCTCGTCGAGGAATGCCTGCGCGACGGTGCGCTCGATGGCATCGCCGGCGAGCCCCTCGAGGGTGGTGACCGCTCGTCCGTCGAAGGCCGTGACGGGCTCGTCGCACGAGGTCGTGGCCTTGCCCTCGACCAGGACGGTGCAGGCCCCGCAGACGCCCTCGCCGCAGCCGTACTTCGCCGCGGTGAGGCCCAGCTCCTCGCGCAGGACGGCCAGAAGGCTCCGTTCCGGGGAGCCGTCAACCTCGCTGGCGACGCCGTTGATCGTCAGGCGCACGGACGCATGGTGCGCCGATCGGGAGATGCCGGCGTTTCGGGCCCATGGAGTAAACTCCGCGGCCGAACGACCACTGGCGAGTGGCCAAATGGTAAGGCACCTGACTCTGGATCAGGGGATTGAAGGTTCGAATCCTTCCTCGCCAGCCAACCCCCTACGCAGGAGGCGTGGATGTCAGCGAACAGATCCCGCGCCGCTGCGTGCCAAGCGGAACGCATCGGCATTCGTCCTCAACGGCTGATCGCGGCCTGACCTCCCGAGGCGGTCGCGGCCAGACCGTCCTCCCAGCTTCGCCGGCGTTCGCGCAGGCCGGAGGTCCTCGATGTGTTCCGCCTTACCTTTTCCCGCCCGCGTGCCATTCGCGCGCGGATCGCCCGACTGGGACTCCTTGCCATCCTCGGACCCGGTCTCGTGTCCGGCTTCGCCGACAACGATGCGGGCGGCGTCACGACCTACTCGATCGCGGGCGCGCAGTTCGGCTATGAGCTCCTGTGGGTCCTGCTGGCCTCACAGCTCGCGCTCATGGTCACCCAAGAGGCCGGCGCCCGCCTGGGTCTTGCCACAGGCCAGGGTCTCTCCGGCCTGATCCGCGAGCGCTTCGGCGTCCGCTGGACCGTCGTCGCGGTGCTGACCATGCTGGCGGCCAATCTCGGCGACACGGTCGCCGAGTTCGCCGGGATCGGCGCCGCGTTGGCCCTATTCGGTGTGCCCGTCCAGGTGAGCGCGCTCGTCGCCGCGGTCGCGATGGTGCTGTTGCTCGCCCGGAGCGACTACCGGCGGATCCAGCTGCTCTTCGTGCTGGTCGGGGTGGCGGTGTCACTCGCCTATGCAATCAGTGCCGTTCTCGCCAAGCCTGACTGGGCCCAGGCTGTCGCGTCAGTGGTCATCCCGCATGGGTATCTGGGCGACGCCGGCTACCTGCTGACCGTGGTGGGCGTCGTCGGCACGACCATCACGCCGTGGGGTCAGTCGTTCATCCAGTCCTACGTGGTCGACAAGGGCCTGGGTCGCAACGACCTCCCTGGCTCCCGCCTCGACATCACCCTCGGCGCACTGCTGACCAATCTTGTCGCGGGATTCATCGTGATCGCGTGCGCGGCAACCCTGTTCACGCACGGAATCGTGATCACCGATGCCGCAGATGCCGCCAGGGCTCTCGGGCCTCTCGCAGGCTCGGCCGCGACGACCCTCTTCGCCGCCGGCCTCTTGGCGGCGTCACTCCTGGGGCTCGGGACCGTGCCGCTGACCTCGGCGTACGCCGCCTGCGAGGCGTTCGGCTGGGAGGCCGGGCTCGACCATCGCTGGGGTGACGCGCGGGCCTTCTATGGCCTGCTGTCGCTCTTCGTGGGCTTCGCCGCGCTGTTCATCCTCATCCCCGGCTTGCCGCTCATCGCCGTTCTGTTCCTGTCGCAGGTCTTCGACGGCCTGCTGCTCCCGATCATCCTCGTCTTCGTGATGCTGCTGGCGGGCGATCGCAAGCTCATGGGCGACCTTCGGAGCGGCCGCGTCCTGATGAGCCTTGGCTGGGGCGTGACCATCGCGATCGGTGCCATGTCCATCGCGCTCGT
>DATGGQ010000029.1:0-106826 GCA_035308445.1 Candidatus Limnocylindrales bacterium | reverse complement strand
GGGCTCGGACGGCCCGGGACGAGGTCGACGTGGGCCCAGCGCGTGTCGGCGGCCGGGATCGACCAGCCGAACGAGGCGATCTCCCCGAGGCGGCAGCCGATGACGAGCATGGCGTCAGCTGCCTCGAGCCGTTGGCGCACGATCTTCGGCGAGCCATAGCCGGTCATCCCGAGGTACAGCGGATGGTCGTTCGAGATGACATCGCCCCGGCGCCATGAGGCGACCACCGGGACCCGGAGCAGCTCCGCCAGGCGCACGAGGTCGTTGGACGTCCGGGCGCGGAGGACACCGGCCCCAGCCAGGATGACTGGCCGCTTCGCCCCGGTCAGCAGCTGGATCACGCTCCGGAGGTCTTCATCGGTCGGCTTGGGTGAGGTGACCCGCGGCACCGTCGGGCTCACGCCGGTCGGCACGATCGCGTCCAGCAGGTCCTCGGACAAGCCGAGCAGGACCGGGCCGGGCCGGCCGCTCAGGGCCTGGTGGACGGCCTCGCCGACGGCCTGGACCGCCCCATCCACGTCACGCGGCTCGGCGGCCCACTTGGCCAGCCCGCCGATCGTGCCGGCGAGGTCGACCTCCTGGAATCCTTCGTGACTGCGGGCGGACGTCTCGACCTGGCCGACCAGGGCGAACATCGGGCTGGAGTCGGCCAGAGCGGTATGGATCCCGATGGCGAGGTTCGACGCGCCGACCGCCCGGGTCCCGAGCGCCGCGGCGGGCCGGCCCGTGAGCTGGGCGTGGGCCTCGGCCATGAACGCGGCCGCGCCCTCGTGGCGCGTGGCGACCACGTTGATGCCGGCCGCGGCAAGGCCGTCGAGAAGGCCCAGGAAGCTCTCCCCGGGGACCGTGAACGCCCAGCGGACGCCGGCCTTGCGCAGTGCGTCGGCGATCATCCGGCCGACGGTCACCGGACCGACCGGAGGAGCCGGCTCTGGTCCGGGCTCGGGGACGGACGAGGGCTCCAGTTCGGACGAGGGCTCCGGGTCGGACGAGGCCTCGGGCGCCGCGTCGCCGGGCTCCGGGGCCGGCTCGGTGACCTCGACCGGCTCGACCTCGTTCATCGGTAGTTCTGGAACTGCAGCTCGACGACCTCGTCGAGCCCGCGCAGCCGGGCGATCACCCGCTGCAGGTCGTCCTTCGACTTGCCCGAGACCCGGACGGCGTCGCCCTGGATCTGGGACTTCACCTTCGGGAACTCCTCGCGGATGAGGCGGCTGACCTTCCTCGCGAGGTCCTCGGGGAGGCCGCGACGGAGCCCGATTCGCTGGCGGACCTTGTTGCCGCCGGCCGGCTCGACCCTGCCCCAGTCGAAGATCTTCAGCGACAGGCCGCGCCGAATCGCCTTCGACTCGATGAGGTCCTTGACCGCCGCAGCTCGGTACTCGTCGTCGGTCACGAGCGTGAGCTCGTCCTTGGCCTGCTCGAGGTCGACCGTGACCCCCCGGAAGTCGAAGCGCTGGGCCACCTCGCGGCGGACCTGGTCGAGCGCGTTCCGCAGCTCCTGGACGTCGAACTCGCTGACGACGTCGAAGGAGACGTCCCCGGCCATGACCACCTCCGGTTCCGGCGCGGCAGCCGCCCACACCGGCACTACGACTGAGGCACGCAGTCTACGGGTTCGACCCCGCCCGCGCGATCAGGAACGCCGGCGATCCTCGAGCGCCACGAGGAGCAGCTCGGCGATCCGGTAGCTGCGGCCGCCACCCATGACGAGCACGGCGTCGCCCTCGCGGACGTGGCCGGCCAGCCACGCCGCCGTCGCCTCGACGCTGCCCGTCGCCCGCGCCGGGATCCCGGGACGGCGGGCGCGCACCCCGGCGGCCAGGGCTTCGGCGGACGTCACGGTCGTGTCGAGGTCGCGACCCGCCCAGATGTCGGCGATCGCGACCGCGTCGGCGTCGGCGAGGGCATCCGCGAACTCGCCGAGCATCGCCGCGGTCCGATGGAAGGTCAGGGGCTCGTAGACGGCCCAGATGCGTCGGTCCGGCTGGCGCTGTCGGAGCGCCGCGAGCGTGGCCCGGATCGCCGTCGGGTGATGGCCGTAGTCGTCGTACACGGCGACGCCCTTGGCCTCGCCCTTGCGCTCGAGCCGACGGCCGATGCCCGGGAAGGTCGACAGCGCCCAGACCAGCCGATCGACGGTGACCCCGGCGCCGGGCTCGATCCCGGCGCGGGCGGTGGCCAACGCCACGAGCGCGTCCGCCGCGTTGTGATCGCCGGGCACCCGAAGGCGCGCCCGCTGCGGCACGGGTCCGAGGTCCGCGAGCTCGATGATCGTCTCCTCCGGCGTGCGCTCGACGATGGCTCCGCTGAGCCGCCCGTCCAGGGCAAGTGCCTGCGGTGCCTCGTCGTCGTTCCCGCGGCCGCTGCCGCCGAGCGAGACGCCGATCACGGGCCCGCGGTGCTGACCAGCCTCCTGCAGCCGGCCCAGCAGCTCGACGTTGCCGGGGTCGTCGAGGTTCGCGACCAGCGTCGCCTCCGGGACGGCGGTCAGCCACCGCTCGATCTCCCGGACCACGGCGCCTCGATCCTCGAAGACGTCCGGGTGATCCCACTCGATCGTCGTGAGGCCGACCACATCCGGCCGATAGGCATCGAAGTTGCCGGCGTACTCGTCGGCTTCGACGACGAACGGCGCTCCCCGCCCGAGCCGGGCTGTCGCCGGGAAGCCGCCCGAGAGCGCGGCGGGGAGCAACGCCCCGACGAACGCGCCCGGGTCGCTGCCGGTCTCGGCGAGCAACCACGTCAGCCAGCCGGCGGTGGTGCTCTTGCCGTGGGTGCCGGCGATCGCCAGCAGCCTCCGCCCGAAGGCCGCGTCAGCCACGACCTGCTGCCAGGGCTCCGCCGGAATGCCGAGCGCCGCGGCGGCCCGCAGCTCCGGGTGGTCGGGAGCGACGGCGGTGAGCGCCTTCGTGACGGCGAGCCGGTCGGGCCGCGGCCGGTCCGCGACATGCGAGGCGTGATGCGACCAGGCGATCGGGATCCCGACCGCCTCGACCGCGGCCGAGTAGGGCGACGGGCCGCCCGAGTCGCAGCCGGTGACGATGGCTCCCTGCGATGCCGCGTGCAGGGCGGCGGCGGAGGCCCCGGCCCCCGCGATCCCGATGACGTGGATCCGTTCGCCGGGCCGGATCGGCCGGGCGGCCCGTGCCGGCGCGAGGCCGAGCCCCAGCTCCGCGACCGCTCGCGTCACCCGACCGCCCGTTCGGCGTGGTCCACGAGCGACTGCAGGGCGGCTCGCGCCGCTGCATCGCGGTTGCCGGCCCGATCCCCGCCGAACTGGTGCTGCCGTGTCTCGACGCCGGCGGCGGTCGCCAACCCGAGGTAGGTCAGCCCCACCGGCTTGGCCGCCGAGCCGCCATCCGGCCCGGCCACCCCGGTGATCGAGACCGCCAGGGACGTGCCGAGGCGATCGCGCGCGCCTGCGGCCATCGCCGCGGCCACCTCCGCGGACACCGCCCCGTGGCGGGCGAGCAGGCCGGCCGGGACCCCGAGGAGGGCCGCCTTGGCCTCGTCGGCATAGGTGACGAGCGCCCCCACGAAGTACGCCGACGATCCGGGCACGGAGGTGATGGCCTCGGCAACCAGCCCGCCCGTGCAGGACTCGGCCGTGGCGACCGTCAGGCCTCTGCCGATACACGCGTGCTGGAGTCGCTCGGCGAGGGCGACGAGGGCGGCGTCGGCCATGGCCGGCCTACGTCCGGTTCGTCTTGACCGGGGCGTTCGGCGGCTGGAACAGCCAGGTCTCGGGGATGCCGACCTTGCCGAGGGGCCCGAGCTTGACGCCATTCAGGGTGAAATACGTATCGCCCGAGTTGCCGGTCCGGACCTCCACCGAGGTCTTGCCGGTGAAGAGGACCTGGTCGCCATCGTGGTACGTCCGGCCCGCCTCGGACATCCCGGGCGCGATCGAGCCGTCGACCCAGACCTTGAGCCAGGCGTTCCCGCCCGTGATCGTCACCACGAGGCTCACCCCGGCGAAGTTGACCGTCACCGTCCGGGTCAGCGAGGCGGTCGTTCCCGCGTCCGAGGTGGCGGTAACCGTGATGGCCCAGACGCCCTGGCCGAGCTGGAGCGGATCGGAGAACGAGCCGTCGTCCGCGATCGTCACCGACGTGCCGGCGGGTGAGGCGCTCGGCCGGGGCGATCCGGTCGATCCCGACCCGCGCGGCGACGGGCTCGGACGGGGCCCCTGGGTCGGCAGCTGCGTGGGCGCCGGGGTCGCGGTCACCTTCGTCCCGACCGGCCCGACGTAGACCGCCGACACCGTGACGCTCGAGGCGTTCGTGACCGTGCCCTCGACGGGGATCGCCCCGTTCTGGTAGGTCGTGCCGTCGACCGGGTTGGTGAGCGCGAGCGTGGGTGCCTGGATCGACGCGAACGGCACCGTGATGATCACCTCGCGCGGCTGCTCCGCCTGCTTGCCGGTGTCCGGCGATGTGGCCGTGATGTCGAAGCGGTTGGCGCCGCGGCGCAGATCCACGTCCATGCCCCACGTCCCGTCGCCGAGCGCGGTGACCCGGTACGGCTGGTCGCGTCCGGGCGCGGTGATCGTGATCAGCGCGCCCGGCGTCGAGGTGCCGTCGATGTGGTACGTCGTGGCGGTCTCGTCGACGGTGATGCTCGCCGGGTTCGGATCGGTCACGGACAGTTCGGGCGGCTTCGCATAGCGCAGCAGCTGGACCGACAGGTACACCCCGAACGCGATGACGCCGAACGTCATCAGCGCGGCGACGATCACCGACGGGGAGAAGGTCAGCGGCCGGCTCGGCTCGGCGATCGGTCGAGGCGGCACGATCGGCGCGTCCGGCGCGACCTCGTCCCCTCGCTCCCGGCGCCACTGCCGCAGGACGTCATCGGGGTCGAGCCCGAGGTAGATCGCGTAGTTGCGGAGGAAGCCCTTCGTGTAGACCGCCCCGGGCAGGTCGCGGTAGTCGCCTCGCTCCAGGGCGCTCAGGTAGCGGGCACGGATCTTCGTGTCGCGCTCGGCCCGGGTGAGGTCGACGCCCTTCCGCTCGCGGGCGGAGGCGAGCCGATCCGGCAGCGAGGCCCGAGGCGTGACCGTCTCGTCGTCGTCACCGAATGCCCCGACACGGACCGCCCGACCCTCGCGCCCGGTGCGTCGGGCGTGGTCGCGGGTCGTCATCGGTCAATCATCACCGGGATCGCCGCCGTTGTCGCCAGGGCTCCGGCTGCCCCCGTACGGCTCGTCCCGCCGGAGCACGGCCCGGGCGTTGGAGCCGTCGAACGCCCCGATGTAGCCCCGCTGCTCGAGCTGGTCGATCATCCGCGCGGCCCGGGCATACCCGACCTTGAGACGGCGCTGGAGGAGCGACGCGGAAGCCCGGTCGTACTCGCGGATGACCTCGATCGCGTCCGGCAGGAGCCGATCGGCGTCCTCGTCGGCCAGCTCGTCGGTCGAGCCGGTCGACTCGTCCTCGTCGGACTGGACGATCGCCAGGTCGTAGTGGACCTCGCCCTCGACCTGGTCGCGCCAGTGGCCGACGACCCGGGCGATCTCCTGGTCCGAGACGAACACGCCCTGGAGGCGCATCGGCCGGGGCAGGTCCGAGGGCTGGTAGAGCATGTCGCCACGACCGATGAGGTCCTCCGCGCCGGGGGCGTCCAGGATCGTCCGGGAGTCGATCTGGGACGCCATCGCGAACGCGATCCGTGACGGGAAGTTCGCCTTGATCAGGCCCGTCACGACGTTGACCGACGGGCGCTGGGTCGCGAGGACCATATGGATGCCCGTCGCCCGCGCCTTCTGGGCGAGGCGGACGATCGGGTCCTCGACCTGCTTGCCCTCGCGCATCATCAGGTCGGCGAGCTCGTCGACGACGATGACGATGTACGGCAGCCGGTCGTCCGGATCGGCCCGCGAGTCGTTGTAGGCGCGGATGTTGCGGGCCGTCGCGCCGGCGAAGCGTCGGTAGCGGCCCTCCATCTCGTTGACGGCCCACTTCAGCGCGGCCTTGGCCTGGCCGGGCTCCGTGATCACGGGGACCATCAGGTGCGGCAGGCCGTTGTAGCTCGCCAGCTCCACCCGCTTGAGATCCATGAGGATCAGCCGGACGTCGTCGGGCGTGGCGTGGCAGAGCAGGCTCGTGATCAGGGCGTTGACCATGACGCTCTTGCCCGAGCCGGTCGCGCCGGCGATGAGGAGGTGCGGCATCTTCGCGAGGTCGACGGCCTGGGCCCGGCCGGCGACGTCACGGCCGAGGGCGAAGGTCAGCTTGGACCCCGTGCCCGCGAAATCGACGGCCTCGAGGATCCCGCGCAGGCTCACGACGTTGAAGTCCTTGTTCGGGACCTCGATCCCGACGGCGGCCTTGCCCGGAATCGGCGCCTCGATCCGGAGGGAGCGTGCGGCCAGGGCCATCGCGAGGTCATCGGCCAGCGCCTCGATCCGGCTGACCTTGACGTGCGGCGCCGGCTGGACCTCGTACTGGGTCACGACGGGGCCCGCGTTCCGGGCGACGATCTGGGCGTCGATGTCGAAGCTCGCCAGCTTCTTGACGATGATCTGCTCGTTGCGGGCGTGGATCGCCTCGTCGCCACCGATGGCCTCCGCGACGATCGCCTCGTCGAGCAGGGCCAGCGGCGGCAGGACGTACTCGCGACGCTCGCGGGTGGGCGGCGAGTCCGAGGCGGCCGTGATGTCGTCGAGCACCTTCGTCCCTGCCGCCGGGCGTGGGCCGGCCGCCACCGCGGTCGCGGCGGTGAGCGCTTCGGCGCCGCCGCCCGTGCGCGCCGGGGCGAAGGTGGCGGACGTGGGCGATGTCGACGGCACCGGGACCGGGCTGTCGTCGCCCCACATCCCGGTCTGGCCCACCGGCGTCGGGCCCGTTGGCACGCGACCCGCCCCGGACCCGGCTCGCGCCCGAGCACCGGAGCGGAGGGTGCCGCCATCGCGGGCCACGCT
Organism: Candidatus Limnocylindrales bacterium; assembly: GCA_035308445.1. Classification (GTDB taxonomy): domain Bacteria; phylum Chloroflexota; class Limnocylindria; order Limnocylindrales; family CSP1-4; genus UBA5189. Next base: position 99,901 of record DATGGQ010000029.1, on the reverse strand, counting down.
GGCGCCCGCGGGCTCATCCTCGCGCGGCGGGCGCTGGATCGAGGCGGCGGCGCTCCGCCCCAGCCAGGCGGCCACGCGTGTGGCCGGGCTCGTCAGGTCGCGGAGCCGGAGGTTGAAGGCCAGCAGCAGCCCGACGACCGCGACGGCCGCCAGCACGATGAACGCGCCGGGACCGGTCAGCAGCGGCTCGAGGAGCCCGGCGAAGAACGTCCCGATCCGGCCGCCGGCGGCGCCGTGGAGCGTCGTCGCCGGCGACACGACGGTCGCGGCACCGAGGAGCCCGACGTAGGCCAGGGCCACGCCGACGACCGTCAGTCCCCAGCCGGAGTTCGGCGACTTGCCGGGGCCCCACTCGACGTACCAGCCCGCCCCGAGGAGGAGCGCTGGCAGCAGCCAGCGGAGGCTGCCGAACCACGGGGCGACCGCGTCGCGCATCGTGTCGGTGAGGCGGCCCTGGCCGACGAACACGAAGCCGATGAGCGTGATCGCCCCGAGGACGAGCAGGGTCAGCCCGATGAGCGACCGCGTGACCTCCGGCCCGACCGACGGCAGCTGCCACGAGCCGACGGACAGCCCGTTCCGTCGCCGCGCCGCGCGCCTCCGCCGCGCCATCTAGACCTCGACCACGACCGGGAAGACCATCGGTCGCCGCTTCGTCTGCTCGTACAGGTAGCGCGAGACGCCGTCCTTGATCTGGCTCTTGAGGAGGGCGATCTCGCTGATATGGTCGCCGGGGTTCTCGATCGAGGCCACGACGCGGGCGACGGCCTCGTCCATCAGCGGGTCTTCCTCATTGAGGTGGACGAAGCCGCGGGTGATGATCTCCGGTCGCCCGATCACGGTGCCGGTCTGCTTGTCGACCGTGACCACGACCAGGAAGATCCCGTCGTTGGCGAGCGCCCGCCGGTCGCGGAGGACGATCTCGCCGACCTCCCCGACGGACAGCCCGTCGACGAAGACGTAGCCCGCGGCGACCGGCTGGCCGCGCCGGGCGCTGCCGTCGGCGGAGAACTCGATCGGCGTGCCGTTCTCGATGATGAAGACGTTCTCCGGCGGGACGCCGGTCTCCGTGGCGAGGCGGCCATGCTGGACCTGCATCCGGAACTCGCCGTGCATCGGGATGAAGTACTTCGGCCGCGTCAGGTTGAGCATGAGCTTCAGCTCTTCCTGGCTGGCATGGCCGGACACGTGCGCGTGCCGGATCGCGTGGTACACGACGTTCGCGCCGGCCTTGAACAGGTTGTCGATGGTCCGGGCGACGTACTCCTCGTTGCCCGGGATCGGGCTCGCGCTGACGATCACCGTGTCGCCCGGCTGGATCTCCACGAATCGGTGGTCGCGGTTCGCCATCCGCGCGAGGCCGGACATCGGCTCGCCCTGCGAGCCGGTCGTCGCCACGACGAGCTTGCCCGCCGCGACGTCGTTGAGGCGATCCTTCGGGACGATCAGGCCGGGCTCGAACGTCAGGTACCCGAGATCGGCGGCGATCCGGAAGTTCTGCTCCATCGACCGGCCGACGACCGCGACCTGGCGATCGAAGCTCGCTGCCGCGTCGAGGACCTGCTGGATCCGGGCGATGTTGCTGGCGAACGTCGCGACGATCACTCGCCCGTCGAGCGGCTCCATGATCTCGCGGAAGGCCTCGCCGACGGTCCGTTCCGAAGGCGTGTAGCCGGGACTCTCGGCGCGGGTGGAGTCCGACAGGAGGCAGAGGACGCCCTCCTCGCCGAGGCGGGCGAGGATCGCGAAGTCCGAGAGCTTGCCGTCGACCGGGGTGTGGTCGAACTTGAAGTCGCCGGTGTGGACGATCGTCCCGATCGGCGTCCGGAGCGCGATGCCCATCGCATCCGGGATCGAGTGGCCGACCCGGAACGGCAGCGCCGTGAACGGCCCGATCTGGAGCTCGTCGCCCGGCTCGAGCGCCAGCAGCGGGTTGTTGTGGAGCTTGTGCTCCTTCACCTTGACCCCGAGCAGGCCGCGGGCCAGCGTCGACGCGTAGACAGGCACGCCGGGGAACTCCGGGAGGATGTACGGCAGGCCGCCCACGTGGTCCTCGTGAGCGTGGGTGATGAGGAACGCCCGGACGTTCGCCTTGCGCTCCCGGAGGTAGCTGACGTCCGGGATCACGAGGTCGATCCCGAACATCTCCTCGTCCGGGAACATCAGCCCGCAGTCGATGACGACGATGTCGTCGCCGTACTCGACGACGTACATGTTCTTGCCGATCTCCCCCACCCCGCCGAGCGGGATGATCCGGAGCGGCGTGTCGCCCGTGTCGCGATCGTTCGTGGAGGGGCTCTTTGGCATCGGATCAGCCTAGAAGAGCGTCGGCTCGTCGGCCACGGCCGGTCCGACCGGTGCGGCCTGGGGGGCCGAGCGGGTCTCGGCGGCTCGGGCAGCCCGGCGTCGACGCGCCTCGACCAGCGCCGCCGGGATCCCGGCCGCGTCGACGTAGCTCTGGCGCTCGACCTCGCTGCTGCGGAGCGCGGCCGCGGGATGGTAGAGGGCATAGGTCAGCGCGTGACGGGCGCCGGTCTCGGGATCCGCCGCCGCGAAGGTGCCGTGGGCCTGGCTGATCCGTCCGCCCGGCATGAACCGGCCGAGCGAGTGCCGGCCGAGCGTGACGACGAGCGCCGGGTCGAGGACCTCCAGCTGGCGCCGCAGGTACGGCAGGCAGGCCGCGATCTCATCGGGCTCCGGATCGCGGTTCTCGGGTGGCCGGCACTTCACGACGTTCGTGATGAACACCTCGCTCCGCCGCCAGCCGAGCGCGGCAAGCAGCTTGACGAGCAGGTCTCCGGCCCGGCCGACGAACGGCCGGCCGAGGCGGTCCTCGTTGAACCCGGGTCCTTCGCCGACGAAGACGACCTCCGTCTCGGGCTCGCCCTCCCCGGGAACGGCGTTCATCCGCGTCGCGTGGAGGCGACAGCGGGTGCAGGCACGGACCTCCGCGGCGATCGCGTCGAGCTCGCGGCGTCGTTCCTCCGGGGTCAACGAGCCACGCTCTCGGCGACGGGCGTGGAGGGCTTCCGCGCGCGCCGGGCGGCGGCCGTCTCGACCTTCGTCTCGCGCCGGCTGCGAGGCACGACCCAGCCGCGCGTCACGAGGGTCTCCGCGAGGCCGACGGCGTTCGTGGCCGCGCCGACGCGGACGTTATCGGCGACGATCCACATGGCGAGCCCGAGTCCCTCGGGCAGGGAGGCATCGCGCCGGATCCGGCCGACGACGATGTCGTCGGTTCCGGCAGCGTCGGCTGCGAGCGGGTACTCGTGGGCGCTCGGATCGTCGCGGATGACCACGCCCGGCACGGCCGTCAACAGCTCCCGCGCCTGGGCCGGGCTGATCGGTCGCCTCGTCTCCACGTGGACGGCCTCGGAGTGGCCGACGAACACCGGGACGCGGACGGCCGTGCAGGACACGGCCAGGTCGGGCAGGTGGAGGATCTTGCGGCTCTCCTGGACGACCTTCCACTCCTCCTGGGAGTAGCCGTCTTCCCGGAAGACGTCGATCTCCGGGAGGGCGTTGAAGGCGATCGGATGGGGGTAGATCGAGGCCGTCATCGCCGCCCCCGCGACGTGAGCCGCGACCTGAGCCTCGAGCTCGGCCACCGCCTCCGCGCCGGTGCCCGAGACGGACTGGTACGTGTCGACGATCACGCGCTCGAGCCCGACGGCGTCCCGGAGGGCCATCAGGACCGGCGCGAGCTGCATCGTCGAGCAGTTCGGGTTCGCGATGATCCCTTCGTGGGCCTCGAGGTCGTCGGGGTTGACCTGCTGGACGACGAGCGGCACCGCGGGATCCATCCGCCACGCGCTCGAGTTGTCGATGACGGTCGCGCCTCGCTCCACCGCCCGCGGGGCGAGCTCGCGGGAGACTCCCGCCCCGGCGCTGAACAGCGCGACGTCGACGTCCTCGAAGGCCTCGGCGGTCGCCTCGCGGCAGGTGGCGGTCGCCTCGCCCGGGAGCGCCACGACCTGGCCGGCCGATCGAGCGGACGTCAGCAGCAGGAGGGCCTGCGGGTCGTGCCCGTGCTCGGACAGCACCTGGATCATCGTCCGGCCCACCAGGCCGGTGGCACCGACGACGGCGATGCGGAGGGATCTTCGCTGGTTCATCCGGGCATGGCTCCGCAGGGCTTCGAGGTCATCCGGGCACGGCGGCGAGTATACCAGCGGCCCACTCCCGGACCGTCCCCGACGGGGGGAGGGAAAATCGCCCCCGCCCCCGTTAGGCTGCCGCCATGGCACGTCGATCCCGAGGCCGGCCGCCGCACCCGGACGTCCTGACGCCGACCGAGTGGTCCGTGCTCGACATGTACCGCCACGGCCTCACTCGCCGAACGATCGCGGCGATGCGGGGCATCAGCGAGTACGGCGTTCGCTACCACCTGCGGAACATCGCCGGCAAGCTCGGCGTGGAGGGCACGACCGCCCTGCGCGCCTGGCCCGGCTTCCCGTCGACTAGCGCCATGGCCTCGAGGAGGGGCCGAACCATGTCCGAACCGGTCCAACTCGGCCCGCTGGGCCAGGTCTCCCTCTACGCCCGCGACGCTGCCGCGACCGAGGCGTGGTACCGCGACGTCCTGAAGCTGCCCGAGGTCTTCCGGTTCGGCGACCTCGTGTTCTTCGACTGTGGCGGCGTCCGCCTCTACATCCACGCCGTCGGCGACGAGAAGTGGCGGCCAAGCTCGGTCCTGTACTTCCTCGTCCCGGATATCCATGCGGCCCATGCCGAGCTCACCGGGCGGGGCATCGACTTCAGGCAGGCGCCGCACATGATCTTCAAGCACGACGCCACCGGCGTCGAGGAGTGGCTCGCGTTCTTCGACGACCCCGACGGCAACATGCTGGCGATCACCGCCCACGTCGCGCCGGAGGCCGCCGTGGCGGCCTGACGCCTCCGACCGGGCCGTCCGCCGGCACCGACGGCTGATCGCTCCGGCCGGGTCGTCCGCCCGCACCGGCGGTCCTGACAAACGACTCCGAGGCGGTCACGGGACACGAAGCTTCTGCCCGATGCCCGCATCCCCGTGCCGACGACAAGCAGTCGGCCGGGACTCGTTCGGCGAGGGACCGCACCCGGGGCCCGACGGTCGCAGCACGACCGCCTGGGATTCCGTTGGCAGACACGCCACCGCCGGATCCTCGAGCTCGGCCATCCCCCGCCCATGCACGGCCGCGCGAGCCTTGCGAATCGGAAGACCCCGGCCGTCGGCCGGGGTCTTCGCCTGTCTGCGGTCCGAACGGATCAGCCGGCGACCGGCTCCTTCGCCAGGTGGCGCTGCATCGCGGCCTTCCGGCTGAGGTTGATCCGGCCCTGCCGGTCGACCTCGATGACCACGACCATCACCTCGTCGCCGACAGACACGACGTCCTCGACGGTCGGAACGTGGTAGTCGGCGAGCTCGCCGATCCGGACGAGGCCTTCCTTGCCCGGCAGGATCTCGACGAACGCCCCGAAGGACATGATCCGGGTGACCTTGCCCAGGTACAGGGCGCCGATCTCGACCTCGCGCGTCAGGCTCTCGATCCAGTTGATCGCCTTGCGCGAGTTCTCGCCGCTCACCGCGGCGATCTCGACCGTGCCGTCGTCCTCGACGTTGATCTCGGTGCCCGTCTCCTCCTGGATCTTCCGGATCATCGAGCCACCCTTGCCGATGATGTCCCGGATCTTCTCGGGGTTGATCTTGATCGTGATGATCCGCGGCGCGAAGGAGGACATCTCCTCGCGCGCCTCGGGCAGGACCGCCACCATCTTGTCGAGGATCGCCAGACGGGCGGTCAGGGCCTTCGAGAGCCCCTGCCGGATGACGGCCTCGCTGATGCCCCGGACCTTGATGTCCATCTGGAGCGCGGTGATCCCGTCGCGGGTCCCGGTGACCTTGAAGTCCATGTCCCCGAACGCATCCTCCTTGCCGAGGATGTCGGTCAGGACCGCGAACGTGCCATCGGCCTCCATGACGAGCCCCATCGCCGCGCCGGCGACCGGTGCCTTGATCGGCACGCCGGCGTCCATCAGGGCGAGCGTCGAGCCGCAGGTCGAGGCCATCGAGGTCGAGCCGTTCGACGTCACGCACTCCGACACGAGCCGGATCACGTACGGGAACTCCTCGGCGCTCGGAAGCACCGGGACGAGGGCCCGCTCGGCCAGGTTGCCGTGACCGATCTCGCGCCGCCCGGGACCTCGCATCGGCTTGTTCTCGCCGGTGCTGTAGGGCGGCATATTGTAGTGATGGATGTAGCGCTTCTCGGTCTCCGGGCTGATCGTGTCGATCCGCTGGACGTCCGATGACGGCCCGAGCGTGGCGATCGTCAGCGCCTGGGTCTGGCCGCGGGTGAAGAGGCCGGAGCCGTGGGCTCGCGGCAGCAGCCCGACCTCGACGGAGATCGGCCGGATCTCGTCGAGCGCGCGGCCGTCCATCCTGACGCCCTCACCGAGGACGAGCGCGCGGACGACCTTCTTGTGGACGAGCCCGGAGAGGCTCTTGCTCACGCGCGCCGTCCGGCGCGCCGCCTCGAAGGTCGCCTTGGCCTTCGCCGGGTCCGCCTTCTGCTGGCGGATCGAGTCGGCGATGCCGGCCTTCAGGGCCTTGATCCGGCCCGGCAGGTCCGCGCCGATCTTCAGCACGAGCTCGGCCGTGGCCTCGGCGTCGGGCGCGGCCCGATGGTTGGCCTGGAGCTCGATCCCGAAGAATCGCGAGAGGTCGGTCAGCTTGTAGGCGTCGGGGCCCGTCGGATACCCGTCGCGAGCCAGCACGAGCGTGTCGAGGTAGGTGCCCGCGGCGAACTCGCGGCCGCCGATGGCCTCGGCGATGAACCCGAGGTCGAACCCGACGTTGTGGCCGACGAGCGTCGCGTCACCGGCCCATTCGAGCAGCTGCCCGGCGGCCACGGCCGCGGACGGCGCCTTCGCGACGTCGGCATCGGTCAGCCCGTGGAGCTGGTGGCCGACGATCGGGCGGGCGGGCTTGACGAGGCTCGACCAGCGGTCGGCGATCTTGCCCTTCCGGATCCGGACGCCGGCAACCTCGACGAGATCGGCCAGCGAGGTGTCGACACCCGTGGTCTCGACGTCGACGACGACGAGGTCCTTGCCGGACTCGAACGCGTCGACGAACGCCAGCACCGAGTCGGTCCCCGGCTCGAGGTAGCCGGTCTTCTTGGCCTTGCCGACCTGCTTCTGCAGGTCCTCCTGGATGTCGATCAGGGGCTGGAGGGCCCGGTGGCCGAAGAGGATGGCCTCGGCCATGACGTCCTCGGGCAGGAGCTTCGCGCCCGCCTCGACCATCATGATCGCGTCCCGGGTGCCCGAGACGATCAGGTCGAGGTCCGACTCCTTGAGCTCGTCGAATGTCGGGTTGGCGATGAGCTCGCCGTCCACGCGGCCGACGCGAACCGCGCCGACCGGGCCGAGGAACGGGATCTCGCTGAGGGTCAGCGCGGCCGAGGCGGCCACCGTGCCGAGGACGTCGGGATCGTTCTGCTGATCGGTCGAGAGGACCGTGATCACGACCTGGACATCGTCCTTGTAGCCGTCGGGGAAGAGCGGACGGATCGGCCGGTCGGTCAGGCGCGCGGCGAGGATGGCACCCTCGCTGCTACGGCCCTCGCGCTTGATGAAGCCGCCCGGGATCTTGCCCGCGGCGTACATCCGCTCCTCGAAGTCGACCGTGAGCGGGAAGAAGTCGAGCCCGGGCCTCGGGTCGGAGCGATTCGCCGTGCCGAGCACGACGGTGTCACCGAGACGGACGGTGACGGAGCCGCCGGCGAGCATCGCGAGCTTGCCGGTCTCGATCGTGACCGTGCGGCCACGAAGCTGGGTCTCCACGATGGTGGACACGAAGTTGGTTTCCTCCTGGTCGCGGAGGAGGCGCCGACCTGTGTGCGGGCCGATCTACGAGCTGGCCTGCGGCACCGCCCGGGCGCACCCGGGCTCGCTGGTGCGGGCTAGCGGCGAAGTCCGAGCCGTCCGATGACGGCCCGGTAGCGCGTGGCGTCCTTCTTCACGAGATACGCGAGCAGGCGCCGGCGCTGACCGACGAGCTTGAGGAGGCCGCGACGCGAATGGTTGTCCTTGGGAAAGCTGCGGAGATGCTCGGTCAGCCCTCGGATCCGCTCCGTGAGGAGGGCGATCTGGACTTCCGGCGAGCCCGTGTCGCCATCGATGATGGCGTACTCGGTGATGATCTCCTGCTTGCCTGCAGGCGCGAGCGGCACTCGGTCCTCCGACACGAACGTGTTCGTTGGTTCCTGAATCTTGAAACTTAGACCGGCGGAGGATAGCAGTCGAACCGTGATCGCGCACGCGACGACGATCAGGCGGGCCCCCGCGGCGACACGACGAGGCGGTCCCCGACCCGAGCCGGAATGGCCGGCGTGATCTGGAGGATCGTGCCGTCGACCTCGATGGTGCGCTCTCGAATCGCGCCGCCGGGCGACGTCACGACAGCTTCGTAGCGGCCGGCGGGTGGCAGGACGACCGGCAGCCCGAAGCCCAGCACCGTGGCATCCCGAAGGGCCCGCGAGACCTCGCCGACGACCGACATCGGGCGGCCCAGCAGGTGCTCGGCTTCCCGAAGGTCCCCGGTCGCGATCGCCGCCCGGATGTCCGAGCTCCGAACCGGCCGACCGTCGAGCTCGAACTGGGGCACGACGACCACGTCGTAGCCGAGCGTTCGACCCAGGGCCGCCACGGTCTCCGGCGTGCCGCCGCGGTCGTGGCCGAACGCCGACTCCGGCGTCATCAGGACGCCGGCGAGATCGACCCGGTCGGCGATCCGCCGCACGAATGCCTCGAACGGCGTCATGCGCAGGGCGACGTCGAAGGTCTGGACGACGGTGACCTCGACCCCCGCCATCTGCAGGCGCTCGAGGCGCTCCTCGGGATCGCAGAGGAGTGGCGGCGCGGCCCCCCTGATGACCTCGTCGGGATGGTGGTCGAAGGTGATGACAGCCGGTCGGGCCCCGGCCTGAATCGCGGCCTTCCGAAGCTCGTCGAGGAGATAGGCGTGCCCGACATGGAGGCCGTCGAACACCCCGACGACGACGAAGAGGCGCCCGTCGGCGGGCTCGAGCGCCTCGACGCCGTGGACGACCTTCACGACACGAGCATCTTGTCGGGCACGATCCGGCGGCCGTCCAGCCGGCCCATGCCCACGATCCGGCCGCGAGGATCCTGGAGCCGCACCGGGCCGGCGGCCGGAACCCCGCCGACCCCGGCCTCCGGTCGGAAGTAGCGGCCCATCGTCGCGTCGGCCACCTCGGCGTCCGTCAGCCGGAGCGCGGGGATCGCGTCGAGCCCGGTGTCCGACGGCAGCAGCATGGCCTGGATGGCATCGGCGCCGCCCGATGCCGCCGCCTCACGGATCGCGTCGAGCGGGCGCGCGTCATCGAGGCTGAACGGCCCCGAGGCCGTGCGCACGAGGCCGCACAGGTACGCACCCGACCCGAGGCGCGCCCCGAGGTCCCGGGCGAGAGCGCGGACGTAGGTGCCCGCGGAGCATTCGACCTCGACGATCGCCACGGGCCGGCTCTGGTCGGCGTCGTCCCAGTCGACGAGCCGGAGCGCGTGGATCGTGACCTCGCGAGGGCTCAGGGTCGGCGTCTCCCCCGCTCGGGCCATCGCATAGGCCCGCCGCCCGCCGACCTGGACGGCCGAATACGCCGGCGGCCGCTGGAGCTGCACTCCCAGGAAGCCCGACAGGGCGTTCTCCAGTTGACCCCGACCGAGCACGGGTCCAGTGACCGGCGTCAGCTCGCCGTCGAGGTCGTCGGTCGTCGACGAGGCGCCGAAGCAGATCGTCGCGCGGTAGGTCTTCGGGTCGCCGAGGTGGTATTCCACGAGCCGCGTCGCCCCGCCGAGGAACAGCGGCAGGACGCCCGAGGCGAACGGATCGAGCGTGCCGCCGTGCCCGATCCGCTTCGACGCCGCCAGTCGCCGGACGAGCGCCACGACGTCGTGCGAGGTGGGACCGGCGGGCTTCGCGACAACGAGGACGCCGCTCATCCGGCTCGTCCGAGGCTGGGGCACGGGTCAGCCCGCGGCGAGGAGGCGCTCGGCCTCGGCGAGGACCTGGCGCTCGGCGTCGGGCAGCGCGGCCCGCACCGTCGCGCCGGCGGCCCGAGCGTGACCGCCCCCGCCGAAGGCACCGGTCAGGCGGGTGGCGTCGAGGCCGCCGTCTCGCGTCCGGACCGACACCCGCGTCGAGCTCGCGTCGACCTCCTTGAAGAGGATGGCGACCTCGGCGGTCTCCGACTGCGAGAGGAGGTCGATGATGCCCTCCGAGTGGGACGGCAGCGCCCCCGTCTCGGCGTGATCGGCGGTCCGCAGCGTCGACCAGACGATCCGCCCGTCGGCCGCCGTCTCGAGCCGATGCAGCGCCCGGCCGAGGAGCTTCAGCTGGGCGTCCGGCTTCGAGCGGTAGAGCCGGCGGGAGATGTCCGCCAGCGGTGCGCCCGCGTCGACGAGCGCGGCCGACACCGCCAGCGTCCGCGGCGTCGCATTTGGGTGGGCGAAAGTCGCGGTGTCCATCACCACGCCGGCCATGAGCGCCGTGGCGAGGGCGCCGCCGCCCGAGTCGAGCGGCACGGCCAGCTTAGCCGCGAGCAGCGCCACCATCTCGCACGTCGCCGCGGCCTGCGGATCGACCCAGTCGTCCGCCCCGCCCTCCGTGTTCGAGGCGTGGTGGTCGACGATGACCCGCGGCAGGCTCGCGAACAGCGTCGCCTGGCGTTCGCCGAGGCTGCCGAGGCGGTCCAGGGCGCCGCAGTCGCAGACGACGAGCAGGTCGGGCCCGAATTCCGGATCCGGGTCGGTCCGGAACCGCTCGACCCCGCGCAGGAAGTCGTACAGCGGCGGGATGGTGTCGGCGCACAGCAGCTGCGTGCGTCCGCCGTGCTGCTCGACGATTGCCGCGACCCCGAGCGCCGCCCCGAGGGTGTCCGCGTCGGGGTTCTCGTGGCTGGCGATGAGGACGCGCCGGCCGGCCGCGATCCGCTCGGCGGCCCGCTCCGGGACCTCGCCGAGCCACGGCCCGAGGTCGATCGTCACGCGTCGCCCTCGTGCTGGATCCGCTTCACCGGCGTCGGCAGGGTCTCGCCCGCCGTCACCTGCTCGTCCGGTGTCCGGCCGGCCTCGAGCTCCTCGATCAGCTTGAGGACCCGTGTCCCCCGTTCCGCGGTCTCGTCCAGCTCAAGGTGCAGCTCCGGGATCCGGCGGAGGTGCAGGCGCGAGCCGAGCTGCCGCCGGATGTACGGCAGCGCATGGGTCAGGGCGCGAGCCGTCTCCCGGCGCTCGGCGGGCTGGCCGATGACGCTGATCCAGACCTTCGCGTGGCTAAGGTCCGGTACGGTCTCGACGTCGGTCACCGTCGCGAAGCCGATCCGCGGGTCGCTGATCTCGCGGGCCAGGATCGCCCCGATCTCCTGCCTGAGCTGCTCGTCGATCCGGTCCGTGCGCTGGGTCATCGGGACACCCCGGGAGCGCTCAGGTCGCGGCGCGTCACCTCAGGCCGTCAGGGACCGGCTGACGGTCTGCGACGTGAAGCACTCGATGATGTCGCCTTCTTCGAGGTCGCTGAAGCCGGCCAGGCCGATGCCGCACTCGAAGCCGGTCTGGACCTCGCGGACGTCGTCGCGGAAGCGGCGCAGCGACTCGATCCGGTCCGTCGCGATGACCTTGCCGCCGCGCCAGATGCGTGCCCCGCCGCGGACGATGCGGCCGTCCGTCACGTACGAGCCCGCGATGACGGTGCTCTTGCCGACCTTGATGAGCTGGCGCACCTCGGCCCGACCCTCGACCACCTCGACCTGCTCGGGCTCGAGCATGCCGCCGAGGGCCTTGGTGATGTCGTCGGTGAGCTGGTAGATGATGTCGTACAGGCGAACGTCGACCTTCTCCTGAGCGGCGGCCCGGCGGGCCGTGTCGCTGATGGACGTGTTGAAGCCGACGACGATGGCGTTCGACGCCGAGGCCAGCAGGATGTCGTTGTCGCTGATCTCGCCGGCACCCTCGTGGAGGATGTTCAGCTTCACCTCGTCGGTCGGGAGCTGCTCGAGCGCATGGCGGATCGCGCCGAGCGAGCCCGAGACGTCGGCCTTGAGGATGATCCGAAGCTCCTTCGCCTGGCCCGCCTGGATCTGGCGGTACAGGTCCTCGAGCGTCGCCCGGCCGCTCCCCTCGCCGCCCTTCGAGGCAAGCTCGGCCCGGCGGGCCTCGACCATCGTCCGGGCGGCCTTCTCGTCGGCGACGACGCGCAGGATGTCGCCAGCCTCCGGGACCTCGGACAGGCCGAGCACGACGACCGGCGTCGCGGGGCCGGCCTTCGAGACGCGCTTGCCGTGCTCGTTCTCGAGCGCCCGGACGCGGCCGAACGTCTCGCCCACGACGATGACGTCGCCGACGCGGAGCGTCCCGGTCTGGACCAGCGCCGTCGCCACGGGACCACGGCCCTTGTCCATCCGAGCCTCGACGATCGTGCCGATCGCCGCCCGCTTCGGGTTGGCCTTCAGCTCCTGCAGGTCCGAGACGAGCAGGATCATGTCGACGAGGTCGTCGAGCCCGACGCCCGTCCGTGCCGAGACGGGCACGAGTGGCGTGTCACCGCCGTACTCCTCGATGACGACCCCGGCCTCGGTGAGGTCGGTCTTCACCCGGTCCGGGTTGGCATCCGGCTTGTCGATCTTGTTGAGGGCCACGATGATCGGGACCTGGGCGGCCTTCGCGTGGCTGATCGCTTCGAGGGTCTGGGGCATTACCCCGTCGTCGGCGGCGACGACGACGACGGCCACGTCGGTGACCTTCGCACCGCGGGCCCGCATCGCCGTGAAGGCCTCGTGGCCGGGGGTGTCGAGGAACACGACCCGGCGGTCGCCGCGATGGACCTCGCTCGCGCCGATGTGCTGGGTGATGCCACCCCGCTCCCCCGCCGCGACCTCGGTCTTGCGGATCGCGTCGAGGAGGCTCGTTTTGCCGTGATCGACGTGGCCCATGACGGTCACGATCGGGGCACGCGTCACGAGGTCGGCGCCGTCCTCCTCGGTGAAGAGCGCCTCCTTGACCGCCTCCGATGGCGCCTCGGATCGATCCTCGCCGTTCGTCGACGAGACGGCCTGGGGCTCGGCGACCTCATAGCCGAGCTCGCCGGCCACGAGCGAGGCGGTGTCTCGATCGATGAGCTGGTTGATCGTTGCGAAGATGCCGCTCTTGATCAGCTCCCGGATCACGTCCGCCGGGTTGACGCTCAGCAGCTCGGCCAGCTCCTTGACCGTGATGGTCGGCGGCAGCTCGACCGCGCCGCGCTCGCGCGGATCGGCGACCTGCACGGCCGCCTGCTGGAAGGCGCCGTCGCGGCGCTGGGGCTTGCGGGGTCCGCGTCGGCCGCGGGTGCCGCTCCTACTCCTGGCCATGGCTGCCTCCGGTGGCGGCGAGCAGGTCCGCTCGGAGGCCGGCCGGCAGGTCGGTCTCGAGGGCGCGCGCCAGCAGGCCGCGATCGACGGCGCCGTCGATGCAGGCCGGGTTGGAATCCACGTATGCGCCGCGGCCGTTCAGCCGCCCCGTGGGATCGAGACGCACCTCGCCGGCCGGCGTTCGGACGACCCGCAGGAGCTCGCGCTTGTCGCGCGACGTTCGGCAGGCCACGCACGATCGGGTCGTGGGGCGACGGGGACGGGCCGCCACCGCGGCTCCGGCGCCTACGACGACACCTCTTCCGATGCCTTGGCCTTGGCACGGCTGGCCCGCTTCCTGGGCGCCGGCGCGGCCGCACTGTCAGAAGCCTCCGCCGCCTCGGCCGGGGCCTTGCTGTTCGACGGCGGCTCGATCGCGGGCTCGACGCTCGGGGCCGCTGCGGCCGCAGCGGCGGCGGCCTTCGCCTCGGCAACCGACACATCGCTGCGGATGTCGATGCGCCAGCCCGTGAGGCGGGCGGCGAGCCGCGCGTTCTGGCCCTCTCGGCCGATCGCGAGCGACAGCATCCGCTCGGGCACCGTCACGTTCGCGATCCGGTGCTCCTGGTCGATGTCCACGGACAGGACCTGCGCCGGCGAGAGCGCGTTGGCGACAAACTGGGACGGGTCCTCGCTCCACGGGATGACGTCGATCTTCTCCCCGCCGAGCTCGGCGACGACGGCCTGGACTCGCGCGCCGCGCTGGCCGACCGTCGCGCCGACCGGGTCGAGCCCCTCCTGACGCGAGCCGACCGCGACCTTCGAGCGGCTGCCCGCCTCGCGGGCGATCGCCCGGATTTCGACGGTGCCGTTGTGGATCTCGGGAACCTCGAGCTCGAACAGGCGCTTCAGGAAGCCCTTGTGCGTCCGGCTCACGAAGAGCGCCGGCCCGCGCGGCGTGCGGCGGACCTCGAGGACGTAGGCCTTGACGTTCTGGCCGATGCGGTAGTGCTCGAGGGGGCTCTGCTCGGTCGTGGCGAGGATCGCCTCGACGCCCTTGCCCATGTCGAGGATGATCGCCCGCGGCTCGACGCGGTTGACCGTGCCGTTCACGAGCTCGCCCTCGCGGCTCGCGAACTGGTCGAAGACGACGTCGCGCTCCGCCTCGCGGAGGCGCTGCAGCACGACCTGCTTCGCGGTCTGGGCGCCGATCCGGCCGAACGCCTCGCCGTCGAGCTGCTCCGTCTCGACGAGCTCGCCGCGCTGGACGTCGGGTTTGATGGCCCGGGCCTCATCGAGGCTGAACTGGGTCAGCGGGTCCTCGACCTCGTCGACCGCCCAGCGGGCGCGGTACACACGGATGCCGCCGGTGTCGCCGTTGATCTGGACGTGGATGTCCTCTTCGTTCGCGATCCGGCGATAGGCCATCGCGATGGCCTCCTCCACCGTCCGGATCAGCTGCTCACGGGGAACCTGCTTCTCGGCATTCAGCTGGAGGAGGGCGCCGACGAAATCCCGACTCATGGTCGTGCCGCCCTCCAGTCGTCAGCGTCGTGTGTCCGATCCATCGCCGCCGAAAAAAATACGTGGGGGTCACCCACGTATCGAGGCGGCCATTCGAGCTCCCCGGGAGTATACACCCGACCGCGTACGATGCCGCCCGATGCCCGAACGGACGCTCGAGCTCGCAGGGCTCGCCCTGGCCATCCTGCTGCTGCTCCGGTTCGTGCCGCCGGCCATGCGGGCGTGGGCGATCTATGCCGGATCGAAGACGCGCCGGCTGGCCGACGCCGGCCCACTGGAGATCCCGCCGCCACCCCCGTCGCCCACGTCCTCGACCAGCTGGAGGCGCTCGGATTCCACCGGATCGGCGAGCGGACGATCGTCCTGCCGGACGGAGGGCGGCGGTTCGAGTGGACCTGGGCCGACGAGACCGGCGAGACCTACGTCGCGGTCGTGCCGATGCGGCTCCTCCCCGCCCTGATGGCCTGCTACACGGCGTTCGCCGACTGGGCCTGGCTGCAGACGAACTACCCGCGCGGCGAGGTCATCGACCGGCCCGACTACGTCGCCCGGTACGTCGACACGACGGTCGCCGGGACGGTGGCCGCGCACCGCGCCGAGATTGCCCGGCTCCGCCAGGTCCACGGCGCCCCGCGTCGTGTCCAGTCCATGGCCGACAGCCTCCGGCTGGACGCCGAGTATCGGACTCGCCACGGCGGGGTGACCCTCCGCCGGCTGACCTTCCGGATCATGACCCCGGCGTTCGCCGCCGCGGGCCTCGCGATCATCTGCGGGCTGCTGCTCCTCCTCGGTCGCTGACCCCCGCCCCGCCGCCACCCGTCGCCGGGAAGCGCCGATCGACGTAGTCCTCGAGGATGTCGGTGAACTCGGCCACGAGGCCGTCGCCCCGGAGCGTCCGGTCCAGCCGGCCGTCGATGAACACGGGGGCGACCGGCTCCTCGAACGTGCCCGGCAGCGAGATCCCGATGTCCGCATGCTTCGATTCGCCCGGCCCGTTCACGACGCAGCCCATGACGGCCACGGTGAGCTCCTCGACGCCGGGATGGGTCTCTCGCCACTCCGGCATCCGGTCGCGGAGATAGCCCTGGACCTGCTCGGCCATCTCCTGGAAGAACGTCGACGTCGTGCGGCCACAGCCTGGGCAGGCCGACACCTGGGGCAGGAACGCCCGGAGGCCCATCGACTGCAGGACCTGCTGGGCGACGCGGACCTCCTCCTCGCGGTCGCCGCCCGGGGCCGGCGTCAGCGAGACGCGGATCGTGTCCCCGATCCCCTCCTCGAGCAGGATCGCCAGCCCGGCGGTCGACGCCACGATGCCCTTCATGCCCATGCCCGCCTCGGTCAGCCCGAGGTGCAGCGGCAGGTCGGTCTGGCGAGCCAGGATCCGGTACACGTCGACGAGATCGCGGACCCCCGACACCTTGGCCGAGAGGATGATGCGATCGTGCCGGAGGCCGGTCGCCTCGGCCAGCTCCGCCGATCGGGTCGCCGACTGGACGATCGCCTCGATCAGCACCTCCCGCGCGTCGCGTGGCTCGGCCAGCTTTGCGTTCTCGTTCATGAGATCGGTCAGGAGCCCCTGGTCGAGCGAGCCCCAGTTGACCCCGATCCGGACGGGCTTGTCGTTGTCGATCGCGACCCGGACGATCGTCTGGAAGTGCTCGTCGTGTCGCTTCGCGCCGACGTTGCCGGGGTTGATCCGGTACTTCGCGAGGGCGCGGGCCATCGCCGGATGCTCGGTCAGGAGCTGGTGGCCGTTGTAGTGGAAGTCGCCGATGACCGGCACGCCGACGCCGAGGTCGTCGAGCTTGCGGCGGATCTCCGGCACCGCCTTCGCCGCGGCGTCGTTGTTCACGGTGACGCGGACGAGCTGGCTGCCGGCGTGGGCGAGCCGCGCGACCTGGATCGCGGTGGCGTCGGCGTCGGCCGTGTCCGTGTTCGTCATCGACTGGACGACGACGGGATGGGCGCTCCCCACGAGCACGCCGCCGACGTCGACCGAGGGCGTGGCCCGACGGCGCGGCTTCAGGCGGTTCGGATCGGGGACGCCGGCGCTCACGGGCTCGGGTGCCCGCTGATGTCGAAGCCGGAGATCCAGATCACGAAGCCGATGAGGATCACGAACCCGATCGCGTAGGTGAGCCGTTCCGCCCGGAGGCTGATCCGGCGGCCGGCCAGTCGCTTCAGGACGAGGACGAGGATCCGGCCGCCGTCGAGCGGCGGGAACGGCAGGATGTTCACGACGGCAAGGTTGATCGAGAGCACGGCCGCGAGCAGCAGGACGCCGATCACCCCCGTCTCGCCGAAGACCTGGCCGAGCGTGACGGCGATGCCGATCGGGCCGGATGCCGGCGGCGGCGCCGAGGGGTTCGTGACGATGCTGTGGACGAGGTCGCCAAGTCCCGATACGACCAGGCCGGCCCAGCGTGGCAGCTCCGCGGCGCCGATCGCCAGCGCGTCGCCGAGCGGCCGGCTGTCGTACTGGTTGAGAAAGACTGCCTCGAACGGGTGGGTCGGCGTGGCGGCGATCCCGAGCGCGCCATGGGTCTCGTCGACCTGGCTCGCTGGGCGGAGCGTGACCGTGACGTCGGCGGTCGTGCCGTCCGCATGCCGGATCGTCAGCGTGATGGTCTGGCCGGCGCTGGCGTGGAGCGTCGAGAGGATGTCCGAGTCGCTGTACAGGTCGTACGTCCGGCCGTTCAGCCCGACGATGGCGTCGCCGGCCACGAGCCCGGCTCCCGAGGCCGGCGAATTCGGCTGGACCGACGGGATCGCGACACCGACCACCGGCGTTGCGAGCCAGGCGATCCCGACGAACAGCACGAACGCCAGCACGACGTTCATCAGGACGCCGGCGACGAGCACCGCGACTTGCCTCGGCAGCCGCTGGGCCGCGAACGACCGCGGATCGCCCGCCCCGTCGCCGTCCTCGCCCTCGAGCCGGACGAAGCCGCCGATCGGCAGCCAGTTGAGCGTCCAGAGCGTCTCGCCCCGGGCCCGCAGGATCCTTGCCCGTGGCGGGAAGCCGACGCCGAACTCGAGGACCCGGATGCCGAACGCCCTCGCGATGAGGTAGTGGCCTACCTCGTGGACGAGGACGAGGCCGCCGACGACCACGATGAAGAGGATGAGGGCGACGAGCGCGCTGCCGTAGTCCATCAATGGGGCCGAGTCCTTCGCCGGCCCCGTCCGTGCGCCGGGTCCGGCTCGGCGTAGCGTGCCCGGACCTCGGCGTCGAGGCTCACCAGCTCGGCGACAGTCGGATCCGTGCGGCGTGTTCGACCAAATCGTCCGACCGCGTCCTCGAGGAGTTGCGGGATCCCCGGGAAGTCGAGGCTCCCGGCGAGGAACCGCTCCACCGCGATCTCATCAGCGGCGATGAGCGCGGTCGTTGCCCATGGCCCGATCCGACCCGCCTCGCGGGCGATCCGCAGCGCCGGGAATCGCGCCTCGTCCGGGGCACGGAAGTCCAGCCGGCCGACGTCGGCGAGGTCGGGTGCCGGCGACACGGCGGGTCCGCGATCGGGGTGGGTCAGGGCGTACTGGATCGGCAGGCGCATGTCCGGTGAGCCCAGCTGGGCCTTCAGGGAGCCGTCGGAGAAGCGGACGGCGGAATGGACGATCGATTGCGGATGGATCACGACGTCGATCGCCTCGTACGGGGCATCGTACAGCCAGTGGGCCTCGATGACCTCCAGGCCCTTGTTCGCGAGGGTCGCGCTGTCGATCGTGATCTTGCGGCCCATCGTCCACGTCGGATGGCGGAGGGCCTCGGCCGGGGTGATCGAGGCAAAGGCCTCGGCTGGGAGATCGAGGAACGGCCCGCCGGATGCCGTGAGGATCAGCCGGTCGACGCGGGCGAGGTCCTCGCCGACCAGGCACTGCCAGATTGCGGAGTGCTCCGAGTCGATCGGCCGCAGCCAGCCGAGCGGCGAGGCCAGCGGATCCCGGGGGTCGATCGACGCGCGCTCCGCCGCGCGTCGACGCGCCAGGGGCATCACGAGATGCCCGCCCGCGACCAGCGTCTCCTTGTTGGCCGTCGCGACGACCTTGCCCGCCTCGAGGGCGGCCAGCACGGGCCGCAGGCTCACGACCCCGCCGGTGGCGACCAGGACGATCTCGACGTCCGGCCGCGTGGCCAGCGCGACCAGGGCGTCCTCGCCGCGCTCGACGTCGGTACCGAGCGGGAGGCGCTCCTCCAGCGCGAGCCCGGAGCGCGGTGCCGCCACGGCGACGGCCGCCGGCCGGAGGCGGTGGGCCTGCTCGACGAGCTGGTCGGCGTTCGTGCCGGCCGCCAGCGCGACGACGCGGAACCGAGCGTTGCCGGCCAGGACGTCGATCGCCTGGCGGCCGATCGAGCCGGTGGAGCCGAGAACGGCGACGCCGACGGGCGGGCCGTCAGTGGAACGCGGCGATGACATACAGGAAGGCGATCGGCGCCGCGAACAGGAACGAATCGACCCGATCGAGCATGCCGCCGTGGCCCGGGATCAGCCTTCCCGACTCCTTCGCGCCCGCGGCGCGCTTGAGCATCGACTCGACGAGGTCGCCGGCCTGGGCGGCGCAGCCGATGACGAGACCGAGCAGCGCGCCGGCGACGAGCGAGTGCCCGATCGCGGCCACGAGGATCGCGCAGACCACGACAGCGGCCACCAGCCCGCCGACCGTGCCCTCGACCGTCTTGCCGGGCGAGATGTGCGGGATGAAGTGGCGCCGGCCGAACCGCTGTCCGACGAAGTACGCGGCGGTGTCATACGTCCAGACCGCGAGCAGCAGGATGAGGACCCAGGCCCGGCCGGCGCCCAGCCAGCCCAGGGGGGCGGTGGCGTCGATCGACGGTCCCGCGTTCGCCAGACGGTCGACGTAGCCCAGCAGGCCGACGTACAGGGCGGCAGATATCGTCGACATGAAGGCCGCCAGTCCTTCACGCGGATCGGGTCGCGTGACGGCGGCCACCCCGACGAGCACGACGCCGGCCCCGAGGAGCAGCAGGCCGCTGCCGCCCGACAGGGCTCGGACGGAGTCCCCGAGCCCGACGACCATCGCGAGCACCGCGCCGAGCGTCGGGAAGGACGCGTGGCCAGCCGCTGACAGGAGGCGGAACGCCTCCACGGCCGCGAGCAGGATGACGACGATGACCACGAGGGCGATCCACGGCTCGCCGAACCAGAGCGCGACGAGGAGCGGCGGGATGAGGATCGCCGCGCTCCGGGCGCGATCACGCAGCATGTCGGGCGGCGGTCGCGATCAGCGACCGAAGCGGCGGGTCCGCGTCGCGTACTCGGCGAGCGCGTCGTCCAGGCTGTCCGGGCCGAAGTCGGGCCAGAGCGTCTCGGTCGTGAGCAGCTCGGCGTAGGCCGACTGCCAGATCAGGAAGTTCGAGAGGCGCTGCTCGCCGCCGGTCCGGATCACGAGGTCCGGGTCCGGCAGGTCTCCCGTGTAGAGCGCCGCCGCGACCGTCGATTCGTCGATCCGGTCGGCGGGGATGCCCGCCCGGACGATCCGCCGGATCGCGTCGACGAGCTCGGTCCGGCCGGCGTAGTTGAATGCGACGTTGAGGATCAGCCTATCGCCCGCGGCGGTGGCGTCGAGGGCGGACTGGATCGAGCGGCGCGTCTCCGGTGGGAGCTCGTCGAGCCGGCCGAGGAGCCGAACGTTGACGCCCTGGGTCTGCAGCTCCGCGGTCTCCGAGCGGATGGCCGCCTCGAGCAGCCGGAACAGCCCGACGACCTCCTCGTCGGTGCGGGCCCAGTTCTCGCGGCTGAAGGCGTACAGCGTCAGGACCTGGATGCCGCGGCGGACTGCGTGCCGGAGCAGGCCGCGGATCGCCTCGACCCCGGCGGCGTGGCCGTCGAGCTCGGGCACGCCGCGGGCGCGGGCCCAGCGGCGGTTGCCGTCCATGATGATCGCGACGTGGCGCGGGAGCTCCGCGCGGCCGAGGGCCTCGGCCGCGTCGCGGCGGTCGACGGCGGGGTCGGGCTCGTGGGCCCGGGGTGGCGCGTCGGTTGGCCGGACGAGCGGCGCTCGAGCCACTAGACCTCGAGGACCTCCTGTTCCTTTGCCGCACCGACGCGGTCCACCGCCTCGATGTGGCGGTCGGTCGTCTTCTGGAGCACGTCCATGAGCCGACGCCCTTCGTCCGCGCTGAGGTCGCCGTCGCGCTCCTGGCGCTTCAGCTGGTCGTGGGCCTCGCGGCGGAGGTTCCGGATCTCGACCCGGGCCTCCTCCATCCGCTTGTGCACGACCCGCACCAGATCGTGCCGACGTTCCTCGGTCAGGGTCGGGATGTTGAGCCGGACGACGTTCCCGTCGACGTTCGGCGTCAGGCCCAGGTCGCTCTTGATGATCGCCCGCTCAATGGCGCTGAGCGCGCTGCGATCCCACGGCTGGATGACGATCTGGTGCGGCTCCGGGACACTGATTCCGGCTAGCTGGTTGAGGGGCGTCTGGGTCCCGTAGTAGTCGATCGTGATCCGCTCGACGAGCCCGGTCGAGGCCCGCCCAGTCCGAATCGCGCCGAAGTCGCGCTCCATCACCTCGACGGCCCGCGCCATCTTGTGATCGGTCGAGTCGATGGGCTCGGCCATCAGCGGCCGCCGGTGCCGGGGCCGGCGATCAGCGTGCCGACGGGCTCGCCGTCGGCCACCCGGGCGATGTTGTCGGGCTGGTTCAGGTCGAAGACGACGATCGGGAGGTCGTTCTCCATGCACAGCGACACGGCAGCGCCGTCGAGGACCTTCAGCTGGTCGCGGAGCAGGTCCGAGTACTCGAGCCGCTCGAAGCGCCGGGCGCCGGGCACGGTCATCGGGTCGGCATCGTAGACGCCGTCGACCTTCGTGGCCTTCATGAGGACCTTTGCCCCGATCTCGACCGCGCGCAGCGCGGCCGCGGTGTCGGTCGTGAAGTACGGGTTGCCGGTCCCGGCGACGAAGATGACGACCCGGCCCTTCTCGAGGTGCCGGACCGCCCGCCGCCGGATGTACGGCTCGGCGATCTCGTTCATGGCGATGGCGCTCATGACCCGGGTCGGGATCCCCGCTCGCTCGACCGCGTCCTGGAGGGCCAGCCCGTTCATCACCGTCGCGAGCATGCCGATGTAGTCGCCGGTCGCGCGGTCCATGCCCGTCGCCGATGCGGCGAGCCCTCGGAAGATGTTGCCGCCGCCGACTACGATCCCGATCTGGACGCCACGGCGCTGGACATCCGCCACCTGGCGGGCGATGAAGGCGCAGAACTTCGGGTCGACGCCATACGACCGCTCACCGAGGAGGGCCTCGCCCGACAGCTTCAGCAGGATCCGGTCATAGCGCGGCCGCTCGGCGGTGCCGGATCCGGACGCGTCCGAACGAACCACCGTCGTCGCGGTGGGGGCGTCGCTCACAGCTCCTCCCCGAGGGCGAACCGGCTGAACCGGCGGACGCGGATGTTCTCGCCGATCGTCGCGATCTGCTCGGTGATCAGCTCGCGGACTGTCCGCTCCTCGTCGCGGAAGACCTGCTCGTAGAGCACGACCTCCTTGAACCACTTCTTCAGCTGCCCGTCGACGATCTTCTCGCGGATCTCGGCCGGCTTCGCCGCGGTCGCCGGGTCGGCAGCGAGCTCGGCGCGCTTCGTCTCGAGGTCCGCCGCCGGGACGGACTCGACGTCGACGTACAGCGGCGAGAGGCCGGCGACCTGGATCGCGAGATCGCGGACGAGCTTCTGGAACCCGTCGGTCCGAGCCACGAAGTCGGTCTCGCAATTGACCTCGATGAGCACGCCGACGCGACCGCCCGTGTGGATGTAGCTGCCGATGAGGCCCTCGCGAGCCTCCCGGCCGGCCTTCTTGCTGGCCGCCGCCATCCCCCGCTCGCGCAGGATCAGCGTGGCCTTCTCGACGTCGCCGTCGGCCTCGGTGAGGGCGCGCTTGCAGTCCATCATCCCCGCGCCGCTCTGCTCGCGGAGCTCGCGGACCATGTCCGCCGTGATCGGCGTGGCCACGGTCATCGCCCTGCCTCGCCGGCCGCCGTCGGCTCCTCGGCCGTCTCGGCCGCCTCGCGCGCCAGCTCGGCGGCGATGTCCTCGGGCGTCGCCACGCCGTCTTCGGGGGTCGTCGCGCCGTCCTCCGCCGCGGCCGGGCCGCCGGGCAGGAGATCCTCGTCGTCGTCGGGCGCGAAGCTGAGGGCCCCGCCGCCGGCGAGCGCGGCGACGAGCTCATCGCTCGCCTGGGCGTCGTCGTAGGCCGTCTCCTCGAGCATCGGCTCGGGCTCGGGCTCGATCGCTCGCTGCGCCCGCTCCTGGGCGCCCTCGAGGGCTGCCTCGGCCACCAGCGAGCAGAGCAACCGGATCGCCCGGATCGCGTCGTCGTTCGCCGGGATGATGTAGTCGAGCTCGTCCGGGTCGACGTTCGTGTCGCCGGTCCCGACCACCGGGATCTCGAGCTTGTTCGCCTCGGTGACGGCGATCCGCTCGCGATGCGGGTCGACGATGAACACGGCGCCGGGCAGACGTTTCATCTTGCGGATGCCACCGAGCGTGGCCTGCAGCTTGACGAGCTCTTCCGTGAGCTTCGCCGCCTCCTTCTTCGGCAGGCGGTCGAGGTCGCCGGCCTGCTGCCGGGCCTCGAGCTGCTCCAGCAGGCCGATCCGCTTCTTGATTGTCACGAAGTTCGTCAGCATCCCGCCGAGCCAGCGGCGGTTCACGTACGGCATGCCGGCCCGGGTCGCCTCCTGGGCGACCGGCTCCTGGGCCTGCTTCTTCGTCCCGATGAAGAGGACGACGTCGCCGCGGGCGACCGTCTCGCGGACGAAGTCGAGGGCGACCTCGAGCCGGGAGCTCGTCTGGGCGAGATCGATGATGTGGATCCCGTTGCGCTCCGCGTAGATGAACGGGCGCATCTTGGGATTCCAGCGGCGGGTCTGGTGGCCGAAGTGGACTCCGGCCTCGAGCAGCTGCCGCATCGAGATCGACGGCACGGTAGGGGGAACCTCCTGTTCGGTTGTACCTCCGCGGATCCCGTCGCCGGGGGCCGTCGGTCCCGAGGCTCTCGCCCCGATCCCGCTCGGCACCGTCCCGGTCGGAACGATCCGCGTGTGAGCTCCGCGCCGCTCGGCGCGGGCGTGACCTCGACCTCCCGCCGGTGCTGTGAGCGCGGCGCCGGTTTCGAGGTCCGGCGGAGTGTACACCACGCTCGAACGGAGCCCTCAGAGTGCCGCCCGGTGATGGCGGAACCGGTGGCCCGGCTCGACCACGACGAGGTCGAAGCGCGGCGGCAGCCTCGGCAGGGCCGGCCCGCCGCGCGACACGAGCTCGGACGCCGCGGCACGGAGGCGGGCTCGCTTTCGATGATCCACCGTCTCTTCGGGGAGCCCGTAGTCGCGTCGCGCCCGCCAGCGGACCTCGACAAAGACGAGCGCACGCGGCGGGCCGGGATCGATCGCGATCAGGTCGAGCTCGCGCCTGCCCACGCGCACGTTCCGGTCGAGGATCGTCCAGCCGGCCGCGGCCAGATGCCGGGCAACGAGGTCCTCGGCCGTGTCACCGAGCCGCTGGGCCGCCGTCCGCACCGCCTGACGATGCGGCGCCCCGCTTGTCGCCGGCTTATCCGGGATGCCGGCCGATCAGGCCGGAGCCGCGACCTCACCCTCCCAGCCGGCGACCGCCTCCGCGGCGGCCGCCTCGACGCCGATCAGGCTCAGGCCGTCGGCCAGGTCGGTCGCCTGGTCGAGGATCGTCGCGCCCTCCTCGAACAGGTCGAGGGGCAGCTGGTCGCCGGCCAGCGTGCGCTGCAGGGCCAGGAAGCTGCGGCGGTGGAACGGCGTCAACCCGAGCGCCCGGACCGCCTTCCGGTGCTCGAGCGTCGCATAGCCCTGGTTGCGCTCCCAGCCGTAGCCGGGGTAGCGCGCCGCGAGCAGGGCCATCATCCGGTCGCGGACCACCTTGGCCACCACCGAGGCGCAGGCGATCGTGTAGCACTTCGCGTCGCCGTCGACGATCGCCGTGTACGGCCCGACCGCCTGCTCGAACCCGGCGATCCGGTTGCCATCGACGAGCACGTGGTCATGGCCGCCGATCCGGGCGATCGCCCGCCGCATCGCCAGATGCGTGGCGTGGTAGATGTTGAGCCGGTCGATCTCGGCCACGGACGCCGCCCCGATGCCGACCGCCACGGCCCTGCGCCGGATGAGTGGGGCGAGGCGGTCGCGCTGCTGGGCCGACAGCGTCTTGGAGTCCCGGACACCGGGGATGCGGTGGCTGTTCGGCCGGATGACGACTGCCGCGGCGACGACCGCGCCGCTCGTCGGCGCCACGCCGACCTCGTCCACGCCGACGATGCGCTCGGCGCCGGTTCGCCACAGGCCACGTTCATACCGGAGCGTCGGGACGCGGACCGTCATCGGGTCCACAGGGTACCCGCGGCGGCAGGGCGCCGCCGCCGGGGTCAGGACTTGCCGCGCCGCTCCCGCAGCGTCGCGGCCTTGCCGACCCGGTCTCGGAGGTAGTACAGCTGGGCTCGGCGGACCTGGCCGTGGCGGACGACGTCGATCTTGTCGATCCGCGGGCTGTTGACCTTGAACGTGCGCTCGACGCCGACGCCGCTCGAGATCTTGCGGACCGTGATCGAGCGGGCGATCCCACCGCCGCGAAGCCGCATGACGGTCCCCTCGAAGACCTGGACCCGCTCCTTGCCGCCCTCGACGACGCGGGCGGCGACGCGGACGGTGTCGCCCGGCGCGAGCTCCGGCAGGTCGGTCCGGATCTGTTCGGCGACGATCTGGTCGAGGACGTTCACGAGGTTCGGATTCCCTGCTGGGCGCAGCCGTCGGCCGCGCAGGATGGGGTCGATTGGGGTCGGCTCGAGAGCCGGCGGTGGACTATAGCACGGGCTCCGGCTCGCACGAGCCGGCCCCCTTACCCCTCCTCGGCGAGGTCCCGGAGGAGCCGGGCCTCCTCCCGCGTCGACGGGCGGCCTTCGAGCAGGTCGGGTCGGTGCTCGGACGTCCGGCGCAGCGACGCCTCGAGCCGCCAGCGCCGGATCGCCTCGTGGTTGCCGCCGACCAGGACGTCGGGCACCGTCTCACCCCGGAACTCGGGCGGTCGCGTGTACTGCGGATACTCGAGCAGTCCATGGACGAACGATTCCTCGACCGTCGAGGCAGCGTCGATCGCGCCCGGCAGCAGCCGGATGACGGCGTCGATGACGACGAGAGCGGGGATCTCGCCGCCCGTGAGGACGTAGTCGCCGATCGAGAGCTCGAGATCGACGAGGCCGCGGATCCGCTCGTCGACGCCCTCGTAGCGCGGGCAGACGAGCACGAGGTGCTCGCGGACCGCCAGGTCGCGGGCCGTCGCCTGATCGAAGCGTCGGCCACCAGGGTCGAGGAGGATGGCCGTCGAGCCCGGGCGCCGGAGCGCGTCGATCGCCGCCGCGACCGGCTCCGGGCGGAGCACCATCCCCGCACCGCCGCCGTAGGGCGTGTCGTCGACGCTGCGATGCCGACCGAGGCCCCACTGGCGCAGGTCGTGCAGCCGGATCGAGGCCAGCCCCTGCTCCCGGATCCGGCCCGGGATGCTCTCCGCCAGCGGCGCTTCGAGGATGGCCGGAAAGAGCGTGACGACGTCGATCTCGAGCGTCACGTCGACGCCTCACCGCGCGGGCCGCCCTTCCCATGGCGGGACCATCGCGGGGCCCTGCGCCCCGGCCGAGGCGGGCGATCGACCGCGCGACCGCCGAGATCGAGGGCGGCCTCGTCGACGGCGATCCCGTTGCCGCGGGGGTCGAACGTCCGGATGATCCCGGCGACGGCCGGCAGGTCGAACTCGCCGACCGGGCCGCCCCGAACGACGTACACCTCGGTCTCGCCGGCGCGGTAGATGTCGGCCACGTGGCCGAGCAGCCGCCCGTCGACGCCGGTCACCGGCGATCCGACGACCTCGTGCCAGAACGCCTGGCCGGGGGCGAGCTCCGCCTGGCAGTCGACCGCGACCTCGAGATACGCGAGTCGGAGGCGATCGGCCGCTGTCCGGTCCCGGACCTCCCGGAACCCGATCCGCCAGCCCGGCCCGTCCTCGATCGGGGCTGCGCTCTCAACGGTCAGCGGCGTGTCATTGCCCTCGCGGTACAGCACGACGCCGGGCGCGAATCGATCCTCCGGCCGGTCGGTCAGGACCTCGACGCGGACGAGCCCGCGGAGGCCGTGGACGCCGCGGACGCGCCCGACGACCAGCCGCGTGGGGCCGGCCGCGGGCGAGCCCGGCTCAGAGGATCTCGAGCGTGACCGAGCCACCTTCGCGGGCGGCCGTGACCTTCAGCAGGGTGCGCAGCGCCTTGGCGACGCTGCCGTTCCGACCGATGACCTTGCCCATGTCGTCCTCGGCGACATGCAGCTCGATGACGGTCCCGTCCTCCTCCTCGACCTCGGTGACCTTCACCGCGTCGGGGTCGTCGACGAGCGAGCGGGCGACGTACTCGACCAGGTCCTTCGCAGCCATCGCCGCCCTACTTTCCCGCGGGCATGACGCCCGCGTTCCGGAGGAGCCGGGCGACGGTCTCGGTCGGGAGGGCGCCCTTCGCAAGCCAGGCCTTGGCTCGGTCCGCGTCGATGCGGAGCTCGACCGGATCGGTCCGCGGGTTGTAATGCCCGATCGTCTCGAGCGATCGGCTGTCCCGGGCGCTCCGGGAATCGGCGACGACGACCCGGTAGGCGGGCTGCTTCGTCGCGCCGACGCGCGTGAGTCGAATGCGAACGGCCATGGGCGGCTGACTCCTCCTCTGTTGAGCTGCGAACCTTACTGGACGGTGGCCACGAGGCGCACGCGAACGGCGCCGTGATCCAGCGTCGTGGTGACCATGACGGCATCGAACGGTGCCAGGTACGGCTCCACGTTCGTGCTGAAGCTCGCCCTGTCGGCGTCCGGCATCGAGCCGGTCGCGAGGGTCATGAGCGGCGCGGCCGCCACGTAGACCTGGCCGACGTTCTGGGCGAAGGCCCGTGACAGGGCGTGCTGGTAGGCGGGGGCATCGGCCAGGCTCGCGCCGGCCTTCGTGTCGAGCACCTGGCGGACGAACGACTCCGAGCCCACGAGCACCGCCTGGCCACGCGAGGCGAGCGCGAGCTTGATGGTTGTCCCGGCCGGCAGGGCCGGGCTCGGGATGGATGTGGCGCCGCCAGCGCCACCGACGCTCTGGACGAGCGACTGGACGTCGTCCACCTCGACGAGGGTGACCTCGACGCCATCGATCGTCTCCGTGGAGACCGTGGCCTTGCCACCGAGCGCCAGCAGGCCGACGAGGCTCTTGAGCTGGCCCGCCTTCGCCGCTGCCGTGGCCTCGTCGACGGCCA
The DNA here is from genome assembly GCA_035308445.1 of Candidatus Limnocylindrales bacterium. Taxonomy (GTDB): domain Bacteria; phylum Chloroflexota; class Limnocylindria; order Limnocylindrales; family CSP1-4; genus UBA5189. The sequence goes on along the minus strand of DATGGQ010000029.1, from coordinate 71,670 downwards.
GCAGGACCGCCCCGCCCGTCGCCGAGCTGCCGTCCGGCACGACCGCGACCCCGAGGTCGTCCACCCAGCCGACGAGCCCGTCGACGCCGCCGAGCAAGCCGAGGGCCGACTGGACGGACCCGAGCGCCGCCCCCGCCCGGGGATCGGCCTGGAGCTGGGCGATCGCCCGTTCGACGCTGACGCCCGTTCCGTGGTTCTCGGCCAGGGCGATCGTCCCGGAGGGCAGCAGCGGCGCGATCCGGCTGGCGCGGGCCGGCGGCAGCGTCGGCAGCGGCGAACCGCTCGCGGCCGGCGTCGCGTCGGGCAGCGGCGCGGTCACGAGATCTGCCACGACCGCGTCGTCCTCGGTGCTGATGCCGGCCATCGCCCAGTCAGGGACGCGGGCGAGCGCCGCGGCCACGTCGCCCGAGGCCAGCGGCATGGCCGAGGGGAGGTCGCTCGGCAGGGCGCCGGCCTCGATCCCGGCCTTCGAGACGTACAGCGTCGCCAGCCGGTCGCCGCCGAGCGTGTCGCGGGCGGTCCGGTACTGCTCGACCGTGTCCATGCCGGTGTGGCTGGCATGGGCATCGAGCGCGGCCCTGACCATCGCCGGCGTCCCGAGCAGGCCGTAGCGATCCTGGAGTGCGCAGGCCATCGTCCCGTCCGAGGACGTTACGATCGCGACGCCCTGATCGGTCTCGGTCGAGGTCGTGCCCTGGATCACCGCCGCGCAGCTCGCGGTCCCGTCCGTGGAGGCGACCAGCACGACGTCTCCCGAGCGGCCGCCCGAATCCTGGGCCCCGATCGAGGCCGCGGCGAAGAGCGGCCCGGCGATCCACGGCTTGACCTGGGTCTGGTAGTCGACGGAGCCGTCCGACGCGCTCCGCGTCAGCCGGGCGAACGTCTCATCGAGCTTCTGGCTCAGCGTGGACTGGTCCTTGAAGCCCGGGAAATGGGCGAGGAAGTTGCCGACCTTCTCGAGCTGGTCGCCGGGGAGGTCGGGCCGGAGCTCAGCGACGACGGCCGCATCACCCGGCACATACGACAGGGCTTCCGGCGTGGGTCGGCTCCCGAGCAGGATCGCGCCGCCCGCCGCGACGACGACCGCCGCGGCGGCGATGACGGCCGCAACCGCCCATCGGCCGGGCGAGGCCCCGACGGCCCCGGTCGGGCTCGGGCGGGTCGGGGCGGCGATCTCGGCGGGAGCTGGCTCGGACGTCGGCTCCATCGACGGCTCGCTCGTCATCGACCGCGACCCATGAGCCCGGCGGGCAGGCCGGGCCGGCCCCGCATCCCGGCGAGCTGCTTCATCACCCGCTGCATGTCGCCGAACTGCTTGACGAGCCGGTTGACATCCGCGAGCGATGTCCCCGATCCGCCGGCGATTCGGCGCCGGCGCGAGCCGGTCAGGATCGCGGGCTCGCGCCGCTCCTGGATCGTCATCGACCGGATGATCGCCTCGGTCCGCCTCAGGTCGCCCCGGTCGACAGCGGCCTGGGCGTCGTTGGCGATCGAGCTCATGCCGGGGATCATCGAGACCAGCTGGCCGATCGGGCCTATCTTCTGGACCTGCTGGAGCTGGTCGAGGAAGTCCTCGAGGGTGAACTCGGCCTTCCGGAGCTTCTGCTCGAGCCTGGCGGCCGACGTCGCGTCAACGTGCTCCTGGGCCCGCTCGACGAGCGTCAGGACGTCGCCCATGCCGAGGATGCGGCCGGCCAGGCGATCCGGGTGGAACGCCTCGAGCGCGTCGGTCTTCTCGCCGGTTCCGAGGAACTTCACCCCGATCCCGCTGACAGCCGCGATCGAGAGCGCCGCGCCGCCGCGGGCGTCGCCGTCGATCTTCGTGAGGATCAGGCCGGTCACCGGCACCGCGGCCGCGAACGCCTGGGCCACCGCCACCGACTCCTGGCCGGTCATCGCGTCCACGACGAGGAGCGTCTCGACTGGGTGCACCGCGGCGTCGATCGCCCGGATCTCGGCCATCAGGGCGTCATCGACCGTGAGCCGGCCCGCGGTGTCGAGGATGATCGTGTCGCGGGTGAGCCGGCGGGCGGCCTCGAGCGAGCCGCGGGCGATCTCGACGACCGGCGTGCCGTCCTTCGCCCGATGGACGGGGATGTCCAGCGCCTTGCCGAGCGCCTGGAGCTGATCGGCCGCGGCGGGTCGATACGGGTCGGCTGCAACGAGCAACGGGCGGCGCCCCAATCGCACGACGTGGCGGGCGAGCTTCGCCGCGCTCGTCGTCTTGCCCGAGCCCTGCAGCCCGACGAGCGCGACGATCGCCGGGTTGCCCTGCAGGTGGAACGTCGTGTCGCCCGCGCCGAGCGTCGCCGTGAGCTCGTCGTTGACGATCTTCACGATCTGCTGGCCGGCGGTCAGGCTCTGGAGGATCTCGGCGCCCACCGCCCGCTCGCGAACGCGGGCCGTGAACTCCCTGACGACCTTGAAGTTGACATCGGCCTCGAGGAGCGCGAGGCGGATCTCGCGCATCGCCGTGTCGACATCGGCCTCGGAGACCCGGCCGTGGCCCGTCAGCGCGGCAAGGGACCGGCGGAGGCGCTCGCTGAGCTGATCGAACACGTGGAAGGACAGACTCCTCGACCCGATGACTGGCGACGCGTCGCGTCGCGGCCATGCGCGGGTTCTGGCGCAATCGGCCGGGGCAGTGTAGCCCGGCACCTCGCCGAGCGACCATGCGGAGCCGAACTTACGGCCCGATCGTGAACGGCAGCGCCTTGGCGGTGGTCCCGGCGGTGACGACGAGGGCGAGCCTACCCGTCGTCCCGTTCGGGATCTCGAACCGCGACAAGATGCCGTTCGCCGTCTTGCCGGCACCGATGAGCACGATCGTCTGGCTGTGGCCGTCCTGGCGTGGTGACAGCAGGGTCCCGTCGGGCAGCCGGAGCTGGACGTTGTCGGCGGTGAAGGGCGCGCCGCCGGCGAACCCGCCGAGGTTCGTGACGTCGTACGTGATCGTCAGCGCCTCCGTCCCGAGCGGCAGTTCGTCGTGGTAGTCGGGCAGGTCCCAACGGATCTCGACGTGGTGGAGCGTCGTCCGGAAGCTGCCGCCGCGCCCGGCGCCGGCGATGTCGGTCTCGACGGGCTGCAGCGTCACGGTCCGGGCCGGATCCGGAACGAGCGGCAGGGCGATGTCGTGGTCGGAGATGCGGCCGATCTGCAGGACACCGTCGTCGATCGAGGCCTGGCCGAGGACCTGGAACTCGAGCCGCACCTCGGCGAAGCCGCCGGCCGCGATGTCGGGCATGTCGACCTCGTGCGGGACGTCGAACGTCGCCGCCCCGGACGTGAGCTGGATCGGCGAGTCGGGGGTCGCGTCGTCGGTGCCGGTGTTCTCGAAGGTGAGGATGACGTCGACCGGGCCACCCTTCGCGTCCAGCGTCGCGGTCGCCCGATTGAGCGTCACGACGAAGCCCTCGATCCAGCCACTCGTGCCCGGCGTGTAGACGGTGACGGTCGGGGTCGGACCGACGTCCAGCGACCCGACCGGGGTCGCGGACGGTGTCCCGCCGAGACAGCCGGCCAGCGCGAGGCTCAGCAGCGCCCCGAGGACGACCGCGGCGGCGCCGGCCGGCGACCGCCTCACGCCGCCGGTCGCTCCGCGAAGAGCGCGGCGACGAAGGCGGCGGGATCGAACGGCGCGAGGTCCTCGGCCCGCTCCCCGACCCCGACGTACCGGACCGGCACCCCGAGCCGCTCGGCGATCGCGAAGACGATCCCGCCGCGGGCCGTCGAGTCGAGCTTCGTCAGGACGATGCCGGTCAGGCCCACCGCGTCGTGGAAGGCGACGGCCTGGGCGAGGCCGTTCTGGCCGGTCGTCGCGTCGAGGACGAACAGGGTCTCCGGCCGCGCTCCAGGGATTCGGCGATCGACGACGCGGCGGATCTTCGCGAGCTCGTCCATCAGGTTCGACTTCGTGTGCAGTCGGCCGGCCGTGTCGACGATGACGGTGTTCGCGCCGCGCGCGACCGCCGCGTCGAGGGCGTCGAACACGACGGCGCCCGGGTCGGCGCCGGGGGCATGGGCGACGACCTCCGCGCCCGTTCGCTCCGCCCAGATCCGGAGCTGCTCGATGGCCGCCGCTCGGAACGTGTCGGCGGCCGCGAGGATCACGCGCCTGCCGGCGACGTGCTCCGCATGGGCCAGCTTGCCGATCGTCGTGGTCTTGCCCGTGCCGTTCACCCCGACGACGAGGATGACGCGCGGCGTCGCCGTTGTCGCGAGCGCGTCCGACCCGGTGGCTGCCGACGGCGTGTCCGGGCCTTCGAGGACGGCCCGCAGCTCCGCCTCGACCGCGGCCGTCGCCGACGGGGCGTCCCGACGGGCGCGGGCTCGGTCGACGACCTCGGCGGCCAGACCCGCCCCGACGTCCCCGGCGACCAGCGCCTCCTCGACGTCCTCCCAGGTCTCGGCCGAGATCGAGCCCCCGCCCAGGAGCCCGCGGATCCGGGCCATGAAGCCGCCCCGGCTTCGTTCGACGCCGGGCTCGAGGCTCGCCGTCGACTCGGTTGGATCTCGGGTCAACCCGCGACCTGGCTCGGCTCGGCTTCGATCCCCGGCTCGGCCTCGATCGCCGTTCCGGCAGCCTGATGTGCGACGGCGCCGGCCGCCACCCTTTCGGCGATGCCGGCCGCCTCCTCCAGCCGGAGGCTGATGACCCGGCTCACCGAGTCCTCGCCGACGGTGACGCCGTACAGCGCGTCGGCGACCTCGATCGTGCCGCGGTTGTGCGTGATCACGATGCACTGCGTCCGCGCGGACAGCTCCCGGAGCGCGTCGGTGAACCGGCCGATGTTCGCCTCGTCGAGCGCCGCGTCGACCTCGTCGAGGACGCAGAACGGGACGGGCCGGACCTCCAGCATCGCGAAGAGGAGCGCGACCGCCGTCAGCGCCCGCTCGCCGCCCGACAGCATGGCCAGTGGCTGGGGCTTCTTGCCTGGTGGCCGGGCGACGATCTCGACGCCCGTTGCTGACAGGTCGGCCGGGTCCGTGAGCGAGAGCTTCGCGTAGCCGCCACCGAACAGCTGGCGGAAGCGCCCTTCGAAGGCCCGTTCGAGCGACGCGAAGGTCGTCCGGAACTGCGTCGTGATGAGCTGGTCAAGCTCGACGATCAGGGTCCGCGTGCGGTCGAGCGCGCCCTGGAGGTCGGACCGCTGGGTCTCGAGGCCGTCGAGGCGGGCCTTGACCTCGCCGTATTCCTCCTGGGCGAACGGGTTACCGGCGCCCAGCTCGTGGAACCGCCTTCGGAGGGTCCCGAGGCGCGACGGGGTCGGGGCGTCCGGTGGCTCGTTCGCCAGCCAGGCCCTCGCCGCCGCATCGAGGGCCTCGGCCAGCTGCGCCTCGTCGACATCCTCGTCGGGGGCGATGGCTTCGGCGAGGCCGGCCGCGAGCCGGAGGTGATGGAGTCCGAGAGGCCCGAGCCCGGCGAGCTCGACGAGCGCCTGCTCTCGGATCGCCTCGAGCCCGAGCCGAGCCTCGAGCGACTCGCGCTCGCTGGCCTGGGCGGCCGCCTGGGCCGCGGCGACCGCCTCGCGTGCCCGGCCGGCGTCCCGCTCCGCCTCGGCGAGGCGCTCCCGATCGGCCGCATCCTGCCGGATGAGCTCGTCGAGCGCCAGGCGGGCCTCGCCCTCGAGCGCGACGGCCGCAGCGAGCTCGTGCTCGGCCTGGGTCCGCTCGAGCTCGAGGCGGGCTTCACGCTCGGCAACCTCGACCGCCGTCGCCTCGATGGTCAGCAGCCGGGAGCGACCGAGCGCGATCGAGGCTTCCGCCGCGGCAAGCTCTCGCTCCGCGGCTCTGCGCCGGGCCTCCCCCTCGCCGACGAGCGCGGCCAGCCGGTCGCGAGTGGCTCGAAGCGCCGCAACGCGGTTGCGCGTCGACGGTGCGGGTCCCGACGTCGGTGTGCCGCGGCCCGATCTGTCGGCCGCCGTTCCCACCTCGGCCGCCGACGCCTCGGCCGCCGACGCCGGCTCGAGCTCCGCGAGCGACGCGTGCAGGCGTTCGACCTCCGCCGCCAGGCGATTCGACTGGGCGGTCAGCCAGGCGGCCTCGCGAGCCGCCGCCTCGGCTCGCGCGGCGGCCACGCGCGCCACCTCCTCGGCGCGCCGTTGCGCGCCGGCCGCCGCGGCTTCGGCCAGTCTGGCCTCGTCGAGCTGCGCGATGCGCTGGGTGAGCGTCGCCGCCGCCGCCGAGGCGGCGGAGCGCGTCGCTTCGGCCGCCGCGGTCGCCGCTCGCAGCTGCGTCCGGAGTCGCTCGACCTCTGCCCGGGCGTCCGCGGCCTCGTCCGACGCGCCGAGCCGGACCACGACGTCCGCCACGATGCCATGCCCGTCCCGCGTCACGAGGAGCCAACCCGGCGGCAGCTCGGCCTGCAGCGCCAGGCCGTCGGCGAGCTCCGGAATCCAGGCGACCCGCGCCAGCAGGCGCCGAGCGGCGCCGCGATCGTCGCGTCGGATGGCGTCGGCGAGCCGACCGCCGCCCCGGGCGCTGACTGCGGTCAGGAACGCATCCACGTCGGCGGTCTCGTGCCCCGATCCCCCGACCGGTCGCGCCACCGCCTCCTCGACGATGGCCGAGCCTCGCTCGCGGGCGAGGCCGGCGACCTGCGACCTCGAAACCACGACCGCGCGTCCGAGGCCGGCGAGCGCGGCCCGGACGGCCAGGCGCAGGTCCGGCTCGACGACGATCTCGGCATCGAGGCGACGGCCGCCGCGGGCCAGCGCGGCGGTGACGAAGGCGTCACCTTCGACGGCGGCGACGGTCTGCTCCGCGGCCGCGAGGCGACCCCGCGTCGCGGCGATCGCCGATTGGTCGGCGACCGCGGTCCGATCGGCGGTAGCACGGGCCGCCGTGAGCTCCGAGGCTTCGCGTTCCAGCGCCTGACGCCGGGCGCGAGCCGCCGCGAGGTCGGCCGACGCCGCCCCGACGGTCGCAGCCGTGGCCGCAGCCTCGGCGCGGGCCGAGACGCCGAGCGCATCGGCCCCGGCCGCGCGCGTGGCCTCCGCGGCCGCCGTTCGTTGGGCATCGCCCAGTCGTCGCCGCGCCGCGTCGACCTCCGATCGGCGAGCCGCCTCCAGGCGACGGATCACGGCGTCGTCGGCCGCCCCGACGCCCCGGTCGGCGCCGGCCGGCTGGCCGACCGCCTCCGCCAGCTCGGCTTCGGCGCGATCGAGGTCGGCCTCGAGCCCCGGATCGGTCTCGACGGGAGCGCGGGAGATGATCGCCGCCGCCCGAGCCAGCTCCGCCTCGAGTGCCGGGCGCTCCACGCCGAGCCGCTCCACCTCTCGGGCGATTGCCGCCAGCTCGGACCCGATCGAGCCGACGCGGATGCGCACCTCGGTCCGGGCCCGCGTGGCGGCATCGAGCGCCACCCGTCGCTCCGCCTCCGCCGCGCTCCGTCCGGCGAGCTCGGCCGCGACGGCGCCCACGGCAGCCTCGCGGGCCTCGAGCTCGCCCATCGCGTCGGCCAGCGCCCGGCGCGTCGTGGCATCGGCCCGTTCGGCAGCGACGATTCGCGCCCCGGCGGCGTGCCACCGGGCCTGGCTCAGGGCCAGCACCGTCTCGGCCAGCTCGTCCCCGGCGCTGCGCCGCGACGCCTGCTGCTCGGCCTGCGCCGCGAGCCGGCGGACCTGCGGCCGAAGCTCGCCGAGGATGTCCTCGACGCGGGCGAGGTTCGCCTCCGACTCGGCGAGCTGCTCCTCAGCGCGCCGCCGCCGGCGCTCGTGGCGCCGGACCCCGGCCACCTCCTCGAAGAGCGGCCGACGCTCCTCGGGCCGGAGCGCCAGGGCCTGATCGACCATCCCCTGGCCGATGAACAGGAACGCGTTGTCGGCGAGATGGGCGGCGTCGAGCAGGTCGACGAGGTCGCGCAGCCGGATCCGTTGACGGTTGAGCAGGTAGTCGTTCTCGCCCGAGCGGTACAGGCGGCGGCCGAGCTCCACCACCCCGTACTCGATCGGCAAGAGCCCGTCGGCGTTGTCGACCACGAGCTGGACGTCGGCCATGCCGAGGGCGGCGCGACCCTCCGACCCGGCCCAGATCACGTCCTCGGCCTTTCGCGAGCGGAGCGCGCGGCCCTGCTCGCCGAGCGCCCAGCGCAGCGCGTCGGCGAGGTTGCTCTTGCCCGAGCCGTTCGGGCCGACGACCGCGCTGATGCCGGGCCCGAACTCGACGTGGGTCCGCTCGGCGAACGACTTGAAGCCCTGGAGCCGGACCGACAGCAGCCGCGACGCGCCGTTCATCGGTCACCACCGCTCGGGGCCTGCTCGGCGAGCGTCGGCTCGGCGAGCGCCGGTTCGGCGAGCACCGGCTCGTCCTCTGCGCTCCGCGCCGCGAGAACCTCAACGGCCTCCGCTGCGGCCGCGGTCTCGGCCAGCCGGCGAGAGCCGCCGACGCCCATGCCCAGGACCTCGTCGCCCACGACGACCTCGACCCGGAAGACCTTCTCGTGATCGGGACCGACCGCCTCCAGGAGCCGGTACTCGGGGCGCTCCCCGAGGGCCTTCTGCGTCTCCTCCTGGAGCCGGCTCTTCGGGCTCTTCAGGTCGTCGGGCGGCAGGCCTGCGTCGATCTCGGGCGACGCGACACGGACGATCCAGGCCCGGGTCGGCTCCCAGCCAAGGTCGAGGGCCAGCGCTCCGGCGACCGCCTCGAACGTTGAGGCGAGGATCGACGGTCGGTGCCGGCCGTCTCGCTGGAGCTCGCCCTCGCCGATCGCGAGGTCGTCACCGAGCCCGATCCGCTCGGCCAGGGCCGCCAGCCCGACCGAGCTGACGATCGCGGCGCGACGCACGGACAGCAGCCCCTCGTCATCGTCGGGGTGGCGCTCGAAGAGGGCCTGGCTGATCGCGAGGTTCACGACGGCATCACCGAGGAACTCGAGCCGTTCGTTGTGCCCGGCCACCTCGCCGGGATGCTCGTGCAACCAGGAGGTGTGGGTCAGGGCCTGGGCGAGGAGACGATGGTCCCGGATCGGGAGGCCGAGCCGCTCGGCGAGGAGCTCGGCCCGGTCCACGCGCTCGGGGAGGTCGGCAGGCTGGCTGAGGTGGGCGCCTCAGCTCGTCCGCTCGTCGATGTATTCGACGGCGTCGCCCACGGTCCGGATCTTCTCGGCGTCCTCGTCGGAGATCTCGGTCTGGAACTCTTCCTCGAGGCTCATGATCAGCTCGACGAGGTCGAGCGAGTCGGCGTTCAGGTCGTCGACGAACGAGGCCTCGGGCTTGACCTCGTCCTCATCGACGCCGAGCTGCTCGACGACGATCTTCTTGAGCCTGTCGTAGGTCGTGGCCACTGACTCCCTCCTCGGAGCTGGGTGTCGATTCCGGGACGCCTGAGGTCTCTCGCGAGATGGTCCCGAGGACGCCGTTCATGAGGCGCCGCATCGGGTCCCCACTGTAGGTCCGTGCCAGTTCGACCCACTCGGCGATCGCCACCCGGGCCGGCGTGCGGGAGTGTAGCACCTCACCTACCCCACATCGGAGGAGGGCGCGGTCGATTCGAGCCAGCTGGACGACCGGGAACTGGGGCGCCGCGGCCTCGATTCGGGTGTCGATGCGGTCTCGATTCGCGACGACGATCCCGACGATCTCGCGGGCCAGCTCGGCCGCCGCGGGGTCGCCCTCGGTCTCGGCCAGCTGCCGCTCGAGGATCGCCGAGGCGGTCCGTTGCCCGAACTCGGCCTCGTACACGGCGGCGAGGGCGACCCGCCGACCGGCCCGCAGCGACCGGATCCGGTCGGAGGCCGACCTACCCGACGCCATCGACGTAGACGGTGACCGTGCCGAGCTGCAGGCCGAGGAGCCGCTCCATCGCCGCGCCGACCGTCGTCCGGACCCGCTCCGACGTGGCGACGAGGTCCGCGCCGGGGCGAGCGATCAGCCAGACGCGGACGTCGACGACGCGATCCCGGACCTTCACGCTGATCGGCGCGCCGGACAGGCGCCGACGGACCGCCGAGCCGCCTCGTCCGATCCGGAGCACCTCGGGCACCTCGAGGGCCGCTTGACGCGCGACCTCGACGATCACCCGCCGGTCGACGGTCAGGTCCGGCCCGCCGGTCATCCGAGCGCCTCGGCGATCCGCTCCGGGACGCGCGTTCGGGCCGTCTGGGCCGCGACCGCGCAGGCGAAGCCGATCATCCGCCGGCGGGCCCGGCCGTGGGTGATGATCACGGTCTTGTTCACGCCGAGGAGCGGCGAGCCGCCGGCCGTCTCGTAGTCGAACACCGCCCGGATCCGGCCGATGCCGGGCCGCATGAGGAGGTACGCGAGGCGGCCGCGCCACGAGCCCCGGAACTCATCCGCCCAGAGATCGAAGATGAAGCGCGACAGGCCCTCGAAGAACTTCACGACGACGTTCCCGGCCACGGCGTCGGTGACCACGACATCGGCGATGTCGCCCGGCAGGTCCTTGCCCTCGACGTTCCCGACGAACCGGAGACCCGACTCGTCGAGGAGCTCCGTGGCCCGCTGGATCCGCTGGTCGCCCTTGCCCTTCTCCTCGCCGATCGAGAGCAGCGCGACGCGCGGGTTCGGGACGCCGACGACCTGCTCGGCGAAGATCGAGCCCATCCGCGCGTATTGGGCGAGGTTCTCGGGCGTCGAGTCCGTGTTCGCCCCGATGTCGAGGAGCACGAATGGGGTCCCGCGCCGGACGATCTGGACGGCGAGTGCGGGCCGGTCGACCCCGGGCAGCCGGCCGATCGAGAAGAGCGCGGCGGCGACCGCGGCGCCGGTATGTCCGGCGGTGACAACGGCGTCCGCCTCGCCGCGATGGACGAGCTGGCAGGCGACGACGATCGACGAGTCGCGCTTCCGCCGGACCGCGGTCGCGGGGTGCTCGTCCATGCCGACGACCTCCGACGCCTGGACGATCGAGACGTTGGCCGGGAGCCTCGGCGCGAGCTCGCGGATGCGGGCCTCGTCGCCGACGAGCAAGAGTCTGTCCTCGGGGTGGGCGGCCGCGTGATCGAGGGCGCCGGGGACCACCTCGGAGGCTCCGTGGTCGCCGCCCATCGCGTCCACGGCGAGGCGGATCGATGCCGCGCCGGCTTCCTCGGATGTCACATCCGGGAGTCTAGGTGGACGGGGTCTCTTCCTTCGCGGGCTTCAGCTCGAGGACCGGCCGGCCGCCGTAGTAGCCACAGTTCGGGCAGGCCCGATGAGCTCGCTTCGGCTGGTGGCAGTGGGGGCACTCCTCCAGCTGCGGGAGGTCCAGCGCGAGGTGGGCGCGCCGATCTCCCTGGCGAGCGTGGGAGACCTTTCGCTTGGGCACACCCATGAGCCGTGTTGCTCCTCTCGCGCGCACGCAGCGACCCGCAGGTCGCGAACTTGAGACGAGGGCGGAGTCTAGCCGGTCCCGCCGTCGTCGTCGACCGGGAAGCCCCGGAGGGCTTCGAGCCGCGGGTCGATCTCGTCGTTCGGGTGGGCCGGGTGGCCGGGTCCGAGGCGCTCGCCGCAGTCCGGGCAGAGCCCCGGGCAGAGGGCCTCGCACAGCGGAGCGATCGGCTCCGCGAGCGAGATGGCCTCGGCGACGAGAGGCCCGAGCTCGAGCTCGTGATGGTCGCTGAGGCGGGCGACATCGGGCTCGGCCGAGCTGTCGACCGGCAGACCCGTCGCGAGGTCGACGCTCGGCAGCACCTCCTCGTCGAGGGCGACATCGATGGGCACCTCGATATCACGCAGGCAGCGCGAGCACGAGCCCTCGATCGTCGTCCGGAGGTTGGCGCGCACGAGCACGCCGCGGTTCGTCCGGGCGACGTCGACGCGACCCTCCACTGGTGAGGCCAGCCGCAGGTCATCGGGCAGCCGCAGCGTGACGCCATGGACCTCGTACCGGCGGGTCGACCCGTATGGCTCGGCCAGCAGCCCGGCCAGCGGGTACGTGAGCGGGGCCGCGACGGTCACCGCGGGACGGCCGAGCGGCTGCCCTCGTGCGTGTCCGTCTCCGCGCCGCTCCGCGCGTCGTACATGGACGCGTCATCCGATCCGTTGCGCTCGTCCCCGGGTCCGACCTCGCGGAGGTCGGCCTTCCGATCGTCGAGGACCTCGATCCCCTTGCGAATGCCGGCCAGCGCCTTCGCGACCTCCTGCTCGAGCGCCTGGAGGATCTGGTTGGCGTAGTCGTCGGCGCCGCCACGGATGCCGGCGGCGGTGTCCTCGGCCTGCTCGACGATGCGGCGGCCCTCGGCCTGGGCCGTCTCGGTCAGGCCGCGCTCGCCGATGAGGAACGCAGCCTGCTCCTGGGCCCGGCTCACGATCCGGGTCGACTCGTCGTGGGCCTTCTCGATGATCCGCTCGCCTTCGGCGTTGATGCGCTTCGCCGCGCTGACCTCCTCGGGGATGGCCACGCGAAGCTGGTCGATGAGGTCGAGGATCGCGTCCTTGTCGACGAGGACCTTGCCGGTGATCGGCACGGCCGTGCCGGTCGCGATCTGGGATTCGAGCCGCTCGAGGAGGAAGATGATGTCCAGCGGAGGGCCTCGAACCTGCGGGCTGCCGTCGCCGCGGATTATGGCATGCGAGGGAGGCCAGCGGCGATCGTCAGCCGCTCGCGAATCGCTCCCGGAGGGCCCGGACCGCGGCGGCCGGGACCATCGACGAGACGTCCCCGCCGAGCTGGGCGATCTCCTTCACGAGCGACGAGCTCACGAACCCGTGCTCGACCGCGGTCATGAAAAAGACGGTGTCGACATCGGGCGCGAGCTTCCGATTGTTGTGGGCCAGCTGCATCTCGGTCTCGAAGTCGGACACGGCCCGCAGGCCACGGACGATCGACGTCGCCCGGTTGGCGTGCGCCGCCGCCACCGTGAGCCCGTCGAAGGTCGTGACCCGGGTCCGATCCGCCAGGCCGGCGTCGCGCAGCGCGTCGTGGATGACCGCGACGCGCCCCTCGGCGTCGAGGAGCGGGCTCTTGCGTGGGTTCGCCAGCACCGCGATGACGAGCTCGTCGAACACGGCGAGCGCGCGAGCGATGACGTCGAGGTGGCCGTCGGTCACCGGATCGAACGAGCCGGGATAGAGCGCGACCTTCATGCGGACTCCTGGTCGGGCGCCCAGCGCAGGAAGGTCAGCGTGGACTCGCCGAAGCGCCGTTCGCGGGCGGATGCTAGCAGGCCGATTCGGGCCGGCAGCGCCTCGCGGCGAGGATGCTTGGCCACGAGCGTGCCGGTTGTCGACAGGATCCGGCCGGGTCCCGCCTCGGCGATGGCGCGCAGGGCCGCGGTCAGCTCGGTCGGGGCGTCATACGGCGGATCGACCAGCACGACGTCGAATGGCCCATCGGCCGCCGCCTGGCCCCGCAGCCACGGCACGACCTCGGCCCGTCGGATCGTCGCCCGGCCGGCGAGCCGGGTTGCCTCGACGTTCCTCGTGATCGCGGCCAGCGCGCCGGCGTTCCGCTCGACGAGGACGGCCCGGGCGGCCCCGCGCGACAGCGCCTCCAGTGCCCCGGCGCCGCTGCCGGCATAGAGATCGAGCACGGCGGCGCCCGGGAGCGCCGGCTCGAGGATCGCGAACAGCGCCTCCTTCAGCCGATCGCCCATCGGCCGCGTGTCTCCCGGCGGGCCCTCGAGCCGAAGGCCTCGGGCACTTCCCGCCACGATGCGCCCGGCCGACCGCGGACGTGCCTTCACCGGCCCGCCGCTCATGCGCCGCTCATGCGCCGCCGCTCACGCGGCCCCCGCCGGGTCGGCTTCGGCCACGCGGGCCAGCCAGCCGCGGGCCAGCTCGCGGGCCAGCGCCTCGTGGCCCGGTCGCAGGCGGCCATCGGCATCGAGGATCGCCTCGGCGGTCTCGCGGGCGAGGACCGCCAGCTCGCGATGGCCCTCGCGCTGGAGTGACGCGACCCGCAGCCGCGGCAGGCCGCTCTGGGCGAGGCCGAGGACATCACCTTCGCGTCGCAGCTCCCAGTCCCGCTCGGCAAGCTCGAAGCCGTCGCGCAGGTCGCGAATCGCCTGCAGTCGGGCCCGTGCCGTCTCGTCGGTCGAGTCGGACACCAGGACGCAGTACGACTCCGCCGTCCCCCGCCCCACCCGCCCCCGGAGCTGGTGAAGGGTCGCGAGGCCGAACCGATCCGCCCCCTCGACGATCATCAGCGTCGCCTCGGGGACGTCGACGCCAACCTCGACCACGGTCGTTCCGACGAGCACCTGGATCTCGCCGTCGCGGAACCGGGCCATCTCGGCGTCCCGGTCGGCGGCTCGCATCCGGCCATGGACGAGCCCCACCCGGAGCGGTGCCAGGAGGGCCGTGAGCCTGGCGGCCTCGGCTTCGGCGGCGATCGCGCTCGAGGCTTCGAGGTCGGCGTCGTCCGCGTCGCCCTCGCCGCCGTCGGCCGACCCGGCCTCGGGATCGGCTGTGATGAGCGGGACGACGACGAACGCGCGATGGCCCTGGGCCGCCTCCTCCCGGACGAACGTCCACAGGCGGTCGAGCTCGTCGGAGCCACGGATCGCCGTGCGGATCGGGATGCGGCCCGCTGGGGGCGTTCGCAGGTCGACGACGTCGAGGTCCGCGTACAGGACCTGGCCGAGGGTCCGCGGGATCGGCGTCGCGGTCATCAGGAGGACGTGCGGGACGCGGCCGGCGGCCTTCGCCTCCAGCGCTGACCGCTGGTCGACGCCGAACCGATGCTGCTCGTCGATGACCACGAGGCCGAGGTCCGCGAAGGCCACCGACTCCGAGATCAGGGCGTGCGTCCCGACGACGATCGGGGCCATCCCGCCCGCGAGGAGCTCCCGGACCCGCTCGCCGTCCCCGGCCCGCAGCGAGCCGGTCAGCAGCTCGACCGGCAGACCGAGGGGCTCGAGGAGCTCCACGAGCGTTCGCTGGTGCTGGCGGGCGAGGAGGTCCGTCGGGGCGAGCAGGGCTGCCTGTCGGCCGGCCATCGCGCTCGCGGCGAGCGCCCACGCCGCTACCGCCGTCTTGCCCGAGCCGACGTCGCCCTGGAGGAGCCGGAGCATCGGCGTCGGCCGCGCGAGATCGTCGCGGATCGCCCGGATCGCCGCGTCCTGATCGACGGTCAGATCGACGTCGCGTCCGACCTTGTGCCGCAGACCGGCGACGATCGCCTCGCGAATCCGGCGGTCGGCCGCATCGTCGACCGTCACCGCGGCGCCGCGTTCGTGGACGCGATCCCGGCGACGGCCCACCATCCCGACCTGGAGCGCGAGGAGCTCGTCGAACGCCAGCCGCCGCAGGGCTTCGTCCCGGCGTTCGAACGTCGTCGGGTAGTGGGCCTCCTCGAGCGCATCGCCGATCGACGGGAGGGACCGCGTCGCCCGGAGCTCGGCCGGGAGGTACTCGGGATACTCGTCGCCCGCCCGATCGAGCGCCGATCGCATCGTCCGACGCAGGGTGTTCGCGGTGAGCCCGGCGGTGAGCCGGTAGACCGGCACGATCCGGCCGGCGTGCAGGAGGGCCGAGCCGTCGTCTCGCTGGAACTCCGGGTTGTCGAGCATGAGCCGCGACCCGAAGCGCTTCAACCGACCGCTGACGACGACCTGGTCGCCGGCCTTGAGCCGCCGTTCGATGAAGCGCCGACCGAACCACGTGGCGGTGAGCGTCCCCGTGTCGTCCTCGAGGACGGCGATCGTCCGCTGGACACGGCGCCGGAACGTCGGCTCGACGCGAAGCTCCAGGACGCCCACCCGGGCGGAGACGACCTCACCATCCGGTGTCCACGTCAGGTCGCCGAGTCGTCGCATCTCCCGCAGGTCGTCGTACCGGCGCGGCAGGTGGAACAGCAGGTCACGGACCGTCGAGACGCCGATCCGCCGGCCGGCGCGCGCGACGATCGGCGCGGCCGGCAACCCGGAGCGGGCGATCGGCGCGTCGAGGAGCTCGGCCGGCGTCGTCGGGACGGGCCGGGGCTTCGATGCCGGCGAGGGCTTCGGCGCCGCCACTCCCCTACTCGGCCGAGATGAGGTAGCGGTAGTACGGCTGGCCGCCATGGACGACCTCGACCTCCGCGCCCGACGCGATCTCGTGGATCCGGCGGGCGAGCGCCTCCGCGGACGCGAGGTCCGCCCCGTCGCCGTAGTAGAGCGTGATCAGCTCGTAGCCCTCGTGCAGGCTCCGGACGCCGTCGATCACCGCGTCGGCCGGATCGTCGGCCACCGCGACGAGCCCGTCGTCCGGATCCAGCGCGATCGTCTGGCCCCTCCGGACCTTCCGTCCGCCGATCGTCGCGTCGCGGACGGCCTCCGTGACCGATAGCGACTGGATCCCGCGGCCCGCGGCCGTCATCTCGGTCACGTTGTCGGCGGCGTCTCGCTCGGGATCGAGAGCGAGGAGCGCGGCGAAGCCCTCGGCGGCGTTCCGCGTCGGCACCACCTGGACGGGCCTGTCCGCCATCGCCGCGACCTGGCGGGCCGCGAGGACGACGTTCGGGTTGTTCGGCAGGACGAGGACCTCGCGGGCGTGGACGGCCCGGATGGCGTCGAGGAGCTCGCCGGTGCTCGGGTTCGCGGCCTGACCGCCGATCACCACCCGGCTCACCCCGAAGTCGCGGAAGATCGCGGCCAGGCCCTCGCCGGCGGCCACCGCGACGACGGCGAGCGGCGCCAGCTCGGCCTCGGCCACCGCCGGCCCCGTGCCGTTGCCGCCGTCGGGACCGTGACCAGCATCCGCGGCTCCGGGGCCTGCTGTTGACGCTCCTGTTGACGCTCCTGTTGCCGCTCCCGCGACCGGCGCGGAGCCGGCGAAGTCCGCGGCCCGTCGTTCGCGAACCGCGTCGATCTGCTGGTCGAGGTTCTCGACGCTGATCTTCGAGAGATCGCCGATCCCGAGCGCATAGGCGAGCACGAGATCCGGCCGCTCGTTATGGACGTGGACCTTGACCGCGTGCCGATCGCCGGCCACGAGGACCGATTCGCCGATCGAGTCGATGTGGGCCCGAATCGCGTCGACGTCGAGCGTCTCGCCTGGACGGGCCGTCGCCACGAACATCGTCTCGAAGCCGAAGGCGCCCGCCTCGGCGTCGGTCGCCGCGGCCGGCGCGAAGGACGCCGCTACCGCCGGTGTCTGGATCGGCGCGGGCTCGAAGCCGGTGATGCCGCGGCCGGCCTCGCCGTGCACGAACCGCTGGGCGCCCTCGAACAGCCGGAACAGGCCCTGCCCGCCCGAATCGACGACCCCGGCCTCCTTCAGGATCGCGAGGAGGCTGGGCGTCTTCGCGACGGCCTGCTTTGCGGCGGTGACCGCCGCCGCCAGCACCGCGTCGAGATCGGGCTCGCGTTCCGCCGCCTTCACGGCCGCGTCCGAGGCCTCCCGGACCACCGTGAGGATCGTCCCTTCGACCGGCTTCGCGACGGCGCCGTAGGCCGCCTTCGTCCCGCCATCCAGCGCGCTTGCCAGGTCGAGGGTGTTGAACCGTGCCTTGCCGGACAGCCCCTCCGAGATGCCGCGCAGGATCTGGCTGGTGATCACCCCGGAGTTCCCACGGGCGCCCATCAGCGCCCCGAACGCCGCGGCCGCCGCGACCCGCTCGGCCGGCGCGTCCGGCCCGAGCGACTCGGCCTCGGCGAGGGCAGCCCGGACGGTCGCCAGCATGTTCGAGCCGGTGTCGCCGTCGGGGACTGGGAAGACGTTCAACGCGTTGACCTCGTCGACGTGGGCCTCGAGGTTCGCGACGGCCGCCCGGAACGCACCGAGGAGCCCCGCGCCGTTGCAGGCCCGGTGGGCCATCAGGCCACGTCCGTCCCGCTGCCGGCGAGCTCGGTCGGGCCGATCGCGCCCCGCGGCTTCCGGGCCGTCGGTGGCGTTCCGCCGGGATGCGCCTCGAGATGCGCGACCTTGATCGTCAGGGCATCGACCTCCCGGCCGAGGGCGTGCCGGATCTCCTGGCGGATCGAGGCGTCGAGCTGCCGAGCCACCTCGGCGATTGGCAGGCCGCTCGCGACGTTGAGCCGGAGCGAGATCCTCAGCCCGCCGCCCCGAAGTGAGATTCGCAGGCCACGGGGGGCCACGCCGCCCGCGAAGCCGGTGATCCCATACGCCTGGAGCGTCGCGCCGCGGACGATGTCGGCGATCGCGCGCCGGGTCACGAGGGCGCGGCCGGGTCTGGGATCGTCGGGCAAGCGGGCAGCTCCCTCGTCGGACCGATCGGTCCGTCCTCGCGGGCCGTCGGGATTGCGTGGTATCGTACCGCCCCGCCGGTGCCCAACCGGCCCTTCTCCCCGTTCGATCTCGTGTTCCGAGGACCCCTCATGGCTCGTTCCTGCGCGATCTGCGGCAAGGTCTCGATGGGTGGCTTCAACCCCCAGTCATCGGGCTCCAACCGCGTCCGTGCCCATCGGCGCTACCAGCCCAACCTGCAGTCGTTCACGATCGTTCGCGACGGCGTCGCGACGAAGGCGCTGGTCTGCACCCGCTGCCGCCGCACGGAGATGAAGCAGGCCCGCTAGGTCCGCGGGCCGGGCCAGCGTTCGCGGGGCTCCTCAGGGGGCCTCGGTATCCAGCCAGACCGTGAACGGGCCGTCGTTCGCGAGCTCCACGAGCATCTCCGCCCCGAAGACGCCGTGCCCGACCTCGGCGACGCCCGCCTCCCCCAGGGCCGCGGCGAACCGCAGGTAGAGCGCCTCGGCCTGGTCGGGGCCCGCAGCGGCGGTGAACCCCGGTCGTCGCCCGCGACGGGTGTCGGCAAAGAGGGTGAACTGGCTTACGACGAGCGCGCCGCCACCGACGTCCAGGAGCGACCGGTTCGTGCGGCCGGCCTCGTCGGCGAAGATCCGGAGCTCTGCGACCTTCCGGGCCAGGTCGACCGCGGTCGCCTCGTCATCGGTGTGCCCGACCCCGACGAGGACGAGCAGCCCCGGTCCGATCCGCGCCATCTCCGCGTCGTCGACGCTGACCGACGCGCTCGTCACCCGCTGCAGGAGCGCGCGCATCCGGGCGTCCTTGGTTGGGCGGGGGCTCAGGACCGGCGCGCGGCCGGCGCGCCACCCCGATGGCCGAAGCGGGCCTTCGCCGCGGCCTGTGACGAGGCTGGCACGAGCAGGTCCCAGCGCCGGGCGTCGTCGTCCAGATCGGCCGGATCGTCGGCCGAGCGGAACAGGAGGACCGGGATGCCGGCTGCCTCGATCTCGATGCGGAGCGCTCGAGCCGCCGACCTCGAGAACGTCCCGAAGAGCACCATCCGATCGCGGGGCGCGGGCGGCTCGCCGCCGTTGAGGCCGTACTGGTAGCCCTCGTCCGCGAGCGACCGGACCAGGCGGATCTCGCGGGCCATGTCGCGACCCTTCAGCCACAGGGCCGAGCCGACGACGAGGATGTCGACGCCGAGGCTGCCGCACAGCTCGGCCGTCTCCCGGTTCACGCCACCATCGACGTGGACCTCGGCGCCATGGAGCTTGTGGGCGAGGTACGACCGAGCCTCGAGGAGCTTGGCCCGGGCGACGTCGGCCATGAAGGCCTGGCCACCGAACCCCGGCTCGACGGTCATGACCATGACGATGTCGAGGAGCTCGCGATAGGGCTCGAGAGCGGTCAGCGGCGTCTTCGGCTTCACGCACAGCCCGGCGGCCCGGCCGGCCGCGCGGATCGCTCGCAGGGTCGGCTCGATCGGCTCGTCGACCTCGACGTGGATCGTCACCGAGTCGCAGCCGGCGTCGAGGTACTCGTCGATGAATCGGCCCGGGTTGGCGATCATCAGGTGGGCATCGAACGGGATCTGCGTGCGCCGCCGGAGCGCCTCGATGGTCTTCGGCCCGAAGGTCAGGTTCGGGACGAAGTGGCCATCCATGACGTCGAGATGGATGCGGTCGGCGCCCTCGCGCTCGGCCCGGCTCACGGCATGGGCGAGGTTGCCGAGGTCGGCGTCGAGGATGCTCGCCGCGATCCGGGCTCGGCCCGGAGTCGCTCCGGGGGCGGAGCGACTCCGGCACTGCCGCCGCGCCGCGGCCCGAGGCGCTGTCGGGCTCATTCGTCCACGCCCGCCGGCATCGGATCGTGGCTCCGTTCGCCGCGGAGGGCGGCCGCGCTCGCGGTCTCCAGCAGCCGGCGACGTCGGGCGACGGCCGGCGCCGGCGGCTCGCCCGCGCGTTGGGCGGCGAGCTGGCCGCACGCCGCCCCGACCTCCTGGCCGCGGTTGCGCCGGATCGTGACCGGGATGCCCCTCGCCTCGAGACGAGCGGCGAACCGCTCGATGACCGGCATCGGGCTCGCCGTCCATGGTGTATGGGCGACGGGATTCATCGGGATCAGGTTGACATGGACGAGGTCGCCCGCGAGCAGCCCGGCCATCGCGTCGGCGTCGACGTCGGTGTCGTTCACGCCGTCGATCATCGTGACCTCGTAGCTCACGCGCCGGCCCGTGGCGCGGGCATGGTCACGCGCGGCCGCGACGACCTCGGCCACCGGCCAGCGCCGGTTGAGCGGCACGAGCACGTCGCGGAGCGGGTCGCGGGCGGCGTGCAGGCTGACGGCGAGCGTGAACTGCGGCCCGAGCGCCGTCAGGCGCCGGACGCCCGGGACCACGCCAGAGGTCGAGACCGTGATATGGCGGGCCCCGAGGCCGAACCGCTTCGGGTCGTTGAGCGCGGCGACGGCCTCGAGGACCCGGTCGAGGTTCAACAGTGGCTCGCCCATCCCCATGAACACGATGTTCGTGAGGCGCCGGCCGTCGGCCGCGAGGATCCTGGCCGCGGACCGGACCTGGTCGACGATCTCGGCCGTTGCGAGGTCGCGGCCGAAGCCGAGCTCACCCGTGGCGCAGAACGGGCAGCCGACGGCGCAGCCGGCCTGGCTGGAGATGCAGAGGGTGTGGCGCTCGCGCCGCCCAGGCGCCGCCGGATAGTGCATGAGGACCGATTCGATCGCGGTCCCGTCCGACAGCCGGTGGAGGAACTTCTCGGTGGCGCCGCCGTCGCTCACGACCCGCTCCGTCGCGTCGATGGTCTGCCATCTCCAGTCCTCGTCGACCGCTTCGCGCAGGTCGGCGGGCAGGACCTTGACGTCTGCGGCCGACCCTGCGTCGCTTCGCCAGACGGCGTCCATGATCTGGCCGGCCCGGTACGCCGGTTCGGCCCGCTCGGCGAGCCACGCCACGATCGATTCGGGCGGCGCACCCGCGATCCCGGGCCGGATCGCGGTCACGGCCGAGCCACCGCGGGCGCCTGTCGAGCGACGACGCTCGCACCCACCAGCTGGGGCCGGCCGCGACGCCACTCGGCGCCGGTCATCGCCCCGCGTCCCGCGGGCCTGACGTCCAGCAGCCGCAGTCGACCGTCGATCGTCTCGAGGGCCAGGCCCGACCCATCCGCGACGAGGGTGCCTGCCTGACCCCCGTCCCCGCCGCCCGCGACCGCCCCGCGGAGGATCGCAGCCCGCTCGATGCCGCCGTCGACCTCGGCCTCGATGAAGGTCCCGGGCCAGGGATCGAAGGCTCGGATCCGTCGCTCGGCGATGGCCGCCGCCTCGGATCCGTCGAGCCGGCCGTCCTCGCGGGAGAGCGGGCGGCTCAGGCTGGCGCCGTCCGCCGGCTGGGAGCGGGCCGTGATCTCGCCGCGGATCCAGGCCGGCGCGACCCGGGCGAGCAGGGCCGCCCCGACCTCGGCAGCCCGCCGCTCGACCTCGGGCGCGGTGGCGTTCGCCGGGACCGGGAACGTCGTGGACGCGACGATCGGCCCGGTGTCGAGGCCGGGATCCATCTCGATGATCGTGACCCCGGCCTCGGTGTCGCCGCCGAGGATGGCTGCGGGGATCGGAGACGCGCCGCGATGCCGGGGCAGCAGCGATGGATGGACGTTCAGGAAGCCTCGCTTCGGGATCTCGAGGACGGCCGGCGGCACGATCCGGCCGTAGTCGGCGAGGACGCCGAGCGTCGGCCGCTCCGCGGCCAGCTGCTCCGCGACGTTCGGATCCCGGATCGACCCCGGCTGAAGGAGCCGCAGGTTCCGTCCCGCGGCCGCCACGGCGACCGGCGACGACGAGAGGAGCCGGCCGCGTCCTGCCGGCCGGTCGGGCACGGTGACGACCGCGACCACGTCGACCTCGGGCAGCTCGAGCAGGGCAGCCAGCATCGGGACCGCGAACGGGCCGCTGCCGAAGAAGATGGTGCGGGCCGGGCCGGTCGCCGCGGCGTCGGCCGCCGGCGACGCGGTCACGCCAGCGCCGGGGCTCGGACCCGTGCCTCGTCCTCGACGTCGTCCTCGTCGTCATCGTCGGTCACCGGGGTGACCGAGATGAGCTCGTCCATCGACTCGAGATAGTCGATGTAGAGCTTGCCGTCGAGGTGGTCGAGCTCGTGCTGGAGGGCCCGTCCGAGGAGCCCGCTGCCGGCGAGCTTGAGGCTCCGCCCGCGGCGGTCCTGGGCCACGACCCAGACCTTCTCGCGGCGGGTCACGTAGGCGGCGTAGCCGGGGATCGAGAGGCAGCCCTCGAGGTCTCGATCGTCGCCATGGCCCCGCACGATCCTGGGGTTCACGAGCTCGAACAGGTGGTGCTCGACCTCGATCACGCAGGCCGCGAGCGGCTCGCCGATCTGCGGCGCGGCGAGGCCGACGCCCGGGGCGTCGCGCATCGTGTGGGTGAGGTCATCGAGGAGCCCGCCGAGGAACCGCCCGAAGCTGTCCACCGGCTGGCCCTTCAGGCGCAGCCGTGGGTCGCCGAGGGTCAGGATCGGGCGGACGCTCATGACGGCGGGAGTATACGGGCAGGGCACCCGCCTCCCGGCCAGGTGCCCTGGGTTCGATGCGTTCCGGGCCGTTCAGGCCCGATCCTCGGCGTCAGGCGACGTCGGCGGTCGGCTTGTCCTCGGCCGTCTCAGCGTCGGTTCCGCCGGCGCCGTTCGAGCCGTCGGCGCCCTTCGCGGCGGCGGCATCCTTGCGGAGCTCCGCGGCGAGGTCGCGCGAGCGCTCGGCGAGCTTCTGCCCGGCCTGGCCGGTGAGCTCGGCGGCGCGCTGGGCGACGGGCCCGGCCTTGTCGCCGGCGACCGCGGCCAGCTCGGCGGCCTTGATGCCGACCTCGCGGATCACGGGCGCGGCCTGCGTGGCCAGGTTCTGGATCATGTCCTGGAGCTGGGTGAGCCACTCGCGGGCCTGGGTGCCGGCGGTCGAGCTCGACTCGGGATCGGCGCTCCACGCGAATGTCTCGTCGGCGGCGGCCGAGCCGGACTCGGTCTTGTCGGTCTGCATGTCGTCGGTCATGGGGAGTCCCTCGGAAGCGGGTGTTGGGACGGAATCGTACGACCGGGCCGGCGATCCGTCAGAGCAGCGATTCGGGATCGACGTCGATCGACCACGGCGCACCGGGTGGCCCGGGCGGCAGCTCGAGGGTGGCCACCGGATCCGCCCCCCGGAGGACGACGTTGAAGCGCCAGCGCTCGGCGCGGCGGGCGATGAACGCCGGCGCCGGGCCGGCGACATCGACGGCCCCGCGGCCGCGGGCCCGCAGGTCGCTCACCAGGTCGCGCCCGGCCGCCTCGGCCGCCGCCCGGTCCGGCAGGGCCACGGTCAGCTTCACGAGCCGCCCGAACGGCGGCGACTGGAACCGCCTTCGGAGCGCGAGCTCGGCGTCGTAGAAGGCGGCGGCGTCCCCGGTCGCGACCGAGACGATCGCAGGGTGATCGGGCTGATAGGTCTGGATGAACGCGACGCCGGGCCGGTCGCCACGGCCCGCCCGGCCGACGGCCTGGGCCAGCAGCTGGTACGTCCGCTCCGACGCCCGCTCGTCGGGCAGGTTCAGGGCGATGTCGGCCGAGACGACCCCGACGAGCGTCACGGCCGGGATGTCGAGGCCCTTCGTGACGAGGCTGGTCCCGACGAGGACGTCGAGCCGCCCGTCGGCGAACGCGTCGACGACCCGCGCGGCCGCTCCCTTGCGTTCGACGACGTCGCGATCGAGGCGACCGACCCGAAGTCCGGGGAACCGGTCGCGCACCTCGCGCTCGAGGCGCTCCGTGCCGCCGCCGAGGAACCGGATCCGGGCCGAGCCGCAATTCGGGCAGCGGGTCGCCATCGGCGTCGCCCGGCCGCAGTGGTGGCAGCGCAGCGTTCCGCCGGCCTGGTGGTAGACGAGCGGCCGGCCGCACTCCGGGCACGCCTGGACGTGGCCGCAGTCCCGGCACAGCACGACCGACGCCGTGCCGCGGCGGTTCATCACGAGGATCGCCTGGTCCGGCGGCTCGAGCGCGGCGATGGCCTCGGCCAGCGGTCGCGACAGCATCCCGGTGTTGCCCGCCGCCAGCTCCGCTCGGAGGTCGATGACCGTCACCGCCGGCGGCGCACCGGACAGGCGCACCCGGAGTCGGACCCGCTCGTACGAGCCATCCCGAGCGCGGCCCTCCGTCTCCACCGAGGGGGTCGCCGACCCGAGGACCACCGCCGCGCCGGCCAGGCGGCCGAGCTCGATCGCGGTGTCTCGGGCCTGCAGCCGGGGCGTCCGGTCGCTCTTGTAGCCCGGGTCGTGCTCCTCGTCGACGATGACCAGCCCGAGGTCCTCGATGGGCGCGAGGATCCCGAGCCGGGTCCCGACGACCACGTCGGCATCGCCGGCGCGGATCCGCCGCCACTCGTCGGCCCGCTCCCCGTCCCCGAGCCCGCTGTGGAGGATGGCGACCCGGACGTCGAGGTCGGCGCGGAGCCGATCCACGAGCGGCAGGGCGAGCGCGATCTCCGGGACGAGCACGAGGGCTCGCCGGCCGAGCCCGAGCACGTGGTCGATGGCCTCGGCGTAGATCGCCGTCTTGCCGCCGCCGGTCGCGCCATCGAGGAGAATCGGCCGCCGCGCCGCGTCGTCGCCTGCCCGCGCGGCCTGCAGCGCGCTGCGAATCGCCTCGACGGCCGCGGCCTGCTCGGCGCTGAGGTCGGACCCGACGGGTCGCGCGCCGCGGCGGCCGGGGGCGCGGCCCGCGAGCGGACGTCGCGGCACCTCCCGGGCCTCGACGGTCACGAGGCCGCGCCGGACCAGGCCGGAAACGGCCGATCCGCCATGCCGGGCCGCGAGCTCGGGCGCCGGGACTCCATCCGCGGCGTCCCCCAGCTCGGCAAGGGCAGCGACCTGCCGCGGGCCGAGCCGAGACCTCTGAGATGCGCCCACGCCTGCGGCGGGCGGCGCCAATCGAACCTGGCGGACGTAGCGCGGCCCCACGCCGGCGGCGAGGAGCGTCCAGTCGAGGTCCACGCGGCCGTCCGCCTCGAGGGCTCGAAGGCGGCGCAGCAGGCCCGACCGGCCCTCGGGCGCCGACAGCAACCGGACGGCCCGCGGCCCGGCTCCGAGCGCGTCGAGCAGCGCGGTGTCGGCGGGGTCGAGGGCGCCCGATTCCCCGCCGTCGCCGGGCGGCTCGGGGCGCCGCTCCGCCACGAGCTCGAGCCGCTCCAGCAGGCCGGGCGGGAGCATCGCCCGCAGCGTCAACGCCGGCGGCGCGAGGTAGTGCGCCGAGATCCACGCCGCCAAGGCCATCCCGAGGCCCGGCAGCAGCGGCCCGTCGGCCCGGATCCGGTCGGCGACCGGCTTCGTCTCGACGCCGGCTTCCGGCTCCGGCGCAGGTCCGAGCACGATCCCCACGGCCTGCCGGCGCCCGAACTCGACGAGCACGGCCTCGCCGGCCTCGAGGCGGCCGAGCCGCGGCGGCACGTGGTAGGTGTACGGCCGGGCGCCGGCCGCGCCCGCCGCGTCGATCGCGACCGAGACGCGATCGGGCCCGCCGGTCATACCCGGGTCCGGCGATCCGGATTGGCGGCCTTCTCGGCCCGGATGATCGCGTCGATCCGTTTCGCCGTGCGCTCGACCTGGCCGGTCAGGTTCGTCACGACGTGGTCGAAGTCCTTCTGGCGCGAGAGCTCGAGGGCGGCGTCGCGCTGGCGGATGTCCAGCTCGTCGGCCGTCTCGGTCGCTCGCGCCTGGAGGCGCCCGAAGAGGTCCTCGAGCGAGGGCGGGACGATGAATACGAGCAGCGCCTCGGGGACCTTCTGCTTCACGACCGCGGCGCCCTGGACGTCGATCTTCAGGATCGCGTCGTCGCCGTTCCCGAGCGCGTCGCGGACCTCGTCTCGGGGCGTCCCGTACCAGTGGCCGTGGACTTCGTTCGCCTCGAGGAGTCCGCCGGCGTCGCGGAGCGCCGTGAACCGGCCCTCGTCGAGGAAGTGGTAGTGCGTCCCGTCGATCTCATACGGGCGGCGGGGTCGCGTCGTGCAGGTGACGACGTAGTGGTAGCCGGCCGCCGAGGGCCGCCGGCGGAGGGCCTCGATCACGGTGTCCTTGCCGACACCGGACGGCCCCGACACGATGACGAGGAGCGCGCCCGGGGCGCCGGCCTCGGTCGGCTCCATCGCGGGGGGCATGGGCGGAAGCGCCTCGGTCATCGCGGGGCGGCCTCGCGCAGGCTCAGCAGGACCCGCTCGAGCTCATCCGGCAGCGGCGCCTCGGCCCGGATCAGGCGACCGCTCGACGGCGACGTCAGCTCGAGCCGCCAGGAGTGCAGGAAGGGCCGCTCGAGCCCGTCGGGGCCGCGCCGGGACGTCCCGGTGCCATACAGGGGGTCGCCCGCGACGGGGTGACCGATCGCGGCGAGATGGACCCGGATCTGGTGGGTCCGGCCCGTCACGAGGTCGAGCTCGAGGAGCGTCCAGCCGCCGAGGCGTTCCCGGACCCGGTAGCCGGTGGTGGCCGGGCGGCCATCCTCGACGACCGCCATCCGGGTGCGATGCCTCGGATCGCGCCCGATCGGCGCCTCGATCCGCCCGACCGCGGCTGCGACGTCGCCCTGGACCAGCGCCAGGTAGGTCTTCTTGACGCGGCGCCCCTTCAGCTGGGCCATCAGCGACGCCTGCGCGGCATCGTGGCGGGCGACCATCAGGAGGCCGCTCGTGTCCCGGTCGAGGCGATGGACGATGCCCGGGCGGCGGACCCCGGCGATGCCACCGAACGCCTCCGGGCCAGCGCGACCCAGCAGCGCATTCACCAACGTGCCGGCCGCGTGACCGGGGGCCGGGTGGACGACGAGCCCGGCGGGCTTGTCGACGATGAGGATGTCGCCGTCCTCGTACACGACGTCGACCGGGATCTCCGGCTGCGGTGCCGGACGAGCGTCGACGATGGGCGGGATCTCGAGCCGGAGGACGGTGCCGGGGCCGACGATCGTGTTCGCCCGCAGCGGCCGGTCGCCGGCGGCGAGCCGATCCTCGGAGATGAGCCGCTGGACGTGGCTCCGACTCAGGCCGCTCAGGTCCGCCGCGAAGCGGTCGGCCCGGCCCGGGCGGGCGGCCGCGGGCACGGTCAGGGTCAGCACCCGGCCCTCGCTCGCTCCCGGATCCGCGTCAGCCATCGAGGAGGGCCGGCCGGATCGTCGCCGCGAGGAGCAGGAGGAGCGCCAGCGAGATCGAGGCGTCCGCGACGTTGAACGTGTACCAGCGCACGGTCCCGATCCCGGCATCGACGAAGTCGACCACGTAGCCGTAGCGGACCCGGTCGAGCAGGTTGCCGATCGCCCCGCCGAGCAGCAGGCCGAGCGTCACCGTGATGTAGCGGCTCCGGCCCGACCGCGCATGCCACAGGACGATGAGCGCCATGACGCCGATCGACAACGCGGCGAACGCGGCCGCCTGACCCTGGAGCAGCCCGAACAGGCCGCCGGCGTTCTCGGAGTAGACGAGTCGCAGGAGGTCGTCGACGACGGAGGCCGACTGGCCCGGCGCGAGGGACGACGTCAGCCAGGCCTTCGTGAGCTGGTCGGCCACGATGACCGCCATCGCAATCCCGGCGAACGCGGCCCAGAGCGGACGCCGCGTCACGCCGGCCGTCATGCCCGACCGGCCTCGGTGACCCGGCGAAACGCGATGCTGGCCGGACCCTCCGTGAGCTCGACCGAGCCCCGGAAGACACCGTCGCCCGTCGGCGCGACGTCCGGGCTGACCCGATCGGCGAGGACCTCGGCTGCGATCGAGGGCATGTGGGCTGCGACCGCCGGCGAGAGGCCCGAGACCCAGAGCTCGATCCGGTCGTCGAGCTCGAGGCCGGCGTCCCGGCGGAGGTCCTGGACGGCTCGTTGGATCTCTCGCGCGTCGCCCTCGGCCAGGAGGTCCGGGGTCAGCTGCGTGTCGATAACGACGACCAGGCCTTCATCCGACGCGACGGCCGTGCCCGGCCGCGGGGTGGCCTGGACCTCCACCTCGTCTGCAGCCAGGACCTGGCCCGCGAGCTCGACCGATCCGTCGGCGCGGAAGGTCGCCTCGCCGGCCCGCGCCGCCGCCATCACGGCCGGGATCGCGGCGCCGAGCCGCTTCCCGAGCTTGGGCAGCAGCGGCTTCACCCGCCGCTCGACGAGCTCGGATTCGTCGCCGATGACCTCGACCTGCCTGACGTTGAGCTCGTCCGCGAGCAGCTCGAGCAGCGCGGCCTGGTCCGGCAGCGAGCCGCCGGGGATCGACAGCCAGAGCCGGGCGATCGGCTGGCGGACGCGGATGCCGGCCGACGACCGGAGGGTCCGCCCGAGCTCGACGGCCCGGCGCACCGTGACCATCGCCGCCTCGAGCTCGGGCTGGCGATGCGGCCGCATGACGTCCGCCGGCCACTCGGTGAGATGCACGCTGTCCGGCAGCTCGTCGCCGACCGGCTCGACCAGGGTCCGGTACATCGCGTCGCTCAGGAACGGCAGGAGCGGGGCGGTCGTCCGGACGAGCGAGAGCAGCGCGGCGTGAAGCGTCGCGAGCGCCCCGCCCCGGTCTCCAGCGGGCGCGCCTGCGCGCATCCGGTCACGGGACCGCCGCAGGTACCACGTCGACAGGTCGTCGATGAAGCCGCTGACGTGTCGCGTGGCCCCGAGGGTGTCGTAGTCCGCCAGGCGCTCCCCGGCGTCGGCCGCCAGTCCGGCGGCGCGGGACAGGATCCAGCGGTCGAGCGCCGGCCACGCCCCGGCCGCGTCGATCGCCGCGCCGATGCCATCGCTCGGCGTCCAGCCGGACAGGTTCGCGTGGTCCACGAAGAACCGGTACACGTTCCAGAGGACGAGCAGCTCGCGACGGGCCTCGTCGGCCGCGTGCCAGCCGAAGAGGATGTTGTCCTCGGGCCGGGCCTTGGCGAACATCCAGCGCATCACGTCGACGCCCATCCGCTCGGCGGCCTCGTCGAACTCGATCGCGTTGCCCCAGCTCTTGTGCATCTGCCGGCCGTCCTCGCCGAATACGAGGGCGTACCCGAAGATCGTCCTGAACGGCGGCTCGCGGCGCAGGACCGTCGACATCGCCAGCATCGAGTAGAACCAGTTCCGGAACTGGCCCGGGAAGCTCTCGGTGATGAAGTCGGCCGGGAACCACTTCGCCCAGTAATCGGGCTCCTCCCGGAAGTGGAGCGTCGAGAACGGGACGATGCCCGCATCGAGCCAGGGGTTACCGACATCCGGGATCCGGCGGACTGGCTCGCCGCAGGACGAGCAGGCGATCTCGACCGCGTCGACATAGGGCCGATGCGGCGTGTGGCCCTCCAGCTCGGCCCAGCCGGCGATCGCCCGGCCCTGCAGCTCCTCCCGCCCGCCGATGACGTCGAACGAGCCGCACGCCTGGCAGTCGTAGATCGGCAGCGCCAGGCCCCAGTAGCGCTTCTTGCTGATCATCCAGTCGTGCATGTTCAGGAGCCAGTCGAGCTCCCGCTCGTAGCCGAAGGGCGGGATCCAGCGGATGCCATCGACGACCTCCATGATCTGGTAGCGGAGGCTCGCGTCGACCTCGGCCGTGGTGAGCTGGTCCCGCGGCCGGTCGTAGACCGGGCCCATCGAGATGAACCACTCGTCGACGAGCCGGAACAGCAGCGGCGTGTTGCAGCGCCAGCAGTGCGGGTAGCGGTGGGTATACGGCTCGAGGTGGTAGAAGAAGCCGCGCCGCTCGAGGTCGTCGACGATCTCCTCCGCCACGGCGGACGCCTCGCGCCCCGTCAGCCAGTCGAACCCGTCGTAGTACCGGCCCGACTCGTCGATCGGGCCGATGACCGGAAGGCCGAGGGACTTGCCGAGCTGGAAGTCCTCCGCGCCGGCCCCGGGCGCGATGTGGACGATGCCCGTCCCCTCCTCCTCGCCGACGAGGTCCCAGGCCACCACGAGGTGCTCGTACGCCCGGTCCGCGGCGAGGGCTGAGGCGCCGGCCTCGAATGCCCTGGCGACCGCCGGCAGCGTGTCGTACGGGCCGGCGTAGCGCCAGCCGACCAGCTCCCGGCCAGGCCTTGACTCCAGGACCTCGAACGGGCCCCGGACCGATTGCCTGAGCGTCCCCTTCGCGAGCCAGAAGGTGCCGTCGCCCTGCCGGATCCGGACGTACTCGATGTCCGCGCCGACGGCCGCGGCGACGTTCGCGGCGAGGGTCCAGGGCGTCGTCGTCCAGACGAGGAGGGCCTCGCCGGGCCGGTCGAGCAGCGGGAACCGGACGGTCAGCCCGGGGTCCTCGCGATCCTGGTAGCCCTCGGTCATCTCGTGCTGGCTGATGCCGGTCCCGCAGCGGGGGCACCACGGCATCGAGTCGTGGCCCTTGTAGATCCAGCCCCGGCGGTGGCATTCGGCCAGGAAGCCCCAGATCAGGTCGTTGTTCTCGTTGCTGAACGTGAAGTAGCTGCCGCCGACCTCGGGCATCCCGAGCCGACCCACGAGCATCTCGACGCTGTCGGTCACGGGGCCGTCGACACCGGCGATCGTCGCGGTCGCGGCCGGATCCGCCGCGAGCCCGGCGCCGAGCCGGCGGAGCTCATGGGGATCGTTCCAGTCCATCCACATCCCGAGCCGGATCGACTGCTCGGTCTGCCGTGCCGCGAACTCGAGGACACGCTGCTTGCAGAGGCTCACGAACTCAGCGATGCCGTAGGCCTCGATGTCACGCTTGCTCGTGAAGCCGAGGTCCCGCTCGACGTTGACCTCGACCCACAGGCCCTGGCAGTCGAAGCCGTTCTGCCAGCGCTGGTCCTCGCCGAGCATCGCGTGGTACCGCTGGAACAGGTCCTTGTAGGCGCGGCCCCAGGCGTGGTGGACGCCCATCGGGTTGTTGGCCGTGATCGGCCCGTCCAGGAAGCTCCAGCGAGCGTTGCCGGCGTTCTGGGCCCGCAGCCTCGCGAACGTCCGCCGCTCGTGCCAGGTGGCGAGGACCTCGTGCTCCATCGCGACGAGATCCGGGCGCGAGGGTACGGGACGGAACATGTCACCTCATTGTGGGGGGCCGGCCGGGTCGAAGTCTCGCCTCGGAGCGGCCCTCCCAGGCGCTCCGATGCGCTCGCCGACGGTCCCGCTATCCTACCCGCGATGCCGCCCGGTCACGAGACGCCGCCGCGGGCAGGCCGCTCGGGGTTCGTGGCCGCCTTCCTCTCGCTGCTCTTCCCCGGGCTGGGGCACGTCTACCTGGGCGCGTACCGCCGCGGACTCGGCTTCGCGGCCCCGCCGATCCTCATCGGCGCGCTGATCGCCGGGATCGTCGTCCGGATGAACGCGTTCGACCTCGCCGGCCTCGCGATCCAGACCTGGTTCCTCACCGGCCTCTTCATCGCCAACCTGGTCGCCCTCGCCTACAGGGCCGCGGCGATCGTCGACTCGTGGGCCATCGCCCAGGCGCTTGGCCGCGGCCTGGCGTTCCCGAAGTCGGCTCAGGCGCGAGGCACCGCGATCCTGTCGGTCGCCGGCCTCGCCGCGGTGCTCCTCGTGATGAGCGTCGCCCACGTCGCGGTCGCCCGCTACGACCTGCTCGTCAGCGGCTCGCTGTCCTGCGTGTTCGGAGGCAACGGCTCGAACTGCAACGGGCCCGACCAGTCAGGCCCGGCCAACGGCGCTGATGCATCCGATACGCCCGTGCCAGAGCCGAGCAGCACGCTCGGGCCCGAAGCCAGCTCGCAGATCCCACCGTGGAACGGCAAGGACCGCCTGAACATTCTGCTCATCGGGGCTGACGAGCAGAACGGGGCCCACAACACCGACACGATGATCGTGGTCTCGATCGACCCGACGTCGAACCAAGTCGTGCTGTTCTCGATCCCGCGGGACACGGTGGACGTGCCGATCCCGCCAGGGCCAGCGGAAGCCGCACTCGGTCCGACCTTCCAGGGGAAGGTCAACGCCTGGTTCTCAACCGTCCGTCGGCGTTCGGACTGGTTTCCGAACATCACCGTCGACGGCCAGACGATCGAGAACGGGCCGGGCTACAGCGGCCTGAAGGCCATGCTCTCGAATCTCCTGCAGATCCCGGGCGGGATCCGGTACTTCATCGAAGTGAATTTCCAGGGGTTCCAGGAGGTCGTCGACGATCTCGGCGGCGTCACGGTCAACGTCGAGGTGCCGGTCCTGGACGACACCTATCCTTCGCCGACCGGGAGTCACCTCCGGCTCTACATTCCCGGCGGCCCGCAACACATGGATGGCGCGACGGCGCTGGAGTACGTTCGCTCGCGGCATGGGTCGTCGGACTTCGACCGAGCGGCCAGGCAGCAACGGATCCTCGTCGCGCTGAGGCGCGAGGTGAATATCCCGGCGCTGCTCCCCAGGGTCAGCGACCTCCTCGGAACCCTTTCGAGGAACGTCCGGACCGACATTCCCCGCGAGCTGATCCCGCAGCTCATGGGCCTCGCCGCACAGATTGATCCGACCTCTGTCCGCTCGGTGATCTTCACGCCGCCCTTCTACCAGGCCGAGGGCGGCAACGATCCACGGGGCTACGTCATCATCCCGAATGTCGCGCGAATTCGACAGGCCGTCCAGGAAGCGTTCGTCGTCAATCCGAACTTCCAGCAAGCCCACGACGCGATCGCCTCGGAGGGCGCCCAGATCTGGGTCCTGAACGGCTCGGGCCAGTACGGGGAGGCGTCGAACGTCGCCGGCTATCTCGACTACCTCGGCATGGCCGCGACCGCCCCGGGCCAGCGCGCGCCGGCGGGCGTCACCGGGACCGTCATCCGCGTCTACAACGGCGCGGAGGACCGGATTCCCCTGACGATCCAGGCCCTGCAGCAGGCCCTCGGGGTCACGATCGCGACCGTCACCGACCCGTCGATCCACGTTGACGTCATCGTCGTCACCGGGAACAACACCCCGAACCTCACACCGCCGCCACAACCCTAGCCCCGCGGGCGCGGGGCGCGAACCAAACGAGGCGGCCTCAGCGAGCCGGGATCAGCGTGAGCCAGTGGGCGAAGCGCGGGTCGTTGCCTCGGACCGCATTGAAGTACGCCTCGGCCAGCTGGCGGCTGATCGGGCCGACATGGCCCGAGCCGATCGGCCGGTGGTCGACCTCGACGACCGGCGACATCTGGACCCCGGTGCCGCACAGGAAGATCTCGTCGGCGACGTACACCTCCGAGCGGCCGATCGACCGGACCTCGACCGGGATCCCGAGCGCCTCGGCCAGCTCGAAGACCGCGAGCCGGGTGATCCCCTCGAGGATGTCGTCCGCGACCGACGGCGTGATGATCTTGCCGTCGCGGACGAGGAACAGGTTCGCGGCCGACGCCTCGTTGGCCTTGCCGTCGCTCGTGAGGACGAGGGCCTCCTCGAAGCCGTTCATCTCGGCCTCGGACTTCTGGAGGGCCATGTTCACGTAGCCCCCGGCGAACTTCCCGCGAGCCGGCAGGGCGTCGTCGCGATTGCGTCGCCAGCTGGACGTCATCAGCCGCACGCCGTGCTCGATGTCGATGTAGTTGCCGAACGGGACCGACAGCACGCAGAAGTCGTGCTCGAGGTTGTGGAGCCGGACGCCGATGACCTTCGACGACTTGTAGAAGACCGGCCGCACGTAGCAGTCGTGCTGGAAGTCGTTGCGGCGGATCGTCTCGACGACGATGCGGACGAGCTCGTCGACCGACGGCAGCCCGGTCATCAACAGCATGGCCGCGTTCTTGCGGATGCGCTGGACGTGCTCCTGGACCTTCAGGCCGTACATGACGCGGTGGTCCGGGTTCCAGTAGGCCCGGATGCCCTCGAACGTCGAGGTCCCGTACATGAACGCGTGGGTCATGATGCTGACCTTCGCGTCCTTCAGCGGGACGTACTGGCCCTCGAAATAGGCGATGAGGTCGTCGGTCGAAGGGGGCGGGGCGCCGTGCGAGTCCGCGGGACCGGATGTCGCGCTCGCGGCTGCCTCGGCCTTGGCCTTCTCGGTGAGCATCGGGACACCTCGTGCGGGTGGGCCGAGTATAAGCGTGGCCCTCGGCCGGGCCGGCATGCGGACAGGCTGTGACTTGGCTGCGACTCGGATGCGACCTTCGGGTCCTCCGGCCCTACCCGTGAGGGTCGATCAGGGTCCGGCCGCCGCTCCCGAGACGACGTCCCACGCAACCAGAGCGATGTAGGCCGCGTAGAAGACGGCGCCGAGCAGCAGGCCCCGGGCGCGCAGGCCGCCGCCTCCCTCGTGGCGCACGAGGCGGCGGAAGACCACCGCGACGGACAGGAGCGTGATCGCCGCCGACGCGAACGCGATCTCCGTGCCGGGCTGGATCGACCACGCCGTCGGCGCGAAGACGAGGGCCACGACCGTCGCGATCGATGCCTGGAAGACCATCGCCCCCGTGATGTTGCCGACGGCCAGGGTGTCCTTGCCCTGGCGGATCCAGAGGACGGCGTTGAAGCCCTCCGGGAGCTCGGTCGCGATCGGAGCGACGATGAGGGCCAGGATGATCTCGCTCACGCCGAGGCTGTGCGCGATCGAGGACACGGCCGTGACGAAGGCGACGGCTCCCACGACGATCGCCACGACCGCCACGATGACCTGGAGCGTGATCGTCCGGAGCCGGGGCGATTCGGCGTCGGCGCCGAAGAAGCGCATGTCGAACGGGTGCAGCCGGAGCGGGTTCAGGCCCTCGGCGTCGATCGTCGACTCGGCGTCGAAGTGGTGCTTCACGTACCGGCCATAGAGCGCGACGAGGACGACCGCGACGATGAGCTTCGGCCAGGTCGGCTCGATCGGCAGGAAGGCGGCACCGATCGCGATGCCGTACGCCGGCACGAACCCGGCGAGGTCGGCCAGCACGACGGAGCGGTCGATCGCGAGGGCCTCGCCGGTCGGGCGCCTGCTCCGGTTCAGGTACACGACCAGGCCCGTGACCCCGATCGCGAGGGTTCCGAGCATGAACGGGGCGCCGAGGATCGCCCCGAGGCCCACCTCGCTCGAGTGCGGGTCGCTCGAGAAGAGGATTGCGACGACGGGGATCGTCGTCTCGGGCAGCGCCGTCCCGATGGCCGCGAGCACGCTGCCGACCGCGCCTTCCCCGAGCCCGAGCCGGTGGCCGAACCACTCGATGCCGTTCGTGAAGAGCTCGGCGCCGAGCAGGATGATCGCGAAGGAGGCGACGAGGATCAGGGGGTCGAGCACGCGGTCCTCAGCTCGCCGCAACGCCCGTCGCGACGCCGACCGCGATGACGATGAGGACCAGGACCGAGACGAGCATCATCGGTCGCTCTCCGCTCCGGGCGTAGCCCACCAGGGCCGCGGCCACTCGCGACGCCGGCGTGGCGATTACGCCGATGATCCCGAGCCACAGGAACCCGGCGGGCCGCAGCGCGACGAGGTCGCCCGGCAGCCGGCCGAGGTCGAAGGCTGGCGCGGCGTCCAGCGGCGACACGCCCGTGGCGAACAGCGCCACCACGCCGATCGCGATGAAGGCCACGGAGACGTAGGTCCCGATCGTGAGGAGCCGGGCGATCGACGCCTCGAGCCGCCGGTCGTCGGTCCGGGTCACTGGCCGGCCCCCAGGGCACGCTGGGCCATCTCGAACGCGGTGTAGGCGAGGACGACGACGAACAGCAGGCGGAGGACCCGCAGGTCGATCCGGTGGGCGGCCCGCGAGCCGATCGCGGCGCCGACGAACACGCCGAGCGCGGTCGGCCCGGCGACGAGCGGATCGATCCCGCCCCGCAGGAGGTAGACGATCGCGCTCGTCGAGGCGGTGATGCCGACCATCAGGTTGCTCGTCGCGGTGGCCACCCGCAGCGGGACGTTCATGAACAGGTGCATCAGCGGCACCTTCACGAGCCCGCCGCCGATGCCGAGGAGCGCCGACATGACGCCGGCGAACACGGCGCCGACGGTGCCGAGGCGCAGGTTCCGGACGGCGTATCCCGGGCCCGACAGGGCGGCAATGAACGCCGGGAACGTGCCGGACGCCGACGCGATGGGCGCGGCCGGGGCCGGCGCGGCGGGCCCCGTCGCCGCCGACGGCCCGCTCTCCGGCAGGGTCGTCGGCTCCGGCGCCGGGGCCGACGCCGGGCGGCGAAGCATCGTCACGATCGTGTAGAGGAGGAGCAGGGTGAACAGCCCGGCGAGGAGCTGCTCGTCGATCAGGAAGGCGATCGCGCCGCCGATCACCGCGCCGCTCGCGGTGAACAGCTCGAGGACCATCCCGAGCCGGAGGTTCGCGACCCGCCGATCGAGGTAGACCGCGGCCGAGGCGCCACTCGTCACGATCACGCAGACGAGCGAGACACCGACCGCCTCCCGGACCGGCAGCCCGAAGCCGAGGCTGAGGAACG
The DNA here is from genome assembly GCA_035308445.1 of Candidatus Limnocylindrales bacterium. GTDB lineage: Bacteria > Chloroflexota > Limnocylindria > Limnocylindrales > CSP1-4 > UBA5189. Next base: position 35,262 of record DATGGQ010000029.1, on the reverse strand, counting down.
GCACGATCAGGATGCCGCCGCCCAGCCCGAGGAGCGACCCGAACACGCCGGCGACGACGCCGCCGCCGAGCATGGCGAGCGCGATCAGCACGGCGAGCCCGACGCGGTGGTCAGGGCCGGCTCAAACCGCCGAGCCTATGGGCGGAGATGCTCAGGGGCGTACGGGAGCAGGGCGACGTGGCGGGCGCGCTTCAGCGCGACGGACAGCTCGCGCTGGTGGCCGGCGCACGTGCCGGTCTTGCGGCGCGGCTCGATCTTGGCGCGCTCCGAGAGGTACCGGCGGAGGCGGTTGACCTCCTTGTAGTCGATCTGGACGGTCTTATCGGCGCAGAAGGCGCAGACCTTCCGGCGGCGGCGGTCGCGATAGAAGTCGTCGCGCTTGCGCGCGGAGCGGGATGGGGCGGGCATGGGTCAGTGATCTCCTGTCAGAACGGAAGCTCGTCGATCTCGGTGTCGTCGAAGCCGCCCGGCGCGCGGCCGGACGGGCCGTTGCCGGCCGCGCCCGCGGGAGCGCCGGCGAACGTGCCCTCCGCGGCTTCGCGCTTGTCGAGCCCGAGGACCGTGTCGGCCGAGACGTCGAGCGACAGGCCCTTGCGGCCGTCGTTGGTCTCGTACTCGCGGGTCCGGAAGCGGCCGTCCACGAACACGCGGCTGCCCTTGCGGAGGTTCTCCGCGGCTCGCTCGGCCCGGTCGCCCCAGACGCTCACCCGGAACCAGTCCGTGGCCTCGACCCACTCGCCGGTCTGCTGGTTCTTCGTGGACTGGTTGACCGCGACGCTGAACGTCGCCACCGGGCGACCGTTCGGCGTGTAGCGGAGCTCGGGATCGCGACCGAGGTTGCCGATGATCTGGATCTTGCTGAGTGCCATCTGTCAGACCTCTCAGTCGATCGCGGCCGGGGCCGCCTCGCTCTCGGACTCGTCGATCCGCTCGGTGCCGTCGTCCTCCTCTTCGTCCTCGGCGGACGGCAAGGGCGCTTCGTCGGCATCGGCGCCGGCGGCGCCCCCGCGCAGCGACCGGGCCGGACGCTCCTGGCGGACGACGAGGTGCCGGAGGACCTCCTCGGTGATCAGGAGGCCTCGCTCGAGCTCGACGATCGATTCGGGCGGCGCCTCGAACACCACGATGTGGTACGACCCCTCGCGGTGGCGCTCGATCGGATAGGCCAGCCGACGGCGGCCCCACGGAGCGACCTTGATGATCTGCCCGCCGGCGGCGGTGAGCTGGCGGGTGGTGCGATCGACGATCGCGGCGATGCGTTCGTCCGGCGCGTCCGGACGGAAGACCAGCATGAGCTCGTATCGGCGCACGGCCGGATGACTCCTTCCAGTGGGGATGCCCCGATGTCGACGGATCGACGCGGAGCCGAAAGGCAACCCGGGGAGGATACCACGGGACCTTCGGGCCTCCTCGAACGGCTGCAAGGCGTCGCCGAGGGCCGGATGTATCCTCCCCGCCGTGGCCGACACCCGCGTCCTCCTGATCGGCGATGCCTCGAGCGACGCGGTTGCCCGCGTCCTGGCCCAGCAGAGCCGCTTCCTGACCCGGGTCGAGGATCCCGACGAGGGCATCCGGATCGCCCCGGAGCACCAGATCATCGTGGTCGACGCCGTCCCCGCGCCGCGCACCGTCGCGTCGGTGTGCCGCGACATCCGAGCCATTCCCGCCCTTGCCGAGCAGCCGATCCTGGCGATCAGCCCGAGCGACGGCGTGGAGGACCGGATCCGGCTGCTCGAGGCGGGCGCGGACGACGTCATGGTCCGGCCGATCGACGAGCGCGAGCTCGACGCCCGGGTCGAGGCTCTCGACCTCCGCTTCCGCCGCTCGAAGGAGCTCCGCCCGGCGACCTCGGTCGTGAGCTCGACCCGCCGCGAGGGCCGTCGCCTCATCGTCGTCTTCTCGCCCAAGGGCGGCGTCGGCACCACGACGGTGGCGGTCAACCTGGCCCTCGCGATCGCGGCCAGGGAGCCCGACAAGGTCGCCCTCGTGGACCTGGCGCCCGTGACCGGGTCGATCGGCAGCCACCTCAACGTCCATCCGCGGATGAACGTCTCCGATCTGGGCCGCGACATGCTCGCCATCGGCGACCCGGAGGCCCTCAAGCCCTACCTGGAGACGAGCAACCACGTCAGGGTGCTGACCGGCTCGACGGGGCCGGCGGTCGCCTCGCGGGTTGGGGTCGACAACGTCGGCTCGATCCTGGAGACCATCCTCCTCACGGTGCCGACCGTCGTCGTCGACGCCGGCTCGCACCTCGATCCCCGATCCATCGCGATCATGGAGCTCGCCGACAACCTCGTCGTCGTCGTCGCCCCCGAGCTGCCCGCCCTGCAGGCGGTGCACGGGATGCTCGAGTACCTCTACCAGACCAGCTCGAACTCGCCCGAGGCCACGATCGTCCTGAACGAGGTCTTCGGCCACCAGATGCTCACGCCGGCCGACATCGAGGGCGCGCTCGGAAAGCGGCTCGCCGTCCGGATCCCGCATGACGCCTTCCTGTTCCAGCGGGCCGTGAACGAGGGCTCGCCCGTCGTGCGGATCGCCGCAGGCTCGCCGCCGGCCCTCCGGTTCGTGGAGCTCGCCTCGCTCGTCATGGGCGAGGACGCGCCGTCCAGCGCTTCGGGGCGCCGGCCGCGCCGGCTGGCATCGCTCTTCGGCCGCAGCTGAGCGGCGCCGGTCAGCGCTCGACGCGGCCTGGGGAGCCGCCGGCCGGGGCCGGCCATGGATCGCGGGTGCGGCGCACGGACTCGGGGATGCCCTCGATGTCGAGGTCGAGCGCCTCGTAGTGGGTGACTCGGAAGGACACGAGCTCGTCCTCGGAGCCGAGTGGAAGGCGGATATGCGACAGGTCCGGGCCGGCCCACGCATAGACGGACTGCGGGTCGCGCCACTCTTCGAAGAGGATGACCTCCTCGCTCCCGTCGGCGTCGAGGTGGCGGGCGAGCTTCACGTACACCAGGCCCGGCTGCTCATGCATCAGCGGGAGCTGCTGGCGCACGAGGGCATTGAACTGGCTGGCCCGGCCTGGCTTCACCCGGGCCGTCACCACGCGAACGATCACGCCACGTCTATCTCCGACTATCGGCGTGCCGTTGGGCCCGGCGACCGCACGCGCTGCCACGCAGTCTGACGCCTCGCCATCGTCCGTCTCAAGGCCCAGGCCTTGCGATCCCGTTGCAACGGCAGGGGTAGGACGCGAAAAGCGCAGCAACGAGCGGTACCGGAGGCGGGATTCGAACCCGCACGCCCTTGCGGGCAGCCGATTTTAAGTCGGCTGCGTCTGCCCTTTCGCCACTCCGGCCGGGCGAGCGTACCCGACTGGTTCTCAGCGCCGGGCGTCAGCGCCGGGCGTCAGCGCCGGGCGTCGACCTCGATCTCGACGAGGAGGCTCGGATCGATGAGCCCCGCGACCTGGAGGAGCGTCGCTGCCGGCCGGAACTCGCCCAGCCAGCGGCGATGGACCTCGAGCAGCTCGGGGGCGTGGCTCAGGTCCGTCACGAGCATCCGGGTCCGGACGATGTCCTGGATCCCGAACCCCGCCTGCTCGAGGGCGCGCGCAATGATCCCGAAGATCGCGTCGGCCTGCGCCGCGATGTCGCCGGGATGCGTCGACCGGCCATCGGGCCCGGCGTCGGTCGTCCCCGAGACGAAGCAGGCGTCGCCGGCGACGATCGCCCTCGAATAGCCCGCGCGCTCCTCCCACGGTCCGCCCGACGAGACGTGCCGGCGGTCCGTCACGTCGCCGACATCCCGCTGTCGCCTCCTGTCGCGCCCCGGCGCAGGCGGAGCCACCGCGCTCGAGCGGACAGCGCGGCCTCGAATGCCGCCCGACCGATCGGGTTCAGCACGAGATCCCACGCCCCGACCCAGTGGACCTCGCGTCCACCCCAGCCGCTCTTGAAATCGCTCACGGCGTCGCTCGGCAGGCCCCACAGGTCGTACCACGTGTACCCGGCCGCGCGAGCTGCCTTGATCGCCTCCCACTTGATCGTGTAGTTGGCCCGGGTCTTCCGGCCCTCCGGTGTGGTGCCGCCGTAGAGATCGACGATCCGGTCCCCCCAGCCCAGCAGCATGATCGTGGCCGTCGGCGTCCCGTCGGCCGCCTCCATGAAGGACAGATGCGCCTGTCCGGCGCGGGCATAGGCCGCGTACAGCGCGCGGAAGCTCGCCTCCGACCGGGCTGGCAGATCGACCCGCCGCATCGTCTCGGCGTGGATCGCGTAGAACTCGTCGAGGCGCTCGATCCCGGCCGGCACGACCCGGGCGTCGTCGCGCCCGCCCTTCGTGATCGACTGTCGCCACTTCCGATGGATGTCCTGCCAGATCGCGTCCTCGTCTCGAGCGAGGTCAACGACCCGGGTGCTCGACGGCTGGACCGGTGGCGCCGGCCGCCAGCCGAGCTCGCCCAGGATTGCCGCGAGGCGTCCGTCCGGATCCTCGACCTCGGGGTCGATGCGGAGGTGGGAGACGCCGAATCCCGGCAGCCGATCTCGCGCGGCGCGAGTGAACGCCCGCAGGGCATCGGCGTCGAGCGGCCCGGCTGCCAGTGGTCCTCGAGCCGCATACCCGAATCCGAACGGCAACGGCCGCGGGCGGCGGATGAGGACCTGGGCGCCGACCGGCCCGACAGCCGAGCTGACGCCGATCCGAACCGAACGCCAGCCGTTCGGCGCCTTGACGGCCGCCCACGGCGTCGCCTGCAGGAACGACGGTGCCGACGATGCGGCCACGAACCGATCCCACGCGCCGTCGTCGGCGATCAGGCTGGCGGCATCGTCCAACGGCGGGATCAGGGCCCTCCCGTCACGAGAGGTGGAGGCGACGACCGGATTCGAACCGGTGAGTAGAGGTTTTGCAGACCTCCGTGTTGAACCACTTCACCACGTCGCCCTGGACCGCCGCGGATTCTGCCATACGGAGCTGACGCGGCCGGTTGGTTGCCCCTCGAGGATTCGAACCTCGCCCAACGGATCCAAAGTCCGCTGTCCTACCACTAGACGAAGGGGCAGACGCACGCATCGGCGAGCGTAGAAGGGGAGAAAGTGGAGCGGAAGACGGGACTCGAACCCGCGACCCTCACCTTGGCAAGGTGATGCTCTACCAACTGAGCCACTTCCGCTCGGTGCGCCGCCACCGAAGTCCCCTCCGTTGAGGAGGTCTGGTGCCGAGAGCCAGAATCGAACTGGCGACACCGCGATTTTCAGTCGCGTGCTCTACCTACTGAGCTATCTCGGCCCGGTGGACCGCAGGCCCATCGGCTCCGACGGCAGCCGGAGGATAGCACGGGCCGTCGAGCCCGAGCCCCGCGCTCAGGTCCTCGACTCGTGTATCCGAAGCCGACTGTTCGCCACGTAGGACTCAAGCGACTGCGCGGCGATCGGAACCTGTCCAACTCGTCCTGACCGGACTGTTCGTCAGCGACTCGACCGTGTCGCACGCACGATTCGGCACGACCTCGCCTGCCGCGCCTGCGCCCGCCTCGCCTCGATGTCACTCCAGGACTAGGTGGCAAGAATGCCGGTGCCCGCGTTCCGAGCCTGCGCCCGCGTTGCGTTTGCGGTCCGCCGCGCGGATTGCGTTCCTGCGAATGGCGGCGCCTACCGACGACCGCGGGAGGTCAGTCCAGCCCGCGGAGGGCGTTGAACTCGGCTGCGTCCATCGGCGGATCGCCGGTCAGCTGTCGGAGGCGGTTGATCCGGTCGACGATCGGGGGATGGGTCGAGAAGATCGAGCTCGAGCGCTCTTCGAACTTCTTGATCGGGTTCGTGAAGTACAGGTGGGCGGTCGCCCGGTTGGCGACCTCGAGGACGTCCTGGTCCGAGGCGATCTTGGCGAGGGCGGCCTCGAGCCCGTGCGGGTTTCGGGTCAGCTCGACCGAGGAGGCATCGGCCAGGTACTCGCGCTGGCGGCTGACCGCGAGCTGGACGAGCCGGGCGAAGATCGGGGCCAGGATCGCGAGGATGATCGCGATCACGAACACGATGATCTGGAGCCCGTTGCCGTTCCGGTCGTTGCTGCTCCGCCGGCCGCCGCCCCAGAACGTGAAGCGGAGGAAGAAGTCGGCGAGGAGCGCGATCGAGCCCACGAGCACGGCGACGAGCAGCGAGAAGCGGATGTCGTAGTTCCGGACGTGGGACAGCTCATGGCCGAGCACGCCCTGGAGCTCCTCGCGATCCAGCTTCTGGAGGATCCCCGAGGTCACCGCCACGGACGCGTGGTTCGGGTCGCGCCCGGTCGCGAACGCATTCGGGGCGCTGTCGTCGATGATGTAGACCTTCGGCATCGGGACGCCCGCCGCGATCGACATCTCCTGGACGATGTTGATCAACTGCGGTGCGCTGTTCGCGTCGACTTCCTTCGCGGCCGAGCTCGACAGCACGAGCTGGTCGCCGCCGAAGTACGACCCGGCCGACAGCAGGAACGCAAGCACGACCGCGCCGATCGTGACCGCGATCGCGACGTCGACCGTGCCACCCACCCCGTATCCGATCGCGAACCCGAGCGCTGCGAGGATCACGGCCACGATCAGGATGAGCAGGATCGAGTCGCGGCGATTCGCCGCTTCCTCGCTGTAGAAGGTCGACGTCTGGCTCATGGCTGCGCCCGGTTGTCGGCCGCTGACGCCGACGGCCGCCTCAGGAGGCGGCCGGGGTGTTCAGGCTCAGGTCAACCTTGGGGACGTCCGCGGCCTCGGGCTCGGCCTCGAAGAAGTCGCGCTTGAGGAAGCCGAACATCCCGGCGAAGACGTTGTTCGGGAACGTCTGGATGCCGTTGTTGTACTCGAGGACCGTCGCGTTGTAGTGCTGGCGGCTGAACGAGATCTGGTTCTCGGTCGTCGTCAGCTGCTCCTGCAGGGACAGGACGTTCTGGTTCGCCTTGAGGTCCGGATAGTTCTCGACGACCGCGAACAGCGATCGCAGGGCGCCGGTCAGGACGTTCTCCGCCTGGGCCTGCGCGGGGACCCCCTGGGCGCCGGCCGAGACCGCGGCCGCGCGGGCGTTCGTGACGTCAGTCAGGACCTTCTGCTCGAACTGCATGTAGCCCTTGACCGAGTCGACGAGGTTTGGGATCAGGTCATGCCGCCGCTTCAGCTGGACCTGGATCTGCGACAGGGCCTCATCGACCCGGTTGCGACGCCCGACCAGCCCGTTGTAGATCCCGACCACCACCGCGGCGATGACCACGATGACGATCAGGACGATCCAGATCTCCATGGAGCCCTCCAGGACGGCCGTCGGCGGAACAGTGCCGGGACCGACTCGGATCAGTCTACGACTGGTGGGCGGTGAGGGACTCGAACCCCCGACGTCCTCGGTGTAAACGAGGTGCTCTGACCAGCTGAGCTAACCGCCCGCTCGGAAGACTAGCCGCCGCCGGATCGGGCGGCGCAACATGACAGCCGACGGTCCGTCTTCTCGGCGATCCCAGCGTCGATCGGATGGAGGCTGTGCGTGCCCACGCAGACTGGTGGTTACCCGGCGCGGCAAGCCGCCGTTCGGCTCCGGGCGGGCGTCACGATCGCCCTGATCGGCTTGCTGACGAGTGGCTGCCTCGGCGGGCCGACAACCACCCCGGCCTCGAGCGCCATGCCGGCCGCCTCGACGGAAGCGACCGCCGTCCCGACGGCGGCGCCCGCCGCCAGTCCCTCACCCAGCCCGACGCTCTCGCCGGGTGACGCACCGACGGCCTGGTACCCGGTCGATGTCGAGCCCCTGCCCGATGTCGCCGGCGACGCGCAGATGGCGGCCGTCACGCAGACCTGGTTCGGCTACCTCGCGGTCGGCAACACGCCCCGGGGCGGCACGAGCTGGTGGTCCACCAACGGGACGTCGTGGACGCCAGCCCTGTTCGCCGAGCCGTCGATGGCCTACGCCCAGCTGACCGGCGTGGCCGTGCTCGGTCATCGCCTCGTTGCCGTCGGCGGCTTCCCGGAGGGGAGCCAGCTCCCACCGGGTCCGGCGATCTGGACGTCGACCGATGGGGTGGCGTGGACGCCGGTCGTGCTCGATTCGGCCGGCGCCTCCGGGCTGATCACCGACATCGCGGTGGTCGACGGCGGCCTGAGCGCGGTTGGCGCCGGCGAGGAGTGGACCTCGACGGATGGGCTGACCTGGACCGGCAACCAGTTCGATGGCAGCCGCCTCGTGAGCGGCCCACTCGGCGCGCTCGCCTGGGGCTCCTCCGGGTCGGGCGGCTGGCAGCCGACCGTCTGGCGCCTCGATGGCGTCGAACCGGGCGCAGCCCCGACCCCGATCACGACGCCGGCCGCGTTCTCGGACGTCGTCGAGGACGCCGATGGCTTCATCGGCTTCGCCGCCGATCGGAACGCGACGCTTGCAGGCCGCACGGTCTACCGCTCGACCGATGGCAGCAGCTGGCAGCCGGTCGGGACGACCGCGGCGGCCGGAGGCGACATCGTCGCCGGCGCGTCGGTCGCGGGTTTCGGCGTTGTCGCGGCGACCGCGCCGAGCGCGGCCGGGGTGGAGATGGGGCTTTTCCGCTCGGCGGACCTCGCCGATTGGACGCCCGTCATGTGGCCGACCCCGGCCGATCCGCAGGCCTCGATCACCGCGCTGAGCGCGCTCGGAAGCTCGATCGTCGCGGTCGGCTCGATCGCGGGCCGTCGCCCGGCGGCCTGGCTGGCCCAGCCGGCGGCGACCGACGTGCCGCTGCCGCCGGAACCGGTCGCCCAGTGGACCAGCTGCCCGCCATTGGCCGACCTCTCGACCCCATCGACGGCGCTTCGCGTCCTCGTCAGCTTCAGGACGGCGCCGTCTGGCGTCGCCACCAGCAGCTCGCTTCCGGCCCGGTGCTTCGGCAGCCGCTCGATCCGGCTCACGGGCTACCTCGCCCAACCGGAGGGCCTGGGGGGTCAGTGCTTCGACCGGATCAGGCCGACGTGGCTCACCGGTGGCTGCAACGTCTTTCCGGCGGGCTGGCTCGAGCCGGTTGCTTCTCTGTTCGGGACCGCGGACTTCCTCATGCTGTTCGCACGACCCGGAATCGCGGGGGCGATCAAGGGCGGCCATTGGGTCGAGCTGACGGGCCACTACGACGACTCGGCATCCACCACGTGCCGCGACGTTGACATGGACGGGCGCCTGCAGCCCGTTGCCCGGACGGTCGCGATGTGTCGCAGCCACTTCGTCGTGACGGCGATCCGGAGCATCGCCGACCCGACCCCGGCGACCAACCCCGACCCGGCGACCAACCTCGGCCTGTCCGACGCGTTCGTGCTCGCCCCGTTCGACACCGGCTGGGACAACCTGACGCTGCCGAGCGGCACGACGTGGGGCTTCCGCGAGGTCACGCCGCCCGGCGGCGTGCCGGTGCTCGTCACCGTGTTCGAGGCAGCGGGGCCGGATGCGGGGCCCGTCGAGACGGCGCTGCTCGAGGGCACGCCGACCCCGAGCTCGACGACGGTCGACGGGGTCGCGGTGCGGATGAGCGCCGACGGCACCGAGGCGGTCTTCACGATCCGCCGACGCGTCTTCGACGTGTCGGGGTCCGCGCCGAGCGACGCGAACAGCGTCGATCAGGTCGTCAGGGCGGTGATCCAGGGGCTCGGCTAGCGGATCGGTCCGCTGAAGGTTGGTGCCCAGGCCGGGACTTGAACCCGGATGAGTTGCCTCATACGCCCCTCAAACGTACGCGTATACCAATTCCGCCACCTGGGCATCAGGTGTGCCTGCGCTCGCCGAGGGAGGTGGTACCGAGGACGGGATTTGAACCCATACGCCCTTTCGGGCACTAGCTCCTGAAGCTAGCGCGTCTGCCAGTTTCGCCACCTCGGCAGGCCATCGGCAGCCGGCAACTGAGGGTTCACCGGCCGTCGAGGAGGCGCCATGTTAGCACGTCCCAGAACCGGTCCCCGGAGGTCGAAACCGGCCTCGGGGTGGGTCCGACGACCGTGTTCCGGAGCACGACGTACTCGTCGCGGAAGGCGATCGGGAGGATGTACAGCCCGGCGTCGAGGCGGACCTCGAGGGCCCGGTAGGCGGCCTTCCGGGCGGCGTCCGTGCCCGGTGCGCGGGCGGCCGACAGCAGCCGATCGAGCGACGGATCCTGGAGGCCCGAGACGTTGGAGCCGGTGGTCCGCGTCTGGCTCGAGGCCAGGAGCGGATACAGGTCCGGATCGAGCCCGATCGCCAGCGGCACGAGCGCCGCCTGGAACCCACCGGGATGCAGCCGCTGGCCGAGCAGGTCCGCGGCGGAGAGCGGGGTCACGGAGACGTCGAGCCCGATGTCGCGCCAGTTCTGGGCGACGGCCTCGGCCGTCGCGTACGCCACCGGATTGGCTGACTGCTCCGGGCTCAGGAGCTCGATCGAGATCGCCGTCTTCGCCCCTTTCGGCGTCCAGCTGTCGACGCCCTGGGTCCAGCCGGCCTTCGCGAGGTCGGCCTTGGCGGCGGCCGGGTTGTAGGCGATCGGCTGGCCGGTCGAGGGGTCCAGCATCGGCGACGTCGGCGGGATCAGCGAGTCCGCCTTCGTCCCGAGGCCGTCGAGGATCGAGGTGACGATCGTCGGCCGATCGATGGCCTCGAGGAGGGCCTTCCGGACGCGGGGATCCAGGAAGTCCTTGCGGGCCGGCCGCAGGTCGAGGTCGACGGCGAGGAGCGTCGTCCCCGGGTATTGCAGCACCCGGCCGCCGTCGGTGGCGAGGTCCCTGGCATCGGTCGGGGCGAGCCCGGACGCGGCGTCGAGCAGGCCCTGGTCCCAGGCGGCCTTCAGGCTCGCGACGTCGTCGTAGTAGCGGAACTCGATGCCGTCCAGGTACGGCAGGGCGACTCCCGGCGGCTCGGTCGGCGGCGGGGTGACGAGCGAATCGGTCGGAACCGGGGTCGCCAGCGGCGGGCCACCGCCTTCGCCGGAACCGCCGGGCCCGGTTGGCACCTCGCCCGCCGGGATCACCGGCGCGAGCTCCGCCCGGGTCGAATCGAGGTAGGTGAGGCGGAACGGGCCGGATCCGACCGGTGCCTGGCCGAATGGATCGTCGGGCAGGGCCGCCGGCGCGATCCCGCCGAGGAGGTGCGCCGGCGCGATCGGCTGGGTCGCGGCCTGGAGGAAGCCGCCGAGCGGCGTGGCCAGCTGGAGCGTCACCGTGAGCTCGTCGGACGCCGTGGCCGTGACATCGCGCCAGGACGCGGCGCCCGGCCCCGTGTAGGACGGGTCGCTCAGGACGGCCACGGTGAAGACGACGTCATCGGCCGTGATCGGCGCCCCGTCGTCCCAGGTCTGGTTCGGGCGGAGGTGGAAGGTCCAGAGCTTGCCGGTCGAGTCGACCTCCCAGTGGCTCGCGAGGTCCGGGACGATCGACGTGCCCGGGCCGAGACGGACGAGCCCGCGGAACAGAAGCGCCACGAGATCGCGGTCGGCCGGCGATCGCTCGCCGAACGGGCTGGCGTTCGTCGCGTGGCCGAGGACACCCTCGACGTACGGTCGGGCCGTGACCGAGTCCGAGGGCTGGGGGCCGCCCTGGCCGGCGGAAGGCTCGAGGGAGGCGGCGAGGCTGACGCCGGAGAGCAGGACGAGCGCCACCGCGAGGACGGCGATCAGCCCCCGGTCACGGATGGTCATCGGAACCCGCGGAGGGACCCGCGACGGTTAGGCGGTGACCGTCGGCGAGAAGATGTAGGCGGACAGCGAGAAGAGGACGAACAGGACGATCAGGACGATCGTGAACTGCCACAGGCGGCGCTCGATGCCGCGGCGGCTGCGGTAGACGGCGGAGTCGCCGCCGAAGGTGCCGCCCAGGCCCGATCCACGCGACTGGAGCAGGATCGAGAAGGTGAGCGCGACGCTCACGATGAGCTGGCCCGCAGCGAGAATGGGATTCACGGAACGGTGTCCTCCTGGGAAGCCGCCGGATGGTAGCACTACGTCAGGAGGGACTCCCCGGTCACCTCCGGCCAGCGCGGCAGATCGGCGAATTCGAGGATCGTCGGGGCCACGTCGGCCAGGACCCCGTCGCGGAGGCTGCGGCCGCCGGCCGCTTGACCGATGACGACGATCGGGACCGGGTTCAGCGAGTGCGCGGTCACCGGCTGGCCATCGGGCGTTCGCATCTCGTCGGCGTTGCCGTGGTCCGCGGTGATGACGATCAGGCTGCCCGGCCCGTCGGGGTCGCCGGCATCGAGCGCGGCAGCCGCGTCGACGATCCGTCCGAGGCAGCCGTCCACGAACTCGAGGGCCCGGACCGTCGCGGCCCAGACACCGGTGTGGCCGACCATGTCGGCGTTCGCGAAGTTGGCGAGGATGAAGTCCTCGCGGTTGCCCGTGATCGCGGCGACGACGACGTCGGTGATGCCCTCCGCGCTCATCTCGGGCTGCCGGTCGTACGTCGCCACCTTCGGGCTCGGGATCAACCGGCGGTCCTCACCCGGGAACGGCGCCTCGCGACCGCCGTTGAAGAAGTACGTGACGTGGGCGTACTTCTCGGTCTCGGCGACATGGAGCTGGTGCCAGCCCGCGTCGGCGAACGCCTCGGTCAGCGAGCGGGCCTCCTCTGGCGGGAAGGCGACGACGACCGGCAGGCCCGATTCGTACTCGGTCATCGTCACGACCAGCAGGTTCCTCGCCGGCGCCTGGCCGGCCGGGCCCGACCGGTCGAAGCCGGCGAAGTCCTCGTCGGCGAGGGCGTGGCTGAGCTGGCGAGCTCGGTCGGCGCGGAAGTTGAGGTGGACAACCGGCTCGCCGTCTCGGAGCCCGCCATCCACCCCGTCGACGACGGTCGGCAGCACGAACTCGTCGTTCTCGCCGCGGGCATAGCCGGCTTCGACGGCCGCGGTCGCCGACGCGGCGTGCTCCCCCACCCCGAACGCGATCGCGTCATAGGCCCGCTCGACCCGATCCCAGCGCTTGTCGCGGTCCATCCCGTAGTAGCGGCCGCCGACGGTCGCGATCCGGGCGTCGGGATGCGCCAGCCGCAGACGCTCCTCGAGATCGGGCACGAACGTGATCGCCGAACGCGGCGGCGTGTCCCGCCCGTCGAGGAGCGCGTGGACCCGGACGTGCGAGACCGCCTGCCGCGCGGCGAGCTCGGCGAGCGCGACGAGGTGTCGGTCGTTGGCATGGACGCCCCCGGGACCGACGAGCGACACGAGGTTGAGCCGGCCGGTCGTGGCGTTGGCCCGCTCGCAGGCCTCGAGGAAGGCCGGCCGCTCGAAAAACGAGCCGTCGGCGATCGCGGCATCGATCCGCGGCAGGTCCTGCAGGACGGGCCGCCCCGCCCCCAGGTTCAGGTGTCCCACCTCGGAGTTGCCCATCTGCCCCGCCGGGAGGCCGACGGCGCCGTCCGACGCCTCGAGCTGGGCATGCGGCCAGCGGGCGAGCAGGTCGCGCCAGCGCGGCATGTCCGCGGCCCGGATCGCGTCCGCGGCGGGATCCCGACCGATCCCGAACCCGTCGAGGACGACCAGGACGATCGGGCGCGGCCTCACGACGCGGCGGCCGCGAGACGGGCCCGCGCGGTGAGCGCGGCCCGGGCGACGATCCCGGCCATCTCGTCCGGCTTGAGCGAGGCCCCGCCGACGAGCGCGCCGTCGATCGACGGCTCGGCGAGGAACTCGCCGATGCTCGCGCTGGTGACCGAACCGCCGTAGAGCACCGGTACCGCTTCGCCGCGCGCCGTGAAGCCGAGATCGCCCAGGGTCCGACGGATCGTCCCGGCCATCTCGGCCGCATCGGCACCGCAGGCCGTCCGGCCCGTCCCGATCGCCCACACCGGCTCGTAGGCGATCGTGAGCCACGGGGCGCGGTCCCAGCGAGCGTCGAGGTCTCGGTCGGCCGGGGCGTCGACGCCCGCCAGGCAGCCGCGCACCTGCCGCTCGACCACCTCGCCGGCCCGGCCGGCCTCGCGCTCCGCGAGCTGCTCCCCGACGCACAGGATCACGTGCAGTCGCGCATCCCGGGCGCGCCGGACCTTGAGGTTGATCAGCTCGTCGGTCTCCCCGGCGTCGCGCCGCCGCTCGCTGTGGCCGACGATCGTCCAGGTCGCGAGCCCGTCCAGCATCGGTGCGCTGACCTCGCCGGTATAGGCGCCGGCCAGCTCGTGGTGGACGTTCTGGGCGCCGACGTCGACGTCGCGCCCGGCGGGCTCCGCGGCGAGTGCGTCGCGGACCGCGGCGAGGCACACGAAGGGCGGGCAGAGCACCCGCACGACGTCCGGCTCATTCGTGCGCCGGGCGATCGTGGCCGCCAGCTCGCCGGCATCGGCCGGGGTCGTCTGCATCTTCCAGTTGCCGGCGACGATGACGGGCCGCATCGCCCGAATCATGCCAGAGGCGGCGCCCCGGCCCGGCTGGCCCGTTCGTCCCGGAGGGCCTGGCGCTCGAGCCGCTCGAGGGCCCGCTGCACGGTCGAGCGGTGGATCGCGAGGCGCGTGGCGAGGTCCGTGAGGGTGGCCTCGGGCGTCTCCCGGCGCGCGGCCGCCACCCGGCGGACCGGCTCGGGCTCGTCGCCCAGGCGTCCGACGGCGTCGAGGGCGTCGATCGCGGCCAGCTGCCGCCCGGCGGCGATCACGGATCGCCCGAGGTTCGCCGATTCGGCGTTCAGCACCCGGTTGAGCTCGCCGCGGAGCGAGCGCGCGACCTGTCGCGCCTCGAGCTCGAGCAGGCTCGGCCCGGCCCCGATCCGCCGCAGGAACAGGCCGACGGCATCACCGCCCTTCGCGGTCACGACCCCGGTGCCACGACGGATCCGCCAGGACGCCGGCAACTCGACCGCCGCGAGCCGAGACGCGAGGATCGGCGCCTCCGCGCGGGACACGACGAGCTCGAGATGGGTCCGGCCGTTCGCCAGGCTCAGCGAGCCATGGCCGAGGAACCGGCCGCGCAGCCACGCGAGCCGGCAGTGCTCGGGCGAGCCGTCCCAGTCGAACGCCGAGCCGGATGGGGCGACCCGCGTCCCCGAGCCGTGGCGGTCCAGGCGGACCTCGAGCCGGCCGAGGATCGGCTCGTGCCGGCCGCCGGCCAGGCCGAGACGCTCGGCCTCGCGATCGCAGGGTCGCTGCGGGTCGACGGCCGCGAGCTCCGCGCGGAGCGCGGCCACGAGCGCCAGGTCAGCCGCGGTCATGCCCGCGGCCGCGACGCGCGATGCACCCGGGGACGCGCCCGGCGCTGCGTCATGCCGTGCGGGCGACCCGCTCGCGTCGGAGCGCGGAGGCCTCGCGCTCGCAGGCCCGCAGGATCGCCGCCGCGAGGCGGGCCGGGTCGTGATGGCGGGGATCGAGCTCGGATGCCACCGAATCGGTCGCCAGGTGCGGGACCGGATCGACCGCCGGCGGCCAGCGGAGCGCCACCGCCGGTGGGCGGCTCGCCTGGCCCGGCACGTCGAACTGGTCGTTCGCCAGGACGATGTCGACGAGGCCCGGCGTCGTGTGGGCCAGGAGCGCCTCGACGTGGTCGGCGAGGTCGTAGCCGGCCGTCTCGCCCGTCTGCGTGGCGACGTTGCAGGCATAGACCCGGATCGCCGAGGCCGAGGCCACGGCCTCGCGGATCGCCGGGATCAGCAGGACCGGCAGGACGGAGGTGTAAAGGCTGCCCGGGCCGAGGACGATAATCTCGGCATCGGCGATGGCCGTGAGGGCATCGTCGGAGCCGGCGACGTCGCGCGGCGTGATCCAGACGCGCTCGATGCCGACGGTTCGCATGATCGTCGACTGGCCCGTGACCATCAGGCCGTCCCTTGTCGCAGCGTGGAGGGTGATCGGCGTCGGTGAAGCCGGAACGACCTGGCCACGGACCGCCAGGACGCGGTTCATCCGGCGCACGCCCTCCTCGAAGTCACCACCCTCGAGGGCCGTCATCGCCGCCAGCAGCAGGTTGCCGACGGCGTGGCCGCCGAGGCTGCCGGGCTCGATCTCCACCGGTCCGCCATCCGACGACACGCCGCCCGGGAACCGGTAGCCGAGCAGCTCGCTCATCAGCGGCTCGGCGTCGGCCAGGGCCGCGATGCAGCTCCGGATGTCGCCGACCGCCGGGATCCCGAGCTCGGCGCGCAGCGACCCGGACGACCCGCCGTCGTCGGCCACCGTGACGATCGCCGTCAGGTTGCTCGTGTGCTCCTTCATGCCACGGAGGAGCGTCGAGAGGCCTGTCCCCCCGCCGATCGCCACGACCTTCGGGCCGCGGGCCAGGAACCGCTTCTGGTAGATGACCTCGACGAGCGGCGGCTGGCGCACACCCGTGCCCGCCGTCCGCAGCGGGTCCGTCACGGCGCGGATGAGGCGCCACATCCCGAAGAGGACGAGGACCGCCCCGGTTGCACCGGCGGCCAGGCCCCTCAGGATGAACGGCAGGAACTGGAGCGTGACGATGTTCACGACGATCCCGACCGTCGAGCTCGGGTCGAGGCCGGGCGTCACCTGGCGGATGACATGGGCGGTGCCGAGCGCCAGCAGCAGCAGCCCGATGAACACGAGGCCGAGCCAGCGCTTCACGCCCATGCCGGGCTGGAGCCAGCGCCGGAACGAGCCGCTCGCGGGCGTCCTCATCGGCTCACCATCCGGTCAGCGCGGCTCGAGTTCGCGATGGAAGACGTTGACCGGCCCGAGTCTCCGCTCGCGCAGCCGACGGGCGAGCTCCTCGGCGATGACGATCGAGCGGTGGTAGCCGCCGGTGCAACCGATCCCGATCGTCAGCCGGCTCTTGCCGTCAGCCTCCATCGCCGGGATCGTGAACTCGAGGAGCTCCTCCACGAGGTCGACGAACCGGCCGGCGCCCGGCTGACCGAGCACGTAGTCGCGGACCGGCTCGGTCAGCCCCGACTGGTCGCGCAGGTCCGGGACGTAGTACGGGTTCTGGAGGAACCGCGTGTCGAAGACGAGGTCGGCCTCGATCGGGATGCCGAGCTTGTAGCCGAACGAGATGAGCTGGATCGTCATCCGCTCCGGATCGAGGTCGGCGAGGCGGGCGAACAGCCGCTCCCGCAGGTCCCGCAGCGGCAGGTCCGAGGTGTCGATGACGACGTCGGCCTCGGCCCGGATCGGGTCGAGCAGCCGCCGCTCCAGGGCGATCGCGGCGAGGATCCCGCGGTCCTCCGCCAGCGGGTGGCGATGGCGCGTCTCCGAGTAGCGCCGCACGAGGACCTCGTCGGAGGCCTCGAGGAAGAAGACCTGCGGGCGGATGCCGCGACCCTCGAGCGCGCCGCGCATCGCCCGGTAGGCCGTCTCCGCATCGCCGGCGCGGACGTCGAGCACGATCGCGACCCGGGCGAAGCGGTCGGGGTCACCCGAGACGAGCTCGGCCAGCTCCCCGAGGAGCTCGCCGGGCAGGTTGTCGACGACCGTGTAGGCCAGGTCCTCGAACAGCTTCGCGGCTGCCGTCTTGCCGCCGCCGGAGAGGCCGCTCAGCAGGACGACGTGCGGGCTGTTCGTGAGCGGCAGCTCGAGCTGGGGGAACTCGCCGGCCGGGAGATCGGTGGCCGGGCGCTCGGTGGTGGCCATCACCGACCCTGACGCTTGATCACGAGCGTCGTGACCTCGAACAGGATGTACATCGTGACGCCCAGGACCGTCGGGCTGACGAGGTCGCCGCCCGGGGTCACGACCGCCGAGAAGATCGCGATCCCGAGGATGACCATCCGGCGAGCCCGGCGCAGGCGGGCCGAGGTCACGATCCCGACCTTCGAGAGCCCGACGAGGAGGATCGGAAACTCCATGAGGATCCCGAAGGCGAGGAACAGGGTCGTGACGAAGTCGAAGTAGCTCCGGATATCGAGGATGACCTGGAGCTGATCGGTCTGGAAGCCGAGGAGGAAGGCCGAGGCGAACGGCAGGATGACGTAGGCGATCGTCACGCCGATCACGAAGAACAGGAGCGCCACCGGGACCCACGGCAGGACCGTCCGCCGCTCGTTCGGGGTCAGGCCGGGGGCGACGAACCGCCAGACATGCCAGAGCAGGATCGGCATCGCCAGGATCACCCCGATGACGATCGAGATCTTGAGCCGGATCGCGAACGCGTCGCCGATGCCGAAGACCTTCGTCGGCGTGCCGGGCGGCAGCGGGGCGATGAGGAAGGCGATGACCCGGTCGCTGACCAGGTAGCCGACGATGCTGAGGACCGCGACCGCGACGATCGACCAGATGATCCGGCGGCGCAGCTCCGTGAGGTGATCGACGAGGGGCATCACGGCCCCGGCGGCGGAGCTGACCTGAGGGCCGCCGCGGGCGGTCTCGCCCGCGGTCATGATCCGGCGGGAGGGCTCGGGATCGGGCTTGGCGCCGGCCTACGCGGCCGGCGGCGTGGCGTCGCCGTCGCCCGAGACCGGGCTCGCGGGCGAGCCCTGCAGCGTGTCCGGAGCGCTCTCGCCCGACAGCGCGTTCGGCTGGGCCGGGGTCGTCGTCGGCTGGGGCGCGGCCGCCGTCTTCGCGGCCTCGAGGCTCGCGGACTCGGAGATGTCCGTCGCGGCCTTGCGGAACTCCCGGACGCTCTTGCCGAGCGACTGCGCGACCTCGGGGAGCTTGCCGGGTCCGAGCACGATCAGGGCGATGATCAGGATGATGATCAGCTCGGCAGGACCGATGTTCGGCATGGCCTCGCTACGGTAGCACAGGGAGTCGGGCGGCCCACCCGCGGGCGGCTGCCGCCAGGCGCTCTCCAAGGTCGGTCGGAGCCCCCTCCGCCGGCTCCGCCGCGGCGGCGATGCCACGCGAGACGTTGACCAGGAGGCCGCCTCCGGGGCGGCCGCCGGCGGGCGCCGCGGTCGCCGGGCCGTCGGCCAGCGCGCCGTTCACGGAGCCGCCCTGGGCGCCGATCCCCGGGACGAGGAACGCGAGGCCCGGCGCGATCGCCCGGATCGCCCGGAGCTCGTCGGGCGCCGTGGCGCCGACGACCAGGCCCACCGTCCCGCCGGGTCCCCACCCGGTTGCCAAGCGGGCGACCCGCGACCACAGCGGCTCGCCGTCGATGACGAGGTCCTGGAGCTCGCCGGCGCCGGGGTTCGACGTCCGGGCGAGCACGTACGCGAACCGGTCGTCGCGCTCGAGGAGCGGCGCGATCGCCGCCTCCCCCAGGTATGGGCTGACCGTGACCGCGTCGGCACCGAGCCGATCGAAAAGGGCGGCGGCGTGCCGCTCGGAGGTCGTTCCGATGTCGCCGCGCTTCGCGTCGGCCACGAAGATCGCGTCGCCCGGCAGCGCGGCCCGCAACCGCTCCAGCGCGGCGAGGCCCGCCGACCCGAACGCCTCGAAGAAGGCGAGGTTCGCCTTCACCGCCGCGGCGTGGGGCGCAGCCGCCTCGAGGAGCACCCGGCCGAAGGCCTCGACGCCCGCCACGTCCGGCGAGAAGCCGGGCGGGAGCGCGGCGGGGTCGGGGTCGAGCCCGAGGCAGAGGACGGTTCCCGTGGCCGCCGATCGGGCGGCCAGCCGCTCGAGGTAGGGTGGGCGTCCCGGTCGGCTCATCGGCGAGGCCCGCTCACGACACCCGTCATGTCTGCCCGGGGCTGGCCGAAGGTGTCGCCTGGCCCCCGGATTCGGCGGTCGGTGCGGGCGACGGCAGCTCATTGGGTGGGATGAACCATGACTCGCGCGACGTGGCGTCGATCCCAGCCGAAAGCGTCAGCTGAATCGACGGGCCCACCTGCCAGGATGGCCCCGTGCCCACGAGGCTGACCAGCCAGAGATCGACCACTCCCTGCTCGATGCGCTGGAACGCGATCGCATTCCCGGCCGGCGACCAGACGGGGTCGAATGAGTTGCCGTCGTTCGTGAGTCGCAGGACTTCGCTCCCGGTCCGGGCGTCGATGATGACGATGTCGGTCCCGGTCGTGCTCGGCGCCGTCACGGCCAGGAACCGACTGTCAGGCGACCAGGCGGGCTGGATGTAGCCGGGCCCGGTCATCTGTCGGACGGCCTTCGTCGCCAGCGCGTACCGAACGACAACCGCGGCTCCCTTGGGCCCGACCCGCGCATTGCGAACGTACGCCACGCTCGAGCCATCGGGCGAGAACGACGGATCCTGCTGCCCCAGCCCTCCGATGTCAGCCAGATGGGGATCCGTGATTGCCCCGGTCCGGAGGTCGACGAACTTGAGGCGGATATCGCTGAGGTTCGGATTCGGTCCGTCGGTGATGATGGCGGCCGTGCGGCCGTCCGGCGAGATCGACGGCTGCTGGATGAAGAACGACCACACGTACGAGCTGTACGCGTACCGGCCAGTGAGAATGGCGTGGATCCCGGATCCGTCCGGAGCCATCCGCTCGAGCGTCGGGATCTGGAGGTCGTATCCGCGGACGACTCCTCCGAGCGGGAAGTGCCCGAACTCGGGCGTGTCTCGAACGAAGTAGATGAATCGCCCATCCGGCGACCAGGTCGGTTGGGAGTCGAGGCCACCGCCGGTCAGCTGGGTCGCCTTCCCACCGGTTTGGACCCAGATGTTGCCGTCCTTCACGTAGAGGATGGAGCCGGGGACGTTCTGCCTTGGGTCGACCACGACGACGTTCGATGCCGTGGGCGTCTTGATGGCGCCGCCCGGGCCTCCGCTCCCCGCGGGGCCGCCGCCGTTGTTGCCACCGACGAAGGGCAGGCGGCCGTTCACCAGGTCGACGCTGACGATGGCGACGAGGATCAGCCCGACGATCGAGGCGAGGACGCCGAGGTTGGCAGGCAACGTCGATCCTGACGAACGGGATCGCCGAGGGCCGCCATTCGAGGTGTTGCCGGAACTTCCCGTCTCACTGCGGCGGCGCGGCGACCCCTGAACCGCGCTCAATCGACGCGTCCCGGGCCCACCACTGGTGCCGCGAAATCCCGCCCGCCGGCCGGTGCGCCGGGCCCGACGGGGACGGGCCGGCGCTCGAGGATGGCCCGCGCCCCCGGCACGGTGCCGGACATGGCCGCGTCCCGGATCTCGAGCTGGAGGGACTCGAGGCCGCCGAAGCGGCGGCTCATCAGGCGGCCCACGACGTCCAGGCGATCGCCCTCGGCGACGAGCGACGCAAGCTCCGGCCAGCCGAAGGCGATCCCGTCGAGCACGTCGCGCTCCCGCTTCAGGACGACCTGCGTGTGCCCGCCCGTCGCCTCGCGGACGCGGACGACGGTCAGCCCGAGGACGGCGACGAGCGGCTCCTGGTTGCCGGTGCCGCACGGGGCGAGCCGCGCGATCTCGCGATGCAGGCCGTAATCGACGTCGGACGCGGGCAGGGCGAGGTCCAGGGTCAGGCTCGGTGTGGCATCGACCGGACCGGCCGCGGCCACCAGCTCGAGGATGCGCGTCCGGAATGCCTCCCAGCGCTCCGTCGCGATCTCGAAGCCGGCCGCGCCGGCGTGGCCGCCGTGGCGGATCAGGAGATCGCCGCAGGTCGCGAGCGTATCGGCGAGATGGATGCGGCCGTCGCTCCGGCAAGAGGCCCGGATGACGTCGCCGAGCTCGGCGCCGACGATCGCCGGGACGCCGCGCTCGTCGGCGAGACGGGACGCGACGAGCCCCACGATCCCCACCGGCCACGGTCCCCGGACGATGGTGGCCGGCGCGCCGTCGACCGCGTCGGCCGACGTCCGGGCCTCGGCGATGGCGCTCTTCGTGAGGTCCCGCCGGACGACGTTCGCGTCCTCGAGGATGGCCGCCAGCCGCTCAGCCTCGGCGGCATCCTCGGCGAGCAGGAGCGAGGCCGCGTCCATCGCCTCCCCTACCCGACCTGCCGCGTTCAGCCGCGGCGCGACGACGAAGCCGAGCGTCTCGAGGTCCACGTCCGCGGGCGCGACGTTGGCGCCGGCCAGGAGTGCGGCCACGCCGGGTCGGGGGCCCGACTGGATCCGTTCGAGCCCGAGCCGCGCGATCGACCGGTTCTCGCCAAGCACCGGCGCGACATCGGCGACCGTGCCGATCGCGGCGAGGTCGGCCAGATCGAGCGCCGCATCGCCCAGGAGCAGGCGCGCGATCGTGAACGCGATCCCGCTGCCCGCCAGCCGTCGGTCCGGGTACGAGGCGTCCGGCCGCTGCGGGTTCACCACGGCCAGCGCCGCAGGCATCCGGTCCGGCACGCGATGGTGGTCGGTGACCAGGACGTCGATCCCCCGCTCCACCGCGAACGCGACCTCGTCGAGGCTCGACGTCCCGGTGTCGACCGTGACGATGACCGTTGCGCCCTCGCGCTCGGCCGTCTCGACGGCGGCGCGCGACAGCCCGTGACCCTCGTCGAGGCGGGAAGGAACATACGGCAGCACGTCCACGCCGAATCGCCGGAGGGCGATCGTCAGGACCGCGAGCCCGGTGATCCCGTCGGCGTCGAAGTCGCCGAAGACCATTACCCGCTCGCCGGCCGCCCGGGCCCGCTCGATGCGATCGCGGAAGGTGGTCGCGTCCGGCAGCCGTTCCGGGTCGTTCAGGCTCAGGCGCGGATCGCCGAAGAACGCCTCGACGGCGGCGCCGTCACGAACGCCACGGGTCGCGAGCAGGCCGAGGACCCGCGGGCTCAGCCCGAGGCGAGCGCCCGATTCGATGACGGAGGGGTCGAGTGGCGCCGGCTCGGGAAACGCCCAGCGGGCTCGCGGCTCGACCACGCGCTCAGGATGGCACGCCGGGCTGCACCGGCGCTTTCGCGCGGTGCGCGGCGGGCCCCACTCCGTGAATCGGGGCGCTCAGGCGGTCGCCCGGCGCCGCGTCGGTGGGGCCGCCAGGCGCCCCCGGCGGCGGTCCTCCCACTCGTGCCAGACCACGAGCAGCGGGCTGGCGTTGAAGATCGACGAGTACGTCCCCGAGATGATGCCGATCAGCAGGGCGAGCACGAACTGCTGGGTTGCAGATCCACCGAACAGGAGCAGCGTCGTCAGGGTCAGCACGACCGTGAACGAGGTCGTGATCGACCGACCGAACGTCTGCAGCAGCGAGTGGTTCACGATCTCCGAGAACGGCTCGCCGGCGTGGCGCGCCCGGTTCTCGCGAATCCGGTCGAAGACCACGATCGTGTCGTGGACGCTGAAGCCGATGACCGTGAGCATCGCAGTGACGAACAGGCCGTCGACCTGGACGTTGAAGAACGTCCCGAGGATCGCGAAGATCCCGAGGACCACGATGACGTCGTGGAGCAGCGCGACGAGCGCGGTGACGCCGAACTTCACGTCGCGGAAGCGGATCGTGATCCAGCCCAGGATCCCGAGCGACCCGACGAGGATCAGGACAACGGCCTGCTGGATGAGGTCCGAGCTGACCACCGCGCCGATCGACGACAGGCTCTGCTGCTGGAACGTCCCGAACTTCCCCTGGAGATCGGTCGCGATCGCGCCGATGTCACCGCTGGTCGGGATCTGCGTGTTGTTCACCACCGGGGGCTCCGTCGGGGACGGCGACGGGCTCGGCGAGGGTGATGGGCTCGGCGACGGCGACGGCGATGGTGAGGCCGTCGGGCTCGGTGCCGGGGATGGCGAGGGTGCCGCACTCGGGCTCGCGCCGGCGCTCGCGGCCGCGCTTCGGGACGGGGCGGGCGAGGTCGTCGGGGCAGGTGTCGGCGAGGCAGTCGGTGCCGTGGTCGGTGCCGCGGTCGGGGACGCCGCCACGGAGGGCGACGGCGTCAGGGCGAGCGTCGGGACCGGCGTCGGCGAGGCCGCGACCGCGAGCAGGTCGAGCTTCGAGAGCCGGATGTCCATGTAGCCGCTGCCGGTGAGCGTCACCGTCGCCTCGGGCTGCCCGAGGGCGACGAGCTCGGCCTTGACCTGGTCCGGGGTGACGTTCGGGTTGTCGAACTTGATCGACCACTCCGTGCCACCGGTGTAGTCGATCGAGAACTTGATCCCGGCCGCCCCGCCGCTGAGCGGCGTCAGGAGGATGAAGATCAGGCCCGGGATCGTGATCAGGAGGGAGAGGGCGAAGAACCAGTTCCGCTTGCCGACGATGTCAAACACGCGTCGGCGCCTCGCGGCGGACGATGCGGCGACCGGCCGGGCGGGCCGTGAACTCGGCCGCCCCGACGCCGTACAGCCAGGCCTTGGCGGCCCAGTCGCGGCTGACGATCAGCCGCAGGACCGTGCGGGTCACGGTGATGGCCGTGAACATCGAGCAGAGCACGCCAAGGATCAGAACGAGGGCGAAGCCCTGGATCACCGACGACCCGAAGAAATACAGGATCGAGGCGGTGATCAGGCTCGACACGTTCGAGTCGAGGATCGAGTTCCAGGCCCGGGCGAAGCCCGCTTCGATGGCCTGCGGCAACGATTTGCCGAGCCGGAGCTCCTCCTTCGAGCGCTCGAAGATGAGGATGTTCGCGTCGACGGCCATGCCGATCGACAGCACGAACCCGGCGATCCCGGCGAGGGTCAGCGTGACCGGGATCAGCCGGAACAGCGCGTAGACGATCAGCGCGTAGTAGGTGAGCGCGAACCCGGCGATCAGGCCTGGCAGCCGGTAGTGGATCAGCATGAACAGGAGCACGAGGAAGATCGCGATCGCGCCGGCGATCAGGCTCCGGTTCAGGAACTCCTGGCCGAGCGTCGGGTCGATCGTGTCGCTCGACAGCTCCTGGACCGGGAACGGCAGCGAGCCGAAGCGGAGGACGTTCACGAGGTTCGTGGCGTCGGCGAGGCTGAAGCCGCCGAGCCCGCCGCCGGTGATCTCGCCGGAGCCGCCGGTGATCGGGCCGTTGATGACCGGGGCGGACACGACGTTGTTGTCGAGGATGATCGCGAAGAAGTTGCCGACGTTCGCCGAGGTGTAGGCCGCGAACTTGTTGGCGCCGTCGGTTTTCAGGGTGAAGGCCACGACTCGCGCGCCGTTCTGGTCCGTCGAGACGTTCGCGCTCGCCACCTGGTCGCCCGAGAAGAGCGGCTGTTCCGCGGTGGGCAGCGGCTGGCCGACGATCGCCTGCTGCGGGCCTGGGCTCGCGCCCGTGCCGTAGACGTCGGTCGGGAGCGGCACGAAGTCGAGCCGGCCCGTCTCGCCGACGAGCTTGCGGATGTCGTTGGTGTCGCTGACGCCGGGGACCTCGACGACGATCCGGTCCGTGCCCGACGTCACCACGAGCGGCTCGGAGACGCCGGTCGCGTTCACCCGCTTCTCGATGATCTGCTGGACGACGGCGACGTCGGCGGCCGTCGGGGCCTGGTTGCCGACGGCGTTGACGCGGTACTCGACCTTCAGGCCGCCGCGCAGGTCGAGGCCCAGCTTCGTCTCGATGACGTGGCCGGCGCCCTGCCCGCTGAAATCGGGCACGGACAGTCCAGGCACGAAATCGATGGCGATCGCGAGCACGCCGAGCACGGCGATAAAGAGGAGAGGGAGCCTGCGCATCGACGGCGGATGATACAGGCGGGAGCGCCGATCAGGCCTCCAGCGCCGCCTTGATCTGGGTCGCGAGCTTCGGGCCGATGCCCGGCACCGCGGCGATCTGCTCGACCGGCGCCTCGCGGACGCGCTTGATCGAGCCGAAGACGCGCAGGAGCGCGCCGCGGCGGCGCGGCCCGATCCCCGGCAGGTCGTCGAACTTCGAGCGGACGGAGGCCTTCCGGCGAAGGTCGCGGTGGTACGTGATCGCGAAGCGGTGGGCCTCGTCCCGGAGGCGCTGGACGAGGTAGAGCGCCTGCGATGTCGTCGGCAGGAGGATCGGCTCGGCGAGGTCGGGGAGCACGAGCTCCTCGCGCTCCTTGGCGAGGCCCGCGAGCGGCAGGTCATGGAGGCCGAGCTCGTCGAGGACCTCCTTCGCGGCGCTCACCTGGCCCCGGCCGCCGTCAATGATCACGAGGTCCGGCATCTTCCAGCGGTACTCCTCGGCCGAGCCCTCGTTCCCGGCGCGGGCCAGCTTGAACCGCCGCCGCAGCACCTCCTGGTGCGAGGCGAAGTCGTTCGGGCCGACGACGTCCCGGATCCGGAACCGGCGGTACTCCCCGGTCCGCGGCTTGCCGTCCTCGAAGACGACCATCGAGCCGACCGTCTCCGAGCCCTGGAAGTTGGAGATGTCGTAGCACTCGATGCGGGTCGGCAGCGTCGGCAGGGAGAGCGCGTCGGCCAGCTCCCCGAGCGCGCCGAGGGTCTTGCCCTGGTCCGCCAGCCAGCGGGCCTGCTCGCGGGCGAGCATCTCCTGCGCGTTCCGGGTCGCCAGCGTCATCAGGTGCCGGCGCTCGCCGCGCTGCGGGACCACGAGCCGCACCGGCGCGGCCGTGCCCGCTCCCCCGCCGGCCGCCCGGCGCCCGACCCGGACCGCGTCCGGCCGGGCGACCGTCCGGTTCTCGCGCCGGTCGCGGGCGTCGACCGTCGATTCCGCCCGCCGGGCCGCCAGGAACGCCTCGAGGTCCGCGTCGTCCGGCAGGGCAATCGGGACCGCGATCTCGCGGGGCACGTTCGTGGCCCGGCCGTAGTACTGGAGCAGGAACCCGGACAAGACCTCGTCGTCGGCTGTCCCGCGCGGGACGTCGAGCAGGAAGACATCCCGGCCGATCGCCTTGCCGCCGCGGATGACGAACAGCTGGACCGCGGCCTGGTTGTCCTGGCGGGCCAGCCCGACGAGGTCGAGGTCGGTCCGGGCGAACGCCGCCATCTTCTGGCTCTCCATCGTCCGCTCGATCGCCCGGATCTTGTCCCGGTCGATCGCCGCGAGCTCGTAGTCCTCGCGATCGGACGCGGAACGCATGTCGGCCTGGAGGGCCTTGACCAGCGACTCCTGGCGGCCTTCGAGGAACAGCTCGACCTGCTCGATGTCCGCGCGATAGGCGTCTTTCGAGATCGCTTCGATGCACGGGCCCTGGCAGCGCTTGATGTGGTACAGCAGGCACGGCCGCTGGAGGGCGCGCACGCTCTCCTTGATCTCGATCGTGCAGGTCCGGAACGGGAAGAGCCGCCGGACCAGGTTCATCGCCTCGTCGACGCTGCTCGCGCTGGCATACGGCCCGAAGTAGCGCGAGCCGTCGTTCGGGAGCTTCCGCGTCCGTTCGATCCGCGGGAAGTCGTCGGCGAGCGTGACCTTGATGTACGGGTAGCTCTTGTCGTCCTTGAGCCGGACGTTGTACTGGGGCTGGAAGCGCTTCACGAGGTTGCCCTCGAGGAGCAGCGCCTCGGAGATCGAATCGGTGATCGTGTAGTCGACGTCGGCGACGCGGTCGATCACCGAGCGGATCAGGTGGACGTCGGCCGCCGGGCTCTCCTTCTGCCAGTAGCTCCGGACGCGATTGCGGAGGCTCTGGGCCTTGCCGACGTACAGGACGTCACCACGGGCGCTCTTCAGGAGATACACGCCCGGGCGGTTCGGCAGGTTCTTGAGGGTCGCGGCGAGCGTCGCCGGCAGCTCGGTGGTCACGGTGCAAATGCTACGTACCGGACCTTCGTACGGTATTCAGCGGCCCCCGGACCCGGTTGACTCCGCTCATGCGGTTCCGTACTGTCCGCACGACTCCCGACCCGTTCGGGGGATCTCCTGTGGGGAAGGAGGTGATACGGGTCATGGACAAGCTGTATTTCGCAATCATTAATTTCCTCCATCGTGACGATGAGGAAGGCCAGGGTCTCGCCGAATACGCGCTGATCCTCGCACTCATCGCGATCGTCGCGATCGTCGCGCTGATTTTCCTCGGCGGTGCGATCTCGAAGATTCTCAGCACGGTCGGTTCGTCGATCTGACGATTCACCCGTAACGCAATCAACAACCCCGCCACTCCATCGGGAGCGGCGGGGTTGTTGATTCCCGGCGAGGACGGGTTAGAAGCTGGCGTCGAGCTCGTTGATCTTCTCGAGCAGGCCGTTGGCCTTCCCGATCCAGGAGCTCGCCTGGCTGTTGCTGATCGTCGTGCCCGAGAACTCGGCGGCGTCGAGCGCCTGCGAGATCTGGAGGGCCAGCGCGTCGCGCTGGGCGCCGATCGTCGCGAGCTTCGACTCGATAAGGCCGTAGGTCTTGTCCTTGGCGCTGTTGCTCGCCAGGGCCTTCGTCGACAGGTCGAGGCTCGTCATGTCGAACTCGCCGAACGACGCCTCGATCTGCTTGTAGACATCGGCGAGGTTCGTCCACTGCGATTGGTTCGCGGCGATGACCGCGGGCACGGCCGAGCCGTCGAGGATCTCCCACGTGACGCGGCCGTCGTGGCGGTAATCGTCGGTGAGCCCGACGAGGCTCAGGATCGTCGGCCGGAGGTCCGTGTGATCGGTCCACGGCGCGGCCGTGCCGAGGTTCTGAATGCCAGGGCCGACGTAGCCCACCCAGGTCGATGCAATCTCGTCCTGGATGTCGCCGTGATTCCAAGCGAACGTCTGGGTCGACGGCACGGGAACCGAGGCACAGGCAGCCTGCGTCGCGCAGGCCGCGCCGCCCGTCGCGAAGAAGAACCATTGGGGGTCCGCGAACAGGGTGAAGGTCGGGGTCCGGTTCGGATCCGACGTGACCATGTGGAGGATATCTTCCTCGACCGGGTCTGCCAGCGCGACCGTGATCCCCGATTGGTCGAGCCCCGTGTACGGGTTCAGCCAGTGGAGCGCGGCGCTCTCCCGTTCGAGGTTCCGGACCGCCGGGTCTGTCGGACCGGGGTTGCCGTTGACGAAGATGTTCGGCGCGTCGTCGGAATGGACCGAGAACGCCGTCGTGTCGCCGAACTCGGTCCGGATCATCCGCCGGAGGTCGGCGTTGATCTCGCCGATCGTCGAGTACGTGCAAGGCGTCGTCACACCATCACAGCCGCTCGGCGAGGGCGAGCTGCCGGCGAAGTGGTCCCCCTCGTCGACCGTGAACACGAACAGCGTGTTCGACTTGTTGATCCCATCGTTGGCCAGTCTGGTGAAGAACTTGCCGAACGCGTCGTCGTACGCCTTCAGCTGGGCCACGTAGCCGGCCTCGCCCGGGCCATAGGCCTCGTGGACGTTGCCGCTCGTGCCGTGAGCGTCGTGCGCATCGGAGATGTAGGCGTAGGTGATCGGGATCCCGGCCTCCTGCATGTGGGCGACCCACGACAGGGAGTTCGTGGCCTCCATGCCGTCGAAGCCAGGGAAGCCGACGTGGCCGTTCTGGTCGGCGATCGTGTTGCCGTCGAGGTTGACGGGCGTGCCGCCGGAGAAGATGAGGGGGTCGACGTACTTCGCGCCCATCAGCGCGCTGTAGCCGCTGTAGCCGCCGGGCTCGTCGGGCAGCAGGTCCGACTTGGCGTTCGCTTGGCCGTTGCAGATCGAGGACGTCCCCTGCGCGCAGTGGACGCCGATCCCGACGTAGTCGGCGAAGGTCTGGGTCGCCGAGGCGCCCGGGGAGTCCGACGCTGCCTGGATGGCCTCGGGCGAGCCCGACCCGAAGAACGACGGGATGTCGATCCCGGTGTTCTCGAGGACGGTGTTCGCGACCGCGACCTGGCCGACATCGCAGCCGGCCCGGGTGTACGGCACCCACGGCGCCGGGGCGATCTGGCCGTTCTCGTCGATCATCTCGGGCGTCAGGTCGGTCTGGGCCGCGGGCGGGAACGGCGGCCCGGCCGGGTCGTAGAGCGGCGCCGTCCAGTAGGCGAACGAGACGCTCGTCCTCGAGGTGCCGCTCGGGGTGAAGTAGCGCGAGGAGTTCGCGACCGGCTGGCCGAAGCGGTTCGGGTAGACCCCGGTCAGCGAGCTCAGGATCCCGGTCGCGGTGTGCGAGATCAGGACCGTGTGGTCGTTCGTGAGGAGCGTGCCGTTGCTCTCGATGAAGTTGAGCAGGTTCGGCATCTGCTCGAGGTCCGACGGCACGTTCGGGTTGTCCCGCCGGAAGTGGGTGTTGTCGAACTGGATGTAGATGACGTGCTTGATCTGGTTGCCGTACGAGTTGAGGTTGCAGCCGCTCGTGGCGTTGGCGGTCGTGGATCTGGCGCCGGTGGCCGGTTGGACGGCGATGGCGCCGGCCGCCAGGGCGATGGCGGCGGCGAGGGCGCCGAGGCGACGGGGCAGCGAGGACGTGAGCCGGACCATCGCGAGACCTCCCCTGATGTCTGGACGTCTCGACCGTATGGCGGGTCCATTCGCAGGGGCCTAACGCCGGCCTAACGCCCGGCTTGCAGGGGTCTAACGGCTCCGATTCATCGCCTTGCGCCGGGAATCGATCCAAGCCGGCGGCCGCTCGGGCCTGACCCTCACCGAGCCCGGCATCTTCAATGTCCACGCGGACCCGGGGTGAGTCCCGCCAGCGGATCGTCGTTCTCGGCATCGCCGCGACAGCCGAGCGGGGCACGCTTCCACGCCACGACCAACCGATCTCCCGCCCGTCGCCGACGTGCGCCCCGGCCAGGGCCGGGGGCCGAGCGCCGCGACGATCAGCGTGATCGGCGCGGCCGTCGTGGCGCTGTCGGTCGGGGCCCACGCGATCTCGCGGCGAGGTCGGAGGAATGGCGAAGCGTCAGCGCGCAAGCGCCGCGCGTGACGCAGCCCGGCGTTGGCGCTTCCGTGTCAGCCGACGCTGAGGGCGAGCTTCCAGGACTCGACGCCGGGCGTGATCCCGTTCGCAGTCTCGTCGGACAGGACGTCGACCAGCGATCGGGCGTAGAGGTCGGCGAAGACCTGATGGGGACCGACGCCGCCCGAGATCGGGATCTCGACCGACACCGTCCGGGTCTCCCCGGGCGCGAGCGCCGGCCACTCCAGCCCGATGACCGTCTTGCCGACGGTCGAGTTGCACGTCGTGCAGGCCGGTTGCCCGAGGGGCAGCGGCTCGCCGTCCAGGGTGTAGAGGAGCATGGCGATCGGGTTCGACGGCGTCCCGCCGGGGTTGTGGACGACCAGCAGGATCGAGATGCTCGATCCGGGCCTCGCGGTCAGCGACACCGTCCCGGGCGCCTGCCCGAGGCAGGCGGTGTTCGACGGCACGGGCGGACACGCCCCGACGGCGATCGATCCAGGCGCACCCTCACTGGCCGAGGCCGCGGGGCTGGTCGTCGCGCCGGAGGGTTGCGCAGTCGGGGCCGCCGATGTCGGCCGGGGGCCACTCGCACTCGGCGTCGGGCCGGGCGTGCAGCCGGCGAGCTGCAGCATCGCGGCCACCCCGAGGAACAGGACGACCGAGGCCAACGGGAGCCGGGCGTGGCGTCGGGGTCGAGTCATGCCGAGATTGTGCGGGACGTCGAGAGCTGCGGTAGCAGCCGTCCGCCTGCTGACTCCGGTCGTCGACGACCCGTTCCGGGAAGTACCAACATGCGCCGGCGCCCCAGGGATGGCCGAGACCCGAGGTGGGGTCGGTACGCGCATCGTTAACGACCAGGCGGCCCTCGCCGGCGCCGAGAGTCTGTTGTCGGACACGAAGCGTGCCACCGATACAATCAGCGGACGTCGACTGGTCGCTGACGAGCAGGGCCCGGATTGACCGGTCACCTCGAGGCCCCGCCGACGGAAGGGAGACTTACTGCACGAGGCGAACAAGCTCGACGGCTCACCGGAAGGTCCTTCGGTCGCGGGCTTCCCGCGACCCGTGGTGCATGTCGTCGGTGCACGACGATCCGCGGGAGAGTCGCTGGCCAACCCTGCGACCCTGGAGGCACCGACAGCGGCTCGCGCAGTTCTTGATCATCCCGATCCGCTATCGCTCGTGCGGGCAGAGCTTCGGAGCGTCCTAGGCGGCGACCTCCGCCCCGCTCTGCTGACGTACCTTGCCGCGACCACCCGGCTGATCGATCTCCAGCCCGGGGCGATGCCGTGCCACGGCCTCCTGCAGGGGCCGCCATCGGTCGGCAAGTCAGCGACGCTCCAGGCAGTCCGGCGGCTGCTGCCCCCCGAGGCCCTGATCGTCATTCCGGCCGCCTCCCCGCACGTCCTGATCTACGGCGAGTTCGACCTGCGCCACAAGGCCCTGTTCGTCGGTGAGGCCGACAGCCTGCCGGCTGGCGAAGACAACCCGGCCGCGAGTGCAATCCGGAACCTGCTCACCGACGGGTACCTCCACTACTGGGTCGTCCGGTTCGATCGCGCGACGGGCGAGCGCGTCGCTCAACCCGTGAAGAAGCAGGGACCCACCGTCCTGATCACAACGGCGACCCGTCCGCTCGGCGAACAGCTGATGTCGCGGTTGTTCCCCATCGACCTGCCGGACGATCGGCGCCAGCTCGGGGCGGTCCTCGCGGCGGAGGCACGGCTCGAGGTGGACGGCGTCCCGCCGGTGGACCCGGGCCTCGTGGCGTTCCAGTCCCACCTGCAGCGACTGGCCCCGATCTCGGTGTACGTGCCATTCGCGCCGCAGCTCGCGCTCGGCCTCTCGACGGTGCCGATCGGCGCGCGCGTCACTCGCGACTTCGGCAAGGTGCTCAGCCTGGTCAAGGCGGTGGCCATCTGCCGGATCGGCCAGCGAGACCGCGACGAACGCGGCCGTCTCATCGCGACACCAGACGACTACGACACCGTGCTCGAGCTGGCCGCCGATATGTACAGCAGGTCCGCCGACGATGTCGGGCGCGTCATGCGCGAAACCGTGCAAACTGTTGCCAAGCTGCCAGCGCTGCTGTACCCCGGCACCCCGATCACCGTCGACTTCGTCGCCCGACACCTCGAGGTGAGCGAGTCGACGGCAAGTCGCCGCGTGGCCGAGGCGGTACGCGCCGGCTGGCTCGTCAACAGGACGGCGCGCGCCGGACGCCCGGCGAACCTGGCGCTTGGCACACCCATGCAGGCCGAGGCAGGCCTTCCAGAACTGCCACGGTCGATCCGGGCCAATCCACCGGTTAGGCGCGCAACCGCGCAACCGACAGCCGGGGCGTCGAGCGCGGTGACGCCGGCTGTCGGTGGCGTACACCGGCCCCCTCGGGCGCCTTCGGTGGCTGCGGGCGGAGGCGGGCTCGACCAAGGCTCCGCCTAGATCCTGTTCGACGGACGCGTCCGGTGCCGGCAGTGAGGCCGCCCTGGCGACCTGCCGGGCGTCGTGCTCCATGTCGACCATGTCGTGCCGCTCGTCGCCGGTGGACCCACCATGGAGGGCAATCTGCTCACCGCGTGCGAGGAGTGCAACCTCGGCAAGGGGACCCGGGGCCTTCGCCCCGCTCGAAGCCTGAAGCCCAGGATCTGATGCGGCGGCCGACCGACCGACGAGTCATTCCCTGCCAGCGCCGCGCTCCTGCGCGTCATCGCCGTTAGTGCAGGTCGGTCAGCGGTTGGACGGGCAGGACGACCGGCGGGCGGGGTGGCTGGCTGAAGTCGAAATCGGCGGTCAGGTCGCCCAGCCCGGCGGCGTTCTCGCGCACGTCCGGCCGCGAGTCGGGTCGCCCGTCGGTTGCTGGGTCGAGGCGAGCGCCACCGAGGAAGTCGTCCTCGATGAACTTCAGATAGGCATCGAACGACAGCGTCTGATGGTCGATGAAGCCCGCCCGGGCGAAGGGGCTGATGACGAGACCCGGGACGCGCAGGCCGTAGCCGTTCTCATCGATCGTGGGTGGCGCGACGTGGTCGAAGAATCCGCCCCAGTCGTCCCACGTCAGGAAGATCGCGGTGGTCGACCAGTCCGGCCCCGCCATCACCGCGTTGATGAGGCCCGTGACGTAGCTCTTGCCGGTCGAGATGAGCGCCGGGGGATGCTCGCTGTCCTGGCCGTTGGGGATCACCCAGCTCACCGCCGGCAGGGTGCCCGCGGCAGCGGCCACCGTGAACTCGGAGATGGCCGCGATGTTGCCGACCTGACCATCGGCGTGGACGTCCACGAAGCCCGGCAGGGGGTTCCAGATCTGGGGCACACCGACTCGCTGCGGCTGGGGCGCGCAGCTCATGGCGTCGTCGGCGCAGTCGGGCTGATCACCCTGGTCGAGGTAGTAGCCCCAGCTGACGCCGTGTTGGTAGAGGAGGTACGTCAGATCCGTCCAGGCGTATGGCTCGGGCCTGACCGCGGTCGGGAGGCCGGGCGCGTCGATGTTGCTCGTGCAGCTCAGCGGATCGGAGGGCTTCGAGCACCTCGCCGACCACGCCGAGACGGTAAAGAGGTGGGCGGGCAGGCTCCACGAGGCGTTGGGCTCGAACATCGCGTCCTGGAGCACGAAGTCGCGGGCATAGGTCCAGTAGTTGGGGATCTCGTGGCCGTCGACGTAACCCATGACATCGGGCGTCCCGGCGCCAGCGCATCCCGGGTTGAACGCGCTCAGGCAGCTCTTCCGGGCGCTCTCCGCCTGGGCGACGAAGCCATCCATCCGACCCGCGTCGAGATCGGCCAGCGCGCTGGCCTCGCCATGTGGGCCACCGGCCGTCCGGTCGCGGAGGTCGTGGAACGGCTGATCGCAGCCACCGCTTGCCGGGTCGGGGACGCAGACGGTTGGGACACCGTTCGCCATCGGGATGCCATTCGCCCCCGGGAAGGTCCCGAAGTAGGTATCGAACGAGCGGTTCTCCTGCATGACGATGACGACGTGCTTGATCTTCGAGATCGGACCGGTGGTCGTGGGCTCCGAGCCGGACGACGCGGAGGCAGCGGCCCCCGGGGTGCCGCTTGGCGCACAGGCCGCGACCATCAAGGCGGCGACCGCGACCAGGATCCGCACCCGGCGAGGGGTGACTGCATCCATGTTCGCGATGATCCCCTACCGTCGGCTCGCAAACGCCGGCGGACGTCAGGCGGACGTAAGCAAGTTGCCGCGAACCCAGG
The DNA here is from genome assembly GCA_035308445.1 of Candidatus Limnocylindrales bacterium. Taxonomy (GTDB): domain Bacteria; phylum Chloroflexota; class Limnocylindria; order Limnocylindrales; family CSP1-4; genus UBA5189. The sequence goes on along the minus strand of DATGGQ010000029.1, from coordinate 798 downwards.
GACCGGACCCTCCCGCCGGTCGCCTCGGACCCACGATGCAGGAGGATGGCTACGATGCGCCGCGGGCCTCGCCCGGGCCTAGTTCATCGGAGTGCCTGGCGACCCGACCTAGTACCCGATCCCCGCGGCTACGCGGTTGGGGGTCGTCCACGCCCGGCCCGAGGGTGCCTGGCTCATGCCGGTCACGGTCGATCGGGTCGCGGTCGCGGCGTTCCTCGACGCCCGGCGCCTGTTCGCATGGGACCAGGGTCCTGCGCGGAGGGGGCGGGACCAGGCCCGGCCCACCGGGCGCCACTCGCCGGACCGGACGTCCGTCGCAGGCGGGGAACCGTGCAGCGGCTCGTGGATCGCTCGCAGCCGCGAGGGCGTCCGACCACGTCAAAGAGACGTGGTCACCCGAGAGCGGCGGCGATGATCAGCCGCCTGACGGGGGCGTCCTACGACGAAGCCGGGCCTGGAAGACCCGGCTTCTTGTCAGTCACTGACGCCGCTGGGCGATCAGCGCAGGCAATCGATCTCTATCTCAAACCAATCCACACCCATTGGGTGGTGCCATCGTCGAGCTTCGCACCGACTAGCCAGTAGTAGCCCGTGTCAGCTTTAGGCGTATTCCAGTTGTAGTGCCACTGCGACCCGTCCCACACGTACATCACCCCGTTCGTTGGCGTGGTCGGTGGCGTGGTGTCGTCGACCGATCCGGTTACCGGACCTTCCTGGATTGGAATCACCCAAAGTGGCGCCGCGCTCGGCTGAATCACGTTCCCATGAGCGTCCGTCAAGACGAACTTGAACGGGATC
>DATGGQ010000028.1:0-24789 GCA_035308445.1 Candidatus Limnocylindrales bacterium | reverse complement strand
GCGGCCGCAAGGGAATCCGGGTCATCGCCGGAGGCCACCGTGCCGCAATCGGCCGCGCGAACGATCCGCGCCGTCTCCACACGCGGGGTCACGACCACCGGTCGCCCAGCGGCCATCGAGTCGGCGAGCTTCACCGGCACCGCGACGTCCATATACGCGTTCGCCGGGTGCGGGACGACGAGCACGGTGGCCGTCGCCAGGATCTCGCCGAGCCGGTCGTAGGGGGCGTTGCCGACCTCGATCCAGCCCTGCGTCGCCACCTTGTCTCGGATGGCGCCGACGTAGGCATGCCCGGTGGCATCGATCGACGCCAGCCAGAGCCGGAGCTGCAGGTCGGGCACCTGCCGTCGCAACTCGATCGCCGCGTCGACCAGGGCTTCGATCCCTCGACCGGGCGCCGCACCGGAGACGAGACCGATCGTCGGCTGCGATGGGAACGGGCCCGGCGTGACATGGGCGGTGTCGGATCCATTCGGGGCGACGATGATCCGGGCAGGTTCCAGCCCGACGAGGGTCGCGAACGATGCCGAGGGCACAACATGGATCGCGAACAGGTCGAGATTGGCCTGCATTCGTCGTCGCAGCACTTGTGCATCCGCGCGACTGAGAGACCGTCCGAGGGCGGCTGATTGAAGCATCGGCTCGTCGTGGACATCGAGCGCTGTTGGTCGGGTCACGAGCCGAGCAAGAAGACAGGCGTTCTCGGTCAGGAGCTCGCCGCTCGCGAGGCGAACGCGCCGGCTCGACCCCGGCCCCCGGTGCGACGCTCGAATCGCCTGCCAGAGGCGCGGCCCATCCGTGCGCGAGGAGGTGATCGCCCCGGCCCGCTCCACGACGCCCTGGAAGATGTGCCGTCGGCGCAGGTCTCCGCCCCATCGCGACAGCTCCGATCGGCCGAGCACAATCCAGCGCGCCGACCGAACCGGCACTCGGGGCTTACTCGCCCGCAACAACAAGGCTCAGATCGAATTCGAGCCTCTGGATGCCCACCGCAGACGCAACGACCTCGCGGGCCAGCGTCTCGATCTCTCTGAGTTGGCGGGCCCGCACGAAGACGTGGTCGATGCCCTCGATTCGGGCGAGCCAATTGAAGCCGTCGCGCTCGGCGCGAACGACATAAGTTCGCCGCGTGCCCTTCCTCGCCACCTGCGTGGTGGACCGTAGGCTCCGAGAGCAGTGCTCAGGAGGTTCTCAGGAATAAGGTTCGGCACCGAGACCGCAACCAAGAGCCGATGATCCGGGACCTCTCGCGCTCTCGTTCGGGGGCGAGTTCCCAGCGATGCCGCCCGCGCGCTTCGGCTCGAGCTCCGTGAAGCGGGCCTCATCGGCCTCGCCCAGACGTTCGCCCTGCCGCCGGGCATCAGCCGCTCCGGGATCACGATGGCGGCCGGGCTCGTCCGCGGGCTCGACCACGAGGATGCTGCCGCTTCTCCGTGGTTCCTCGGTTCGCTTCCCCAGCCGCTTCACGGCCCGGATCCTGACCCCGTTCGCGGTCTACGCGCCCGGGGTCGAGACCGGCAGTCGCGTTGCCAGCCCCAGGGCTCGTCCGTTCGAGGCGGTTAGGGCGATCTTCGTCGGCAGGTTCGGGCGCCAGCAATCGGTCGCCCCCACGTTCGACCGCTCGACCTCGATGTTGTCCGTCCCGCAGGTGCCTCAGGCGAAGGCATGCGAGGTCGTCTCCGAAGGCCGGGCTACGCTTCTCAGCGTTCCATCAGGATGGCCGGCCATTCTCGGGACCGGGCGCGCCGCGGCGCCTCGCGCGCGGCCGTTTGCACAGCGGGAGCTTCGGATTGCCGATCCCCGAACCGAACGCGGCGCCGCCCTCGCCGCCGACAGGCGCGCCCGGGGCCCGCGGCGAACCGCCACCCCCGACCACCCGGGCCGGGCGGCTCCGTGCCCGCGTCCGCCGCGCCGGCGGATTCGGCGCCGGGATGGTCGCGGCGCTCGTGGCCGTGCTCCTCTACAACGCCGCGTTCCACGGTCCGGCGCCGATCACCACGGGTGACGTCGCGAGCCAGATCGCCGGCGCGCTCGCGTCGGTGACGCCGCCGCCGGCCTATTCCGAGCAGGCCTACGCCGCGATCCAGCCGTCGCTCGTCGAAGTCCGGACGGAGAACGAGGCCGCGGGCGCGGGCGCGGGTGGCGCTCCGAACGGGAGCGGCGGGGCCGGCCCGAGCGGCACGCCGGCCCTGAGCCCGGCTCCGACCCCAGGCGTGACCCCGGGCGCGAGCGGCCAGGCCGGCGGCAGCCTCGGGAGCGGCGTCGTCATCGACACCCAGGGCGACATCCTCACGAGCCTCCATGTCGTGGCGGATGCCCGGGTCATCCAGGTGACCTTCGCCGACGGCACGGTCTCGCAGGCCGTCATCGGCGCGAAGGACCCGAGCCACGACATCGCCGTGCTCCAGCCGCTCGATCCGCCGGCGACGATCGTCCCCGCCACCCTTGGCAATCCGAACCCGCCGGTCGGCAGCGATGCCTACGTCGTCGGCAACCCGTTCGGCCTCGACGGCTCGATCTCCGCCGGGGTCGTGTCGGCCCTCGGCCGATCGTTCCAGCCGGCGAACGGCGGGCCGGAGCTGACCGGGCTCATCCAGGTCGACGCGGCCGTGAACCCCGGCAACTCTGGCGGGCCGCTCGTCGATCGCTACGGCCGGGTGATGGGGATCGTCGCGGCGCTCATCAACCCCACCAAGGAGGACGTCTTCATCGGCATCGGGCTCGCCGTGCCGATCAACACCGCCGGCGGCGCCGCCGGCCTGCCGAACGACTAGGGAGGACCCGATCGTGACCGACGCCGCGAACCCGACCCAGGCGCGCCCGATGGAGCGCGTCCTCTTCGAGGTGAAGAAGGTCATCGTCGGGCAGGACCACCTGCTCGAGCGGATTGCCGTCGCCCTCCTCGCTCGTGGCCATCTCCTCGTCGAGGGCGTGCCGGGCCTCGCCAAAACGATGGCGATCAAGACGCTCGCGGCGTCGATCGGCGGCGACTTCAAGCGGATCCAGTTCACCCCCGACCTCGTCCCGTCGGACCTCGTCGGGACCCGGATCTACAACCAGAAGTCAGGCGAGTTCAGCACATCGCTCGGGCCGGTCTTCACGAACCTGCTCCTCGCCGACGAGATCAACCGCGCCCCGGCCAAGGTCCAGAGCGCGCTCCTCGAGGTCATGCAGGAGCACCAGGTCACGATCGGCAACGAGACCTTCAGGGTGCCCGAGCCGTTCCTCGTCCTGGCGACCCAGAACCCGATCGAGACCGAGGGCACGTATGCCCTGCCCGAGGCCCAGGTCGACCGGTTCATGCTGAAGGTCGTCGTCGGCTATCCGAACTCCACCGAGGAGTACGCGATCGTCGAGCGGATGACCGGCGCGCTCGACCCGGTTCGGCAGGTCCTGACGACGACCGAGCTGGCCGCGCTCCAGCGCGAGGCGGACGGGGTGTACGTGGACCCGGCGCTCATCGACTTCGCCGTCCGACTCGCGACGGCGACCCGGGCACCGCAAAACGTCGGGATGCCCGAGCTCGAGCGGTACATCACCTACGGCGCCAGCCCGCGCGCCTCCATCAACCTGATCCTCACGGCCCGGGCCCTGGCGTTCGTCCGTGGCCGGACGTATGCCGTCCCGTCCGACGTGAGCGACATGGCCCGCGACGTCATGCGCCATCGGCTCGTGCTGTCGTTCGAGGCCCTGTCGGACAACGTGACCCCGGACGACATCCTGACGACGGTCCTCCGCCGGGTACCCCCACCGGTCGTCCCGACGCGCGAGCGGCCGCTGCAGTCCGCCACTGCGTAGGCACGCCGATGCGCAGCCTGGAACCAGCGACGTGACCTCCGAGCCGGCGCCCGAGCGCATCCTCCAGCGCCTCGACTGGCACGTCATCCGGCGCCTGGACGGGCTCCTCCAGGGCGACTATCGGACGCTGTTCCGGGGAAGTGGCGTCGACCTCACCGACCTGCGCGAGTACCAGCCCGGCGACGACGTCCGGGCGATCGACTGGAACGTGACGGCCCGAACGGACGTGCCCCACGTCCGCGAGTACGCCGAGGACCGCGACCTCACGGCGTGGTTCCTCCTCGACTTCAGCCCGTCGGTCGACTTCGGGACCGTGCCCGAGGAGCGACGGAAGCGGACGGTCCTCATCGATTTCGTAACGACCCTCGCGCGGCTCCTGACCCGTCGCGGGAACCGGGTCGGGGCGATCTTCTACGGCCAGCGCGTCGAGCGGACGCTGCCAGCCGGGAGCGGCCGGCTCCAGGTCCTCCAGCTGATCCAGGCGATGCAGCGCCAGCCGATCGCGGCCCGCGCGCCGCTCACCGACCTGAACCTGCTGCTCGAGGCCGGCCATCGGGCGGTCAAGCGGCGATCGCTCGTGTTCGTGATCTCGGACTTCATCGGCGCCGAGGGCTGGGAACGCTCGCTCGACCTCCTGAACCGCCGGCACGCGGTCATGGCGGTCCGCCTGGTCGATCCCCGCGAGCAGTCGCTGCCCGACGTCGGCGCGTTGATCCTCGAGGACTCCGAGACGGGCGAGCAGGTCTACGTCGACACGGCCGATCGACGATTCCGCGAGCGGTTCGCGGTGGCGGCGCTCGCCCGCGAGGCCGCCATCTCGACCGCGTTCGCCCGGGCCGGGGTCGAGGCGGTGACCCTGTCAACGGACGAGGACCTCGTCCGGGCGATCGTCCGGATGGCGACGCTTCGCCATCGGCGCCGTGGACCGGCTGCCACGACCGGCGTCCCGGGCGCGCCGCGGGCCGCCTGACCGATGCCGATCCCGACCTCGCTCATCTGGCCGCCCGGGCTGCTGTTCCTCCTGCTGGTGCCGCTCGGGATACTCCTCGTTCGGGCGATGGACCGCGGCCGGCGCCGACGAGCGGCCGCGATCTCGGGCCTCATCGGCGGCGGCCCGGCGTCGTCGTCGCCCGCCTCGCCGGCCCGGCGGATGGCCCGCCGGGCGCCCGCGATCCTCCTCGCGGCCGGGTTCGTCCTCCTCGGGCTGGCGATCGCGCGGCCGCAGGGCACCGTCACGATCCCGACGGACGAGGGCATCGTGATCCTCGCGTTCGACGTCTCGGCCAGCATGGGCGCGACCGACCTCCAGCCGACCCGGATCGCCGCCGCGCAGGCCGCGGCGAAGGCCTTCGTCGAGCGCCAACCGTCGAGCGTGGTCGTCGGAATCGTCGCGTTCAGCGATGCCGGCCTCACGACGGTCCCGCCGAGCACCGACCAGGCCGCGATCCTTGCCGCGATCGACCGCCTCCGGCCAGCCCGCGGCACGTCGGTCGGGCAGGGCATCCTCGCCTCCCTCCACGCGATCGAGGTCGCGGAAGCCGGGCCGGGCGTGGACTACTACAGCAACCGCTCTCCCGCGCCGACCGCGACGCCGACCCCCGTGCCATCGGGCTACCACGCCCCGGCCTCGATCATCCTCCTCACCGACGGCGACAACAACGAGCCACCGGACCCGATCCAGGCCGCCCAGAGCGCGGCGGACGAGGGCGTCCGGATCTATCCGGTCGGGATCGGCAGTGACGCCGGCACGACCGTCAACCTCGATGGGTTCCAGATCCACACCCAGCTCGATTCCGCGACCCTGAAGCAGATCGCGAGCGTCTCGGGCGGGACGTACTACGCGGCCACGGACACGGCCGGCCTGAACGCGGTCTACGACCAGCTCGACACGAGCTTCGTCCTCAAGCCGGAGCAGGTCGAGCTGACCGGCGTGTTCGCCGGTCTCGCGGTACTCCTGTTCGTCCTCGGCGGCGTCGGCTCCCTGATGTGGCTGGGGTACCTGCCATGACCTTCCTCTGGCCACTGCTCCTCGTCGGCCTCGCGGTCGTCCCGGCCCTCGTCGCGTTGTACATCTGGCGTCTCCGGCGTCGCCGGCCCAGCGGCGTCCGGTACTCGAGCCTGTCGCTCGTTCGGGCCGCGGCCCCGGGTTCGGGCCGGCTCCGACGGCACCTGCCGTTCGCGATGTTCGCGCTCGCGCTCGCCGTGCTCGGGCTCGCGCTCGCTCGGCCGGTCGCGATCGCGAGCGTGCCCGCGAACGAGACGACGATCGTCCTCGTCATCGACGTCTCCGGCTCGATGTGCTCGAACGACGTCGACCCGTACCGGCTCAGGGCGGCCGAGAACGCGGCCGCGGCCTTCATCAGGCAGCAGGGCGCGAACACCCAGATCGGGATCGTGGCGTTCAGCGGCTTCGCCCAGCTCGTGCAGCCACCGACGAACGACCAGGCGGCGCTCCTCAACGCGCTCGCCAGCCTGACCACCGGGCGGCGGACCGCGCTCGGCAGCGGGATCCTCGAAGCCATCGACGCCATCGCCGCCATCGACCCGACCGTCGCGCCAGCCACCGGTGAGGGCCGGCCGGGCTCGGAGCCCGCTCCCCTGCCCCCCGGCGACTACGCGCCCGACATCATCGTCGCGCTCACCGACGGCGCCACGAACACCGGCTTCGATCCACAGCAGGCGGCCCAGGAGGCCGCGACCCGCGGGATCCGGACGTACACGATCGGCTTCGGGACGCCGCAGGGCGGCCAGCTCGACCCGACCTGCGCGACCCAGTTCCTCGGTCGCGAGCCCGGCAACTTCCCGGGTTTCGGTGGCGGGGCGTTCGGCGGCCAGTTCGGCGGCGGTGGGAACGGGTTCCGACGCGGCATCGACGACCAGGCGCTCATGCAGATCGCGACGACGACGGGCGCGAAGTACTACCCGGCCGAGAGCGCCTCGCAGCTCGAGGGCGTGTTCGCGAGCCTGCCGGTCAGCCTCATCTTCAAGCACGAGGTCGTGGAGCTCAGCGTCGCGTTCACCGGCGTCGGCGGCGTGCTCGCGGCCATCGCGGTCCTGCTCGGCAGACGCTGGCGGCCGTTGCCCTGATCCGGGTCACGATCACGGACGGCAGCCCTCGAGCATCCGATGACGCCGGTGTGATCGCCAGAGTCGGCGAATGTCATCCGGGGTCGCCAGCTCACGGCCCGCTGGGAACAGGGTTCGTGAGCGAGAACCCGCCGCCGAGGTAGAGGTCGGGCTCGGCATCGCAGACGCCGAGCGCCGGTGCGGAACCGACTCCCCCACCCACCCAGAATGGAACGCCCGGCCTGAGCACCTCGGCGAGCCCGGGCACCCGAACGCCGCCATCGACAGCCACGGTCCCGAACGGCCAGACCACGCCATGGCGGACGCCGGTCGCGTCGCGCACCCAGTAGCGGACACGATTGCCGTGCGGCGCCGGGTCATCGGCCCTCCCGCCGCCAATCGTAGGGGCGCCCGCGGAACGTCAAGCGCTCGCTCTCACGGCGAGCTCCGTTGGATCGCGCGAGCCGCTCGCACTCGAGCGCTTGCGACCTCCTGGTCAGCTCGGAGTCGGCTCGACGACCACGATCGTGGCGTGGTTCAGCCACCATTGGTTGAGATCGGCGATCGTGCCGTCCTTAAGCTGGACCCAGAAGAGGATCGCCGAGGCCGGGTCCGCCTGCTCGATCCAGGCAGCTCCGTCGCTCGCCGTGTAGCAGAGGAGGGACTGGCCCGGGTTCGAGAGCGTCGTCCGGTCCGGGAACGTGTAGGTCCAGGTCCCGGCATAGGCGCCCTTGTCGCAGCTGCCGCTCGACGACAGGCCGTGAGCGGTCGTGTCGGCTGCGATCTCGGCTGCCAGATCCGCCGGGCTGTCGTAGAGGTAGTACCAGGCTCCGTTGACGCCGGATGCCGAGCACGCGGCGGCCTCGAGGACGCTGGACGGCAGCGAGTCGGTCGAATGGACGCAGGTCGACCAGATGGCAGAAGGCACGAACGGTTGGATCTCGGCGATCGAGACGTTGGCCGTGGCGCCTGAACCACCCCCGCTGGCCACGGGCGTTGGTGGCGTACCCCCGCCTCCAGCGGCTGCGAGCTCTCGACCGTTGATCTCGCCGGCGTAGCTGATCCCGTTCCGAACGACGGTGACCGGATAGACGTCCGTGGGCGCATGCGAGCGGAGAACCGAACAGTACGACCCCTTCGTGCCATCGCCGCCCACGGCAACGCCGTTGATCGTCTTCAGCAGGTCGCCGGCCGTGATGCCCGCGCGCTGCGCTGCCGAGCCGGGCGTGACCGCCATGACGGCAATCCCGGCGTTCGTGGCGTCTGCGACGCCCGCCATCCCGATCGAGTCACCCGCCCCGGTCTTGAGACTGTCGATGATCGAACCGGCCTCTGACGCCGCGATCGCCTGGGTCTGTGGTCCACCGCCGGCCGAGGACGCCCCCGCGCCCGCAGCCGACCCACCCGGCGCCGGCGCCGCAGCCCCGCCGCTCGCGCCGAGCACGATGCCGATGACCTGACCGCTCGCGTTCAGGACGGGGCTGCCTGCGCTGCCCGCGGTCGTCTGGGCGTTGATCAGGAGTCCCTGGGCCAGCGACGCGAATGGTGTCTCGGTGGCCGTTGCACCCGATCCGACGTTGCCGCTCGTGATGCTGAAGGACTGGCCGCTCGGGAACCCGGCGATCGTCACCTGGTCTCCGGGCTTCGCTGCCGTCGTCGAGAGCGCCAGCGGCGGGAACGAGCCGTCGACGTGGAGCACGGCCAGGTCAGCACACTCGGACGCCCCGAGCAGGCGAGCGTTGCGCTGCGTCGTGTCCGATCCGACCTGCACCCGCCAGAACGCTCCGCCGGCCACGAGGTCATCGGTCGTGACGATGTCGCCACTCGCGTCGATGACGAAGCCCGTGCCGGACTTCTCCGACGCCGCGCTCCCGTCGGCCGCGAGGAACGTCCCCTGAACCTGGATGGCCGCGACCGACGCCTCCGTGCCAGCGTTGGACCCGGTCGAGCTTGCCGCCCCGCCGCAGCCCGCGATCAGCGCCACAACCGCGCCGCCGACGAGCAGCCGTCGGACGACCATGAGCGCCCGGCTCGAGCGGTCGGTCATCGGCACGCGACAGCCCACGCTGGTGCGGGGCCGCGCACTCGCCGCCGCGCCAATCGCGCCGTTGCCGCCCGTCGCCACACCGCCTCCCACACCGAACGGATCCGGGACATGATCCCCACGAACGCGATCCTGGTCAACGGCCTCAGCACGAGGGCCAACCGACCTTTCGAGTCTGCGCTGGCGGCGCGCCATCGGCATCGGCCCGTGGGCAGCAATGTCACCCGACATTGGCGACCTCGGCGGGGCGTCCAGCCGCGCGGCGCATCGCCGCCTACCCGCCATCGCGGTCGTGTCGCCGGGTCAGCTCTTCGAGCCGCTGCGCTCCGCGAGCAGCGCCTCGATCCGCGTCAACCGGGCCAGGATGTCGGCGTCCTTCTGGTCGGCGTCGTCGGCCTCGGCGGCCGCGTGCTCGAGGGTCGCTCGGTCGCGAACGGCCGACTGGTTGCTGGCGAGCAGGATGAGCGGCGCGGCATAGGCCGCCTGGGTCGAGAAGGCCAGGTTGAGGAAGATGAACGGGTACGGGTCGAAGTGAAACAGCAGGTAGATGTTGCCGACGACCCAGACCCCGACGACGACGGTCTGGAGGATGATGAACGTCCAGCTCCCCATGAACCCGGTCACGGCGTTCGCGATCCGGACGCCGAGCGGGGCGTTCGCGTGGAGGGCGACGTTGACCGGGTGGCGGAGTCGGGTCACCGCGGTGCGATAGCTCTGCATCGAGACCTCCCGTGGCCGTGGCGTTTCGTCGACGGCGCGATGCTACGCGCGCGCGCCCGCAACCTGGAGCCTGACCGGCCGCAGTCCCGGCGACGGCGCGGCTCGCTCGGCATCGGGCCCATCGACCGGCGGCGCGATCGCGGCTCATCAGTGGGCGAGGGCGGTTCACGGGGCTCCAAGTCAGGCTGACCGAAGCGTCAAGCCGCCTTCGGGAGTCCCTCGCGTAGCTGCCGAACCCATGCTGCGAGCGCGACCAGGAGCTCGCTGATCGCGTCCTCGGTCTCGGCGTCGTGGAGGTTGCCGTCCCCGTCGAAGCGGCTTGCGGCAAATGGAACGAGCACCTCCGGTTGCGGCAGGACGAGACCGTTCGTGTAGCCGAGGCCGTCACGAAGGTGCGCCTGGGCACGGGCGGTACCACCACCCCCTGTCGTTGCGCCCATGATCGCGATCGGCTTGTTCGTCAGGACGGACTGCCTCGCTGGCCGTGAGGCCCAGTCGATCGCGTTCTTGAGCACGCCCGGGACGCAGCGGTTGTACTCCGGAGTCGCGATGAGCAATGCGTCGGCGCTCGCGATCGCCTGCTTGAACGCGCGAACGCCGCCTGGATCGCCGAGGGCTTCGATGTCGGCGTTGAACATCGGCAGCTCGTCGAGCGGATGCGAGACGATCCGGACGCCCGGAGGGACGAGCTCGACCGCGCTGCGGATCAGGCCCCGATTGAACGATGCCCGACGGAGGCTTCCCGCGATCCCCAGGACAGTCAATGTGTCCATTTCATCCTCGGCTCCAATCACCCTTCGACCGATGTCGTCCCGACAAATCAAAGCATGGGCCGTCGCGATGTTGCCTCGAAGCATCCGCCGATCGGTGTGCCGACCGGCTGCATCACCGGCCACCAGGCCCTGTAATGACGGCCCGTGGCGCGACACGTAGGCTGCCGACAGCCCGTTGTCATGCGGGGCGTCCCGGCAAGGGGCATATGCCGCCATTGGGAACCGATCGATGACCACCGAGCCCGACCGTCGATCGAGCACCCGGCTCGGACGGGCCGTCCGTCGCACGGCGGACCGCGCGGTCGCCGGCACGAGGCCGCACCGCGAGGCCCATCGCCAGACCAACTGGCTGCGGGACGTGATCCTGGGCGGACAGGACGGCCTGGTGAACATCCTGGGGATCATCCTTGGCGTGATCGCCGGTGGCGGTTCCGAGACGGTCCTCGTCGTGACCGGCTTCGCCGCCGCGATCACCGAGTCGATCTCGATGGCCGCGGTCGGCTACACATCCTCGGCCTCGGAGCGGGACTACTACCTCGCGGAACGGGGTCGCGAGTCCGCCGAGATCGCCGCGACCCCTGGGGCGGAGCGCCAGGAGATCCGCGACATCTACGCCGCTAAGGGCTTCGCCGACCCGCTGCTCGAGGACGTCGTGGCCACGATCACCGCCAACCGCGAGACGTGGCTGGCGACGATGATGGACGAGGAGCTCCACCTCCAGCCGGTGGACAACCGGGCGATCCTCCGCACGGCGATCGTGATCGGCATCGCCACGCTGGTCGGGCATCTCATCCCGCTCGTGCCGTTTCTGTTCCTCGATCGGACCGCCGCGCTGATCCTGGCCGTCGCGCTTAGCGCCCTCGCGCTCTTCGCGGTCGGTGTCTACTCCGCGGTCACGCTGGTCGGTAACTGGCGGACGAGTGGGCTGCGAATGGTCGCCATCGGGCTCGGGGCCGCCGTCATCGGGTTTGCCGTCGGCCGGCTGTTCAACACCGGGGCATGAGCAGAGGCGGGCACAGAGTCCGGCCGTGCGTCTCGATGGCCGTGCTCGGGCTACCCGTCGAGGAGATACGTCAGCCGGACTTCCCATGTCGCAGGATCCGGCCCCCAGTCGCCATACGTCTCCCATGACACGCCACCGGGCACCTCGCGGTGGGCGACCAGCCAGGCGCGGAGCGCCGCGTGCGCCGCGTCGAGGCCCTCGAGCCGCCCGACATGACGGGTGGAGGCGACACGACCGGCCGGGGTCTCCGCGGGAATGACGACGCCGTTGCCCTCGAACGACCGCGTGACCTCGACGCCGAAGTCGACCGTCAGGGGTTCGTGCGGGTCGGCTGTTCCGCGATAGACGAAGACGTTGTGCCCTCCCGACCACAAGCCGTCCTGCGTGCGGACGAACGACCAGACCGAGTCGAGAGCCGGGCGCCAGACGGCCCGAACGTCCTCCGGCAAAACTCGGCGGCGAGCGGCCGCGAGGTGGACGGAGTCGACCGTCGTCACCTCGATCTCGTAGCCCGGGTGCGGCCGCGAGGTCACTCCGAGCCCTCGACGAGGACGACCAGCGAGGCTGGGCGGATCTCGATCTCGACCGGGGCCCCCTACCTCTGCCTTAGCGCGGTGACCAGCGGCCAGATGGCCTCATCGGCAACCCGACGAGCCGACCTCTGGGATCGATAAGCAACATCGGCCCCAACCGCAACGGCGCCGAGAGCGGTGACCAATTAGAAGTCGTGCCGCTGCATCTGTTCGATCGCGACCATGATGGCGAGGCCGAGCGGCACGTCGAAGCCAGGCGCGATGGTGACGTCATAAGTGTCGCGCAGGCTCGCGAACCGGCGAGAGGCCACGATGACCTCTGTCCCGGCCCGCTCGATACGGAACTCGCGGCCGAGGAAGTTGCCCGCTGCAACCAGCTGACCACCGATCGAGAGGTCGATCGTGAAGTGGTAGTCCGTCACCGTAAACAGGGCTTCCTGGATCGTGGCGACGACATCCTCGCCGCGGCTGATCTCGAAGGTCGGATGGAGATGGGCGAGGGCCTGGTTGATCTGGTACAACTCGGCGCCCGACCGGTCCCGCAGGACGAGAGTTCGGCGCAAGACGAACGATGTGCCGTCGACGAGGAAGACCTGATTGCCCTCCGCGTCGTCGATCCATAGATCACCTGTCAGCGAGGCCAGTTTCTGGGTGAGGACGAACCGCCCACCGAGGGCGCGGCTGGCGGTGGGCGCAGAAACGGATTCGGCCGACGAGTCCCCGGCGGCGCTGCCGCGATCCTCCTCGCCGCCGATCGGTGGATCGATACCACCCGGCGGCGCCGATGGCTGCTCGTCTGCCGAGGTGGCCGTGGACTCGACTGGCTGAGGGGTCGTCAGCCACTCGTGGTCTGAGAGGGCGCTCTGCGCTTCGGCCGCCGCCCCCTCCTCGTCGAGGCGGCGGAACTCCTCGCGGACCTCGGCGCTCGGTGGCGCCAGTGCATCCGTCAGCTCGGCCGGCCCGATCTCAGTCCCCCGGTCGCCCACAGCGTTCGGGCCGGCGAACTCGCTGGCCGGTTCGAGACCAGGTGCTGGATCCGTCCCGCCCGGAGGCGTTGGACCGGATGGTTTCGCCATTGCCGGGACTGTAGCAACAGGCGATATCCAAGCACAGCTAGCCGCGCTCGCGGCCGCTTACCGTGACCCACTTCAATAGCTACGGCCTGGACACGTTCGGCTTCGCGTTGAATGGTTTCATGCTGTGGCCGTCGCCGACTCAGGGCGGCGCGGGTGACCCATCGGCCGGCGGCACGAAGTACTTCCTGAGCTCGAACTCCACGGCTGAGGCCCACGACATCGGTGATGGCACGTCGTCCATCGCGCGGTCGACCCGCCTCGTCGTCTGGTCGATTACGAACAGAAGCTCGCCCGCGAGGGGTCGCCGGCGCGGACCCTCCGGCTTCAAGGCCGAGAATCGAGTCTTCGCCTTCGGTCCTGCCGGGATGGCGTTCATCACGGACCTGGGCCTCGAGGCGAACGTGACGGCCACGGCCAGCTCGTTCGTCTGGAGCACGATCCTCGGCCGGGCTCCGGCAGCGGGCGACGGGGTCTGCAACTTACTACAGTGGCGGCATGGATGCGGCGGCGTGGCAGACGTTCTACGTCATGGTTGGTGGGGCTGCTGCAACGCTCACCGGCCTGATCTTCGTGGCCGTCTCCCTCCACACCCGGTCGGTCATGGGCGGTGCTCTCCATCGGGACCGCGCCTGGTCCAGCATTGCCCTGTTGATGTCTCAGCTGTTCGTCGCCATCGCGGTTCTCGTCCCAACCCAGTCGCAACTCGACCTCGGACTGGAGGTCGATCTGATCGCGTTGTTCTGGGTGTACCGGACTGTCTGGGCCGCGATCCGGCTGGGCCCATCGATGCGGACCGCCGACCGGCCCCGCGCCCGCTGGCAGCTGGAATGGCTCAGCTGGATGGTCTGGCTCGTGGCCCTCGTCGCGGGCGGTGTCGCGATCACCGGCGGCAACGTCGTCGGCTTCCAGCTCCTGGCGCTCGCAATGGTCGGGATGTTCGGTTTCGGAATCTGGAGCTCCTGGGTCCTGATTTCCGAGGTTCCCGACTAGATCGCCCGGGTGACCTCGGGGAGGAGGCCCCCCGCGTTGACGTTCGTCAGTGTCCGGTGCCGAACCATAGGCTCAAGACTCCGCCCGCGACGAGGCAGTAGATCGCGAACGGCGTCAGCGTTCGCGTGGTGAAGAAGCGGCTGAGGAAGCGGACTGAGATGAGCGCCGCGACGAACGCGACGACGCTCCCGGCGAGGACAGGCCCGATCACGCCCTGGCCGTTCGGCCCGAGCAGGTCGGGCAGCTTATAGACCCCGGCCCCGAGGATGATCGGCGTCGCGAGCAGGAACGAGAACCGCGCGGCGTCCTCGTGGTCGAGGCCACGGACGAGGCCGGCGGCCATCGTGATCCCGGACCGGCTGATCCCCGCAAGGAGCGCGAACGTCTGGGCGAGCCCGACGACCCCTGCCTCGCCGAACTCGAGCGTCTCGAGGCGCCGGGCACCCGCCGCATTCAGACCGTGCTCGACGGCAACAGCCCGCACGACCGCTCGCCGGCGGAGCACCTCCGCGGCGCTGAGGACCAGGCCGTTCACGAACAGGAAGATCGATGCCGCGATCGGAACGGCGAATAGCGTCCGGAACGCGTGCTCGAACAACACGCCCGTGACGCCCGCCGGAACCGAGCCTACGACCAGCAACCAGCCGAGACGCGCCGTCGAGGTCTCGATCCGTCGCTGGGCGAGCGAGGTCAGGAGCGCCCGGATGATGTCGACCCAGGTGCGCCAGAAGAAGACCAGCAGGGCGAGGGACGTGGCGACATGCAGACCGACCAGGAAGGCGAGGAAATACGACTCGGGCGCCGACTCCGCGGCCACGACGTCGTTCCAGCCGAACAGCCGCGGGAGGATCACGGTGTGGCCGAGGCTCGAAACGGGGAAGAGCTCCGTGACGCCCTGGAGGAGGCCGAGAATGATCGCCTGGAGGTAGGTCAGCACGGGTTGTCACCGTACAGCACCGGAGTCTCGAGCTGGCACCCCGCCAGCGACACGAACGCCTCGCGGCGCGCGTCACTCCGCCGCGACCTTCCGGTACGACGAGGCTGATCGATGGTTGCCTCATCGGCGGCCCACGTCACAGTTAACTGTCGGTTTCGGAAGCGGGGTCCCGGGCTGACCGTCGAGGGGTAGGGCTTTGCTCGTTTCTCCGATCGCGTTGTTGACGAAGCTGCGGCACGCGAAGCCTCAACGCGTTCTCCGGATCCTCCCGATCGAGAGCGAGTGGGTCACCGCCCCGGACGCGTCGCGCACGGGCGAGACGGCGAGATCGACTCTGACGTGCAGGCCGTCAGCCCGGCGGACCACCTTCAACCCCGACCAAGCCCGTCCCTCCCGCAGGGCGTTCGTGACCGACCGGTACGACGCGGCCGCATGCCCCGGCGGCAGGGCGACGGCGAACGGCCGACCGATCAGGTCCGCGGCCGGTCGGCCGACGAGCGGCTCGGTCGCCGCATTGGCGTACAGGATGCGGCCCGAAGCGTCGGCGATGACGATGGCATCGGGAGCCTGGTCGATGGCCGATCGCAGGAGCTTCGACGAGAGACGGGCCGTGAGCGGGCGGGCGGACATGACGAGGCGCGGACCTTACGTGGGGGATGGAGGCTCCAACCAGCGTGCCCGTCGGATTGCCCCCTGTCCAAGACACGTTTGACCCCACACCTATAGTCCAGTCGAATGGATCTCCGACAGCTCCGGTACGTCGAGGCGGTGGCCCGCCGTGCGAGCTTCACCCGGGCCGCCGAGGAGCTCCACGTCGCCCAGCCGGCGCTGTCGCTCACGATCAGGAGCCTCGAAGCCGAGCTGGGGGTCCGGCTGTTCGACCGGACCAGTCGCCGGGTCAGGCCGACGGACGCCGGCGAGGCGCTCGCCGGCGAGGCCCGTCGGATCCTGCGCGAGGCCGACCAGATCGTCGATCGCATGGCGGAGTACGCCGGCGCCGTCCGCGGACGCGTGACGGTCTCGATCTGGTATCACCTCGACCCCGATCTGCCTCGCCTCCTGCGCGACTTCGTGACGGGCAACCCGCACGTCCAGGTCTCGATCGTCGAGCTGCCGGCACCGAAGACCATCGCGGCGCTGCGGGCCGGGGAGCTCGATTTCGGCCTCGTCGCGGCCTTCCCCGGTCTCGAACTCACCGGCCTCGAGACCACCGTGGTGTGGGAGGCGCCCCTCGAGCTCGCCGTCGTCCCTGGTCATCCCCTCGCGTCGCGCCGCTCCGTCAGCCTCGCCGAGCTCGGCGACACCCCGCTGATCGTCACCAGCCCGGCTACCGCGCAACGGGCGTGGCTCGACCTGGCCCTGGCGCAAGCCGGAGTCCGGCCGCGGGTCGTGCTCGAGACGAACGAGCTGGCCGCTGCGGTGACCTATACCTCGATCGGGATCGGGGCCACGATGCTGTTCCGGCGGGTCATCGAGGCGATGCGCGTCGAGGTCGCGATCGTGCCGATGGACGAGGCGCCGACCGTGCGGATGCTGCTGGTCTGGGATCCGACCCGCGAGCTCGGACCCGCGGCCGCGCGGGCCCTCGCGTTCGCCCGGAACGCCGCGCCAGACCGTGGGGCGGGACGCGATTCCTGAGGTCCGGCCGGACCGATGACTTCGCGAGCCCGTTCGAGGCTCCGGGGAAGGCCCGACTTCGACGGATGACCCCCCAGGGAGCCTTTGAGGTCGGCGGCTGGACGCTGGGACCGCGAGCCGGAGATCTCGATCGGCCGTCCGCCTCGCCGTTGTCGACAGCCGGTTAACGCTCGGGCAGGCGATCGGACGACGTCTCGGATCCGGGCGCGACGGTTTGATCGAGGGCGTCGAGGATCAGGTCGAGCCCGTACTCGAACTCGTCCCCGTACTCGTAGCCTGGCTGCATGACGTGCTCGGAGATGAACTCGACGAGGTTCGGGTAGTCCTTGATCGGAAACGGCCGGAGCATTTGTTCGGCCACGTCTCCGACATCGTCGGAGGCTCCGAACGGCAAGTTCAACTTCGTGAGCGCGAATCCGTAGATGTAGCTGTCCAGCGCCGAATACGCGTGGGCCGCCATCGCGATGCTGAAGCCCGCGGCTCGCAAACGCCCGATGACGGCATCGTGATGCCGCAGGTTCGCGGGACCGGGCGTCCGTCGCGACTCCATCAACCCGATCGCCCAGCGGTGACGAGCAAGGGCATCGCGAACGGCAATCGCTCGGCGCCGCATCGCGCTCTTCCAGTCGCCGCCCCCGGATGGCACGCCGATCTCGCCGAACACGACATCGACCATGGCATCGACGAGATCGTCCTTGTTCGCGACGTGGCGGTACAGCGCCATCGGCGCGACGTGGAGGCTCTCGGCGAGCTGTCGCATCGTCACCGCTTCGAGCCCGGCCGTGTCGGCTTTGGTCATGGCCGCGTCAAGCACTCGCTCTCGACTCAGGCGGCCCCGCGACTCGGCTTCATGTATTGCTCGTGTAGCCATGGGCGTGGCTCCTCGTTCGGCGTCCAAGAATGCTCCTTGACAGTGTACGGCGTAATCGCTACGGTGTACAGCGTACACAGCGGAGCGTACGTGATACGCCCCAAGACGGGTTTCGTCATGCGCTTCGCAACGGGACTGCGGACGCCGAAGATCCGGGTCCCGGGAACCGATGTTGCAGGGACGGTCGAAGCCGTCGGCAAGGCCGTGGAAGACCTTCGACCGGGCGACGAGGTGTTCGGTTGGTGCACCGGCGCGTTCGCCGAATATGCCGCAGGCAGTGCCGACCAGTTCATCAAGAAGCCGGCACGTCTGACGTTCGAGCAGGCGGCGGCGGTCGGCGTGTCCGCGACGACCGCGCTGCAGCTGCTCCGCGATGACGGCAAGCTGCAGCCAGGGCAGAAGGTCCTAATCAACGGCGCCTCGGGCGGCGTCGGCACCTTCGCGGTCCAGATCGCCAAAGCGCTTGGCGCCGAAGTCACCGGCGTCACGAGCTCGAAGAACCTGGACGCGGTCCGCACCATCTGCGCCGACCACGTCATCGACTACAGAACGACCGATTTCACGACCGGGGCGGATCGATACGACCTGATCCTCGACAACGTCGGCGACCGCCCGATGGCGCAGGTCCGGCGCGCGCTCACCAAGAACGGGACCCTCATCTCGAACGGTGGCGGCCATGCCGCCGGCAAGCTCAGCCGGACGATCCGGACGATGCTCGTGTCGACCTTCGTCCGCCAGCAGGCGGCTCCGACGGTCAAGGTGCAGAACCGCAAGGACCTCCTGGCGCTGAAGGATCTTGTCGAGGCCGGCAAGGTCACGCCGGTCATCGACGGTAGCTATCCCCTCGCCGAGACTCCGGCTGCCATCAGCCACGTCGCGGATGGACACGCTCGGGGCACGATCGTCATCTCGATGGCACCCGCCCGCACCGTCGCGATCGATGGGGCAACCCCGCTGATGCCGGCCGTCGCGGCTTGAGGAGGCTCACCACGTCCCGTTCGTTTCTGAGGGATTGGCGGGAACGCTGAGGCGGGAGGATGAAGATGCAGGACGTCCAGATCCGGCTGTCCGCGCTCTGGGCAGCGCTGATGCTGACCTATCTGCTCGGTGACGTTCTGCGGATCTATGCCGGCGACTTCACTCCGGGTGCAATTCGCGGCGTCGCGCTCACACAGGGGATCCTCCTCGGGGTCGCCGTGCTGCTGGTGATCCCGATCGTCATGGTCGTTCTGTCCGTGACGGTCGGCCCTCCGGCGAGCCGGTGGGCAAACATCGTGGCTGCGATCGGCCTCTTTGCGTTCAACGTCATCGGGCTGCCGGGCTACCCGGGCGCCTACGACAAATTCCTCATCGTCGTCGGCCTCGGCATCAACGTGTTGACGGTCGCCTTCGCTTGGAACTGGGCCTAGGGCGGCCCGGACGGACCTCTACGCATCACATTCCGTGCCGAGGACCGCCTTGTCGCCCACCTCGAGAGGTCGCCCGAGAAGTGACGTTCGCCAACGCGCTGTGAGCTTCAGCGTTCGTAACTAACTGGTGCGGTCACGCGGCGTTCGCGAGTGTCATGCGGTGCGCGTCCATCGCGGGCAACGTGCTTGGGCTCAGGCCTGGCGGCTCAGAAACCGTGCGAGGGGGTTGCGCGGCCCGGTCGGGAATTTAAAGCAACATCGCCGAGTGTCAGGCTTCGGCCGACCGCGGACATCGCAGAGAGGGCGTGATTGCGTAGGCCGCCCAAACCTCGAGATTGTCACCGTGGTCCGCGTGGCGTCTCGCCCACGACCCGGTTCACTGCTCGATTGGAGCGGTCAGAGCTTCGAAGTCGCGACGACCCCGCAGGCTGGCGAGGGTGATCTCATCCCGGAGGCCGGGGCCGTTGACAGGTCGCATGGCAACCCCGCGACCGAGCGCATCCATGGCTTCGTCGGGCCGTCCTCGAAGGGCCAATGCCACGCCGGCGAATACATGGGCGCCCGCCGGGAACCGAAAGTCGAGCTCGCTCAGCTCGGTGACGGTGGCGGCCATCTCGTCGGCGAGGTCGGCCGCCTGGTCCAGCTGCCCCCGCTCGAAGTAGTAGTCGACCAAATGGCCGCAGGGATGAGTAAAGCTGTTACGGACGAGCGCCCCGGCCACGCTCGTCGCCGCGTACCACCGGGGCGCACGGGCCAGGTCCGCCGGCGAGGCGGCAGTAAGCCACGACCGAAGGCCGTCCCAGCTGGTTCGCCAACGCGATCCGAGATCCTCGAGCGAAACCTCGCGGTCCAGCGCAATTTGGCGATCGTTGACGGCGTCGAGGTCGTCGGGTGGGACATCGGGCGGCGTTCCGCCAGCGACCAATGCCTGCAGATGTGTCAGGAACAGGGTTCGCCACAACCCGAAGTGTCCGATGTGGTCCCGAGCGGCCCAGGCGCCGATGGGAGCACGGTCGGCGCCGGCGGCCTCGAGGACGGCCTCCTCGTGGCCGAATTGGACCTCGAGGAGTTGTCCAATCCGCCTCCTGGCGTCCACGCGGGCAGTATTGGACTCGCAAGAGCTCCCCACAAGGACCGCGGCGTATCGCTGATGCGGCAATGCGGCACGAAGCGGGCCTGCGACGCCTTCCACGCTCCCATGTCGTCGTCGGGACTCCATCGGTGTCGGGTAATTCATCTGATCGGGGTCGGAGGCCGAGGCGCGGATACCAAACGCTGCGCCAGTTCGGCGGTCCATCTGGTTGAGTACGTGTCCGGCCTGCACCCGGCGATGCTCGTTGAGTCGCCTGTATTCGGCCTCTCCACCGAACCGGCCAACCGACCCCCATCGCCTCCGACTCCCTGGCCCGGACCGGCCCAACTCCGGTGCGCGCCTCGGGACTCCGTCGGGAGCTTTGGCCCCCGCCCCCCGTGCCGAGTGGCTCTAAGGTCGCACCAGGGTCTCGGCCCCAGAATGCCGCCACTCGCGATGCAATCCAGACGAGGATGGGAGAAGATTCCGTGGACCGACGCAGGCTCAAGTACCGTGTCTCAGGCCTCCTCGCGGTCATGGCCATCGCCCTCAGTGCCTGCACCGGCGCGACCGCGACGCCCGGCTTGACGTACGGGACGGTCTTCGCAGGGCCCACGGCTTCGGCCGTCGCACCGAGCTCGGGCCCCGCCGCAGACACGTCCTCGCCGACGTCCGGTGCAGTCGCCGAATCGAGCGGTGGTCCGGTTGGCGCGCCGGCGACCGGCATTGCGATCTATCTCAGCGAGTGGAGCGTCGGCCTCCCGACGTCGATCGTCGCCGGCCAGATCAACTTCGCGATCACCAACATCGGGACGATGCCGCACGAGTTGGTCGTCTTCCGAAGCACCCTCAGCCCGTCTGCGTACCCCGTCGACGCGAAGGGCGACATCATCGAGGACGGCCCGGGAATCACGCTCGTGAGCAAGGTCTCGCCCATCGCGCCCGGCGTGACACAGAAGCAGGTCGTCGATCTCACCCAGCCGGGCACGTACATGTTCGTCTGCAACCTGCCCGGTCACTTCAAGGCGGGCATGTTCCGGGTCGTCACGGTGACCCCGACCTCCGCGCAGCAGGCCTACATCCCGGCCGCACTGAGCGAGTGGCACATCGCCGCGCCGACGACCATCAAGGCCGGCAGCGTCATCCTCGAGGCTGGGAACTTCGGGACGATCCAGCACGAGCTCCTCGTGTTCAAGAGCGACCTCGCGCCATCGCAATACCCGGTCGACGCAAACGGCAACATCGTCGAGGCCGGCCCCGGCATCAGTCTCGTCAGCGACGGGGACAACATCGACCCCGGCGCAACGCAGACCCGCACCGTGGACCTCACCCAGCCCGGAACCTATCTATTCGTATGCAACATTCCCGGGCACTTCAAGGCGGGCATGTACTCGGCCATCACCGTCACCCCGTAGCGCGGCAAGCTGTCGGCCGGCTGGGAGCGGACGTCGTGGACCGGGCCGCGGCGATCAACACGACCGGCAGTGCGCACCGCTAGTCGTCGAAGATCGAGCCGCGCTCCTCGTGCTCACGGCTGGCGATCGCCCGACGGATCTCGGTTGCGAGGCGATCGAAGGCCGCCGGATCGGCGTCGTGATCCCGGTTCCAGTCGCGGACGATGGCCGCGAAGTCGTCGCGATGCGCCGCGATGACATCGCACTGCCACACGAGTCGCTCCTTCTTGCCGAGGACCCGGCCGATCCCGGACCGTTCTTCGACGTCGAGCCGGACGAGTCCGGCATTGATCTCCGCGACGTTGGCCATGCCGATCGCCCGCCGGAACGGGTCCTCGACGTCCTTCGGGTAGAGCGCTCGGACGACGCTTCGCACGTCACCATCGTCGCCCCGGCGAAGGGCCGCCTGGAGCAGGTCGAACTCGAGGCTGTCGGCCGGCTCGGCGGAGGGGTCCGAGCCCGCCGACGGGCGGACCTTTAGGCTCTTCGTCTTCACGAAGAGGACCTTCTTCTCGACCTCCTCGAGGCGGATCACGCCTCGACGGCCGAGATCCCAGAGCGCGGCGTGGACTAGCGTCGTGGCGAGGGCGTCCTGTTGGACCTTCACGTCGGGTCCGGCGCAGGGAACCGCTTTCGCCTTGTCGAGCCGGCCGGCCGGCGGCGCCACGCGGTTGGCGAAGGCATAGAAGAGCATCGAGGCGGTCAGGCGGCCAGCGGGCGCGGCCGGCGGTTCGACGGCGGGCGTCGAGCTCGGAGTGGAGACGGACATGGCGGGTGGCTCCGACGATGGAGGCATTCGAGAAGGGAGCGGACCGACACTACCGAGATCGGCTGATGGATGGCGTCGCGCGGATGACGTTCCGGCGGCCATTTCGGTCCAACGGCGTGGTGCCGTGCGGCCCCGTGAAGTCTCAGGCCGATCGGTCAGCAGCATCGCTCGAGCGCATGCCTGGACCGGCATGGCCGCCGAGACGGGCGCCTCGACCTCGACGTCGATCCGGGTCGGCTGAACCGCGCCCAAAGCGGCGGTCCCGGACGGTCACCCGCTCCGGAGCCCTATCCTCGCGCCGATGCAAGCCTGGCGGCCCTTCCGCGTCACCCGGAATACCGAGGCACCCTGGCTCTTCGAGAGCTTCTTTATCGCCGCGGTCGCCTCGTTCCTCGGGATCCGCTGGTTCCTGGCGCTGACGAACTACCCGAAGATCGGGACGAACGGTCTCCACATCGCCCACATGCTCTGGGGCGGCCTGCTGATGCTCGTCGCCCTGCTCCTGCTCCTCGGGTATCTCGATCGCAACATCCACCACGCCGCCGCGATCATCGCCGGACTAGGGTTCGGGACGTTCATCGACGAGATCGGCAAGTTCGTCACGAGCGACAACGACTACTTCTACCGGCCCGCCGTCGCCCTCGTCTATGTGGCCTTCGTCGGCGCCTACCTCGTGGCCCGCGCCTTCGTCGGCCGTCGTCGCCCGTCGCCGGCCGAGGCGCTCGCGAATGCCCTCGGCCGCCTCGCCGGCGACGCGTCGGGGCCGCTCCAGCCCGATGAGCGCGGTCGGATCGCTCGGCTCCTTTCGATGGCCGACGCGGCCGACCCCGGCACGAGGCTCGTCGTCCGGTATCTGGCCGAACGCCCGGGCACCCCGGAGCGGTCGAGCTGGCTGACGGCGGTCCCTGGCCGCCTGGCCAGGGCGTACGAGCGGCTCATGGAGAACGCCTGGGCCGAGCGGGCGATCACCGTGTTCGTCGTCGGCTACGCGATCGCGGCCGTGGCCGGGGTCGGTGGGCTCGTCGCGGCGACGAGCGGCGGCGCCGCGACTGTCGTGTCGGCGCCCGCGGGCGCCGCCCAGCTCGGTTCGACCGTCGTCGGGGCGGTCCTCGTCGTGGTCGGCGCGGTCCGGCTGGCGAGCTCGCGCCTGGCCGGCTATCACTGGATGCTGCGAGGGCTCCTCGTCTGGATCCTCGTCACCCAGGTGTTCGTGTTCTACAGCTCGCAGCTGGCCGGGCTCGGCGGCCTCGTCGTTGACCTCGCTGCGTACGGCAGCCTCCGCTTCGCGATCGCCCGCGAGCTCCTGTCGGACCGCGAGCTGAGCTAGCGCCGGGATCGGGGCTGGAGGTCGCCCTGACCGCTCCATCGGCCGGAACAAACACTCTGGGTAGGTCGAAGATCCCGATCGGTCGCCGAGGACGACGATCCGATCGGCGGACCCGAGATCCACGACACACCGGGCGTGTCGCCGCGATGCCGACCTCCGCGGATGTCGTGTCTCGTCGCGCTGCGGGTACGCTCCGACCGATGACGGTCAGCCAGTCCGCGGAGGCATGGCAGGTTCCCACACGCCTCTTGCAGGACGGCGGCGAGGGCGATCTGTGGATCGTGGGCGGGTCGTTCACGACGCACCCGCCTCCGGCCTTCGAGCGGCTGCCGGGCGCGTTCGCGCTACCCGGCCTGGTCGATGCCCACGCTCACCTGTCGCTGAGCGCCGACCATGGGACTCTCGATCTTCCAGCGATCGATGAACGCCTCGAGGCGTGGGGCCGGCAGGGGGTCCTTGCGGTCCGCGATGTCGGAGCGCCGCAGAGCGTCACGCTCAAGCTGCGCGACGACCCGACCCGCCCGACCCTGTTCGCGGCCGGTCGCTGGCTCGCGCCGAAGGACCGCTTCTTTCCGTCACTCCACGATCCCGTCGAAGCGGTCGACCTCCAGGCCGCCGCCCTCGCCGAGGTCGCCCGTGGCGCCAGCTGGGTCAAGGTCATCGGCGACTGGAGCCCCGAGCCGAACTACGACCCCGCGCTCCTCCGCGCGGTCGTCGACGCCGTGCACGCGGCCGGGGCCCGGGTCGCCGTCCACAGCCAATGGGAGACCGTCGGCCCGATCGTCCGAGCCGGGGTGGACTCCGTGGAGCATGGGTCACTCCTCGACGAGGAAACCCTGCGTCTCATGGCGAGTCGTGGCGTTGCCTGGACGCCGACGTTGAACGCGTTCAACGAACCGCTGCCGGACGACATCCCGGAGCGGGTCCGTGAGCAGCGGGCTCGCTGGCTCGACAACTACCGCGCGATGCTGCCCAGGGCCTCCTCGCTCGGCGTGCCCCTGCTCGCTGGAACGGACACGGCCGGGACGATCCCGCAGGAGGTCGCACACCTCATCAAGTTCGGTGTCCCGCCGGTGGCGGCTCTCGCGGCAGCCTCATCCCGGGCGCGCGAGTTCCTCGGCCTGGGCTCGTTCGACGCCGGCGGACCCGCGGACGTGGTCACGTTCGCTGCGGATCCCCGCAACGACCCCGCGGTCCTGGCTCAGCCGGCCGCGATCGTGCTCCGAGGTCGCCGGATCCGCTGAGCGCCGGCGGCGGGCTCAGCGTGGCCGCGTCGCCCGGAATCGCGCGTCGAGCGTTCGGCTGGGTC
>DATGGQ010000027.1:0-2631 GCA_035308445.1 Candidatus Limnocylindrales bacterium | reverse complement strand
CTACCCTGCACTCGAGCTTGAGGTCGAGCCACATTGACATGAGAGACCGTTCGGGCAACTACCTGGCTGTGATCAAGGTCGTCGGCGTCGGCGGCGGCGGTACGAACGCCGTCAACCGGATGGTCGACGCAGGCCTACGGGGCGTCGAGTTCATCGCCACGAACACCGACGCCCAGGCGCTCGCGATGTGCGACGCCGACGTGAAGCTGAACATCGGCCACCAGTTGACCAAGGGCCTCGGGGCCGGGGCCAATCCGGACGTCGGGCAGAGCGCCGCCGCCGAGTCTCGGGACGAGATCAAAGAGGCGCTGAAGGGCGCCGACATGGTGTTCGTCACCGCGGGCGAGGGCGGGGGCACAGGGACGGGGGCGGCGCCGATCATCGCCGACATCGCCAAGAACGAGATCGGAGCTCTGACCGTCGGCTGCGTGACCCGCCCGTTTGCCTTCGAGGGCACCCAGCGCGCGCGGCAAGCCGACGAGGGCATCGCGAAGCTGCGTGAGAACGTCGACACGCTGATCGTGATCCCGAACGAGAAGCTGCTGGCCATCGTGGAGCGCCGGACCTCGATGCTCGATGCCTTCCGCGAGGCCGACAACGTCCTGCGTCAGGGCGTCCAGGGGATCACCGACCTGATCACGATCCCCGGCCTGATCAACCTCGACTTCGCCGACGTGCGGACGATCATGCGTGACGCCGGAACCGCGTTGATGGGCATCGGGACCGCGAACGGCGAGAATCGCGCCCCCGAGGCCGCCAAGGTGGCGATTTCATCCCCCCTGCTCGAGGAATCCGTGGAGGGCGCGACGGGGATCCTGCTCAACATCACCGGAGGCCACGACCTCGGGCTGTTCGAGGTCAACGAGGCTGCGGAGATCGTCCAGGGAGCCGCCGACGCCAACTCGAACATGATCTTCGGGGCCGTGATCGACGACGCGATGGGCGAGGACGTGCGGGTCACGGTGATCGCAACCGGGTTCGACCACGGCCGGCTGCGGGCGGGACGGGAACGCATGTCGCGGGGGCGGGATGTGACGATCGACGACGTCAGGCGCTCGTCGCTCGAGATCCGCGACGACGAGATCGACATCCCGTCCTTCCTCAAAGACCGCTGAGCACCGCAACCTGAGGCGCCCTGGCCGGTTCTAGCGTCGTCAGACCGACGGCCGACAGGGAGTGCCAGCGGCGCGGGCGGACCGCGCCGATCTGGGGTGGCTTGAGCGAGATGAATCTCGCGCTGCGCGCCTGCGGGCTGCTCGGCGCTGTCTGCCTGATGGGGGCCCTCGCCCCTCCGGCGTCTGCCCAGCAGCCGGTGCCCGGGCCTCCCGTCGTCGTGGATGGTCTCGGCCCGGGGATCGCCAGCCCCGAGGGCCTGGGCATCTCGATCGCGCGCGACGGAACCGGCGGCCTCGTCTACCTCAAGCAGGCCTCCGGTGCGCCCCACGTCTTTGTCTCGCCGCTGACCACGGGCTCGTTCCAACCGCCGGTGCAGGTCGATTCGGGGCTGGGCGGCGGCTCGTCGACTCCGGTGATGGCCGCGGGCAACGGCGGGGTCCTGCTCGTCGCCTTCATCAATGGCGGCGAGCTCTACGTCGCCGATCGCGCCAGCCAGGGCGCGCCCTTCGGCGCCCCGATCGCCCTCGCCGGGGCGGCAGCCAGCCCGTCGATCTCGATGACCAACTTCGGCAAGGCCTACATCGCCTTCACGACCTCGGCCGGAGGCGGCTCCGAGGTGCGCACGGCCTACTACGTGGGCGGCAAATGGTCACTCGAGGCGCCCCCGTTGAACACGGTCGCGGGCGACAATGCCGGCACCGGCTCGGGTCGCCCGGACGTGGCGGCGGCCGGCGACGGCGTCGCGATCGTCGTCTGGGGCGAGAACGGCCACATCTACTCCAGGCGCGTCTGGGGCACCTCGCCCAGCGTCGTCGAGGAGCAGGCCGATGCTCCTCCGCCCGGATGTGCGGCGTTGTCGGCCGACGAGCCGGTGGTGGCCGCGGGCGGAGACTCCTCCTACGCCGCGGTGGCGTTTCGCGAGCTCGTCAGCTGTGGCGGCACACAGGGTTACCGCGTCCTCTCCAACCGCCTCCAGGCTTCGATCTACGACGGAGTCACGGCTGCCGACGGGCTCTCGGGAGCCCCGGCCGACGGAGCCGAGGATCCGCAGGCGGCGGTCACCGAATACGGTCAGGGCTGGGTCACCTCCGAGCGCACGCTGAGCCACGCCGCGCTTGCCCAGACCCTGCTTCAGAACACCAGTCCCAGCGGGGTGGGCGAGGTGAACAGCCTGAGCGCCGCGGCGCCTCCCGACCCGGTGCCCGCGGCCGCGGGGCTGTTCTCGACGCTTGTCGCCTGGAACCAAGAGCCGGGGGCCAGCGCTCCGGCGGAGATCCGGGTTCGCTACGCGCCCGCCAACTCCGCCCTCGGTTCAGAGATGGTGGTGTCCTCGCCAACGCAGGGCCCGGTCGATGCGGCCGACGGTCTCGCCGCCGCGGGCGATGCCTCCGGCGACGCTGCCGTGGCATGGGTTCAGGGGGCGCCCGGGGCGCTCGCCATCGTCGTCGCCGAGCTCTACCAATCGCCGGGGGCGCTGTCGCCCACCCTGCCGGGCCGCTACGCGAGGAGCGCCGA